>NZ_VOBA01000001.1:1263579-1895368 GCF_008369165.1 Dietzia sp. ANT_WB102
GGGGGAGTACGGCGACCTCGGCGATGCGCTGCCGGCCCTGGCGGCCACCGGGATCGAGGCGATCGGCTTGGACCTGGTGCACGGGTGGCGGTCGGCGGCCAACCTCGCGGACGTGCCGGGGCTGCGCGGCAAGCGCCTGTACGCCGGTGTCGTGGACGGCCAGAACGTATGGCGCACAGACAAGTTCGCCGCACTGGACTACCTGCGCGAGCTGAGGACCGTGTTCGATGACGTGGTGGTGTCGACCTCGTGCACGCTGCTGCACGTGCCGTACGACGTAGTGGCCGAGCCCGACCTGCCCGAGGAGCTCGCGGACTCGCTGGCGTTCGCGGAGCAGAAGGTCGCCGAGGTGGTGTCGCTGGCGCACGGTCTCGTCGACGGAGTCTCGCCGCGCTGGCGCCGGCTACCAGAACTGCCCAGTGCGCGCCGCGAGGACGTGCGGGCGCGGACCGCCCGGATCGACGACAACGACAAGGTCCGCGCACCGTACTCCGAGCGGGCCGCCCGGCAGGCCGAGCGGCTCGGTCTTCCCACCCTGCCCACCGCGACCCTCGGCTCGTTCCCGCAGACCGTGCAGATTCGGCGCGCCCGCAAGGACTTGGCGGACGGGCGGATCGACTACGCAAAGTATTGCGACTACCTGCGCGCCGAGATCGCCTCGGTGATCCGCCTGCAGGAGGACATCGGTCTGGACGTCCTGGTGCACGGCGAGGTCGAGCGCAACGACATGGTGCAGTATTTCGCCGAACTGCTCGACGGGTTCGCGGCCACGCGCAGCGGCTGGGTTCAGTCCTACGGTTCCCGCTGCGTGCGACCGCCCATCCTGTATGGCGACGTGGCCCGGCCCGCCCCGATGACCGTGGAGTGGACGGGGTACGCGCAGTCGCTGACCGACCGCCCGGTCAAGGGGATGGTCACCGGACCGGTCACCATGCTGGCCCGGTCGTTCTGCCGCACCGACCTGGCGCTCCCCGAGGTCGCCGCACAACTGGCGCTGGTGGTGCGCGACGAGGTGGCGGACCTGGAGGCGGCGGGGACGGCGATCATCCAGATCGACGAACCCGCCATCCGGGAACTCCTGCCGCGCCGCGGCGCGGACCGGCGCGCCTACCTCGACTGGGCCGTGGGTACCTTCCTGCTCGCCTCTGCCGGGGCCCGCCCGGACACGCAGATCCACACCCACATGACGTACTCGTCGCTGCAGGTGATGCAGGAGGCGATCGAGGAGCTCGACGCCGACGTCACAGCGATCGTCGCCACGCGGTCGATCGAGTGGGTGCTCGACGCGCTCACCGGCCACACCCTGACCCGGCAGGTCGCACCCGGGGTGTACGAGTCGCGGTCCGGGTTCGTGCCCGACATCGACTTACTCCACGAGCGACTGCTCACAGCGGTGGACGCGGTCGGGGTGGAGCGCCTGTGGGCGGTACCCGACGGAGGGCTCAAGAGCCGCTACACCTGGCAATTGGAGCCGAGCCTGCGCAATCTGGTCACCGCCGCGCGGCGGATCCGACGGGCGGTTGCCCCGGACCGGCGCGGTTCTAATAAGATGGGGGGCGAGCAAGTCCCAGGCCACGGGCCCGGGATCGGTAGTTGACGAAAGAGGACGACATCATGGCCGGTCAGAAGCTCGAGCACACTGGTGCCGCCATCGTCGAGGAGTACTACCCGGAGTACGCGACGGAGGTCGCCCCCACCTACCCGCTGTACGCAACCGAGATCTACGTGGGCTCGGTCATCATCCTGCTGAGCATGACGATGCTGGGGCTGCCCATCACCGCCATCGGCTACTACACCGAGAACGCCGGGGTCTCCCTGGGCCTGGCCGTCGCCGCGGTCGTGGCGACCGCCGTCGTCTTCCTCGTCGGTCTGTTCGTCTGCATGTACGGCTTCCGCAAGCACGGCCGTCAGGACGCACACTGACGGTCGACCCGGCCGTCGACGCCGGCACGCCCGCCCTCAAGGCGGGCGACCCGGCGACCGACGCCGAGCGGAGGTCCGCCCTCCGTCGCATGAAGATGGTCGCGACGGGGTTCCTCGTCGTGGCCGGGCTGATCTACCTGGTCGCCCAATACGCACTGCACAACGGCGCCGACCCGTGGGTGGGCTACGTCCGGGCCGCCGCCGAGGCGGGGATGGTCGGCGGGCTGGCCGACTGGTTCGCCGTGACCGCCCTGTTCCGACACCCGCTGGGCATCCCCATCCCGCACACCGCGCTCATCCGCCGTAAGAAGGACCAGCTGGGTACGTCGCTCGGCGGGTTCGTCGGCGAGAACTTCCTCGATCCCGAAATGGTGAGCGAGAAGGTCCGCAGCGCCCGCATCCCCGAACGTGCCGGTGAGTGGTTGGCGGAGGACGATCACCGAGCGCTCGCCTCCGACCAGGCAGCCAAGGCCATCCGCTCCGTCCTCGCCGTGCTGCGGGATGACGACGCCGTCGCGATCATCGAACGCACCATCGTCGCTCGTATCGCCGAGCCCGAGTGGGGCCCGCCGGCCGGGCGGATCCTCGCCGAGCTCCTCGACGAGGGACGTCACCTGCCGCTGCTGGACCTCATGGCCGACCGCGCGCACGGCTGGGTCGAGGCGAATCCGGAGACCGTCGACCGCTGGGTCCGCGAGAAGGCGCCCACCTGGGCGCCCCAGTTCGTCAACGAGCTGCTCTCCGACCGCGCCTACCGCGAGCTGCGCGAATGGAGCTGGCAGATCAAGGTCGACAAGCAGCATCCGGTGCGGGTCGCGCTGATCGGGTTCGTCGAAGACTTCGCCCGTGACCTTCAACACGACCCGTCCACGATGGCCAAGCTCGAGACCTTCAAGCAGGAGGTCATGAACCGCGACGAGGTGCGTCGCGCCGCCGGGTCGGCATGGGCGGCCGCCAAGCGGATGATCATCGATGCCACGGAGGATTCCTCGTCCACGCTGCGGGTCAAGATCGACGACCTGTTGGGCCGCCTGGCCGACATGCTCGTCGGCGATGAGAAGATGCGGGCCCGCATGGATGACTACATGACCCGCACCGCGCGCTACGTCGCCGAGAACTATGCCGGCGAGGTGACCTCGATCATCTCCGACACCGTTGAACGGTGGGACGCCGACGAGGCCTCCGACAAGATCGAGTTGCTCGCGGGCAAGGACCTGCAGTTCATTCGCATCAACGGGACGGTCGTGGGGGCCCTGGCGGGGCTCGTCATCCACATCTCCACCGAGCTCATCTTCTGAGTGGACTGACCGCCGGCCCCGCGCCAGTGTGATGCATTGCACGCAATCACTGTGCACATTGCGCTTGCTGTAGCTAGCACTCCTTGCTAGCGTTGTGAGTAGGCGATGAGAGACGAACAGCGAGGGAGGTGACTCCATGGCCGCACAAAGTGGGCACCCCCACGATGGGGCTGCGAGGAACACCAAGCCGCAGGTCGACGAACCGACCGCCGGGACCCTCGCTCGTAGGAGCAAACCGACCGGTGAGGTCCCGCGGACCAGCGCCCTCCCCGGTCGCAGCGAGTCCGACAAGCGTTCGTCCGAGTCGCAGGACATCGGGTCGTTCATCCGCGCACAGCGGGAGGCCGCCGAGGTGTCCATCCGGCAGCTCGCCGAGCGTGCCGGCGTCTCCAACCCGTATCTGAGCCAGATCGAACGCGGGCTGCGCAAGCCGTCCGCCGAGGTGCTGGGTCAGATCGCCCGAGGTCTGAGGCTGTCCGCAGAGGTGCTCTATGCCCGCGCGGGGATCCTCGAGCTCAAGCAGGGGAGTCCGGTGAGGGATGCCATCCTCACCGCCCCGGACCTCACAGAGCGACAGAGGGAGGTGCTCGTGGAGATCTACGAGTCGTTCCGAGCGAACAACGCGACGGCAGCCGACCAGGTCGTCGACATTCCTTGAGGGAATGCCCGACGGCGGCCCGCAGGGCCACGTGACACCGCACAAGAGAACACCCGCATGACACTGACGAGGAGCCCACATGACTGACAAGAAGACCACGTCCAAGAAGACGACGTCCAAGAAGACCACCGCCGAGGCCGCAGAGCAGAAGGCCAAGGGCGAGGCTGTGAAGGCGCAGGCCCTCGAGGGTCCGCTCGGCCAGGCCATCGCCGCCGTTCGCACTCCGGTCTACGCCTACGTGGGGGTCAACGACCTCGCGATCCAGGCCGTCTCCGGGATGGTCGCGGACCTGCGCCGCCGCGCCGAGGAGGCCGTCACTGACGCGCAGTCCAAGGTCAGCGAGCGCGTCACCGAGGCGCAGAACCGGATCACCGAGCGCGTGGCCGAAGCGCAAAACCGCGTCACCGAGGTGCAGAACCGCGTGAACGAGGTCCCCGAGCGCGTCCAGGCCCTGCCCGCCGAGGTCGAGGAGCTCGTCAACCGCTTCCGCCCAGAGGAGCTGCGCAAGGTCGCCGACGCGTACGTCCAGGTTGCGGCCGGCATCTACGGCGGGCTCGCGGCCCGCGGTGAGGATGTCGTGAGCCGGCTCCGCGAGGAGAACCCGCAGCTCGAGGCCGGCTTGGCCCGCGTCAACGAGCAGGTCGCCCGCGCCGCCGGTGCCGTCGAGGAGCAGGTCGAGCTGGGCGAGGAGGCCCTCGGCACCGTCGCCCGCCAGACCCGCACTATTGGTGTGAAGGCCGCCGGTCGCGTCTCCAAGAGTGCCCGCCAGGCGGCCGAGGCCGCCGGTGACGTCGCCGAGTCGGCGGCGGAGCGTGTCGACGAGGTGGCTGACAGGGTCGACACGACCGCGATCAAGGCTGCTGTCCGCGTCGACGAGGCTGCGGGCAAGGCCGCCGACCGCGTCGACGAGGCCGCCTCCGCGGTGTCCGCCGAGGTTGCGCGCGGCACCGCCGAGGTCGAGGCCCGCACGGCTCCGACCAAGAAGGCGCCGGCGAGGAAGGCTGCCGCCAAGAAGGCTCCGGCTAAGCAGGCGCCCGCCAAGAAGGCCCCCGCCAAGTCGACGACGACCACCGAGGCCACGACGTCAACCGCCGCCAAGCCGACCGCCGCCAAGCCGACTGCAAACAAGCCGACTGCAAACAAGCCGGCCGCGACCAAGCCGGCTTCCGGTAAGGCCGAGTCGAGCACGCCGGCCGGAGGCGACTCGGACGCCCCGTCGCCGATGGAGCTGGCGTACAACGATCCCGCGCTGACCACCGCGGACACCCCGCTGCCCCCCGCGGGCACGGACCGCATCTGACACAGCGGCACGTAAGACAGCGGCGCTTGAGAGCGCAACGCTGAAGACTGCGGCATCGACGCCCCGGCCCCTTCCTTCGGGAAGGGGCCGGGGCGTCGTGCATTCCTCCCGGGCGCCCGTTCGAGGTCAGGACGCCGTGAACATCGACACACTTCGGTGTCGAAGGGGCCGACTACACTGGGCTACGTGATTGACACACTTCCCGGGACGTGGGGCATGGTCCAACTGGCTATCCAGGGCGCTCTCGTCGTGTGGGCACTGGTCGGTGTTGTCCTAGCCGTCCTCCCGCCGGCAGCGGCGTACTCGGTCGAGGGCAAGTGGCCCAAGCCGGCCTGGATCGGGATTTGCGCGGTTGCTGCCCTCATGTTCGCGATCCGGCCATTGGGGTTCCTCAGCATCATCGCCATGGTCGCGGTGGGCGTGTTCTTCGCTGACGTTCGACCTGCGGTCGGCGGACGGCGCAGGTGAAACAGTCGGAGACCGGGCCGCTGCAGCGGATCGAGGAGCTGGCCGAGGACTCCGGCACCACGGTGCGCAACATCCGCGTCTATCAGGAGCGGGGACTGCTACCGGCGCCCAGTCGCCGGGGCCGCACCGCGTTTTACGGGCCGGCCCACAAGCATCGCCTGAACCAGATCCTCCGTCTGCTCGACCGCGGCTACACATTCGCCACGATCGAAGAACTGTTCATCGCGGAGCGCCACGGATTCACGCTCACTGAGTTGCTGAACGTGGAGACCGTCTTGCCGGAGCGGCGCTCCAGCAGCCCCCGGCGTCGAATCCCGCGTGGCGGTGTGGAGTCCGTGGCGGGATTCGAGTTCGGGGAGGACCTCCTCGAAAAGGGATCGGCCATCGGCTTGACCAGCGAATCTGGCGCGGCCGGCCACTTCTTCGCGGACCGCTACATGTACGAGTTGTTCCGCGAGCTCATCGTCCTCGGGGTCGGTGAGGAAGGGATCGGCAAGATCGGCCGCCTGTTCCTCGAGGGGCAGAGCACCGCGGCCGAGGCGCTCGAGGTCCTCGTCCAGACCATGAGGGACGCCGGGATGGAGCAGTCCGTCATCGTCAAACGGGTCTCGGGGATCATGCCCCGGGCTGGTGCCGCCGCCCGACTGATCTTCCTCTCGGCGGCCCAGACCCTGCTCACCGAGCGGTACGGCTTCCCCGAGGACTGACCTAGTCGATCACGACGATCTAGGCGAACACGACGGTCCGCCCGCCGTGCACCAGTACCCGGTCCTCCAAGTGCCAGCGCAGCCCCCGGGCCAGGACCAGCTTCTCCGCGTCGCGGCCCTGCCGGACCATGTCCCGCACCGTCGCCGTGTGGTCCACCCGGATGACGTCCTGTTCGATGATCGGCCCCTCGTCGAGGTCGGCCGTCACGTAGTGGCAGGTCGCCCCGATCAACTTCACCCCGCGGATATGCGCCTGGTGGTACGGGCGGGCGCCCACGAAGCTGGGCAGGAAACTGTGGTGGATGTTGAGGGCGCGGCCCGCCCACTGGGTGCACAGTCCGTCCGGGAGGACCTGCATGAAGCGGGCCAGCACGATCGCGTGCGGGTCGATGTCGTCGACGAGCGCGGCGACCTCCTCGAAAGCCGGGCCCCGCTCGGTCGGGTCGGCCGGGAACGGAACGTGGTGGAACGGTGCGCCGTGCGCCTCGGCCATCCCCCGCAGATTGTCGTGGTTCCCGATCACGGCTCGGACCCGCGCCGGAAAGTCGCCACTCTCGACCCGCCCCAGCAGGTCGTGAAGGCAGTGCCCCTCCTTGGAGACCAGGATGACGATGTCCTTGGGTTCGGCGGAGTCAGAGATCTTCCAGTCGGTCTCCGGGCCCAGCTCGGCCGCCACGCGCTCGAAGCGACGCCGAAGTTCGTCGAGCTCCATCCCGATTGACTCCGCGTCGACGGACTGGCGGGTGAAGAACCAGTTCGAATCCTCGTCCGCGTGGTAGGCCGCCTCCACGATCGTCCCACCCAGCTCGGCGAGGAAGGTGGCGATCCGGGCGACGATACCAATGCGGTCCGGACAACCCAGCGTGAGGACGAAGCGTCGTGACATGAGTGCCCATTGTGCCAGCAGTGCTGCCGGGCGGCCCCGCTAGGCTGGCCCGCATGGACGCCACCCCGACTCACCAGCTGACCCGCGCCCGGGTCGCCGCGATGATCGACCACACCCTGCTCTCCCCAGACGCCTCCCGCGACGATGTCCAGGCCTGCGTCGACGAAGCCCGTGACCTGGGAGTCAAGGCCGTGTGCGTGAGTCCGGCCATGCTCCCGGTGCGGACCGGGGAACAGATCGTGGCCACGGTCGCAGGCTTCCCGTCCGGCAAGCACCACTCGTTGGTCAAGGCGATGGAGGGCCGGCTCGCCGTAGACCAGGGGGCCCGCGAAGTGGACATGGTGATCGACGTGGGCGCCGCCATCGCGGGCCTGGTCGACGAGGTGATGGCCGACGTGCTGGCCATGCGGGATGCCGTTCCCCCGCCCGTGGTCATCAAGGTCATCCTCGAGACCGCGGCGATCCATAAGGCGCTGGGGGAGGAGGCGGGCGACGAGCGGATCGAGGCCCTCTGCCATGCCGTCGCCCGGGCTGGCGCCGACTTCGTCAAGACCTCGACCGGATTCCATCCCGCCGGCGGCGCCAGCGTGCGTGCGGTCGAGGCCATGCACCGGGCGGTCGGCGGCCAACTGGGAATCAAGGCGTCCGGCGGGATCCGTGATGCCGACACGGCCCGCGCGATGATCGCCGCCGGCGCGACCCGGCTGGGCTTGAGCGGCAGCCGCGCGGTGCTGGAGGGCTTCCCCGAGTAACCACCCGGCCTGCACCCCGACCCCGCCAGCAGCCCGCTCCCGGCCCGGACCCGCCCTGCGCGCCGTCGCCGCTGACGCCGGCGGCGCCAGTCCGTGCGGCTTGCGATCGAAGAATGTACGCAATCGCCCGGCATGCGCGTCGGGTATGGACCAAAGAGGGCGCGCAAGCCGGAGAGGCAGCGTATCCGGGACGGGATGCGCTGGCGGCGTGCTCGCGACCACCGCGGGCCCGTAGCTGCCCGCAGCCGCCCGCGAGTCAGCTGGTGGTGAGCACCATCTTCCCGGTGGTCCGGCCGGTCTCTCCACGCCGGTGCGCTTCGGCGGCCTGCTCCAGCGGGAAGACCTCTGCGATCGTCGCCCGGAGCGATCCCTGCTCGACGAGCTCGGTGATCGACACCAGATCGTGCCGCGAGGCGTCGACGAGCATCCGGACCGCGCGCACCCCCAGCTCGTCGGCTTCGCGGTAGAAGTCGTCGGAACCCACGGGCAGGATCGACACCACGATCCCGCCGGGACGCAGCGTCCGCAGGGACTTCAGGGAGGTCGTGCCGCCGATCGTGTCGAGCACGGCATCCACGTCCCGGACGTCGTCGGCGATGTCGACTTCGCGATAGTCGATCGCCTCGTCGACGCCCAACTCGCGCAGGAAATCGTGCTTGCCGGCGCTGGCGGTGCCGATCACGTATGCGCCGCGGGCTTTGGCGATCTGCACTGCCACGTGACCGACCCCGCCGGCGGCGGCGTGGACGAGCACCCGTTGGCCCGGCTGGATGTCCGCGTTCTCGACGAGTGCCTGCCACGCGGTCAGTGACACCAGCGGAAGGGCGGCGGCCTGCACGTGGTCGAGCGAGGCGGGTTTGGGGGCGAACCAGGCCGCGGGGGCGGTGACGTACTCGGCGTGGGCGCCGTGCCCGAACGGGTAGGAGAGCATCCCGAACACCTCGTCGCCGGGGGAGAAGCGCGCTACGCCGATGCCCACCTCCTCGACGACGCCGGACAGGTCCCAGCCGAGCACGAACGGGGGCTCGCCGAGGAAGCCACCGTTTGCGCGGTGCTTCCAGTCGGTGGGGTTGACGCTGGCGGCCTTGACGCGGACGAGGATTTCGTTGGTGCGGGGCGCCGGTCGGGGGAGGTCGACGACGGCGAGAACATCCGGCTCCCCGAGGGTGTCCTGGTGCACGGCGCGCATGGTGGTGTCGTTGCTCATGGGTTCCAGGGTGGCAGAATCCGTGGCCGCCCGTCGGGTGCGAGCCGCCGGGCCGGTCTCAGAGCTGGTGCAGTTCGACGTCGCCCAGTTCGCCGCCTGCGATGGTCGAGGTCATGTACGTGCAGTGCGGTTGGCGACGCCGATCGGTCGGGGAGCCCGGGTTGAGCAGGCGCAGGCTGCCCTCGCCGGACGCCCTCGGCGCGGTGGTGTCCCACGGGATGTGTGAGTGGCCGAACACGAGGACGTCGGTGTCCGGGTAGGCGGCGGACATGCGTGTCTCCCGGCCCGCGGACGCGCCGGCCTCGTGCGTCACCGCGAGTCGCACGCCGTCGAGCGTCTCGCGTGCCACTTCGGGTAGGCGCTCCCGCAACTCCGGGCCGTCGTTGTTCCCCCAACAGGCGATGAGCCGGTCCGCGCGTTCCTCGAGGGCGTCGAGGAGCGCGAGGTCCATCCAGTCGCCCGCGTGGATCACCACGTCGGTGGCGTCGACTTCGTCCCACACCCGGGCGGGCAGGTCGCGGGCGCGCGTGGGGACGTGGGTGTCGGCGATGATGAGCATGCGCGTTCCGACGCTCACCTGGTGGCCTCGAGCACGACGTCCTGCCCGGCGATATCGACGGTCATGCCGCCGGGCACCACCCGGACGTCGGTCAGCTCGACGCCCTCGGGCAGTTCGGCCAGGGCCGAGTCCATCATCGAGATGGTCCCGCCGAGGAGCTCGGAGGGCAGCTGGAAGCCGAAGATCGACGCCCGCTCCGGTTGCATCTCGAGGTTGCCGCCGATGAGCCGCGGCGTCACGACCGCCTCGGCCAGGCCGCTGATCGAGACCCGAAGTGTGCCGGCGGTGGGGTCGGCGACGATGTCCTGGACTTGGATCAGCCCGCCAAGTGGGCTGGTGTCTGCCGCGCCCTCGGACTGCGCGGCGGTGGACATGGCCTGCTCGGAGACGAACGCGGTCCCGGTCAGTGACTCCACGTGGGTCAGGTCGCCGTCGGAGCGCACCCCCTCGGCCCGGATGTCGATCTGCGGTGCCGGGCCGGTAGCGCCGTCGGCGGGGGTGCCGTCGGTGGTGATGTGGACGGAGCCGAGCGAGCCGTCGATGTAGGTCAGGAGCACGGGGCGCGCGCCGAGTTCGACCTGCGCGGGGGACCCGAGGCTGGCCGTGACCTCCTCGCTCATGCGGTTCTTGATGGCGTTGCGCATGCCGAACTCGAGCCCGACCAGCCCGGCGATCAGCCCGATAACGGCAAGCGCCACCACCAGCGCGATCATCGGCCCGCGACGCCTCCTGCCCGCGCCGCGCCCGCTCGAGTCGCGCCCGTCGGTCCAGGGCTCGCCCGAGCCGGGCGCCCCGGGTCCGGGGAACTGTTGGGTCTCTGCGTGCTGGACGCCGGGCTGGTCGTACGCGGGGAGTCGTTGGGTGTCGTACGGCTGCTGCATTCGTCCGATTGTCACCGATCCGGGCCGAGCGTGCAGCGCCGACGCCTCCGCCGCAGGTCAGCGGGCGGCGGTCCAGTGGCGCAGGTGCCGGTACTCGGCCTCGAACAGTCGGTCTAAGTGGGACAGGACCAGCTTCTCGAGCTTGCCGCCGAGCAGCGGCACCGACACGGTGACCTGACCGGTGAGGGACTCGTGGGCCGCCCCGTCCCGGTACTCGGCCTCGGCGCCGCCGGAGATCTGCCCGAGCCCGCCGGCGGCCTCCGCGCGGGACGTCCCGGTGTAGCGCTCGCCGTCGAAACCGGTGTAGGTGCTGGTTCGGACGATCACCAGCTGCCCCGGCAGGAACTTGCGGGCTAGGTCGGGGATGTCGTCCTCGGGGATGTGCTGGGTGACTGTCACGGTGACCGTGTCGCCGGTGACGGAGAAGTCGTCGAGGGTGTCGTTCGGGCTGCCGACGGCGGCAATGCGGTCGTGCCAGTAGGCCTCGTCGCCGTAGGAGGTGAACACGGTCTCGACGTGAGCGTCGATGCGTGCCGTGTGGGAGAAGCGGGTCGCCATGGGGTCAGACACTACAAGCCGCCGGTTACCCTCGGTCGTGTGAACCCGCCGTCGCCCGATCCCGCCGATTCGCCGCGCCCCGCCGCCCCTGTCGTCGCCGAACTGTCGCACATCGACGACATCGACGTCGTCCCCGGCGCTCGCCTCGCTGACCTGACCACCCTGCGCATCGGCGGCCGCCCCCGCGCCCTGCTGGAGTGTGCGACGCCGGACGCGATTGTCGCGGCCGTGCGGTCCCTGGACGCCGCGGACGTGCCGGTGCTGGTGCTGGGTGGCGGCTCGAACCTGGTGGTGGCCGGCGGCGACCTCGACCTGGTCGTGGTCGCCCTGCGCAACCGGGACGTCGCCTATTTCACCGGCGCCACCGACGATGTGCTCCTCGTCCGCGCCGGGGCCGGCCTGACGTGGGACGACCTGGTCGCCGACACTGTCGCGCGCGGGTATGGCGGCCTCGAGTGCCTGTCCGGCATCCCGGGTTCGGTGGGCGCGACGCCGGTGCAGAATGTCGGCGCGTATGGGGTGGAGGTCGCCCAGATCCTGCACCGCGTGCGCTGGTTCGACCGCGCCACCGGCGTCGACGAGTGGGTCACCCCGGACGCCCTCGGCCTCGGGTACCGCACGTCTGTGCTCAAGAACACCGGAGCCGCAGTGGTCCTCGAGGTCGAGTTCCGCCTCGATCCCGGCGGCCGCAGCGAACCGATCCGCTACGCCGAACTCGCCGGCCGCCTCGGCGTCTCCCCGGGCGAGCGGAGCGACCCGGCCGTGGTCCGGCGCACCGTGCTGGACCTTCGCCGCGGCAAGGGGATGGTGCTCGACGACGACGACGAGGACACCTGGTCCGCAGGATCCTTTTTCACCAACCCGGTGATCCGCGAGGACGAACTCCCCACGGTCCGATCCCGGGTGGCCGGCAGGCTCGGATCCGCGCAGGCCGAACAAATGCCCGCCTTCTCCGCCCCCGGGGGTGTCAAACTCTCGGCGGGATGGCTGATCGAGCGGGCCGGTTTCTCCAAGGGGCATCCCTCGTCGTCGTCCCCCGCGCGCCTGTCCACCAAGCACGCGTTGGCGCTGACCAACAGGGGGGCGGCCACCGCGGACGACGTGATCGCGCTGGCCCGCGAGGTCCGTGACGGCGTGCGCGAGGCCTTCGGGGTGGTGCTGCACCCCGAGCCGGTGTGGGTGGGCTGCCACATCTGACCCGGCCGTCCTGGTGTGTCGGCCCGGGCGCGTGACCCTGGGCCGCCCGTGGAGTGCCCGGTCTCGTGACACTGGGCCGCCCGTGGAGTGCCCGGTCTCGTGACCCCGGGCCGCTCGTGGAGTGCCCGGCCGTGTGACCCCGACGCCCACCCCGGGCGTCGACCCTGGCACGCTGGAGCATGACCTGTCTGGTCTGTCCCGCCCCGCGCGCCCGTCCCGGCGCCGCTCGTCGTTGGAGAATCCCGTGGACCTGTTCGCGTATCCGGTGTCCCTCGTCATGAAGTTCTGGCACTGGGCGCTGAGCTTCATCGTGGACGCCGACTCCGGAGCGGCGTGGGTCGGTTCGGTGTTGCTGCTGGTGGTGACCGTGCGTCTGCTGCTGATGCGGTCCATGTGGCGGCAGCAGTACTCGATGCGCAAGATGGCGCAGTTGGCGCCAAAGATGAAGCAGCTGCAGAACAAGTACAAGGACCGCAAGTCTCCCGAGGACCGGCAGGAACAGGCCAAGGAGATGCAGGCGCTCTACGCCGACGCCGGGGTCCATCCTGCGGCGGGGTGCCTGCCACTGCTGGTGCAGATCCCTGTGTTCATCGGGCTGTACCACGTGCTGCTGAATTTCTCGCCGCGGGGGATGTCGATCGAGGAGGCCTCGACCATCACGAACGGCGCGTTCGGCCCCGACCAGGTGGCGTCGTTCCTCAACGCCGAGATCTTCGGGGTGCCGCTGGCGTCCTACATCCGGATGCCGCAGGACGTCATGGACTCGCTGCATCCGGGGCTCGTGCGCGAGGACATTCTCGTGCTGGCCGTGCCGCTGTTCGTGCTGGCCGGCATCGCCACGTTCATCAACATGTGGAACTCCTTCCGTCGGCAGAAGGCGGCCAAGGCGGCCGAGCAGGCGGCAGTTGCGCAGATCGATGCCGACGAGCGCGCCGGCGGGCCGGTCGTTGACGGCGAGGTGCTCGAGATCGACGGTGAGAAGCCTGCGACGTCGGCGAACTCCGGCACGGCGGATGACGGCGCGGCGAGCGCTGGCGGGGCGGCCTCCGGCGCGGCGAATTCCGGCGCTGTGGACAAGCCGCAGGACTTCCAGTCGATCACCGAGTCCATGACCGAGTCGATGAACCAATCGATGAAGATCATGATGTACCTGTTCCCGTTCTTCCCGATCGTGGGCGCGTATTTTTTCAACTTCCCCATCGCGATCGGCCTGTACTGGCTGACCAACAACGTCTGGACCGCGGTGCAGTCGCACTTCTTCATGGAGCGGCTCGAGAAGGAGCTGCCCATGACGAGCCGCGAAGGCCTGCCGCCCAGCGCGTTCATGTAGTCCTCGCCGTCGTCCCGCCCTCACCCCCGCCGCGACCGGCACCCCGCCCCGCCGCGCCCCGCTCGTCCCGCCGCGCTCGCCCCGCCGCGCTGCGAGATTGGTCGTACGCATAGCGGAAATGGTCGCAACCAGCGCGGAAAATCGGCCGAGATCCCGCGCTGGTTGCGACCAAAATCGGCCGGGCCGCGATCAGATCTGCCAGAACAACCGACCCGCCAGCAAAACCGCCGCGGGGCAGACCTGGAACGCACCGCCCACCGGATCGAACCCTTGCCGCCGCGGCCGACCGGGCGTAACGTGCTCGCCACGTCGGCCTGCGCACGGCGCGACCACGGGGAGACCTAGGGCGTGAGGGGCGCGAAGCCGAGAACATCAGACGAGGAGAACGAAGGACAGTGCTGAACCGCAGGTGAGTCCCGGCCCCACGCCACCTCTCCTGGAGCACACATGTCTTCCCTCGTCCTGCCCGGCGTCGCGTACGCGTTTGCTGACGACACCGCACTCTTCACCGGACTCGACCTCGCGGTCGGCCCCGGACTGACCTCGCTTGTCGGCCGCAAAGGCGCCGGCAAGAGCACCCTGCTCCGCCTCATCGCGGGCGACTTGCAGCTGGCACGCGGCTCGATCAGCGTCGATGGCGAACGAGCTGGCCTGCCCGCCGTCGCCTACCTGCCGCAGCTCCTCGCCGATGCCCCTGCGGATCGCACCCTCGCCGAGGAACTCGGCGTGGGCGAGCGCCTGGCCGCGGCGGCGAGTCGGCTCTTCGGGCGGCCCCGGGTTCTGCTGCTGGACGAGCCCACAGACAACCTCGACGGGCGGGCGCGGGCGCGGCTGTTCTCGGAGGTCGAGGCCTCCTCGGGGTGCGAACTGGTGGGGGTGGACGACGTGATCACCCTCGGCTGACCCTGCTCCAGCGGGGTGGACAAAGCACATCCCACCGCAGAGAGGAACCGCCATGCGCAAGCTCATCTACTACGTGGCCGTCAGTATCGACGGTTTCATCGCCGACCCCGAGGGGGGCTTCGACGACTTCCTCGTCGAGGGCGATCACATGCCCTGGATCATCGAGCACTACCCCGAAACTATCCCCGGACACCTCCGGGAGCCTCTGGGGTTGGCGCAGACGCCGCACCGGGTATTCGACACGGTGATCATGGGCCGCACCACCCACCAGGTGGCCGTGGACGCGGGCCTGTCCAGTGGTTACCCGCACCTGCGTCAGTACGTGGTGACGCACCGGCCGGAGGACCTGCCCGCCGAGCAGGCGTTGACGGCGTCCGACGAGGACCCAGTCACGCTGATCCGCAGGCTCAAGGCGGAGGACTCGGCGCTCGACATCTGGCTGTGTGGCGGCGGGGCGTTGGCCGGTCAACTGGTCGACGAGATCGACGAGTTCCGCCTCAAGGTCAACCCGGTCGTCCTTGGCGCGGGCGTTCCGCTGGTGGCGGGTGGGGCGCTCCCGCTGACGCTGACCCGTCGGACGCGTCGCGATTTCGAGAGCGGGGTGAGCTACGTGGAGTACAGCCGCGCCTGACCGCGTCCGCCCAGCCTGCCGAGCCGCTTAGCGGTGCGTCCAGCCGTCACAGCAGATCGGCGGACAGGCTTCACGTTCCGAAGCGTCGGAATCGTGAAGTCTGCCCGCCGATCGGGGCGGTCTGTCTGCTTACCGGGGAGGGGTCAGACGACGCCGCCGGCCACGGAGGGCGGGGTGCCTGTGTTGGTCGATGCATCGGTCTCGCGGGCCAGGTACTCCTCGATGCGGAACCAGTCGCCGGCGGCGCGCTCGGCGATGGTCACGAGAGTGCTCATGTTGGCGACCTCCTCGACCTGCTCGCGGAGGAACCACAGCATGAACTGCTCGCCCAGCGGATCGGACTCCGCGCGGGCGGCCTGGAACATTGCTTCGATCTGCCGGGTGACTTCCTTCTCCTGCTCCAGCGCCGTGCGCAGCGCGTCGGCTGGGCCGCCGAACGTGGCCTGGGGCGCCGGCACCGCCGGGATCGTCACGGCGATGTCGCGGTCGAGCATGTACTGGACCATCATCATCGCGTGGTTTCGCTCACCCAGGCTGTGCGTGTAGAAGCGCGTCGCGAGCTGCGGCAGGTCCTGCGCGTCCGCCCACACGGCGATCGCGATGTACTGCTGGCTGGCAGCGAACTCGTGACCGACCTGAGCGGAGAGGAGTTCGACGAACGAGTTCTTGTTCCTGGCCATCATTGGGCCCCTTTCGATAGAGGCCCAGCGTATGTTCGCCGCCGCCGTTGTGCCAGGTCAGTAAGCCTAACCTCGGTCCGGGATGGCCAGCCTCACCTATCCGGGGTCAGCCTCGGTGGGCGCGCATCGCGGAGTGTTGGTCCCGCGGCTTCACCACGATCTGGTCCAGATTGACGTGCGAGGGCCGGCTCGCCACGAAGCCGACGATCTCCGCCACATCCTCGGCCACCATCGGGGTCAGCCCACGGTAGACGGCGGCCGCCTTGTCGTCGTCGCCATCAAACCTCACGCGCGAGAACTCGGTCTCGACCATGCCGGGCGCGATCTCGGTGAACCGCACCGGCTGCCCCAGGTGCTCCCCGCGCAGCGTGCGGTGCAGGACGGCCTGCGCGTGCTTGGCCGACGTGTAGCCCGAGCCGTTGTCGTACGATTCGAGGGCGGCGATCGAGGTGATGGTGATGACCAGCCCATCGCCTGTGTCGACCAGCACCGGCATGAAGCCGCGAACCATGCGCAGCGTGCCGAGAACGTTGGTCTCCCACATCCAGCGCCACTGGTCCTCGTCCGCGTCCATCACGCTGGTCGTGCCCTTGGCGCCGCCGGCATTGTTGACCAGTACGTTCAGTCGCGGGATCGCGGCGCAGAACGCCGTGCACGACTCGGCGTCGGTCACGTCCAAGGGAAGGGCGGTGCCGCCGATCTCCGCGGCCAGCGACTCCAGGCGCTCGACCCGCCGCGCCCCGACGATCACATGGAACCCCAGGCGAGCCAATTCGCGCGCGGACGCCTCGCCGATTCCCGACGACGCGCCCGTCACTACTGCGACGCGGGTCTCGGTGGGCAGGGCGGCGAGCCGCTCACGGGCGGCGGAGTGGTCGATGCTCATGGACTAGAGGGTAGGCGGAGGGTCCGACAGCGTCGGCGAGTCGTGCGAGCCGCGGGTGCCACGCGCCAGGACACGAGACGACACGACGGCGACGAAGACGAGGTCAGCGACCCCGGCCGGTGACCATCTCGACAAGCCCGCGCACCGCGCCCTTGGCCATGTCCGATTTGGAGAAGTAGTCCTGCCAGCCGCAGACCCGGCCATCGCGAACCTCGAAGCGCCCGCACACCCAGAACCCGACGCGGAGCGGCCCGAACCCGAGGTAGTCGGTGCGTTCGGTGAGCACCACGATGGGCGCCGCAGCATCGGTCGGGTCTGCGGGCGCCGACACTGCGAGATGGTGGATATCCACGCCGAAGCGGAGGCGTCGGTGCATCGAGGCGATCGCGCGGGCGACCGCATGCTTGCCGCGGACGGTGGGCAGTCCGATATTGGCCCACCAGACGTCGTCGCTGAGCAGGCTCACGGCGGTGGCGGTGGCCCCGGTCGTCAGGGCGTCGAAGAACGTACGGACCACGACGTCGGGGTCGGTGCGAATGGTGGTGGCAGCCATTGCGTAACGGTAGCTGTCACGGCGGCGGTCAGGAGGGCGGATCGAGGTGATCCACGTGCATTTTGCCAGCGCAACTACCACCGGACGCGCTGCCGGGAGGACCTGCGATGCCCAAATGGTCCATTCCGCCAGCGCACCCCGAGACACCCTGTGCATTCGGCCGGCACAAGCCAAAGGGGCAGCGCACCTCGCACCTGGTGCGCTGGCACAGCGCCCGCACCCGCGCACCCCTACCCGTTCGTGCGACCCCGGGGCGCCGTGCCGACGCGTGCAGTAGACGCAGGGGTGGTGCCGCCGGGCGACCCTCAAGGCCGGGGCGCGGCTGGCACGATGAGGCCCATGACCTCCTCGCCCGCCGCCCCCGCCCCCGCCCCCTCGTCCGTCGCCGCGGCTCACTCCTCGGACGGCACCGCGATCGCCTACCGCGAGCTCGGTGACCCCGCCGCCAGGCCGCTCGTGCTGATCCACGGCTGGGCCCAGTCGAGCTCGAGCTGGGGGACCGAGCTGCTGAGCGAACTCGCGCAGCGGTTCCGCGTGGTGGCGATCGACCTGCGTGGACACGGACATTCCGGTGTCGCGGAGAGCGGGTACGACTCGCCGCAGCAGTGGGCGGACGACGTCGAGGCGGTCCTCGACTCCGCCGGCATCGGCGAGGACGCCGGCGCGATCGTGCTCGGCTGGTCGTACGGCGGGGTCGTGGTCTCGGACTACCTGGCCAGCCGCGGCGAGGGCAGGATCGCCGGGATTGTGCTGTGCGGCGCGGTCACGTCGCTCTCCCGCTCGGCCGGCGGCGCGATCGGCCCGGCGATGAAGGAGGTCACCTCGGGCGGCGCGTTCGACGAGAAGCCGTCCGTCGCGCTCGCGGCGTTCACCAGCTTCGGCAACGCCATGATGCGGTCGGGATCGGGCCCGGACTCCCAGCGGATCCTGGGATTGTCGCTGGCCACCCCGCCGGCGGTGCGGCAGAAGCTGCTCACTCGCCGCGTGGACAATGACGAGACACTGCGCGGCCTGTCGGTCCCCGCGCTGGTCATCCACGGCGCCCACGACGGAGTGGTGCTGCCCTCGGCCGGGCAGGCGAACGCCGAGATGATCCCCGGCGGACGCTATGTCGAGTTCGGCGACTCCGCGCACGCGCCGTTCCTCGAGGAGACGCCTCGCTTCCTGGCGGAGCTCGACGACTTCGCCGCCTCCCTCTAGCGGCGGTACTCCTAGCGCCGATGCACCTAGCGGCGGTGAGTCACGAGGCCGCGCTTCAAGCGGCAGGGCCACTGGCGGTGCTCGGCACTGCGGCGTCGGGGGGTCGACCGGCGGCCACGTGCACGGCGGCGCGGGCGCGGGCACAATCGGACGTGTGACCGTATCCGACCTCGACTCCCTCGCCGGGCATCCGCTGCCCCGGCGCATCGCCGTGTTGTCGTTCCACACGTCGCCGCTGGCGCAGCCGGGCACGGGTGACGCGGGCGGGCTCAACGTGTACGTCCTGCAGACTGCACGCCGACTGGCCCGCCGCGGTGTGGAGGTCGAGATCTTCACCCGCGCCACCCACTCGTCGCAGCCGCCGGTCGAGCAGGCGGGTGACGGCGTGCTGGTCCGCAACATCGTGGCGGGGCCCTTCGAGGGCCTGCGCAAGGAGGACCTGCCGACGCAGTTGTGCCCGTTCGTGGCGGGCGTGATGCGGGCGGAGGCGGGTCACGCACCCGGCTACTACGACCTCATCCACTCGCACTATTGGCTCTCCGGCCAGGCGGGGCTGGTGGCCTCCGAGCACTGGGGCGTGCCGCTGGTGCACACCGCGCACACCCTGGCGGAGGTGAAGAATGCGGTCCTCGCGGCCGGGGACACCCCCGAGCCGGAGTCCCGGCGCATCGGGGAACAGCAGATCGTGGATGCCGCGCACCGCCTCGTCGTCAACACCACCGGGGAGCGGGACGAACTCGTCGGGTTCTACGACGCGGACCCCGCCGATATCGACGTCGTCTCGCCGGGGGCCGACCTCGAGCAGTACACGCCCGGTACACAGCGGGGCACCGAACGGGCCCGCCGCGCGCTCGGCTTGGCGCAGCGCGCCGAGGTGATCGCGTTCGTCGGCCGGATCCAGCCGCTCAAGGCCCCCGACGTGATCGTCCGTGCGCTCGCCGAGATCGTGCGCACCCAGCCGCACCGCGACGTGCGCCTGATGGTCGTGGGCGGGCCGAGCGGGTCGGGGATGGATCGGCCGAGCTCGCTGATGGATCTGGCCGAGGAGCTGGGTGTCGCCGACCGCGTGTGTTTCCTCGCGCCGCGGCCGCCGTCGGAGTTGGTGGACGTCTACCGCGCCGCCGACATCGTGGCTGTGCCGTCGTACTCGGAGTCGTTCGGTTTGGTGGCGCTCGAGGCACAGGCGTGCGGTACCCCCGTGGTCGCTGCCGCGGTGGGCGGGTTGCCCACCGCCGTCGCCGACGGCCGCACGGGGATCACCGTGGACGGGCACGATCCGCGTGAATGGGCCCGGGTGTTGACGGGGCTGTTGGACGACGACGAACTGCGACTGTCGATGTCGCGGGCCGCCCCGGTGCACGCCTCCGGGTTTTCCTGGGATTCCACGGCCGACGGACTGCTGTCCTCGTATGCGCGCACAATGGCGGCGTATCGGGCCCGGCGTTCGGAGGCTACTGCGTCCTGACCCCCGTCCGCGCGAGCCGCCGCGTCGAATCGCTTACGAGTCCGGAGCCACGCCGAGCCCCAGTCGACCACCCCGAAGGAGTCACGATGATCGACCCCACCGAGAGCAAGCGCATGGACGACGACGGCGGGCCGGCCCCGCACCACGACGATGTCGACGCGCCGACCGTCGAGCGGATCCGCAACTTCCTGGTGGAGCGGGACATCGAATCGACCCTCGCCGGGGGCCGCACCTTCGTCGTGCAGTTGCCGGGGGAGAAGCGGCTCAAGACCGCGTGCCACCTGACGGTGAACCGGGAGAGCGTGCGGGTCGAGGCGTTCGTCTGCCGCAACCCC
The DNA here is from genome assembly GCF_008369165.1 of Dietzia sp. ANT_WB102. Taxonomy (NCBI): domain Bacteria; kingdom Bacillati; phylum Actinomycetota; class Actinomycetes; order Mycobacteriales; family Dietziaceae; genus Dietzia; species Dietzia sp. ANT_WB102. Next base: position 1,283,957 of record NZ_VOBA01000001.1, read on the forward strand.
GACGAGGACTTCGAGAAGGTCTACAAGTATCTGCTTCGTCGTAACCGGCGGCTGTACCAGGTGGCGTACACGCTGGACAACAACGGCGACATCTACCTGGTGGGCAGGATGCCGCTGGTCGCCGTGACCGAGGAGGAGCTGGACCGCGTCCTAGGACAGGTGCTCGAGGCCGCGGACCATGACTTCAATATCCTGCTCGAGACCGGCTTCCACACCTCCATCCGCCGCGAATGGGAGTGGCGGGTCTCTCGGGGCGAGCCGCTGCGCAACCTCGACGCGTTCCGCCACCTCACCACCGACCTGCCCCAGCCCGAGTAAACCCCCGGCCCGGCGCTCGCGCGTAGATGCTCCGCCGGGCGTGGCGGGTGACCTGTGGTGCTGCGCGGGGCGTGGTTCTGCACTGGGCGTGGCCGCTCAGCCGGGAGTTGAGTCACTGCGTGCAGCGTTATGCCAGGGCGCGTGGCGCCGGCGGCTGACTGAGTGACTCAACGCGGGTTGCGGTGACCGGTCAGGAGGCGATCTGCTCGGCTACCTTCTTGCGCAGAACCTTGCCCATCGGGTTGGTGGCGAGCTCGTCTACCTCGATGTACTCCCGCGGCACCTTGTACCCGGCCAACGATGCCTTGCAGTGGGCGCGGACCGCGTCGACGTCCAACGTGGCCCCGGGCTCGAGGACGACTGCGGCCACCACCTTCTCACCGCCGTCCGAGCTCGGCCGGCCGACCACAGCGCAGTCGGCGATCCCGGGTGCCGTGCGCAGCACCGCCTCGACCTCGGACGGGTAGACGTTGAACCCGCCGGTGACGATCATTTCCTTGATGCGGTCCACCACGGTGAGGAAACCGTCGGGGTCCTGGACCACCACGTCACCGGTGCGCAGCCACCCGTCGTGGAAGGCCGCCGCGGTCGCCTTCTCGTTGCCCCAGTACCCGGGGAAGACCTGCGGCCCCTTGACCAGCAGTTCACCGGGCTCGCCAGCGGCAACGTCCTTCGATGGGTCGTCCTTGTCGCTGATCCGGATGTCGGTGTCGGGGAACGGGACGCCGATCGAGCCGGCCCGCCTCGCCGTCGACATCGGGTTGCCCACGGTGATGGGTGAGGTCTCGGTCATGCCGTAGCCCTCCACCAGCAGGCCACCGGTGGCGCTCTCCCATTTCTCGATGAGGTCGGTGGGCAGGCTCATGGCGCCGGAGAGGGAGAATTTCACACCCTGCAGCGAGATCTTGCGCTTGCCGGCTTCCTCGAGGATGCGCGTGTAGATCGGCGGGACAGCTGGGATGAAGGTCGGCAGATTTTTGGCGAAGATCGGCATGATCAGGTCCATGTCGGGTGTGGGCACGAGTTGCAGTCGCGCTCCCTGGGCGATGCCGAACACCACGCACATCGTCACCCCGTAGGCGTGGAACATGGGAAGAGAGGCCAGGAACTTCTCCTTGCCCGGCTGGAGTTCCGGCACCCAGGCTCGGCCCTGCATCGAATTGGCCACCAGGTTGGCGTGGGTGAGGGTCGCGCCCTTGGGGGCCCCGGTGGTGCCGGAGGTGTAGAGGATGAGCGCAGGATCTTCCTGCTCGGGCCGCGGGTGCGAGAAGTCCAACTCGGGCCCGGTCTCGAGCTCGTCCCAGTTCTGCGTGCCGGGGGCGGGTGTGGAGAGCTTGGCGCGTGAGGCGCGCAGCGCAGGCACGGGGAGATGGCGGAGCGCGAGGCGCTTGGCGGTGGGGAACGCGTCGAGGAGGTCGACGGCGAGGACGTGCTCGATCACGGAACCGGGGCGGTTCGCGAGTTCCTGCACGACGTCGGCGACGACGTTCCACGTCACGACGACTTTCGCGGCGTGGTCCGAGAACGGCCCTTCGAGCTCGTCGGCGGTGTAGAGCGGGTTGTGTTCCACGACGATTGCGCCGATGCGCAGCGCCGCATAGAACACGACGATGCCCTGGGGGCAGTTCGGCAGCAGCACGGCGACCCGGTCCCCGCGGTTCACTCCCAGGCGACGCAGGCCCTCGGCGGCGCGGCGGACGCGTCTGCCGAGGTCGGAGTAAGTGGTCAGGCGACCGAAGAATTCGGTGGCTGGCCGGTCGGCGTGCGCACCAACGGCGTTGTCGAACTGGTCGATCAGGGTGGTGGTGCCGTAATCGAGGTTCTGTGTGGTGCCAGGGGTGTAGTGGGCGGTCCACGGCCGGTCGGCGTGTCCGGGGGTGGCGGCTCCGGCGGGAGTAGTCATGTCTGCACCGTAGTCCTAAGGAGTCGGGTCATAATGGCCGTATGGCTTACGGAACACTCATCCTTCTTCGTCACGGGCAGTCCACGTGGAACGCGTCCAACCAGTTCACGGGTTGGGTGGACGTCGACCTCACCGATTTGGGGCGCGAGGAGGCGGTCCGTGGCGGCGAGCTCCTCGCCGAGCAGGGGATCCTGCCGGACATCCTGTACACCTCGCTGCTGCGCCGCGCGATCACCACCGCGAACATCGCGCTGGACGCGTGCGACCGCCACTGGATTCCGGTGATCCGGCACTGGAAGCTCAACGAGCGCCACTACGGCAAGTTGCAGGGGCTGGACAAGGCGGAGATCAAGGACCAGTTCGGTGACGAGCAGTTCATGCTGTGGCGCCGCAGCTACGACACCCCGCCGCCGGCGATCGACCCGGCGGGCGACTACTCGCAGACCTCGGACGTGCGTTACGCGGACCTGCCGGAGGTCCCGCTGACCGAGTGCCTCAAGGACGTCGTGGATCGGTTCATCCCGTACTACGCCGCCGAGATCGAACCGAAGCTCGCGGAGGGCAAGACGGTATTGGTGGCCGCCCACGGAAACTCGCTGCGCGCACTGGTCAAGCACCTCGACGGCATCTCCGACGAGGACATCGCGGGCCTCAACATCCCTACCGGGATCCCGCTGGTCTACAACTTCGACGAGACCGGGCTGGTCGCCAACCCGGGCGGTACCTACCTCGACCCGGAGGCCGCCGCCGCCGGCGCGGCAGCCGTGGCCAACCAGGGCGCCAAGTAGGAGATGGAGCCCCGGTGAACGGGTCGTGAACCCCCGGCTGCCTGCGAACTTCCCGCAGGTGGCCGGGGGTTTGTCGATTCGGGCGCCGGAGGGTCACACCGTAGGATCAGGGTTGTGCAGGTCAGTCTGGGGATCTTCCTCGCGATCGTTGCCGGGATCATCGGCTTTCTCGTGGGCGGCTTCGTCGTTCCGCTCATCAATCGGCGCAGCGATCGGCGCCGCGCTGAGCAGGCCGGACCGAGCCGCTTGGACGTGTTGCGGGGCGTCTACCAGCAGGCGCCGTACGCGCTGGCGGTTGTGGATCGCCACCAGGACGTCGTCCTCTACAACCGTCGCGCGGCCGAGTTGGGGATCGTCGACGACCGTCTGCTTGTCGAGCCGGTGTGGCGGGCGGCCCAGTCGACGTTCACAGATGGGGTGACGACTGCGTTCGACCTGCCCGCCAAGATGACCCCCGGCCGCCGCCGCATTCCGTCGGTGAGTGGACGCGGGGAGATCCTCGTGGGCAACGGTCAGCAATTCGTGGTGGTCTTCGCCGACGACGACTCCGAGCACCGTCGAATGGAGTCCGCCCGCCGGGACTTCGTGGCGAACGTCTCCCACGAGCTCAAGACCCCGGTCGGGGCGATGGCGGTGCTGGCAGAGGCGCTGCTGGAGTCCAAGGACGACCCGGAATCGGTCGAGTACTTCGGCGGGCGGGTGGTGAGCGAGGCTCAGCGTCTCGGGAAGATGGTCTCCGAACTCATCGAGTTGTCGCGGCTGCAGGGGGCCGAGCGGATCCGCGACCCGGAGCCGGTGGACGTGGACGATGTGGTGGCCGAGGCGCTGCGCCGGTCCGCGTCGGCGGCGGAGGCGGCCGGGATCGAGCTCATCACCGACGCGCCGTCCGGGCTCGAGGTCAAGGGCGACTGGACTCTTTTGGTGACGGCGGTGGCCAACCTCATCTCCAACGCCGTCAACTACTCGCCCGAGCAGACTCCGGTGTCGATCACCCGGGGTATCAGCGGTGACACGGTGATGCTGCGCGTCACCGACCGCGGCATCGGCATCGCCCCCAAGGACCAGGCCCGCGTCTTCGAGCGGTTCTTCCGCGTCGACAAGGCGCGCTCTCGCGCCACCGGCGGGACCGGGCTCGGGCTGGCGATCGTCAAGCACGTCGCCCAGAACCACGACGGCGCCGTCAGCCTGTGGAGCCGGCCCGGTACCGGGTCGACGTTCACACTCGAACTCCCGGCTCATGTGGAGCCGGATGGCGGCGGGGGAACGCCCGGCGTCGAGCACGTCAAACATGGAGAGGACCAGGTGCCGTGACCAGGGTGCTGATCGTGGAGGACGAGGACTCGCTGGCGGATCCGCTCGCGTTCCTCCTCCGCAAGGAAGGCTTCGAGGTCGCCGTCGCGGGAGACGGCCCGACCGCGCTCGAGAACTTCGAGTCCGATGGCGCGGACATCGTGCTGCTGGACCTCATGCTCCCCGGGATGTCGGGCACCGACGTGTGCAGGCGGCTGCGGATGACCTCGAAGGTCCCGGTGATTATGGTGACCGCCCGGGACAGCGAGATCGACAAGGTCGTGGGCCTGGAGTTGGGCGCCGACGACTACGTGACCAAGCCGTATTCGGCCCGCGAACTCATTGCCCGCATCCGTGCCGTGCTGCGCCGCGGCGCGGATTCCGAGGCGGAGCCGGTTAACGAGATCGGCGTACTGGAGTCCGGGCCGGTGCGGATGGACATCGAGCGGCACACGGTGATGGTTCGGGGCTCGGCCGTCACGCTGCCGCTCAAGGAGTTCGACCTGCTCGAGTACCTGCTGCGCAATTCCGGTCGGGTCCTCACGCGTGGGCAGCTCATCGACCGGGTGTGGGGCTCGGATTACGTCGGCGACACCAAGACGCTCGACGTGCACGTCAAGCGCCTGCGCTCGAAAATCGAGTCCGATCCGGGCAAGCCGGTGCACCTGGTGACCGTCCGCGGGCTGGGTTACAAGTTCGAGGGCTGACCGCGGGGGCGTCACACCCCCTCCTGGGCCTCACGCCTCGGGGGCGTCACGCCCCAGGGGCCCCGGGGACCCCACGCCTCGGGGGCCCCACGCCTCGGGGGCCCCACGACCCGGGGGCTAGGGATCCGGCTCAGGCGCCGCCCGCGCGCTCGGTCGCCGGGTGCACGGCCACGATCCCCAGCTGCCGCCGGCGCCGGCACGCCGCCGCGAGGATCTCGTAACACTCGGCCCCCAGCAGTTCGACCAACTCGTCGCGGAGCGAGATGTACACGGGGTCGACCCCGACGTGCGCCTCGGGCGAACCGGTGCAGTACCAGTCCAGGTCCAGCCCGCCGGGGCCCCAGCCGCGGCGGTCGTACTCACCGACACGGGTGTGGAGGATCTCCACCTCGTCGGCGCGGGTCTCCCACTCGTGCGTCAGATGGATCGGTAACTGCCAACACACGTCCGGCTTGGACTCGGGCAGGCTCCGCCCGGTCCGCGCGGCGAGGTGGTGCAGGGCGCAGCCCGACCCGGTCGGCCAACCGACATCGTTGAAGAACACGCACCGCCCGCCAAGGCGGCGCGTTCTCAGAGCCGGCTCCATCTCGCCGTCGTCGCCGGTCAGTTCGTCCTCCTCGAGCCACGACTCCAGGACGACTCCCTCCGCAGACGCTGCGGACTGGGCGGCCTCCCGGTGTTGCCATTCCTCCGGCCGCAGTAGCGCGACGTTGGCCTTGAGCCGCTGCCGGTCCTCGTCGTCGGACAGGAACGCCCCGTGCGTGCAGCAGCCGGAGTCGGGCTGGTCGCGTTCGATGCCGTGGCAGGCGGGCGTGCCGAAGACGCACGTCCATGAGGAGAGCAGCCACGTCATGTCGGCGGAGATGAGGTGCTCGGCGTTCGCGGGGTCGGGGAAGGTGTACCACTCGCGAGGGAAGTCGAGGGGGGCCTCGGGGAGTGGGTCACCTGGGGTGGAGGGGCGATCGGTGGCGGTCACAACCTGCGACCGTAGACCGTTTAGGGTGGTCGTGTGAGATTAGGTGTCCTGGACGTGGGAAGTAACACGGTCCACTTCGTGGTGGTCGACGCCCACCGTGGTGGCCATCCCACGCCCATGAACGATTCCAAGACGCGGCTGCGGCTGATCGAGTATCTGGACGAGGACAACAAGATCTCCAAGGTCGGCATCGCCCGGCTCATCGACGCGGTGAATGAGGCCGCCGAGTTGGCGCGCGCCACCAAGTGCCGTGAGGTCATGGCGCTGGCCACCTCCGCCGTGCGCGACGCGGCCAATTCGGAGGAGGTGCTGACCAAGGTCGCCAAGGAGACCGGCATCGAACTGCGGGTCCTGTCCGGTGTGGATGAGGCGCGCATGACCTTCCTTGCTGCTCGCCGCTGGTACGGCTGGAGCGCGGGGCGGATCATCAACCTCGACATCGGTGGTGGGTCGCTCGAGATGACGTATGGCGAGGACGAGCTGCCCGAGCAGGCCCACAGTCTGCAACTGGGTGCCGGCCGGCTCACCTATGACTGGTTCACGACCGATCCGCCGGAGCGTAAGCGCATCAATCAGCTGCGCGATTACATCGACGCCGAGCTCGATGGGCCCGCCCGGGAACTGCGCGCGGCCGGTGAGCCAGATCTGGCGTGCGCCACCTCCAAGACCTTTCGCATGCTGGCCCGACTCACGGGTGCGGCGCCGTCGTCGGAGGGGCCTCGCGTCGAGCGGGTCCTGACGGCGGCCGGTCTGCGGCAGGTGATCGCGTTTATTTCTCGCATGACAGCCGCCGACAGGGCAGAGTTGGAGGGCATCAGCTCCGACCGCTCCCATCAGGTGGTGGCGGGAGCGCTGGTGGCGGAGGCGTCCATGCGTGCGTTGGGTTTGGAAAGTGTGAAGATTTGTCCGTGGGCTCTGCGAGAGGGGCTCATTCTGCAGCGTCTCGAACGGGACGTGGGCGGCGACGGGAAGGGAAGCTGACGATGGCCGAGGATTCAGACGGTCAGCAGATCACCGTGGCGGAACTGCTCAAGCGCATGGGCGCAGAGCAGCAGTCCGCCCCGACCGGGCGCCGGCGTCGCCGGGCCGATGAGGGCGGCGTCACCGTCTCCGAACTCACCGGTGAGATCCCGCGGATCACCGACGACACCGTGCTCAGTGGACGCGCGGCGCGTCGCCGGGCACGGGAGGCCGAGGAAGCCGAGGGGACAACACCCGCCGAAGGCGACACCGGCCAGGGCGCGGAATCCCGCGCGGAGCCGGGTGCCGGGGGCGGTGCTGCGAAGGGCGCTGGGGTCGGCGCCGAGAAGACCTCGGAGACGACGACGAGTTCGTCGACCCCCCAGACCCCGCAGTTTCCGAAGCCCACGGGGCGGCGGCGGGCCCCCGAGGGCGGGTCGCCTGCGTCTGCCGAGGCGGCCGGGAAGACGGCTCCGGCGGGTCAGCCGGCTCCGGCAGGTCAGACGCCGAAGCCGGCTGCGCAGTCATCGGCCCCGACCTCGACAACCCGGCCGGGGCAGACCGGGCAGACCACTCGTTCCACGCAGGCCACGCCGTCCGCGTCGACTCAGCCGTCTACGTCGACTCCGGCCGTGACCCCGGTACCAGCTGCAGTTCCGACCCCACCTTCGTCCCCGACACCGCCGCGCTCTGCGGCCTCCGACGCCGCCGACGAGCCCGAGAAGAAGGGCGGACTGCGAGGACTATTCGGTCGCAGGCGTAAGGGCGTGGAGCAGTCGGAGTCCGACGCCCGGGCTGACCGTTCGATGCCAGCAGACCGGCCCGACCGCGGCGGAGTGGGGCCCGCCGGGGCCGCGGCCGCCGGTGTCGTGGGCGCCGGCGCTGCCGGTGTCGCCGGAACCGCGGCTGCCGGCCCGGCAGAGAAGGTCGCCCCGTCCAGCACGGCAGGGAAGGGGGCGACTGACACACGCGCAGGTACCGCGGACACGACCGCGACGGCCTCCTCCCCGGCGCCCGCGGGACCTGCAGTCAAGCCGGCCGCCGGCACGCCCGCCGGTCCTGCTGCCGCGTCGACCGGCACGCCCGCTGCGGACAAACCAGCTACCGCCAAGCCAGCTACCGCAAAGCCAGCTCCCGTTAAGCCCGCCGCCGCGGACGAGCCCGCCGCGGACAAGTCAGCTTCCGACAAGCGCGCAGCCGCGGCTGACTCGTCAACCGCACCCTCCGACAGTCCCGCTTGGGGCGTGCCGTCGGGCAGTGGCTCGACGGCCTACCGGGCCCCTGAGGCCCCCGCTTCACAGGCCGACGCGGCCGACGCCCCCGATCGACAGGGCGCCGCCGGCGCGGCGACCGCAGCTGCCGCCGGAGGGGCCGGGGTTGCCGGGATGACCGCGGCGGTCGTCGGCGCGGGCGCCGGCGCCGATCGGTCGAAGGCCGACCAGCAGCAGAGCGACACGCAGCAGGCTGACCGGCCCCAGACCACCGCCGCTCATCCCGCCGCCGATCGGGACAGCGCCGATCTGGACCGCGTGGACCCGGACAGCGTCGAGCGTGACAGCCTCGACCAGACCACTCCCGAGCGGACCTCGGCCTCGCAGTGGCTGATCCTCGTCGCGCAGGTGCTCGCTTCCGCGGTTGCGGGCGCGGCTCTGTTCATCGGATTCCAGCTGCTCTGGGGCGACCTGCCGTGGGTTGCCTTCGCCCTGGCGATCGTCGTGATCGTCGGGCTGGTCGCGATGGTCCGCGTCCTGCGCAGATCCAATGACACCGTGAGCATCGCCTTGGCCGTGATCGTCGGTCTGGGCGTGACGTGCGGGCCGCTCCTGCTCAGGATCGTCACCTAGCTGGCCTCCCGCCCCGGCACAGAGTCCGCCCGCACCTGCCCCAGGTGCGGGCGGAGTCATCTGTGCGCCGAGTCCGGGGCAGTGCACCGCCGGGCCCGGCGACCCCGCGGGCATACGAGGCCCGCGCACGGGTGTGGCATCGTGATGGGCATGACGAGAATCGCAGTGGTCGGCGGCGGACGCATCGGCGAGGCCCTCATCGCGGGACTCCGTGAGGCAGGGACCGAGCCCTCGGACATCGTGGTGATCGAGGCCGTGCAGGCCCGCGCGGACCAACTGGCCAAGAAGTACAGCATCCTCTCCACCAACCTCGACATCGGCTGCGAGGGCGCCGACGTCATCGTGGTGGCCGTCAAGCCGCAGGACGTGCCCGCCGTGGTCGGCCGCATCGGCGACGCCATCTCGGACAGTGTCCACGAGTCGATCGTGGTGTCCCTGGCGGCGGGCGTGCCCACGCAGGTGCTGGAGAACCGGCTCAGTGCGGGCTCGCCGGTGGTGCGGGTCATGCCCAATACGGCGATGCTCGTGGGGCACGGCGTCTCCGCGGTCTGCAAGGGCCGCTACGCGCGCGACGAGCACCTCCGGCAGGTGGTGACGATCATGGAGAGCGTGGGCCTCGTCGTCGTCGTCTCCGAAGCCCAGATGGACGCCGTCACCGCAGTGTCCGGGTCCGGTCCCGCGTACTTCTTCCTCCTCGTCGAGGCGATGGTCGACGCCGGCGTGGAGCGGGGGCTCCCGCGCGACGTGGCGCTCACACTGGCCACGGGGACGGCGCTCGGGGCGGGCGCGATGCTCACCGCCGGTGACGAGGGGCCCGCCGAGTTGCGTTACAACGTCAGCTCGCCGGGCGGCACCACCGCGGCGGCGATCCGCCAGCTCGAGGCCGGGGGACTGCGCGGGGCCGTGGCGGACGCGGTCGAGGCGGCGGCGTCGCGGTCACGGACGTTGGCCGAGGCCGCTGCTGACGACGACGAGGACGACTGACCACTGCCGCCCAGAGCCCGTCGCCGATGCGGCCGAGCGGGCCGGGCGTGCCCCTGCCGAACCGACCCGCCGGGTGAGAAGTGAGCCACCCGGCGGGTCCGCGTATTTAGCACAAGCCCAGCTCAGAACGGGTGAGGCCTGGGCCGGGCGGCGTGTCGTCGAAGTTAATCGCCCACTCCCGTCGCACTGATCACACCATTCACGCTAGGCTCATACCCAGCACGTGCGTGTCCGTACCGCAGGAGGGGAAGCCTGCGGCACGACGCGTGCCACGAAGGGTTGTGACGATGGCGACTACCGACAAGACCGAGGGCGGCTCGCAGGCGGCGGGGGGCTCGCAGTTCCTCACCGTTGCTGAGGTCGCCGCGCTGATGCGCGTATCCAAGATGACGGTCTACAGACTCGTCCACTCGGGCGAGCTGCCCGCCGTACGGGTGGGGCGGTCGTTCCGTGTCCACTCCAAGGCCGTGCACGAGTATCTCGACACGTCGTACTTCTCCGCGGGTTAACCCGCTGGGCCGGTGCCCGGCCCGTTTTCGTGGCGGCGGGGCGCGGGAGGTAGTCTGGACGGGTTCCGTCCCGGCTTTCGAGCTCGCTCTCAGGCGCCGGAGCGCAAGTCAAGGCCATTTGTGGGCTGTAAGGCCCCAGACCAGTAGTCGACAGGTAGGTGACCCCGATATGGGTTCTGTGATCAAGAAGCGCCGCAAGCGGATGTCCAAGAAGAAGCACCGCAAGATGCTCCGCCGGACCCGCGTGCAGCGTCGCAAACTCGGTAAGTGAGTCCGGCGGCGCCCTGATAGCGCCCGGACTCACGCCTGTAGCGGATGCCCGTCACCAGCAGTGGTGGCGGGCATCGGTGTATTTACGGCCGGGAGTGTCCGGCACCCCCGGGGGCGGACGGTCGGCTGCGCGGACCACCCACATGGGAGGGCAGCTCCGCGGCTAGACTCAGCCGGGTGGATACCGAACTAGCAGCCCGTCGCCCGGCCCGTGCCGTCGCGGTCGTGGGCGGCAGTCGGTACCTCGGCGCGCACCTGGTGGGCATGCTGCTCCGCAACGACTCCGTGGAGCGTGTCCTGGCGATCGACTCGGTGAAGCCGTCGCCGCAGCACCGTCGACGGATGCGGGACGCCGAGTTCGTGCGCCTCGACCCGCAGTCCCCGCGACTGCAGGGAATCCTCCGTGAGGCCGGTATCGACACGGTCGTGCATGCCGGACTGCACCACACGGATTTCGCCCCCGGCGGCCGCGCGGCCGTCAAGGAGGCCAACATCATGGGCTCGATGCACGTGATCGCCGCGTGCGGGCGGGCCGCGACGGTCAAGCGGTTCGTCCTCATCTCCTCGACCTCCGTGTACGGCTCCTCGGGCGTCGACCCGGCGATGTTCACCGAGGACATGGCCGCGCGAGGCCAGCCCAGCGGCGGCATCCCGCTCGATCACCTGTCCGTGGAAGGCTATGTGCGGGGCATGTCCCGCAAACGCCCGGACATCGACGTGACGATCCTGCGCATCCCCGCGATCCTCGGACTGCCGGAGCCCACGGTCGTCGGCGAACTGCTGGTGCCGTCCGTGGCTCCGGTGCTGGCCGGGTACGACCCGCGCATCCAGCTGCTGCACCCGCAGGACGCGCTGGACGCGCTGCTGCACGCCACGACGGGCGCGGCCCCCGGCACGTACAACATCGCGGCCGACGGCGTGCTCACCCTCACCCAGGCCATCCGACGCGCCGGGCACATCCCCCTGCCGGTGATGCCCGCGGCGTTCAGGCTCGCGGCCCGGCTGCTGTCGAGCCAGGGATTGCGCGACATCGGGCCCTCGCAGCTGCGATACCTCAGGTACGGCCGCACCATGGACACCACCCGAATGCGCACCGAGTTCGGGTTCACGCCCAGGTACACCTCCGAGGAAGCGCTGCACGCCTACCTCGTGGACTCCGGTGCCGAGCCACTGATCACCCGCACCTCGCTCGAACGGAAGACCGCCACGCTCGCCAGGAGACTGCCGGCCCCGATGGCCAGCCGACTGCGCGCAGGGGTGGACACCACGATCGGCGAGCTCGAAGCGATGGGGGCCCTACCCGACCCCATCGAGGAGGAGGCGCCGTGAAGGGCCCGGAATTCGACCTGTCCCAGCCCCTCGGTGGACCGCGATGGGGCGAGGGTCGACGCGACGCCCGCAGCGACCGGATGGTCGGGGAGGGCTTCCTCGGCAACACCACCAACAGCGATGCCGCGGCCACCGAGCTCGGTCGGATCGTCGACCGGTTCCTCACCTCGATGCGGATGTCGATCGCACAGGTCGCCGACGCGCTACCCATCGACGCCGAGGTCCTGGCCCCCGTCCGTGACCTGGCCCGCGGCGTCGACACGGCACTCGCGACGGGCGACATCAGCGCGATGACCGGGCTGGCCGACGCCGTCAGCGCTGCCGGCGAGCTGCTCGCCACCCGCCTCACCGGCGGGTACGAGGTCGACGAGTTCGGGTTCGACGAGCACTTCCACACCCACGTGTGGCTTCCCCTGTGGCGGCCGTTGTTCGAGCACTGGTTCCGGGTCGAGGTGATCGGCGCCGAAAACATCCCCGAGGAGGGGGCCGGGCTGATCGTGTCCAACCACGCCGGCGTCCTGCCACTCGACGGGATGATGACCACCGTCGCCGTCCACGACTACGCCGGACGCGCCCTGCGGCTGCTCGCCGCCGATCTGGCCATGTCGCTGCCCGTGTCGGCGCCGCTCGCCCGCCGGGCAGGTGCCACCCTCGCGTGCGCCGCCGACGCCGAGCGGCTGCTGGAGGGCGGCAACGTGGTGGCCGTGTGGCCGGAGGGCTTCAAGGGGCTCGGCAAACCGTTCGCCGACCGCTACCGCCTGCAGCGCTTCGGTCGCGGCGGGTTCGTGGCCACCGCCCTGGCCGCCGGTGCGCCGATCATCCCGTGCTCGGTGGTCGGCTCCGAGGAGATCTACCCCAAGATCGGCGAGGTGCCCGCACTCGCGCGACTGCTCGGCCTGCCGTACATGCCCATCACGCCCGCCTTCCCGCTCCTCGGCGCTCTCGGCGGCATTCCACTGCCCACCAAGTGGACGATGGAGTTCGGCGAGCCAATCGAGACCTCACACCTGGGCCCCGACGCCGCAGAGGACCCAATGGTGGTCTTCGAGATCACCGACCAGGTCCGCGAGACCATCCAGAACACGCTGTTCCGTAACCTCGCGCGCCGCGGCAGCGTGTTCTTCGGCTGAGTCTTCTTCAGGAGAATCAGAACAGGCGGCGCAGCGAGCCGATCGTGCGCACCCCATAGGACGAGCGCGCGGCCGCATGGGCGCCGGCCAAGCCCCCGACGGCGAGAACTCCCGGCATCGCCTTCTTTGCGGCCTTGCGTACCGTGCGGAAGTCCTTGACATCCCAGCCGTTCTCCGAGGCGTACTTGCGCAGCTTCGAATCCGGGTTGATCGCGACGGGGTTGCCGACGAGCGTGAGCATCGGCATGTCATTGAAACTGTCGGAGTAGGCGTAGCACTTACTCAGGTCGAAGCCCTCGACCTCGGCGAGCTTGGAGATCGCGTGCGCCTTGCCGGGCCCGTGCAGGATGTCGCCCACGAGCCGGCCCGTGTAGACGCCGTCGCGCTCCTCCGCGACCGTGCCCAGCGCCCCCGACAGGCCCAGCCGGGTGGCGATCACGCGCGCCAGCATCACGGGCGTCGCCGTCACCAGCCATACCTGCTGACCGGCGTCCAGGTGCATCTGGACGAGTGAGCGCGTGCCCGGCCAGACGCGGTCGAGCATCGACGTGTCCACGACCTCCTCACTGAGCTCGACCAGCTCGGCGACGGTGCGTCCCTCGACAAAGCTCAGCGCCTTGTCGCGGCCGGCGGCGACGTCCTCGGCGTTCTCCTCGCCGGAGAGCCGGAACTTCGCCTGCGACCACGCCAACCCCACGAGATCCCGGGCGGTGAAGAAGCGGTGCTTGGCGAGTCCTCGCGCCAGCAGGATGATCGACGCGCCCTGGATGAGGGTGTTGTCCACGTCGAAGAACGCCGCGACCTGCGGGTCCGGCTGGGGCGGCCCGTCGATAGGCGGGCGACTGGGCTCGTCGGCCGACGGGGCAGCGGTGTCGGCGACCGCCGTGGCACCGGACTTGGCGCCAGGCTCCACACCGGGCTCGAGCTTGACGGCGTGCTCGGCGGAGGCCTCACCGGCACGTCGCTGGATCCGGGCGTCGCGGCGCCGCCACACCAGCCGACCCAGCGCCGTGACGAAATCGGCGCGCCCGGGAAGTCGCGGGCCCGACCGGGAACGGCGGGCATCCTCGGAATCGGCGGTGCCGTCCGCGTTCTCCGCTGGAGAGGTGGGGGCGTGGTCGGCGTTGCTGTTCTCGGGGCCGCCGGCGTCGTTGTCGTCGTCGTCCATCGGTCGGGAGTCGTTCACCGGGCGGGACCTCCTGAAGGGCGCGGACACCCCATCCTAGGGCAGCCCCGATGGGGTGGTGCACTATCGAGACATGGTGCACACGGTGACCCTGTTGACCCGCGAGGGCTGCGGCAGCTGCGTCCGCGTCCACGGCCAGTTGATCCCACTGTGCGAGGACGCCGGCGCCCGCCTCGAGGCGGTTGATGTCGACCACGCGGCGGACCCGGAACTCGCGGTGGAGTACGGCGACCGGCTGCCGGTGGTGTTGGTCGACGGCGCCGAGCACTCGTGTTGGGAGATCGACGACGACGAGCTCATCGCCACCCTCGCCGAGCCCGGCCCGTTCGCGGGGTGGGACTGAACCGGCCCCCACGCCACCACTGCGCCCCCCGGGCGGTCACTCCTCCGGCTGCGCATCCCGCAGGGCCCGCAGGATGGTCGCGTGCCGGAGCAGGAACGCGCCCTCGTCGAGTTCTTTGCGCCGCAGCCACCCGGTGACCTCGCTGTTGTGCTTAGACGCATTGCACGACGCACACGCCGGTACGACGTTCTCCAGGGTGTAGCGGCCGCCACGCGAGATGGGCATGACGCAGTCCTTCTGGAGTGCCGGCCCGGTCGCGTTGCAGTAGGCGCAGCCTCCCCACGCATCGAGGATCTCGAACCACTGCGGATCGGTGAGGTCGTTGTCGACGCGGGACAGGCGCCGCTGACGTCGCTTGGCGTAGCGGGCGCGGGTCGCGGCGGACATCGTGGCGGAGGACCTGCGGCGAGGGGGCACGCCCGACACCGTACGTCGACGTCGGACGACTCCTGACGAGGCCCCACAGTGAGCCAGGTCTCGGGCAGGGGTTCGTGCGGCGTTCCTCACGGGAGGGCGAGGTCGGCGTCCGAGCAGTTCACGGCAGGTGCGGAGGGGCACCCGGATATAGCATCCACCCCGGTGACGGTTTTGTCCCGGGGTGCCAAGCGGGTTACGGTGGAGCCCGTTACGGGTCGTACGCAGGCTTGAGGCCACGGCCGTCCCGGCAGGGCGCTTCCGGCATGGAACTGCCTTGTACACAGCCGTGCACACCGACGGGAGACGACCGACTGTGGACCAGCGTTCCGCGAGTTCGTCCTGCGGGGTTCCGTCTTCCCGCAGACCGTCTCCTCGCCGAGTTGACGACTTAGCACCCATTCTGGCAGGGGGCCTCGAGGCCCTGACATCCGGGGGTCGGTTGTGAGCATTCTCCTGGTGGGGCTGTCCCATCACAGTGCGCCGGTGTCCCTGCTCGAGGCGGTCGCCGTCTCCGAGTCGGACCGCGACGCCCTCACCGAGGAACTCATCGCCGGTGAGAACGTCGACGAGGCGATGATCGTCACCACCTGCAACCGCGTAGAGGTCTACTCGGCCGTGGGCGCGTTCCACCCGGCCCTCGACGACGTCGTGGCCCTGCTCTCCCGCCACTCCGGCCTGGCCGCCGACGAGCTCAGCCGGCACCTGTACGTGCGCTACTCCGAGTCGGCCGCCGAGCACCTGTTCTCCGTCGCCTCGGGCCTGGACTCCATGGTGGTGGGTGAGCAGCAGATCATCGGCCAGATCCGCACCGCCTACCAGTCGGCGTCCGAGATCGGCGCGGCCGGCACGACACTGCACCGGCTCGCCCAGCAGGCGCTGCACGTGGGCAAGCGTGTGCATACCGAGACCGGCATCGACTCGGCCGGCGCCTCGGTGGTGTCGGTGGCACTGGACCGCGCGGCCGAGATCCTCAACGCCGACGCTGCTGGCAGCAGCGCCGCCGCGGCGACTGGCAGCTCCGATGCCGACGCGGCGGCCTCCCGCCGGCTCGACGGGCGCCGGGCCGTCGTGCTCGGCGCAGGCGCGATGGGTGGCCTGGCCGTCGCCCACCTCGGCCGGGGCGGGATCGCTCATATCGAGATCACCAACCGCACCCCGGGGCGCGCCGACCGGCTCTCGGAGATCGCCCGCGACGCGGGGACCCCCGCCGAGGCGTTCCCGCTCGACGGGCTCGCCGACGCCGTCGCCCGCGCCGACATCCTCTTCACCTGCACCGGGGCCGTCGGCACGGTCGTCACCCTCGGCGACGTGCACACCGCCCTGGCCGGCCGCGACGAGCGTGGCCCGCTGGTCATCTGCGACCTGGGCATGCCGCGCGACGTCGACCCCGCCGTCGCGGGTCTGCCCGGCGTCACCGTGCTGGGTATCGAGGCGCTCAAGGCCGACCCGGCCACCTCCGCCGCCGCCGCGGACGCCGACGCCGCCCGCACGATCGTCGACGCCGAGCTCACCGCGTACACCCAGGCCGAGCGCATGGCCGGCGTCGGGCCGCTGATCAGCCAACTGCGGGGCCGCGGCGGGCAGGTCGTCGCCGCCGAGATGCGGCGACTCGAATCGCGGCTACCCGACATGGATGACCGGGTCCACGACGAGGTCGCCAACACCGTTCGCCGGGTCGTCGACAAGCTCCTGCATCCGCCCACGGTGCGGTTCAAGGAACTCGCCGCCCAACCCGATGGCGAAAACTACGCAGCGGTCGTACGCACACTGTTCGACCTGGACAACACCGTGGACGAGGAGGCGTCATGAGCAGGACCCTGAAAGTGGGCACGCGCGGCAGCACCCTGGCGACCACGCAGGCCGGGCACGTCCGCGACGCCCTCATCGCCGCCGGATACCCGGCCGAACTGGTGATCGTGCGCACCCGCGGCGACGTGGTGATGGCCCCGGTCGAGCGCATCGGCGTGGGCGTGTTCACGCTCGAACTACGCGCCGCCCTCGAACGCGGGGACTGCGACATCGCCGTCCACTCGTACAAGGACCTGCCGACCGCGCCCGATGACCGGTTCGCGCCCATCGCCGTCCCGCCGCGCGTCGACCCCTCGGACGTGCTCATCGCCCGCGATGGGCTCACCATGGACACGCTGCCGGTCGGCGCACGCGTCGGCACCTCCGCCCCACGTCGGCGCTCCCAGCTCGCGGCCCTGCGCCCAGACCTCGACCTACATCCCCTGCGCGGCAACATCGACACGCGCATGGGATACGTCACCAGTGGCGACCTCGACGCGGTCGTCCTGGCCGCGGCCGGTCTCGACCGCACCGGAGTGGGGGAGCGCGCCACCCACCGGTTCGGCATCGACGAGATGCTCCCCGCCCCCGCGCAGGGCGCCCTCGCCGTCGAATGCCGCGCCGACGACACCGAAGCCATCGAGGCCCTCACCGTCGTCGACCACCTTCCGTCGCGGGTCCGGATCACCGCCGAGCGGCGACTCCTCCGCGACCTCGAGGCCGGCTGCACCGCCCCCGTCGGCGCGCGCGGCGAGCTCGAGGAGGGCGAACTGACGTTGCACGCGGTGGTCGCCGCCCACGATGGCTCCACCGTCCTGCGCACCCAGGGCGCCACCGCCACCTCAGACCACCCGGACGGGCCCATCGCCGCCGCCGACGAGCTGGGCCGCCGACTCGCGGCCGAACTACTCGAGCGCGGCGCCCGGGACCTGATGTCCGAGGACTCGACCGAGCAACGCGCCCCACTCGTACCCAAGGTATCCACGACGGCACCACCGACCGTCACCGATCCCTGACCCCCGAACTCCCATTTCGCGCGCAGCCAGCGCGCGGCACCCACCCCACGGAGAGACGAACAATGACTCGAGCACGCACCACCCGCCCCGGAACCGTCCGCTTCGTCGGCGGCGGCCCAGGCAACGCGGGGATGCTCACCTGCCGGGCCCGCGAGGTCCTCACCGGCAATTCGCTGGTGTTTGCCGACGCCGACGTCTCGGCCGACGTGTTGGCGCTGATCGCCACCGAGGTCCCGGTCCCACAGGAACTGCTCGACGCGCGACAGGCCGAGATGGACGCCGCCGTCGCCGCCGAGGACAAGGCGGAGGTCAAGCGTCTCAAGACCTTGCCCGCACCCACCGCCGCCGACGTCCGCCCCGTGTTGGGTGAGCCCGCCGCCGTGGCCAAGCAACTCGTCGCCGAGGCCAAAAAGGGCCGGGATGTGGTCCGCCTCGTCACCGGTGACCCCATGACCACCGACGCCACTGTCACCGAGATCGCCGCCGTCGGCCGCACCGTCGTGCCGTTCGAGGTCGTCCCCGGCGTCGCCGAGGCCACCGCCGTGCCCGCCTTCGCCGGCATCGCGCTCGGCTCCGGCTACGTGTTTGCCGACGGCCGCGGCAAGGTCGACTGGGCCGCCCTCGTCGGCTCGCCCGGCCCGATCGTCCTGCGCACCACCGGCCGCCACCTCGCTGAGGCCGCCTCCAACCTCGCCGAGCAGGGCCTCGCCGCCGGCACCCCGGTGACCGTGACGTGCGCCGGCTCGCTCTGCGCCCAGAAGTCCGCCGACGGCACCCTGGCCACCATGGCCGAGGTCGGTCGCGAGATGGAAGGTGACCTGGTCGTCACCATCGGAAAGTCCGCGGGTGAGCGGCACCGTCATCAGTGGTGGGAGTCGCGCGCCATGTTCGGCTGGAACGTGCTGGTGCCTCGCACCAAGGCGCAGTCCGCCGAGATGAGCGAGCGGATCGCCGAGCACGGCGCCGTGCCCGTCGAGGTGCCCACCATCGCCGTCGAGCCGCCCCGCAGCCCCGCCCAGATGGAGCGTGCGGTCAAGGGCCTAGTCGACGGCCGCTACCAGTGGGTCGTGTTCACCTCCGCCAACGCCGTGCGCGCTGTGTGGGAGAAGTTCGTCGAATTCGGCCTGGACGCCCGCGCGTTCTCCGGCGTGAAGATTGCCTGCGTCGGCGAGGGCACCGCCGCCCACGTCCGTGAACTGGGGATCCAGCCCGAGCTGCTGCCCACCGGCGAACAGTCCAGCCTCGGCCTGCTCGATGTGTTCCCGCCGTACGACGACGTACTCGACCCCGTCAACCGGGTCCTCCTGCCGCGCGCCGACATCGCCACCGAAACCCTCGCCGAGGGCCTCACGGACCGCGGCTGGGAGATCGAGGACGTCACCGCCTACCGCACCGTCCGCGCCGCCCCGCCGGCCGCCGAGATCCGCGAGATGATCAAGACCGGCGGGTTCGACGCGGTGTGCTTCACCAGCTCCTCGACCGTCCGGAACCTGGTGGGTATCGCCGGAAAGCCGCACGCCCGCACGCTCATCGCCTGCATTGGCCCGCGCACCGCCGAGACCGCCGCCGAGTTCGGCCTGCGGGTGGACGTCCAGCCCGAGAACGCCTCCGTGCTCGAACTGGTCGACGCCCTCGCCGCGCACGCCGACCACCTGCGCGCGGCCGGCGAACTGCCGCCCCCGCGCCGCCGCGCCCGGCGCCGCTGAGCCAGCGCACCAGCACGCCCTCACCCCGCCCGTCGACCCGCCGGGCGGGGTGAGGGCGTCTTCAGACGGCCACGAGCCCGCGCCGGTCCACCAGCGCCGCTCGCACCGACGCCATCCGCGCCGCGCCCGACCACCGGCGACTTTCGTACAGTGGGAACCGTGACGACAACGCCTGACGAGACAACATCCGTTCCCGCGCCGCTGGTGCGCCCGCGTCGCCTGCGCTCGACGCCGGCCATGCGCAGGCTCGTCGCCGAGACCACGCTCGCCCCGAGACAGCTGGTGCTGCCCGCATTCGTGGCCGATGGGATCGACGCCCCGCGCGACATCTCGTCGCTGCCCGGGGTCGTCCAGCACACCGTCGACTCGCTGCGGCGCGAAGCGGCTGCCGCCGCCGAGGCGGGCCTGGGCGGCATCATGCTGTTCGGCGTGCCTCTCGACGCCGACAAAGACGCCACCGGCAGCTGCGGCGCCGACCCCGACGGCATCCTCAACCGGGCCCTGACCGCTGTGCGCGCGGAGGTCGGCGATGACCTCGTGATCATGGCCGACACCTGTCTCGACGAGTTCACTGACCACGGCCACTGCGGCGTGCTCGGCACCGACCCGCGCGGCGAGCAGATCGTCGACAACGACGCCACCCTCGCCGCCTACAACGACCTCGCCGTGGCACAGGCCGCCGCCGGCGCCCACGTCGTGGGCCCCAGCGGGATGATGGACGGCCAGATCGTCGCCATCCGCGAGGCCCTGGACCGCGAGGGCTACCAGGACGTCGCGGTGCTCGCGTACAGCGCCAAGTACGCCAGCGCCTTCTACGGCCCGTTCCGTGAAGCCGTCGGCTCGTCCCTGCGCGGGGACCGCCGCACCTACCAGCAGGATCCGGCCAACATGCGTGAGTCCCTGCGCGAGGTGCAGCTGGACCTCGAGGAGGGCGCCGACATGGTGATGGTCAAGCCCGCCATGTCCTACCTCGACATCCTGCGCCAGACCGCCGAACTGGCCGACGTCCCGGTCGCCGCTTACCAGGTCTCGGGCGAATACGCGATGATCTCCGCCGCGGCCGAGCGCGGCTGGATCGATCACGACCCGGCCGTCATGGAGTCGCTCATCTCCATCCGCCGGGCCGGCGCGGACATCGTCCTGACCTACTGGGCCCTGCACGCCGCACGCCTCCTCTCCCAGGGGTGGGGCGCCCGGTGACTCGCAGCAGCGGGCCCTGGCGCCCGCCCGCCCCGCCCGCTCCGGCCAGCCCGGGGCCCGGTGCCCCCGGTGCCCCCGGTGCCCCCGGCCCCGGCGAACCCGGCGACGCGCCCGACGAGCGACCCGGCCCTCCGCCGGAGGAGATCCACACCGCGTGGGTTCTGTGGCTGGCCGCCTCCGCGTTCGGGCTGATCGGGATGCTGATCAACTCCGCGACCGCCAGCTTCGGAGATCTGCCCCCAGCCACCCGGGACGCTTTTCGCGACGCCGTCGCAGGCGCCGCGTCTGCCGACATCACCGTGGAGAGCGTGTTCTCGATCGCCCGGGCCGTCGGCGCCGTGTTGGCACTCATCGCCGCTGCCGTGACCGTGTGGCTGGCCTTCCAGCTGCGTTCCGGCAGGGGCTGGGCCCGCACCATGCTCGACATCGTCGCCATCTTCCTCATCGTCGACGCCGTGTCCGTGATCATCGGCGTGTTCGGCGGAGTCGCGACCGCGGGGGAGCGGGGCGAGGTGGTGAGCTTCGTCATCATCGCCCTCCAGATCCTCGCCGGACTGTGCGCCGCCACCGCAGTGTGGCGCCAGCACAGGGCCGAGGCCATGCGGTACACGACCCCGGGGGGCGGCACGCATGCCGGCAAATGAACCCACCGTTACCCGGCCGGGCATCGAGCCGGAGGGGCCGATTCTGTACGCCGAGGACGGCTGGAGCTGGGCCTGGATCCTCGCCGCACCCGTGTTCTGCGCCTTCGCCGCGCTCTTCGAGCTGGCCACCGGAGCTCCCGTGCACTGGCTAATGCTCACCGTCTGTGCGATCGCGACCGCGCTCTGCCACGGCGTGATGATCGCCGCCACCCGCGTCCACGGCCGTATCCGCGTGACCCCCGACGTGTACATCCAGGGCACCGAGGAACTCGAGCTGGACCGGGTCGAGCGAGTCCTGCCCCTTCCCGCCGCCGGCGAGCCCGAGGCCCAGTGGGAGACCGCCCGGACCCTCGGTGAACTGCGGGACGTGCCCCGTCGCCGGTCCACCGTGGGGCTGCGCCTCGACACCGGGGCCGAGGTCCGCGCCTGGGCCCGCAACCGCGCGGCGCTGCACGCCGCCCTCTCGGGAGCCGTCGGGGCAGTCCGCGGCGAGCCGGACCCCACGTGAGCTCTCGCCGGCTCGCCGTTGCCGCGGTCGTCACCGCCGTGCTCGCGGTCCTGCTGTGGTGGCTGTCCCGAGACATCATGGTCGTCGCACCGCCGGTCGTCGACCCGCCAGTAGACGGCAGCATCGAACGCGTCCGCACCGATACTCGACTGCTCCTGGTAGCCACCGTCATGGCCGGGCTGACGATGGTCCTCACGACTCTCGCGGTCCTCCGGCGCACCCCTCGAGGAAGAGGCTGACGGATCTACTTCTGCCTGGGCTTTTCCGGGCCGAACCCGCGCCGCGGTAACGATCAGATGACGGTTCCCTGAGTGTGCTCGGCCCGATGCCGCGTGGCGCGGAACACAGGCTACATTTGGTGCGGTTCGGACGCATGTGACGCTCGTGAAAATGGGCGGACGATGCGTCCGATTCGTCGGAGTAACACCTACAGCACAGGGAAACGGGGATCGGTGCAGCCGTCTAGCACTTTCGTTGGCACCACCGCGGTCGTGGGAGCGATCGCCCTTCTGGGATCCGGAGTGGCTTCTGCCGCCCAGGTCGAATGGCAGGACTGTACTGAGATGCTCGGCATCGAGGCCGAGTACGTCCCCGCCGGTCTCGAGTGCGGAACCGTCGAGGTTCCCGTCGACTACAACGCTCCCGACTCCGCCAAGACCCAGGTCGCGCTCACCCGCATCAAGGCCTCGTCTGGGCAGCCGCGCTCGACCGTATTCGGCAACCCCGGCGGGCCGGGCAACTACGCTCTGAACTTTTGGAGCCCGGCCCTCGACGGCACCGGCCCGGCCGGTCTGTACGAGAACCACGACCTCGTCGCTGTTCAGCCGCGCGGTCTGTACGGCTCCAACCCCATGGTCTGCAACGTCGACTACGTGGGGCCGAACGCGGTGAACCCGCTCCACGACGCCTGTTACGGGACCGATCCCGAGTACATGAAATCCATGACCACCGAGAACGCCGCCCGCGACATGAACGCGGTCCGTGAGGCGCTCGAGCTGGCCGAGGTCGACTACGTGGGCGTGTCCTACGGAACCGCGATCGGCACCGACTTCGCCACCCTGTTCCCCGAGCACACCGGCCGCATGGTGCTGGACTCCAACACCCACCCCGACTGGCGGTGGTCCAAGCAGGCCGAGCAGGGAGCGCTGGCCCAGGAGCAGCGGATCAATGACATCTTCGCGTGGATCGCGGAGCGCGACGACTACTACGGCCTCGGCGACACCCCCCTGAAGGTGTTCCAGTCCTGGAAGTGGGTCACTGACCAGGAGGTCGGCGGCCCCGCCAACCTCACTCCGCCGCCGGCCCAGACCGGTGACCTGCCCGTGGAACTCCGCGGCAGTGCGGTCGAACAGCCCGCGCTCGACGTGATCAACGGGACCGCCCCCACCCGTGCCCGTGTCGAGGGCTTCGCCCGGGCCGCGGCGCTGCAGGGACTGACGAACAACGCCACCACCGGGTTGTACGACGCCACCGTCGGCGCAACCTACTCCGAACAGGCGTGGCCGATGCTCGCCCACATCCTCAAGTACTACAACGACGGCGGCACCATCGCGCGCGTCGACTACGAGACCGTGGGACTGATGCTGGCCGCGCAGGAGAACCGCTCGCCGGTGTTCCGCACCGACATCGAGATGAACTCGATCATCACCTGCAATGAGACCGCCGCACCGGCCGACCAGCTGGGCGTGATGGCGGCCAAGGCCGACAAGGCGACCGGCGGCAACCGTCTCACCACCCGCGCCGCAGTCGAAGCCGCCGGCGATGATTGCGTCGGCTGGCAGCCCGTCGCCACAACCATCCGCCCCAACGGAGACGCGCTCGACGAGAAGCCGCTGGTGCTGCACTCCGAGAACGACGCGGTCACCCCCATCGCCGGCGCGCACCGAGTCGCCGAGGCCATGGGCGGTGCACTCGTCACCGTCGGCGGCGGCGACCACGGCACCTTCCGCATGGGCAACGAGGCCGTCGACAACCTGGTGATGGATTTCCTCGAGACCGGTGTCGCCACACCGGGCCACGTCGAGGGCAAGCCGTCCCCCGAGCCGCTGCCGAAGTGGGGCGAGTCCGAGCGCATCGCCGCCGCTCAGCAGGGCATGTCCGCCCCGGTCGCCGGTGCTGACGACTGGTACGGCACACACCGCGACGCCGGTGCCGCTCCCGCACCGGCACCTGCACCGGTCCTGCCGGCACCGGCACCGCTGCCCACGCCGCAGGAGCTGCACCAGCAGGCGGAGAAGGCGTTCCACGACTTCACCGGCCAGGTTGACGCAGCCGCCAAGGCGCTGTTCGCGCCCCCCGCACCGCCGGTGTCGCCGCAGGCCTGACACCGCGAGGGGGTACTCGCGGCCGGACTTTGAGACACTGGTCGGGTGACGACTTCGAGTGATGCCTTCCAGACCCCGTCCGGCATGTCCGGCACCACCCGATCGGCCGAGCTCTTCGCGGAGGCCAGTGAGCTGATCCCCGGCGGAGTCAACTCCCCGGTCCGTGCATTCAACTCCGTCGGCGGAACCCCGCGTTTCATGCGTGAAGCGCGGGGTTCGCGCATGATCGACGTCGACGGCAACACGTACATCGACCTCGTGTGCTCCTGGGGCCCCATGATCCACGGGCACGCACACCCCGAGATCGTCGACGCCGTCCGCGAAGCCGCGGGCCGCGGACTGAGCTTCGGCACCCCCACCGAGGGAGAAGTCGACCTCGCCCGTGAGATCGTCGCCCGCACCTCCGTCGAACAAGTGCGCCTGGTCAACTCCGGTACCGAGGCCACCATGAGCGCCGTGCGCCTGGCTCGCGGTTTCACCGGCCGCTCCAAGATCATCAAGTTCTCCGGCTGCTACCACGGTCACGTGGACGCACTGCTCGCCGACGCGGGTTCGGGCCTGGCCACGTTCTCGCTGCCGGACTCGCCCGGCGTCACCGGTGCAGCCGCCCACGACACCATCGTGCTGCCCTACAACGACATCGAAGCAGTCCGCCTGGTCTTCGCCAACCACGGCGACGAGATCGCCTGCGTGATCACCGAGGCCGCCGCCGGCAACATGGGCACCGTCCCGCCGCTGCCCGGCTTCAACGAGGAACTGCGCACCCTGTGCTCGGACAACGGCGCATTGCTTGTGATGGACGAGGTCATGACCGGGTTCCGCGCCGGCGACCGCGGCTGGTGGGGGATCGACGGCGTGGCCGGCGACCTGACCACCTTCGGCAAGGTCATGTCCGGCGGACTGCCTGCCGCGGCGTTCGGCGGTCGCGCCGACGTCATGGCGGCCCTCGCGCCGGCCGGCCCCGTCTACCAGGCCGGGACCCTGTCCGGGAACCCGGTCGCGGTAGCTGCGGGTCTGGCCTCGCTGCGGCTGGCCGACCACTCGTGCTACTACACGCTGCAGACTAACGCCGACCGGCTCGAGGCGCTCATCAGCAACGCCCTGCAGGCCGCGGGCGTCGCCCACAACATCCAGCGGGCGGGCACCATGCTCAGCGTGTTCTTTACCGAGGAGCAGGTCATCGACTACGCCGGGGCCAAGGCGGCCGAGACCTTCCGGTACGCGCCCTTCTTCAACACCCTCCTCGATCGCGGGGTCTACGCACCGCCCAGTGCGTTCGAGGCCTGGTTCGTGTCCACCGCGCTCACCGACGACGACTTCCAGCACATCGCCGACGCCCTGCCGGTGGCCGCCGAGGCTGCCGCCGCGGCGTCCGCCCCGGTGACGGGCCGATGAGCCGCACCGGGCGAGGTCTGCGGGGGCGGCTCGCTGTCCCGTCGACGGGCCCCACCTCATTGCCGATTCCCCTCCGCGGTGACCATCCGGCCCCTGCCGCGGCCCCGCCGTCGCTGCGCGGGCCCGCCGCCACCGCGGCCCCGGCAGAGGCGCCGGTCGAGACGCAGCCCGAGGGGTCCGCCGCCTACGGGGCCGAGCCGGGGACGATCGCCGTTCCGGGTGAGCCGGTCTCGTCGTCGCCGACCCCCCGCGATACCTCGTCTCGCGCGAACGAGACCCAGACGATCGTCCACCTGGTCCGCCACGGCGAGGTGTACAACCCCGAGGGCGTCCTCTACGGGCGGCTGCCCGGCTTCCGACTGTCCGAGCTGGGGCGCAGTCAAGCCGAGACCGTGGGCCGGGTCCTGGGGCAGGGACACGACATCGTGTCGGTCGTTGCCTCGCCGCTGCAGCGCGCCCAGGAAACGGCCGCGCCGCTCGCCGAGTTGCTCGGACTGCCGGTGGGGATCGACGACGACATCATCGAAGCGGACAACCGCTTTGAGGGGCGCAAGGTGGGCGGCCCCGGCGGCGCCCTGCGCGACCCGCAGTACTGGCCGATCCTGCGCAACCCTTTGAGGCCGTCGTGGGGCGAGCCGTACCTGCAGATTGCGCACCGCATGATCGGCGCCGTCTACTCCACACTCGACACCGCCCGCGGGCATGAGGCAGTCCTGGTGAGCCACCAGCTGCCGGTCTACACCACCCGCCGCTTCCTCGAAGGGCGGCGACTGTGGCACGACCCGCGGAAACGACAGTGCTCGCTGGCCTCGATCACTTCGCTGGTGTTCGAGGGCACGACGTTGCGGGACATCGTCTACTCGGAACCGGCGGGGGCGTCCGACCCGTCGCAGACTGGAGCCTGAACAATGCGCAAGACCAAGGCCGTCCTCGGCGCGTTGCTGCTGACCGGCGCTCTCACTGCCGGCTGCGCGACCGGCGACGACGCCGTGGTGGTGGGCCCGGAGACGTTCGAGTTCGTCAGCCCCGATGGGCAGATCGAGATCCACTACGACCTCCCGTCCGAGCGTAAGCCGGTCGCGTCGATCACCGGGCCCGATCTGCTGGACCCTGACCGGACGCTCACCGTGCAAGACGACTTCGCGGGCCAGGTTGTGATCCTCAACCTGTGGGGACAGTGGTGCGGGCCGTGCCGCGCCGAGTCCGACGACCTGCAACGCCTGCAGGAAGAGTTCGGGCCGCAGGGTGCCACCGTGTTCGGCATTAATCTGCGCGACCCGAACCGGCAGAAGCCCGTGGACTTTGTCGAGGACAACGGCATCACATACCCGTCGATCTGGGATCCCAGTAACGCGGCGGTCGCCGCACTACGGGGCTTCCCGACCTCCGTGGTGCCGGCGACGATCATCCTCGACAAGCAGCACCGGGTGGCGGCGGTGTACCTCGCCGAGATCACGGACGAGAAGCTGCGCGATACCGTCAACGAACTTCTCGCCGAGGAGGTCGAGCCGGTGTGAACCCTGAGGTGATCCTGCTCGCGCAGAGCGTGGGGGAGACGTTCCAGCAGACCGTGGCCAGCGGACCGATTCTGCTGGCCCTGGGCGCGTGCGTCCTGGCGGGGCTTGTGTCGTTCGCTTCGCCATGCGTGATCCCGCTGGTTCCCGGCTACCTGGCGTACCTCGCCAGCGTCGTGGGCGCCGAGCGCCCCCCGGCTACTGCTGCCGCTGCCGAACGTCAGCGCGCCGCCACAGCTACTTTGACGGTGGAGGAGCGCCGCACCCGGCGATCCTCGCGGGCCCGGGTGGTGGGCGCTTCTCTGCTGTTCGTGGGCGGCTTCACCGTGGTCTTTGTGTTGCTCAGTGCGATGGTGCTGGGCACTGTGCAGTACCTGGCGCCTCAGCAGGAGTTGCTGCAGCGCCTCGGGGGCGTGGTGACGATCCTCATGGGCCTCGTCTTTATCGGGCTCGTTCCCACCTTGCAGCGCGACACACGTATGCAGCCCAAAGCACTGTCCACCTGGATCGGTGCCCCGATGCTCGGCGCAGTGTTCGCCCTGGGCTGGACTCCGTGCCTGGGTCCGACGCTGGCCGCCGCGCTGTCGGTCGCGGCCGGCACCGGGGTCGATGCGATACGCGGGGTGCTGCTCATCGTGGCTTACTGCCTCGGTCTGGGACTCCCGTTTGTCATCGTGGCCTTTGGTTCCACCCGGGCGATGAGGACCGTCGGCTGGCTGCAGAAGCACACCCGGACCATTCAGGTGTTCGGCGGCGTCATGCTCATCCTCGTGGGACTGCTGTTGCTCACCGGTGGATGGGCGCTGTTCATCGACTGGCTGCGGGACTTCGCCATCTCCGACACCACTCTGCCCATCTGACCTGCACGGACCGCGCGGCGTCACGCAGCCTCCCGGCCGGTATGGAGACGCTGGCCTATGGCAGCGTCGAGGTCGTGTAGGAGTGCGAAGGGTAGGACCGGCGCTTTGAGTGGTGTCGGTGGTGGTGGCCCGGGTTTGGGTGACGGCGGAGTCGTTGCGCGGGGCGTTCCGGCGGGTGGGATCCATCTGACTCCTTGAGGTGCGCGCGGGTCGGGAACAGTGGTCCAGCCGGTGTCGTGGATCATGGCGTGGCAGTCGCTGCTGGCCAGGGCGAGTTCGTCGATGTTCGTGAGGCCGCCGGCGGCCCAGGGTTTTCCTGCGTGGTGGGCTTGGCAGTGCCGGGCGTCTTGGTCGCAGTCGGGGTGAGTGCATCCTCCGTAAGCAGCGAACAGGGCTAGACGTTGGTAGCGGGAGGCGGTGCGGCGCCCGCGGTAGAGCTTGAGGCCAATTTCCTGGTCGCACAGGGCCAGGAACCAGTGGTTAGCGCGGGCCATGGCCAAGGCCTGCGGCACGGGCACGCGGATCCCGCCGTCGGTCTCGCCGCAGCCGGCGAGCGTGGCGAGCTGATCGAGGTCCACGCGGACAACTATCGCCGCCGGTGCGGCGGTCTTGGCTGCATCCGCCGACAGTGCCAACTGCAGAGAATGGACCAGCGCATCGTGCATGCGCTGACCGTCGGTGCGGGTGTCCTTGGCCTCCGGGTCGGGCCATAGCCGGCCGGGTTGACCCCAGCGGGCGTGCACCTCGCGCATCAAAGCGGCCAGTTCCGGGTCCATGGTCATCGATGCCCGCGCCATCAAGTTCAGCCCCTGACCGCTACACGTGACGGATCGGCGGCGGGCGCGCTCTTCTGCGCCGCGCTCGGCGCGCCCCGGGTCGGCTGCGTCGAGGAGCCGATGCGCGTGTTCGTGCAGCCGGCGGGTCGTGCACTGGTCAGCGGCCAGGGCTATCAGCTGCGCTTCCAGGTGGGCGCGCCCCTCGTCGTCGTAGTCGTCAGGCAAGGCGGCCAGGGCGACGTTGATGACCCTGAGGTGTCCGGCTGACAGGGTGCCCTCGGCGGTGGCGCGCATGCGCGCGGTATCGGCGATAGCCGAGTCGTCGAGACGCCCGCGGGCGTCCCCGGGTGCCAGGCCCAAACCCCCGGTGAGCATCTGGCGTTCATTGACGAACCCCATCTGCCGGGCCGTGCTGGTGGTGCGCGCGGCGGCGATGACGCGGGCCTGGGTGGCGCGGATGCGACGCTGGGCTTGCTCAAGAGCGACAAGTTCGGCATGCAGCTCAGCCGCTGACGCCCGAGTCCAGTCCTGCTGTAGGTGCGCATCCAACGCGGACAGCACGGTGGTCGCTTCGCTGCTGGCCGTCGCCCACATCACGGTGTCGCTCATGTGTTCGATTAGGTCATCGGGGTACGACACGGTGCGTTGCCGAAGTTCAGGCGGCTCGCGCGACTCGGGGGACCAGCATTCAGAGGGCCGCGAGACTCCGGACCCAGACCCGATATGGGTTGTGCTCGCGACGTCGCGGTACTTCTGAATGGTTCCGCGGGCACGGTGATCGGCCCGCAATCGGTGACGTTGGTGGCCCACCCACTGGTGGGCGGTGGCTGGGATGATGTCTGCTCGTGAGCGACTACTACACCGAGATCCCCGTTGAGCTGCGACGATGCGGCCGGTCGAAGAATGTCGCCGGCCGGGGGAACCGTGTGGTGGGGTGGCCCGTCGTACAGGTTGTGGGGACAAGTAGAGCTTTCGTGGCCGTGCTTGCGGCCGGTGTGATGCTGTCGGGGTGCGCGTCGGCTGAGGGGGAAGGTGGGATGTCGACGACGACGAGCCCACCTGCCGCCGAGACGCCGGGCAATCCGTGGGATCTACCGATTGAGCAGAGGCCCGCACTGTTCGACCCGTGCGCCGAGATCCCGGTCGAGGCAATTGAGGAGGGGGTGGGGTCACCGGTACGAGTAGATGATGAGTTAAAAATTGACAGGCCGGGAGATCTAATGGCATGCGGATGGAAGAACAAGGAAGTCATCTTCGGTGTGCTTTCGACCTGGAAGTCGCGCGGTGAGTATCTGATAGACAAGACATTCCAAGCGAGCGAATCGATAATTTTAGATCGTTCGGGCCTCCGCCTGCTCAGCAAGTCAGATATGGGCGCCCACATTTGTCAACAAACGTTCTTTTCGTCGAGGGGCACTGTTTTCGTGAGCGTGGACCTCATTGACGGGCTGGCCTCGTTCAAGGGCACGAAGTTCTCGGATCCATGTTCTGTCCTGGAAAAATCAATTTCGCCGGCAATGCCATACTTGCCAAAAGGAGACTTTTGATGCTGGTTCACCTCGATACAGGTGTCGCGGAAGTTTGTATTGAGTCGTGTGGACGGTTCATAGACCAAGTCTCGACAGCGTCTAGGCTCAACGTCTCGCATATGCAATCTAGCGGAGCTGGTTCTTTTGCTACTGCTCGTCAGATCGGCACTGTGTATTCGTTGTTTGCTGGCGAGGATTTGCGGACATTGTTGAACGGGTTTGTGGACCAGGCCCGTGCGATGTCGGCTCTGTTTGCTGCTGCTGGGGGGTTGATTGAGGCGCAGGATGAGGCGTTGGCGGGGGCGTTGGCGAAGGCTGCTGCGGAACCTGCGGGGTTGCAGAGTTTGGGGTTGATTCGTGCGGGCGAGTCGGAAGTGTTTGCGCTTGATGATCGGTGCGTGATGGGTGCGTACGGCCGGGTGGGGCCGGAGGATGTGTCGGATTCGCCGTTGGAATACATCGCTAAGTGTGCTGAGGGGTTGCAGCCTGCCCAGTTCGGTGAGATCGAAGCACGGGCGAGCGCCGTGTCTGAAGCCTTGGAGAGTGCTGCGGCTCAGTTGCAGGCCGATTTAGGCAACGTTCTGGGGAGTGGTTGGCAGGGCGAGTTCGCGTCGAGTGCGCAGGATTCTGTTCGAGGTCTGGTGACCTCGGCGGTCGCACTGTCTGGGGAGTTGGGCAAGGTGGCGGTGAAGGCTCGGCGAGCGCATGACGGGTTTGTCACCACGCGCACGAATATTGCTGAGCAGGCTGTGCAGGCGAAAATTGCGCGGTCATCGGGACAAATGCAGGGGCCGGTGGCGCCGTCGACGCTGGCGCAGTCGCGGGCGCGGGTGGAGGCGGCGGAGCAGCAGGCTCGGGCGATTGTAAATACCGAATACAGCCCGGCGGTGATGGACGCCAATCTGGATGACTTGGATTTCACGGCTGCATATCGGGTGGTGTCGACTTCGGCGTTGGGAGGGCCGGGTGGTGTCGATATGGCGCGCATCTGGAATACCGAAGGCATCCCGCGCCCGGCCGAAGCGGCTGCGCCGAACCAGTCCGCGATCGCTGCGCCGGCAGGAGGAGCGACCGGCCCCGAGGTGGGCGGGGTAAGTGCTGCCGGGGGCGTGGGCGGGGTGGGTGCCGGGGCGGCGGTGAGTTCGCCGGGCGTGGCTGCAGATGCAGCCACCGAGCAGGCCCTACTCACGGCGCGTGCGGCATCGCCGGAGGGTGCCGGGGCGGTGGGGGCGTCGCAAGGACCGGGCGCGGCGGGCGCAGCGGGTACGGGTGCGGGTGGTGGCGTGAATGCGGCGACGACGGCGGCCGGGGCTCCGCTTGCTCCGGTGCCGGGGACGCATGGTCAGCAGGGCCCCGGCAGGTCAGTCGGGATGGCGGGTCTCCGGGGGATTCGAGGTGCGGCCGCTGGTGATAGCAGCCGCCGGGATCGAGGGTTCGGGTCGACGGCCGGGTTGGTCGGTGGTGGCGGGGCCGCGGCTGCAGGTGCCGGGGCGTCGCGGATGGGTGGTGCCGGGACGCTGGCCGGTATCGGAGCCGGCCGGGTCGCCACGCCCGGGGTCGGTGGGCCGGTGGCCGGGGTGCCGGGGGCTGGCTCGGTGGCTGGTGGGCCGAGTGCCGGGGCGGTGTCGTCGTCGACTGGTGCGGCCCAGGCCGGGCGGGCTGGTGGGATGCCGATGGGCGGGATGATGGGTGGCGCAGGGGCCGGGCAGAACAATGACCGTCGCGGGCACACCCCGGCGAGCTATCTGACCAATGCGACCAACACCACCGCGATCATCGGTGACCCCGTCAAAGTTGCGCCCGCGGTGCTGGGCCGCGCACCGACAGAAGACCCGGCAGCCGCCGCGCAGGACCAGCCCGAACCGTCCAGAGGCCGCGTGCTCGGCCGCAACTACACGGGACGCGGAGCCGGATAACGTCACCTTTGACGCCGGATGACCGTCACGGCGGAGCCCAGTTCACCGGGCCGCAGCCCGCAACCCGTCCAACTTCAACGCGGCATGAATCTCAAACGCACGCGGTTGCTCGCGCCACCCAGGCCCGAGCAGACGAGTGATGCGCCCGACGCGCTGCGCCACCGTGTTGGGGTGAACATTCAGGGCCTTCGCGGCGGAAGTGAGTCCTCCGGCGTGGTCGAGAACCGTCAACGCGGTGGACGCCAGTTCGGTCCCGTGGCGGGCATCCGCGTCGAGCAGCGGCCCGACCTGCACCCGCACGAACATTTCTAAATCCACCGCATCCGGATCGGTGAACAACATCGAAAACACGCCGAATTGCTCTACGCGCAGGACTTCCCCAGAATATCCGAGAGCTGCCGCCAGACGCGCCGCACGCAAAGCCTGCGAATACTCGGAACTGATCCGGGCCAGGTCACGGATGTGCCGCCCCACCACCACGTTCACAGGCAAGCGGCGCCGCATCTCCTCGGCGAGCTCGAGTACCGACGCGTCGTCGCCGGCCGGCGTCAACACCACCACCGCGTCCTCCAGTTCGGCGGCCAGACCACCGTGACGCACCGTCAGATCCGTGAAGACGCCCTCCGTGGGCTCCCCGCCGGTGTCGAGCAACAGCACCCGAAGTCCGTCGGTCCCGATACCCGAACGGTGGACCTGACGCCGAAGTTCATGGGTGGGGGACGCGGACGAGACCAATCGCCTCACCACCTCCCTCGCCGACCGACGCTCGGCATCCGCCAACGCCTGCGTGGACAGCTGGCACAACGCCGTGGCCTGCGAAGTCCACTCAAGAAGGCGTGCGGCGGCCTCGTCGTCCAGCCCCCGTGGCCCGGACACCAGATGACCCAGCACCCGGTTGTAGGCCACCACATCAATGACCGACCACCGCCGCCCCCGCACCGACACCGCGCGGACCCCGGGACGCGAAATCTCACCCCGGGTGGCCGCGAGAACGCCCGGGTCGGGCATCCCCGGCACGGCGCCGATCACGTGGCCGCCCGGACCGCGTGAAGTGTCCACATACGCGATGTCGATGCCAGCCTCGCCTCGCACGGCGTCCAGAACCTCGGCGACCCCGGCCCCGTCCAGGATGATGGAACTGAGTCGGGCCTGGAGCCGGGACTGACGCTCCTGCTCGGCACGCTTGGTCTCGGACTGCTCGATCGCCACAGACAACTCCCGCAACGCCCGTTCCCGGCGTTCATCCGACTCGGCGTTCTGCAGGGCGATCGCCGCGTGCTGCGCGAGAGCGGTCAACAGGAAGACTTCGTCGTCGGTGAACGCCGACGCGTGCGACCGCGCGGCGAACAATAGTCCGGTAATCCGCCCCGACACCATCAGCGGAGTGCCGAGCAGGGTCGAGATTCCCTGACGTGCGAGCAAGTCCGTGTAACCGGGGGAGCGGGCGATCCGGTGGGTGGACCCGTAGTCACTGACCTGGAACGTCTCGCCCGTCTGCAGGACGATCCCGCCCACCCCGACACCCGGTGCCACAGTGACCCCCAGGAACTCGGGGTCGAGGTCACCGCTCCAAGCGCGGATAGCGAACGAGCCCTCGCCGCTCTCGTCGGGAGTGTTGAGGTAGACGTACTCGCATTCGAGCAGGCGGCGCGCCCTCGAGGTGATCTCACGGAGCACCGCGTCCACATTGTGGATGGCCACGAGTTCGCCGGTCGACTCGTGGACCTCGCGCATCCGGGAGGCCCGCAGGTGTTCGGTCATCAACGCACCGCGCGCGGCGTGCGCGGCGGCCCGGACCCGTGCGGCCTCCGCGGCGTCGAGTCCGGCTTCGGCGCGGCGAAGGTGGGCGTCGAAATCCGCCTCGGAGTCCCGGTCGGCGATGCTGCGCAGGAGACCGGACAGTGAACCGGAAGTATCCGAACCGTCGTCTGCATCATGTGCGATGACCACAAAAATCAATCTACAGCAGTGACCTCAGCACATTGCCCGACGGAGCGGCCGCACATATGGTCACAGCTAAGTGCAGTGGGTCACACCCTTCGCCGCTGGTGGTGAAGGGCCAGGGACCCAGCAGAGCCTCTACCTCGAGAAGGTGTGACAACGCATGGTGAACAGTCGTATCCCGGGACTCAAAGACCTGACCCTGGAGGAGCGTCGCGAAATCGTGGCGGCCAACTCCCCCCTCGAGTCAGCGGACTTCGCGGCGTGGGATCCCGCGACCGCGCTGACGCTCGACCAGGCCGACCACATGATCGAGAACGTGGTGGGCGTACTGCCCATCCCCGTCGGGTTCGCGGCCAACTTCACCATCAACGGTCGCGACGTGCTCGTCCCGATGGCCACCGAGGAACCGTCGGTCGTCGCCGCAGCGTCCAACGCGGCCCGCATCGCTCGCGCCTCGGGCGGGTTCACCACCAGCTCGTCCGACCCGATCATGCGGGCGCAGATCCAGTTGGTGGACGTGGCCGACCCCGAGGCTGCCAGGCTCCGCCTGTTCGAGGCGCGGGACGAACTCATCGCCACTGCCAACGAGCAGGATCCGATGCTGGTCACCCTCGGTGGAGGTGTTCGGGATATCGAGGTGCAGCTGGTCGAGGCCCGCACTCAGACCTACGTGGTACTGCACCTCATCGTGGATGTCCGCGACGCCATGGGCGCCAACGCGGTCAACACGATGGCTGAGGCGCTCGCCGAGCGCGTGGGCGAGATCGCCCAGGGGCGAGCGATCCTCCGGATCCTCAGCAATAAGGCCGACCTGCGGCTGGCGCGGGCGCGAGCGGTGTTCTCCGCCGAGCAGCTCGGTGGAGAGCACATCGTCGACGACATCGTCCACGCCGCCGCACTGGCGGAGGCCGACCCGTACCGTGCCGCCACCCACAACAAGGGAGCGACGAACGGCATCATCGCCGTCGTGCTGGCCACCGGCAACGACACTCGCGCGGTTGAGGCGGGAATCCACTCCCACGCCGTCCGCGATGGTCGGTACTCCTCGCTCACCAAGTTTGAGAAGGACGCCAACGGCGACTTGGTGGCCTCGCTCGAGGTCCCCATGGCCGTGGGCCTCGTTGGCGGTGCCACGAAGGTGCACCCCGGTGCGCAGGCGGCCGTCAAGATGCTGGGGGTCACCACCGCCTCCGAGCTCGCAGAGGTGATCGCGGCCGTCGGACTGGCCCAGAACGTCGCCGGCCTGCGTGTGCTGGCCACCGAGGGAGTGCAGCGAGGTCACATGTCGCTGCACGCCCGCAATGTGGCAGTGTCCGCGGGCGCGACCACACCGGAGGAGATCACTGCCGTGGCCACCCGCATGGTGTCAGAGAAGGCCGTCCGCGCCGAGCGGGCCGCCGAAATTCTTGAGGAGCTGCGTCGCGATGGCCGATAACCCGGAACGGACGGCCGCACCGGCGGTCGCCCCGGACGCCGAACCCGAACTGGTCAGCGTCTGGAATGAGACCGTCAAGACCCGCCACTTGGGGCTGTCGCTGCTCATCAGCGTCCCCGCGACGCTGATTGCGCTACTGGTGTCGCAGCAGGTCCTCGGCTCGGTCATGGACGACCAGGAGATAGCCAGGACCTACTCCCTGCTGATCGGTCTCGCTGTCGTCGTGTCCACGGCCGTCCTCAACGCGCGACTGTTCGCCCCGCAGCGCATCGTCACCACCGAGGCGCCGGAGGACAGCACCTCGTTCGAGGACACCCTGAGGGAGCTGGCGACCGAGCCCGGTGGGCTCGGTGATACCTCGCGGGTGCCGGAGCAGATCCGGCAGGAGATGCGTGACCTCGGACTGTACGACGCGTTCGTCGACTCGGAGCGGCGCGCGGCCGGCGACGTCGACGGCGCAGGGGTCGACCACGCAGGGAAGGCGGGTGACCGGTGATGTTCGGACAGATCATCGAGCTGCTGCCCGTTGGCCTGCTCTGGGCGCTCATCGGCGCCGTCGTCTTTGGCGCGCTCGGCCTGGTCTCGGGTACGGACGAGACGGCCACCATCACCCCCATCACCCTGCTCGTGGTGCTGCTGGGCGTGCCTCCGGTCGGGATCTTCGCGTTCTTCATCGCGGCGGTGGTGTCCAAACACCTCACCCACGCGATCCCCACCACCATGCTGGGGATCCCCGGTGACACCATGGCCATCCCTCTCCTCGAGGAGGCCAATTACCTGCGCAGACTGGGAATCCCGCACATCGCCCTGCGCAAGGCGATCAGTGGCGGCATCATCGCCGCCCTCGTCTCGGTGCCCGTTTCGGTGGGTATCGCCGGGCTGCTGAGCCCGTTCGCCGACGCCGTTTCCACTGCGGCCCCGTGGATTTTCCTCGCGGCCACCGTGCTGATCGCGTTCTTCTCGCCGGCCCGGACCGCGGGCGTACTCGTGATCATCCCGTTCGTCATGCTCATCCTGGGACTGCGCGCGGTCGCCGGGGATTTCGGGGGACAGCCGCTGACAGTGAGCTTTTTCCTGGGTATCGCCGCGGGGCCCCTGATCCTCGACCTGCTCTTGGTGTCGTCGCCCGCCGGTCGGCGGGAGGCGCGACGGGACGAGGTGGAGACGCGGCACATGGCCGTGTCCGGCTCCTCGAACGGGCGGTACTTCCCCAACCCTCTGAAGATTCTTGACCGTCGTCAGGTGGGCCTGACTATTGCGGCGTCGGCCGTCTCCTCGAGCACGTTCGTGTTCAGCCCGGTCGCGATGACGGTCATGGTGGGCGAGGCGATCCGACGCGTTCCCAAGAACGTCTACCACCGACTCACCACGCAGATGGCCGTCAAGAACGGCACCACCGAATCAACCTATCTCGGTGAGACCCTCATCCCGCTGGTGGCGTTCGGACTGCCGCTGAGCCCGATGTCAGTGGGACCGGCCGCGCCACTGTTCAACGCCCCGCCGCGCTTCACCGTGGACACCGAGACGGGGGAGGTCAACAACCTCCACACACTCATGAGCTCGTGGGAGTTCCTCGTGTTCGGCCTCGTCGGGGTGATCGTCGCCGCTGTGGTGGTGTACCCGCTCGCGATGAAGTTCGCGGCCCCGGCCGCCTCGTTCGTCATGCGCAAGGTCAGTCACGAGGCCGTGGTGGCCGCATTCACCGCCCTGATCCTCATGGTGGCGGTGTGGGAGGGCGGCGTCTACGGCGTGCTTGTGGTGGTGACGGTCGGTTTGGTCGGCGGACTACTGTCCCGCGCGTTCAAACTCCACGCCGGTGTGCAATTCATGGCGTTCTACGTCGCGCTGCTGACAGTCCCGGCGATCCTCGCCCTGTTCTAGGAAGGTATTTCGATGACCGTGCGTATCGCCAACTGCAGTGGGTTCCTCGGGGACCGGAAGACCGGCCCGCGGGAGATGCTCGAGGGCGGTCCCGTGGACTACCTGACCGGTGACTGGCTGGCGGAGCTCACCATGAGCATCCTCGCCAAGCAGCGTTCGCGAGACCCGGAGGCCGGGTTCCCAACCTCCTTCGTGGACCAGATCTCCGATGTCCTGGGACTGGCCCGGGACAAGGGGGTCAAGATCCTCGCCAACGCCGGCGGCGTCAACCCACACGGGTGCGCTGCCGCGGTGGCCGAGGCGGCCCGTGAGCGGGGCGTCGAGGTGAGGATCGCCGTGGTGGACGGCGACGACGTGGTGGACCGCGTCGACGAACTCCGGGCGGACGGCTGGCGGGCCGAGCACCTTGACTCCGGTGAGCCGTTCGCTGACACCGGCCTCACCCCCGCCGTGGTGAACGTCTACCTGGGCGCGTGGGGCATCGTCGAGGCCCTGCGGGCCGGGGCCGACGTGGTCATCACCGGCCGCGTGTCGGACGCGTCCCCGATCGTCGCCGCCGCCGCCGCGCACTACGGCTGGGAGCCCGGCGACCTCGACCGGATTGCGGGCGCGGTGGTGGCCGGTCACCTCATCGAGTGCAGTGCGCAGGTCTCCGGCGGCAACTTCTCGTTCTTCACGGAGATTCCGCACCCGGAGCACCCGGGTTTTCCGATCGCGGAGATCGAGTCCGACGGCAGCTGCGTGATCACCAAACACCCGGGCACCGGCGGGGTCATCACCACCGAGACCGTGATCTCCCAGCTGCTGTACGAGATCAACGGTCCGGACTACGCCAACCCGGATGTGCTGTCCCGCTTCGACCGCCTGCAGGTCGAGCAGGTGGGCCCGGACCGAGTCCGCGTCCACGGTGCGTTTGGTGAGGTCGTGCCGGCCACGCTCAAGGCGGGGATCGTGGCCGACCACGGGTGGTCCGCCGAGATGTCGGTCCTGGTCACCGGCGGTCAGCGCCGCCTCAAGGCGGACTACTGCCTACGCCAGCTGTGGGCGGAGTTCCCGGAGGGGCGCGGGTCGTTCGACGACGTGGTGGTGAACCTCATCGGTTCCGAGACCGAGGATCCACAGACGCTCGACGAGGGCACCAGCATCCTCCGGATCGCCGTCGCCGATGCGGACAAGGAGTTGGTCACCCGCTTCCCGCGGGCGTTGGTGGAGATCCTGCTGGGCGGTTTCCCGGGCATGGCCCTCACCTCACCGCCGAGCCGGGCTCGTCGTCGTCAACTGTTCTGGCCCACGCTCATCCCCGCCACCGCGGTGCCGGAGCGGGTGACGTTCGAGGGGCGGACGTGGGAGGTGGAGCGTGCGCCCGCGCTTGCCGCCGTGGATGAGACCCCGCTGCCTGAGGTGGGGACCGGAAAGTACGAGTACGACGACGAGACCGGCGTCTCCGTCCCGCTCGGCAGCATCGCCGGTAGCCGATCCGGCGACAAGGGCGGAAACGCCACGCTGGGCATCTGGGCCTTGTCGGATGAGGCGCACGAGTTCCTCAGCCGGTGGTGGACCGAGGACAACGTCGCCAGTCTGCTGCCGCCGGAGGAATACTCGGCACTTCGGTTGTGGGCCATCCCCAGCCTCAGGGCTCTCGGCGTGACGGTGACCGGGTACCTCGGCCTGGGCACCGCGACCAACATCGCGTTGGACACGCAGGCCAAGGGACTCGGTGAGTTCGTCCGCGCCCGCCACCTCACAGTGCCGCGCTCCGTGGTGGAGAGCGTCAGCCGCGGCTGAGTCCGAACCGCCTGGTGAGCCGCCGCTCTGCAGGGGTGGCGGCGGCTCACCCTGCCAGGATCCGCTCAGGAAGGCCCTACTAGCCTGGGTGCGACCGGCGCCGAGCCGCCTCGGCGCGCCGCGACCCGCAGATGGACACCATGCCCAGAACCGCTGCCGTTATCGCCTTCTTCCGCAACGCGTGGCGCACCCTCACCGCCATGCGCACGGCGCTGATCCTGCTGTTCCTCCTGGCCGTCGCCGCCATCCCCGGCGCACTCCTGCCGCAGCGCAGCCTCAACGAGGGCAACGTCAACAAATACATCGCCGAGAACGGCTGGCTGGGGGAGGCCTACGACAAGCTGCAACTGTTCGACGTGTTCAGCAGTTGGTGGTTCACCGCCATCTACGTCCTGCTGTTCATCTCGCTGATCGGCTGTCTCACCCCGCGCTGTGTCGAACTGGTCCGTCAGTTGCGTACGCCGCCGCCGCTCACCCCCCGCAACCTGTCCCGGCTGCCGCACCACGCGGCGTACCGCACAACGGCGACGCCCGAGCAGGCCGCCGACCAGATCCGGCGCGAGCTCAAGGGCCGGGTCCGGCGCAACGACGGCGACGGCCGCGTCCCCGGCACCATCGAGTTCTCCTCCGAGCGCGGTTACTCGCGCGAGGTCGGCAACATCGTCTTCCACTTCGGTCTGCTCGCGTTGCTCATCATGTTCGCGGCCGGCAAGTTCGTCTACTCCGAGGGCATGCGCGTGATCATCGCCAACGAGGACTCGCCCGCGTTCTGCAACACCACCCCCAGCGCGTACGACTCGTTCCGCGCCGGGCTGCTCATCGACGGCACCGACCTCGAACAGTTCTGCCTCAAGGTCGAGGACTTCCGCGCCGACTACCTGCCCAACGGCCAGGCCAAGATGTTCACCTCCAACGTCCGCTACAGCGGAGAGGTCACCACCACCGACCCCGACACGTGGGAGCCGTACGAGATGCGGGTCAACCACCCGCTGCGCGTCGGCTCCACCCGCGTCTACCTGCAGGGACACGGCTTCGCGCCCACCTTCACGGTGACGTTCCCCAACGGGGAGACCCGCACGGACACGCAGCATTGGCAGCCGACCGATCTGCAGACGTTCCTGTCCTCGGGCATCATGCGCTTCGACCCGCCGGCCGGCCTGTACCCCGACCTGGTCGAGCGGCGTACGCAGCAGATCGCCATCCAGGGCCTGTTCGCGCCGACCGCGCAGTTCGACGGCAAATTGCTCAGTTCACGCTTCCCGCGGATGGATGACCCGGCGGTGGCGATCGACGTCTACCGCGGCGACGCCGGTCTCGACACCGGCCGCCCGCAGTCGATCTTCTCGCTCGAGCCGGACCTCATCGAATCCGGTGCGCTCGAGCGTGAGGCCCGCGTCAACCTCAAGCCCGGCGAGAGCACGACCCTCCCTGATGGCACCACGGTCCGCTTCGACGGAGCGGACGAGTTCATCAATATCCAGATCTCGGACGATCCCACGCAGATCTGGGTGGGCGTGTCCGCCGCCGTCATGATGGCCGGCCTGGTGCTGAGCCTGATGGTGCGGCGCCGGAGGATCTGGGCGAGGGTGAGTGTTGACGACGACGACGTCACCCGCGTCGAACTGGGTGGCCTCGCCAAGACGGACCGATCCGGCTGGGGCAGCGAGTTCGACGAGCTCCGCGACCGGCTGGTCTCCGGGGCGGCCGTCACACCCGTCTTGCCGGATGAGGCACAACAGGGACACACTTCAACCAGTCGCGGCACCGCCGACGACGACGTGCGGAAGGACGACACCCGGTGATCACTCTGACCCTCGCGCAGGGCATGCCCGTCAACGAAAGCCTGTCCACCTACTCGGACCTGACATTTCGGACGGCGTTTGGAATCTACGTGCTGGCGTTGCTCGCCTCACTGATCTACTACGCGGGCTTCCGCGTTCCCAAGGTCCAGCACAAGGAACTGGTCGCAGCTGGTGGGCCAGGCACCGGGATCGAGCTCACCGAGTCCACCTCGATCACCGACACCGGTGACGAGGAGCGGGCCTCGGCCGGCAGTGAGCGCTGGGCGCGGATCGCGCAG
This sequence comes from Dietzia sp. ANT_WB102, assembly GCF_008369165.1. Lineage (NCBI taxonomy): Bacteria > Bacillati > Actinomycetota > Actinomycetes > Mycobacteriales > Dietziaceae > Dietzia > Dietzia sp. ANT_WB102. The sequence goes on from NZ_VOBA01000001.1 coordinate 1,325,212, forward strand.
TTGTTCATCGTGGTCGCGTTCGTGCTCCAGGCCGTGTCGCTGTTGCTGCGCGGGCTGGCCACGGGCCGCTACCCGTGGGGCAACATGTACGAGTTCATCCTCGGAACCACGCTGTTGGCGGTGGCTGCAGGGATGGTGTTCCTGCGCAAGCCCGCGATGAAGGTGGCGTGGCCGTTCGTCCTGCTGCCGGTCCTGGTGTTGCTGTTCTTCGGCGGCACGCACCTGTACTCCGAGGCCGCGCCCGTCGTGCCGGCGCTGCAGTCGTACTGGCTGCCGATCCACGTGTCGATCATCTCGCTGGGTGCGGGCATCCTGCTCATCCCCGGCGTCGTCTCGATCATGTACCTCATCCGCCTGTGGCAGCCCCGGGGCGCCGAGCACGGGTGGGGCGCGCGGCTTGCCCGGCCGCTGCCGGCCGCCGAGACCCTCGACCGCCTGGCGTACCGCACCACGGTCATCGGCTTCCCGATCTTTGGTGTGGGCATCCTGCTCGGCGCCGTCTGGGCCGAGGGCGCATGGGGACGCTTCTGGGGCTGGGACCCCAAGGAGACGGTGTCGTTCATCTCCTGGGTGCTGTACGCCGGCTACCTGCACGCGCGTGCGACCAGCGGGTGGGGCCCCAAGCGGGCGGCCTGGATCAACATCGCCGGCTTCGCCGTGCTGGTGTTCAACCTGTTCTTCATCAACATCGTGGTCTCCGGCCTGCACTCCTACGCGGGCCTGAACTAGCTCTCGGCGGCGCCGGCCTTCCGCGCTGCTGGCCTTCGGCGCTGCCGGCCTTCGTCGCAGCCAGCCTTCGTCGCAGCCGCGCGCAATTCCTGCAGCCGCTCACGAAATATCGCGAGCGGCTGCAGGTTTAGCGCGCGGCTGTGCTGCAACACGCTCGTGCCGCTTGCCACGGTGCCGCGTAGGTGGGAAGCGCTGCGAGCCACGGGCCGAGGCGCCCGGCCTTCACTGACTGGCCGTTCCTCTGGGGCCCACTCCGGATCCGAAAGGGCCCACAGAGCGAACAGTATCGGCAATGGGGTATTCGACCGCTGCACCCACCGCCGGTTTGGTCAGTGCGTAATAAGCGTAGTTCGAGTCCAATCGATTCTTGGGCACCAACGTGAGAAGCTTCGGCTCCAGCCCGCATTCGGCAGAACGCACCCAGAATTCATCAATTCCGAATGTCGTCATGTTGGCGAGATTGCGCCGATAATTGCGTTTGTACCTCGGAGGGCGCGATTCGGCCGTGTGGTACTTGATCTGAACGAACGCCATCCCGCCAGGAACCAGTAGTCGTTCGGCGATCTGTAGAATCCGTATCGCTTCCTCGGGCCCTGTAGTCAGCTCGAGGACATAGAGGCACAAGAAAATGTCGCAGCTTTCTTCCAGGCCCGCGGTCGCGCGTTCTGGGTGATCGATTTCAATGTGCAAGGTGTCTATCGGCGCGCTGCGAACCGTACTGACTTGCCGCACACATTCGACGAGGCTCTCACGCGATACATCTGCGGCGATGAATCTCTCCGAGATGGGTGCAAACGCGGCGGCGTTTGCACCGCCGCCGCAACCCCACTCGATGACGACGCCAAGATCAGGCGGATTGTCCAGTGCTTTCCTGAGCATTCGGAACATCGCGAGGTGCTCGGCGCCGACTTCACACCAAGCATCGTCACCTATGCCGCCACGCCAGTGCGAGTTTGCTTCCCATGTGACCCGTTGTTGCGTTCCGGTGCTGCTTCCCGGTGTGCGTATCGGCAACGAGCCCATTGGTCCACGCGCGGCGGAATTTCCTGCCCAGTAGCTCTTTGCATCGTCGATGAGGCGAGAAGGTCCTTGCCGCCAGCCCACCCGATCCGTAGCACGGCGAAGACGGCCCAGCCCGTGCGCAGTACGGGCTCTACCTGCGCGGATCAACTCATGGTTCACCTCGTGAAGCTACCATGAGATGTTTCTCACTATTTAGTGATTCAAGCAATCCTGGTATGGGCTCGGCGGGCGGGCAGGTCAGGCGCCGCGGAGCTCGGCCAGCCGCAGGGCAAGCCGCAGTTCGAGGGCCCGGTCGCCGCGGCGCCAGCCCGGGCCGAGCACCGAGTCCAGCCGGTCGAGCCGCTGATAGACCGTGTTGACGTGCACGAACAGTCGATCGGCGGTTGCGGAGGGGCTGCCGTCGGCGGCGAACCACGCCTGCAGGGTGTCGAGCAGCGCGGTGCCGCGGGTGCGGTCGAAGTCGCGCACCGGCCCGAGGTTGCGCTCGATGAGGTGTGTGACGGATTCGCGGTCGACCTCGCTGAACAGCAGCCCGTACAGCCCAAGTTCGTCGGTCGCGGCGCCGTCGCCAGCCCGGTCCAAAGCTATGAGCAGGCGCGCAGCCCGCCCGGCGCGCTCGACGTGGTCGTTCACCCGGGCCAGTCCGGTGACGCCGGAGATGGGCCCGGAGGCGCCCACGGTGGCGTGATGCGTGGCCAGGCGGGAGGCGACGTCGCGGGCAGTGTCGCCGGCGTCGGCCCCGGGCAGGAGCATGACCCCGCGGTCGCCGTAGGTGGTCACCAGGCCGTTGTCGGCGCGGGCGAGGGTGCGGCACTCGGTCTCCAGCGCGCGCGACATCCGGGCATCGGTGGGCACGATCACCAGTGTGACGAGGTCGGCGTCCACGTCCACCCCGAGCAGGGAGGCCCGTCGGGCGATGCTCTCGAGATCGTGTTCGCCGGGGGCCAGGACCTCCGCGAGTAGCTCGCCGCGTACGCGGTTGTCGGCCTCGTCACGGGCGCGGTGTCCCAGCAGGATCAGCGCGATCACGGAGCTCACGCGGGCGAGCACGGGTCGGACGGCGGGGGCAGGTCCATGGCTGGCAAAGACGACGTGGCCGAGGTGGTCGGGTCCGGTGACAACGGGGGCGACGACGACGAGGTGCCCGTCCACCGACCGGGTAACCGTGCTCGTCGGTGACTCGGGATCCGCGCCGTCCTCGTCGAGGGCCTGCCGCAGCAGGTCGACCGGCGGTCCCTCGGGGGAGCGAGAGGAGCCGATCTCCCGGTGGGCGAGGTCGAACACGGCGGCGGTGCCGCCCCCGAGGTCCACTACGAGGTCGACGATCTCGGGCACGGTCGTCCCGGCGACGACCAGTCGGGTGAGGCGTTCGTGGAGGTCGACGGTGGCGGACAGGCGGGCGGTTTCGGCGTGGGCGGCGTCGAGGACGTCGCGGGTGGTGTCGAGTTCCCGCAGTCGCCGGGAGGCGCGTTCGGCGGCGGTGAGGGCTGCGGAGACCTGGTCGGCGAGGAGGGAGAGCAGAGTGATCTCGTCGTGGTCGAAGTCGCGTTCGGTGCGGTCGGAGGTGAACAACATCCCGGTGAGCCGGCCGAAGGTGCGCACGGGGACGCCGAGGATCGCCTTGACGCCCTCGTCGATGATGATCGGGTCGATGACGTGGGTGTATTGCTCGTCGGCGAGGTAGTTGCGGGTCCAGCGGGGTGCCATGGTCTCGGCGACCTGTCCGCCGAGGCCGAGCCCCATGCCCAGGCGGATGGTGTCGAAGCGGGGGCTGGTGGCGCCCTCGGCCATGCGCATGTAAGTGTCGCCGCGGTCGGGGTCGAGCAGCATGACGTACGCCAGGTCGGTGCCCACGATCTGGCGGGCGCGGCGGATGGCGATGTGCAGGACCGCGTCCTCGTCCTCGGCGGTGGCGAGTTCGGCGGCTGCGTCGAGGACGTCGCGCAGGCCGAGGGCGAGGTCGACGGCCACGGTCAGCGGCCGGTGAACTGTGCCTTGCCGGGACCGGAGTCCATGAACGACTGCATGCCGATCTCGCGGTCCTCGGTGGCGAACAGTCCGGCGAAGAGGGCGCGTTCGATGGCCAGGCCGGTGTCCAGGTCCACCTCGATGCCGCGGTCCACGGCCTCCTTGACGGCCCGCAGGGCGATGCGCGGTCCGCCGACGAACTGCCGGGCCCACTCGAGGGAGCGGGCGGTGGCCTGCCCGTCTGGAACGACCTCCTCGACCGCGCGCAGCTCGAGTGCCTCGGCGGAGGTGAGGGTGCGGCCGGTCAGGCACAGGTCCTTGGCCGCGGCGGGGCCGACGAGGCGGGCCAGTCGCTGGGTGCCGCCGGCGCCGGGGATGATGCCGAGCAGGATCTCGGGTTGGCCGAGCTTGGCTTTGTCTTCGGCGATCCGGCGGTCGCAACACAGGGCGAGTTCCATGCCGCCGCCGAGGGCCGCGCCGGTGAGCGCGGCGACGGTCGGCTGGGGGATCGCGGCGACAGCGGTGAACGCGGACTGCAACTCGCGGGCCTCGGTGACCATCTGCGCGTGCGTCATGTGCCGCATCTCCTTGATGTCGGCGCCGGCGGCGAATACGCGCTCGCTGCCGGTGAACACCACGGCGTCGACGTCGTCGCGGCCCGAGACCTCGGCGGCGACTGCGCGGAGTTCTTCCTGCATGGCGCGGGAGAGGGCGTTGACCGGCGGGCGGTTGAGAGTGATGAGGGCAACGCCGTCGGTCACGTCGAGGGATAGGAATTCATACATGGCAGGTCTCCAAACCTAGGAGGATTCTCCATTGTATGTGGTCCGCGCCACTTCTACCGTCAGGGGCATGTCACGAGACGTGAGCGAGTTCACAATCCAGGCAGCTCCGTGGAGCCCGCCACTGGATCCCGAGGGTTTCCAGTGGGAGATCCCGGAGCAGTTCAACATCGGCGCCGCCTGCACGGAGGCGCATCCGCCGGAGTCTCCCGCGATCGTGGTGGACCGGGGCGGCGATCCGCCGGAGATCACCACGTTCGGCGAACTCGGGGCCCGTGCCCGCCGACTCATCACGTTCCTGCGCGAGCGCGGCGTCGGCGAGGGGGATCGCGTCGCCGTGATGTGCGCGCAGTCCGCGGAGACCGCCGTCGCCCACGTGGCCTCGTATCTCATGGGCGCGATCGCGGTCCCGCTGTCGGTGAAGTTCGGGCCCGAGGCGGCGCTGTTCCGGATGGGCGACTCCGGCGCGGTCGCTGCCGTCTTCGACGCCGACTGCTACTCCCGCCTGGCCGGCGAACTCGCCGACCTGCCCGAGCTGCGGACCGTGCTCGTCACGGGCGACGCGGTGCCGGAGGGCGGGGGCCGGACGGGCGGCGCGGTGCAGACGGGCGACGCGGTGCCGGTCACGGGAACGGCGCCGGATGACGCGAGCGCGCTCACCGTGCTGCCGCTGGCGGTGACGGAGGATGCTGACCTCGCCGTCGTCGTTCCCGTGACCGGACCCGACGACCCCGCGCTGCTCATCTACACCTCCGGCACCACCGGCCAGCCCAAGGGCGCCCTGCACGGGCACCGCGTCGTGCTCGGGCACATGCCCGGGGTGGTACGCGCGCTCGACGGGTTCCCCCAGCGCGCCACGACCGGCGAGCCCGGCGACGTGTTCTGGACGCCCGCGGACTGGGCGTGGGCCGGCGGCCTGCTCGACGTGCTGCTGCCCAGCCTCTACAGCGGCGTACCCGTGGTGGCGTCGAACCGGCGGCCCAGCCCCGAGACCGTCGAGCACATCCTCCGCCGCCACAGCGTGACCTGCTCGTTCCTGCCGCCGACCATCCTCAAGATGATGCGCGCCTCCGATGTGGACTATGCGCGCACCGGGCTGCGGGCGGCGTTCTCGGGCGGCGAATCGCTCGGCGAGGCCGTGGCCGAATGGGCCCGCGACGCGCTACGAGTGCAGGTCAACGAGATCTACGGCCAGACCGAATGCAACCTCATCGTCGGCACCTGCCACGCCCGATTTCCGTCCCCACCCGGCTCCATGGGCCGCCCCACCCCGGGCTTCGACCTGGTGCTGCTCGACGAGGTCGGCGAGCCGGCCGCGACGGGGGAGGTCGGTGAGATCTGCGTCCGCCTGCCCAGCCCCAACGCGTTCCTGCGCTACTGGAACGCGCCGGAGAAGACGGCCGAGAAGACCGCCGGCGGCGTCCTGCACACCGGCGACCTAGCGACGGTCGACGACGACGGGAACTTCTGGTTCTCCGGCCGCAACGACGACCTCATCTCGTCGGCCGGCTACCGGGTGGGCCCCGGCGAGATCGAAGACCAGATCCTGCGCCACCCCTCCGTCGACGAGGTGGCCGTGATCGGCGTGCCGGACGACCTGCGCGGGGAAGCGATCGTCGCGTACGTCATCGCTAGCGAGGGCGTCACCGGCTCGGACGAGCTCGCCCACGAGATCCAAGCGTTCGTCAAGGAACGCCTGGCGTTCTACCAGTACCCGCGCGAGGTCGTCTTCCTCGACGAACTGCCCACCACCAACACCGGCAAGATCCGCCGCGCGCAACTGCGCTCCACGTACTCCTCCTCACGCAAGGACGTGCAATGAACAATCCCGTCGTCATAGGCGTGGTGCTCGCCTACTTCGTGCTGATGTTCGCCATCGGCGCGTGGGCCAACACCAAGATGAAATCGGCCAAGGAATTCCTCGTCGCAGGCCAGTCGCTCGGCTTCTTTGTGATGGCCATCGCCAGCTTCTCGTCCATCCAGTCCGGCTGGGGCATGGTGGGCGGCACCGGGCAGACGTACGCGTGGGGCCTCCAGGCGCTCATCGCCGTCGGGCTCTTCGCGCCATTCGGGTTCGCCGTCGCCTGGTTCCTCCTCGGCAGCCGCCTGAACTGGATCGGCAAGAAGCACAGCGTGTACTCGGTGCCCGACCTCATCCGGATCCGCTTCCAGGACCGCACGTCGCACGCCACCATGTCGGTCGCGGTGTTCATCGCGGCGATCGCCTACATGACGGCGCAGGTCACCGCGATCGGCGTCATCATCTCGCTCCTGCTCGGCACCTCCGTGGCGACCAGCGCGTGGATCGGCTCGCTGGTGGTGGCCGCGTACACGATGGCCGGCGGCATGCTCGCCGCCGTGTGGACCGACCTCGTGCAGGGCGTGCTCATGGTGGTCATGTCCGTGGGACTGTTCATCTTTGCCGTCCAGGTGGCCGGCGGGTGGAGCCCGATGCTCGAGACCATCACCGCGTCCAGCGCCGAGCTGCTGTCGATCGACGGGGTCAAGTCGCCGACGTACATCTTCGCCTTTGGCCTGCTCATCTTTGTGGGTGCGGTCGGGCAGCCGCAGTTGCTCACCAAGTTCCTCATGCTGCGGGACATGACCCAGCTCAAGTGGGGCGCCGCCGTCGCCGGCATCGCCTACGCCGTGACCACCCTGTTCTCGGTCGGCATCGGCCTGGCGACCCGCTCGATGGTCATCACGGGCGACGCCCCGGAGCTGGAGAACATCGACGACACCGCCATCTGGTTCCTCAACTCCGTGACGCACCCGATCGTCGGCGGTATCGCGCTGACCGGCCTGCTGGCCGCGATCATGTCTTCGGCCTCGAGCTTCATTACCATCGGCGCCTCGTCGATGATGCGAGACCTGCCTGCTGCGTTTGGCGTGAGAGTGGTCCGCGAGGTGCTGTGGAGCCGAGTGGCCAGTGGCGTGCTGGTGGCGCTGTCCGTGCTGCTCACCCTGTTCCTCTCGCAGGTGGTGTTCCTGCTCGGCGCTCTGGGCTGGGCTGCCTTCGCCGCGGCGATTGTCGGGCCGGTGGTCATGTCGATCTACTGGGAGCGCGCGACCGCAATGGCGGCCACTGTCACGGTCATCTTTGCGATCGTCGGCAACCTGGTCATCAGCTCGCTGGCCGCCCGCGAGGTCATCACCGTGCCGACGTATATGCAGGTCGGCGGCATCTCGCTGCTGGTGTCGATCCTGCTGTTCTACGTGGTGTCTCTCATGACGTCCAACCGCCACCCCAATGCGACGCTCGCGTTCCTCTACGGCGGGTCTGCCGCCGTGACCGACGGCCCACTGGCCGGCACTGCCTCCGCGCCCGCAACCGCCACCACCACCGAAAGGCCCGACCATGTCTGATCTCGCTGCCCTCGGCCGCGCCGGGGCCCCGATCCCTGAGTACAAGCGCGCCAACACCCTCATCAACGCTTTTGTGGCAGTCGCGGCCTTCGCGCTGATCGGGATGCTCGCCGACGTCTGGCAGATGGTCTTCCTGGCCGTCCCGCTGTTCGCCGTGACCATGATGCTCATGGGCTCACTGCGCGCCAACGGCACGTGGGACCGGGCGTCCTCGATGGCGATCGTCGGCTACTGCGGCGGCCTGGCCGTTCTTGTGGTGTGGTCGATTCTCACCGCGTCCGGCGACGCCACCCTGTGGAGCCTGCCGATGTCGATGGGTGTGATCTTCTACTTCCTCTGGCCATACACGGCAGTCGGCGCGGGCCTGCTGTATGCGTTCGTCTTTGATCGCACGATCGACGAGAAGCGGCTGGCGGCAGTGTTCGACTGACCGGGAGCGCCCCGCAGCCCCCGCAGCCGCCCCTCCCGAGCCGCAGCCCCCGCATCCCCCGCCCCCGCCTCCCGAGCCGCAGCCGCGCGCAATCACTGCAGCCGCTCACGAATTTTCGTGAGCGGCTGCAGGTTTAGCGCGCGGCTGCGGGGGTGGCGACGAGGCAGAGCTGCCCGAGCCGTCTATTCGGACGGGCCGCGAGTACTCGCTCGAGCGCCTCGGCCGGGTCGACCTTCCGGGAATCGCGGGCAGTGGCGGGAGCGACAAACGCCGCCGACCAGGAAGTCCCGGAGCGGCGGCGTTCAGTCTTGGCGAGCGATCATTCGACGGCGACAAACACCTCCCCTCCGAACATGGAGAGCTCAAGTCGGAGCAGTCCCGACTCGACCTCGGGGATCGCCAGGCTGACGTTTCCTGTCGCTGAAGCGCCTGGGTAGAGCTCACCCTCCAGAGGCTCTGGCGTAACAGCAATATTGTCGAACGAACGGATGACGTTGCCGCCGTCGGTGACAAAGGACACGCTGAGGAAGTCGGCATACCCTGACTCGTCGCCAACGTAGGTGGCAGTGAGGTTCACCAGCGCGTACTGGCTTCCCGCGGGCGGGAGATCGTTGAACATGTTGGCGGCCATGACCTGATCAGTGGCATTGCGGGTGAAGCTGTTCACGACGACCTTCCAGTCGCCCGTCCCGAGCACGTCGCCGATAGCCGCGGGGTTGTCCCTGGTGCCGACATCATCTCCGCTGTCGCCAGCAACTGCCGCGACCTCACCGCCGGAGTCGCCGGAGCCGCCGGTATCGCCGGAGTCTGAGCGGGACACGGCGACGGGGTCATCAAATGCGCTGTCGAAGGCGTCGCCGATCACGGTGACGAAAAACACCATCGCCATGATGGTTCCCAGGATGGACACGATGACCGCAGCGATCGCGGATCCCTTTGGCTTGCCGCTGGCGAACAGGCCGACCAGTCCCATGATGAACCCGAAGGGGAGGAGGATCCATCCGATGATCGCGGCGCCGGGTACGACCGACATGATCGCGCCCAGGATGGCTACGACCAGAGCGATGATGCCGAGGGTGTTCCGTTTCTTGGCGGGCTCATCGCCGGGGAAGGGGGCGTTTCCATAGGCCGGATAGCCGTACTGCGGAGGGGGGCCGCTGTACTGCCCATGGGGGCCGGCGTGTCCGCCGTATGGGGGGTGGGGGCCCGATGCGGTGGCGAATTCGTACTGGGGCTGAGTGGTGGGTTCAGCACCCGGCCGGTGGTCTGGGTGCGAAGGGGCGTCGTCGGCTCGTCCCGACCAGGGTGTGTTCGGATCTGACATGTGTATAAGGATTACATAATGGCGAGCTCATCGCATACTTGCTGGTGTAAGTCGCGACTTGGCTTTTGTTGACCGGGCGTTCAGGTTGTGGCGACCCGCGGGCCGCCACCGTCCGACATGCTCGCCTGGGCCAGCTCCCGCACCTCGCCTTTGGCGATCTTCCCGCCCGGCGCGGTGGGCAGGGCCTCCACCACGAGGAGCTTCTCGGGCAGGTACTCGCGGGTCACCCCGTGAGTACGCAGCCAGTCGGTGAGCTCGGCCAGGGTGATCGCCTCGGCGCCGGGCTCGAGGGTGACGACCACGCACAGTCGTTCGCCGAAGATCGGGTCCGGGACGCCGACTGCCGCGACCATCGCGACTGCCGGGTGCTCGCGCACGTGGTCCTCGACCTCCACGGCGGAAATGTTCTTGCCGCCCCGGATGATGAGGTCGGCCAACCGCCCGACCACCCGGAGGCGGTCCGACTCGTCGATCTCGACCACGTCGCCCAACAGGACCCACCCGTCGTCGGTGAACAACTCGGCGTTGGCCTCGGGGTCGTTCCAATAGCCGGGCGAGGTGAGCACACCCCGCACTGCCGGCTGGCCGCGCCGGAGGCCCGGGCCAGTGACCTCGCGGCCCCCGTCGAAGACGCGCACGCGCATCTCCGGGATGATGCGGCCGCCGGTCGACAGTCGGGTCTCGTCGTCGTCGTGAATCGTGGTGGCGCTGGCCGCCCCGGTCTCGTTGGAGCCGTAGAACTGCAGCGATTTGGCGCCGGTGACGTCCTCGAAGCGTTTCGCCTCGGCGAACGGCACGGCCTCGCCGCCGGTGAACATCACCCGCAGGTCGTGGACGCTGCCCAGCGGCGGCTGCGAGCAGTGCAGCATCATGCGGAACTGGGTGCTCACGCACGCGAGGACGGTCGCCCGGTGCTCGCGCATCATGGTGATGGCGGTGGCGGCGTCGAATCGCTCCATCACCAGGGCGGTGCGGCCCAGCAGGGCGGGCAGGAAGTGGGACGTCCACAGGCCGAATCCGAACGGCGCCGGCACGAACGCGGCCACCGTCTCCTGCCGGGTCAGCTCCGCGTTGCGGCAGGCCAGCGCCGCGAAGGCGGTCCAGCGGCGTTGCGTCTGGGTGACCAGCTTGGGCCGGCCGGTGGTCCCCGAGGTGCTGTTGAGCATGGACACCTCGTCCACGCCGAACGAGTGCCGAGGATCGACGGGCACCGGGTGCCCGGGAGCGGTGCTGTCCGGGCCGTCAGCGGTGGCGCCGAGGTCGTCCGCCCCGCCCTGGTCGCCCGCCGCGTCAGCGGTGGCGCCGACCTCGCTGCCGACCTCTACGATCGTGGTGTCGTCGACCAGCAGGACCCGGTCGATCGCGGTGCCGCGACCCCGCAGGTCGGCGAGCAGGTTCTCAACGGGCACGCCGCGCACCTGTGGCGCGGTGACCAGGACCCGCGCACCGGCCGAGGCCATGATGTGTGCGACCTCGGCGGGCCCGGAGCGTGCGCCCATCGCCGCGACCCGGACCCCGGCTCGGTAGGCGCCCACCAGCGCGACGTGGAAGCCGACCGTGTCGGGCAGGTACACCGCCACCGACTCCGGGGGCTGCTGCCCGCCGGGGCCGGACCGCAGCGCGGCGTACATGCGGTCCGCGGCGAGGTCGTACGCGGCCCACGTGGTCGCGCCGTCGGGGCTGATGTAGGCGGGTTCGTCGCCGTGGGTGCGGGCCCAGTGGCGGACCAAATCGCTGACGGAGACACCAGTGAACGCGTCGGGGGTCACCGTGAAGTCGTCCAAGGTGTCGGGACCCGGCCCGGTCAGCTCGGTCACAGTGCCTCCTCCAATACGCCCATGGCGCTACGGTATGCCGCGTCAAGGGCAGTCGAGTCGCCTTCTGGTCCGGTGACGGTTCCGCGCATCATCACGTACCCGCGGTCGACGATCTTCGCCACCCGGTGCAGGGCGGGTTCGGCCACCACGACAGTCACGCCGGAGTCGGCGAGATCGCGGACCCGTTCCAGGAGCTCCCCGGTGATCTTGGGTGACAGTCCCGTCGTCATCTCATCAAGCAGCAGCACGCTCGGGGTCACCAGCAGGGCCCGGGCCAGCACGAGCATCTGCTGCTCACCCCCCGAGAGAACACCAGCGAGCTGGCGCTGCCGTGTCCGAAGGATCGGGAAGCTCTCGAAAGCAGAGTCCAGGGCCGTGTTGCGTACGCCCACCAAGCGGGCGCCGATCTCGAGGTTCTCCCGCACGGTGAGCCGCGGGAAGAGTTGACGCCCCTGTGGGACGTACGCCAGCCCCTTTCGTAGTCGAGTGCCCGCGGGGGCACCGCTAATGTCCTCACCGTCGATCTCCACCCGTCCGGTGGCGGGGACCGAGCCGAACACTGCCGACATCAGGCTCGTCTTGCCGGCTCCGTTGGGGCCGACGATCGCGGTCACCTGTCCGGATGGCGCAGTGAATGACGCCGCGCGCACGGCATGGGCGTTTCCGTAGCGGACCGTGAGTTCCTTGATCGTGATCATCGTGTTTCCTCCGTGGTCACTGGGGCGCCAAAGTAGACGGCCTGCATCTCCGCGCTGCGCATGCACTCGACCGGATCGCCGCGGAAAGCCACACGGCCTTCGGCGAGCAGGACCACGGTGTCGGACAGGTCTGCGATGAGGTCGACATTGTGGTCGACGAGCACCACCGAGCGGCCGGAGTCTCGGACCCGGTGAATGGCGCGTGAGACCGCCGCGATGCCGTCCGGATCAGAGCCGGCGAACGGCTCGTCGAGCAGAAGCACTTTCGGTTGAGCGGCCATGGCGCGTGCGATTTCGACTAGCCGCTGGGCGCCAAGACTGAGGTCCCCCGTTGGTACGGCGTCGGTCGTGACCCCGTATTCGGCAGCGAGCTCGGCGGCCTCCGCCAGGACATCCCGGGGGGTTCCCGAGAGTCCGCGGAGCATCGCGCCGAAGGAGCCGGCGTACGAGCTGATTCCGCGGCCCACCAGCCCGGGAACAATGTTCTCCACCGGCGTCAGTTCGAGAGCAAGTTGTGGGTGCTGGAAGGTGCGGGCGAGCCCGGCCTGCGCGCGTCGGGTGGGCCCGGATCCGAGGGGGCGGCCGTCGAGTTCGACGGTCCCGGCGGTTGCGGCTTGGGTGCCGACGATGCAGTCGACGAGCGTCGTCTTGCCGGCGCCATTCGGTCCGACCAGTCCGAGGACGCGGCCAGCAGCCAGGTCGAAGCTGACGTCGTCGACCGCGGTGACCCCGCCGTAGCGTTTGGTCACCCCGGCGACGGACAGCAGGCTGGGGGTGCCGCCTTCGTAAGGCAGTGATGCGTCGGTCATCGTCATCCCTTCTTTCCGCGCAGGCGCTCGATGGCCTGTCTCGTCCATCCGATGACGCCGCCCGGCGCCAGTAGCAGGATCACCAGCACCACCACAGCGAGCAGCAGTTCGCCCGAGCCCTGGTAGCCGGGCATATTAAGCGTGACGGCCACCACGATGAGCGCACCGAGTGGAGCGCCCCACGCGGAGCCTCGGCCGCCGATGATGGGCATGAAGATCGCCAGGAACACCAGGTCGAGCGCAAATGTCTCGGGGGTCACGGCTTGCACGGAGGCGGTGAATAGGGCCCCGCCGGTGGAGGCGATGGCGGCGCCTGCTGCCAGGGCAACAACTGTGAGATGGGTGGGGGAGATGCCCGAGGACTGCACCGCGGGCGTGCTTTCCCGGGCTGCGGAGAGTGACAGTCCCCATGCGGAGCGACGGAGGCGGTCCAGAAGAACTGCCACGAGGCAGACGAACGCAATTGCGGCCACGACGAGCGCGTAGCGCGGAAGTTCGAGCCCGAAGAACGTCGGCACCGGGATGGCGGAGATTCCGGAGGAGCCGCCGGTGATGCTGTCGGCATCGCCGAGCCAGTGTTCGAAGGCCAGCGCAAACAAGAGCGTCACTGCCGCGAGGTAGAAGCCGGAGAGTTTGCGCGTAGCGAGTGCGATGATGACTGCGACGATCGCCGAGAGCACCATTCCGACCAACCAACCCCACCACGGGGACACGCCCTGCGTAACGGCGAGGTAGGCCACTGCATACGCGCCGATCGCGGCGTAGGCACTGTAGGCCATCGAGAGGGAGCCGGCGAGGACGAATGGGAGGTACATGCCGAGCGCGACGAGCGCGTAGGTGGCGGTGAGGAAGACCAGGTCCTGGCGGTAGAGGCTGGGCCCCATCCAGGCTAGGACACCGGCGACGACGACGAGGCAGAGCGCACTCTCGCCGAGGACAGAACGCAGGGGTGAGCGGTGTGGGACCGCGCGAGCGGGTGGGACCGCAGGTCGGGTGTGCTGTGTTGTGGTGCTCACTAGACACGCACCTTTCGCTGGAAGAGACCTTCTGGTCGGAAGGCGAAGAAGACGAGTGCGATCACAAAGATGGCTATCGAGCTGCCGGTGGCGCCGAAGTAGTAACTTCCGAAGACCTGTACGCAGCCCAGGGCGAGACCTCCGACGAGCGGGGCCCAGGGTTTGCCGGTGCCGCCGATGACCAGAGCAAGGAACCCGGTGAGGGTCCAGGACAGTCCGCTGGTGAACTGCACGCCGGATTTGGCGGCGAAGACGATGCCGGCGATCGCCGCGATGGCGCCGGAGATACCGAACGCCCAGAGCCGCACGCGGTTGACGTTGACGCCGATGGTCTGGGCGGCGGTGTGGTTGTCTCCGACAGCGCGCAGAAGCTGACCGGTCTGCGTCATCCGCAGCCACAGGACGGTGGCGGTCAGGACGACGGCGGTGACCAGGACGATCGTGATGGTGGTGCCCTGCACTGAGAGGGAGCCGAGGTGGAAGTCCGAGATCGGGAGCAGGTTCTGCACTGGCAGTGGTGTGCGTCCGAAGAGGGTGCCGGCGAGTTGCTGGATCGCGAAGAGCGTGGCTGTGACCGCCACAAGCGCGGGGAGTTCCGCACCGCCCGAGCGACGCTGAACGGGTTTGACCACGGTGATCTCGGTGAGGATGGAGATCACGATTCCTACCGCGATGCCGAGGAGCGCGCCGAGGAAAACAGGCACGCCCCACATCGTGGCCGCGTATCCGGTGAGCATCGCCGCGGTCATGGCGTAGGGGCCGGCGGCGAAGTTGAAGAAGTCGGCGCCGACGACGACGAGGTAAATCGATAGCGCGACGAGGGCGAAGAAGCAGCCGATCTCGGCCGCGGCTAGCCAGAGTTGCAGGTCGTCCATCAGGCTTCGCCCTCCTCGGGTGTGCATTCGGGCTGGTAGTCGGACCAGGGGCCGACCGGGGTGTTGTCCGGACCAAACTCGACCAGCACCAAGCCGCAGACCGAGTCCGGGGCGATGTGCTTGTCCGGGTTAAAGGACAGGGTCAACTGTTCTTGCCCGAAGCTGGCGGGAACATCTTGCACCTGTTGCATGGCTTCGTTGAGTTTTTGCGGATCCGTGTGGGTCCCAGCGAGCTCGATCGCGTGTTTGATGAGCATCACGGCGTCGTAGGCCTGAGCGTCGTAGGCGGTGAGCGAGTAGTCGGGCCCCTTGATGGTGCGCAGCCACTGTTCGAGTTCGGTGGTCCGCTGGTTCTGGGTGCTGAGGCTTCCCATGAAAACCAGTCCGTCGAGTGAGCCCGGATTGGCGAGGTTCCACGCTTCCGGCTGGTTACCGATGGAGGCGAGTGAGAAGCGTTGCAGCCCGGGGGCGAGGCGGTGCAGGGTGTTCTGCGCCGTCAGCTCGAAGTTGCCGCCGACGCTGGCGACGAGCACGGCGTCTGGCTTTGAATCGAGGAGTCGGCTGACCCCGGCGGTGAGGTCGGCTGCGTCGACGGCGGCCTTACGGGTGTCGACGACCTCGATGCACTCCTGCAGTTTGGGGTCGAGGGTGGCGAGGATTCCCGAGATCGCGGGGCTCGCATCCGCGAGGATCGCCAGTCGTCCATTGCCTCCGGCCTTGAATGCGCCGCAGTAAACCTCGGCGTACTGGGCCAGTGGGTTGGGCACCATGTAGGCGTACTCGTTGCCTGGTGGGCCAGCGACGGAGTCGGTCAGTGCGACTGGGGCGATGGTGACGATCTCCGCGGTCTCAGAGACCTGCTTGGCCTGAAGCGCTGCTCCACTTCCGGTGGACAGGATCACTGCGGCGGCGCCCTGGTCCTTGAGCTTTCGAATGATGGACGGAGTGTTGGTGGGGCTGCTTTCGTCGTTCTCCACTACGAGCCGCACCGGTGTTCCGTTGATGCCGCCCTCGGCGTTCAGGCGGTCGATCGTCGCGCGAACGGTGGTGCCGGCGATGGTCGCGTAAGACGCGCCGGGTCCCGTCGAATCTTCGTCCATCCCGATCACGATGTAGTCGTCCACCGGATCCTCGACCGAGGCACAGGCGGCGGTCGCGATGACGGGGGCGAGTGCCGCAGCCAGAAGGGTCCTGGTGAATCGTGGTCTCTTCATGAAGCCTCCACAAATCAAACGTTTGCTTTGCGTTTGCCAAGCATTCGCTTGGCAGTGTGACCCATGGCACTATCGGGTGTCAACGTGGGTGGCGTCAGGAGGAGCTACCCGCCGACCTCGACACGGATTCGCGGGGTGGGGCGAGTCAGTTCGGCTGGTGGCGGGCGAGGCGGTCTAACCGAGCCTCGATCTGATCAACTCGATGTTCGAGCGTGCTGGGGCCTCCCGACGAGACCGGCCGGGGGGTGGCGCCATCGAGGAACAGGGTGAGAAGTGTGTCGGCAACCGTCGAGGCGGTCTCGGCCAACGACTCACGGTGATACCGCACTGACCACCACACGCCCTCGCGCAACATCCGCGCGAATTCTAGTGGGTCCATTTCCGCACGTAGATCACCCTTCCGACTGGCCTGCTCCGCAGTGTTCGTCCAAAAGTGGTGCGCACGCTCGACGGCATCCGAGATCTCAGACGGAGCCTGGGGGCCGTGAAACGAGCGTTCGTTCTGATAGATCTCTGTCGCGTACGGATGCGCGGTCGCGACGTCGATTGAAGAGTGGACCAGCGCGCCGAACTCTTCTCGCATCCCGTTGACGTGCGGGAGAACCGACTCATAGCGGCTGATCAGGTCTGCGAGAAAATCGGAGACGATGGTGAAGGCGATTGCGTCCTTGGAAGGGAAGTGGTGGTACAAGCTGCCGGAGAGCATGCCGACCCCGTCAGCTATATCGCGCACACTCGTTCCGGCCACGCCGTTCTCGACGAACAGTTTTGCGGCAACGAACTTGATCTGGGCTTGACGGCTCACCACCTGCTAATACTTACCCAAGTCGCTGCGTTGTGTCGATGTTGCGCCACCGACGCGGAATTCGGATGTGCACCAAGCAGTCGCTTGATTGACAGGGTGGGACGTCAGCAGGCGGGCTTGAGGAAGGCTTTGACGTAACCGCCGGTCTCGTGCAGGAGCGCGTGCTTCCGCGACCGCGACAGTGGCCGGGGCGTGTCGGTGACGTAGACCGGCCCGTCAAAGCACTGCTCGAAGTAGATGCGGACCCGCGACACGTGCCCCCAGTAGGTCACCACGAGAAGTGACTCGTAGCCGCGGTCGCGGGCGATGCGCGTCGCGGCAGTCGTCTCCCCCTCGGTGGTGCCGATGTCCGGTTCAAAGCACTCGACCCGGATGCGCCGCCCGTCGCGTGCGGTGACCGGGCTGGCGGCGCAGTAGGACTCGATCGCGGCCGAGTAGGTGTCGCGGCCTCCGGGGGAGGGCTGCGAGACCAGGATGTGGTCGGACACCCCTTCTTCGGCGAGGTGGCGCGCGTAGACGTAGCGGTCGTCGTTCGCACCGGCCACGACAACGATCGCGTCGACGTGGTCGGGGGAGTCGACACGCGGGAAGAGTACGGCGCGCGCGGCCGTCAACCCCGTCACAGTGCCGGTCAGGAGCACTAGCGCTGTCGCGAGAACTGCGATTCGGCGGCGTAGGGAGCGGGGTCTCACCGGCCCGAGACTACGGCGTGGCCCTGTGGCCGGACTGAGCTGCCTGCGGGGACGGCGGGCCGGAGCATTGCCCGCTGCGCGGTGGTCACCGTGCACCCCACGCCACGCAGCCGCGCGCAATTCCTGCAGCCGCGCACGAAATTTCCTGCGCGGCTGCAGTACTTGCGCGCGTGTGTGCGGGGGTGCCGACAACGCGGAAAGGCCCGGGTGGTCGGGCAATCTGGGATTGGCGATCTGGGATTACAGATCCCCCGGCAGCTTGTCGCGGCGGATGTCGCGCCAGGAGGCCTGCCGCAGGACGCCGTCGTCGGTGAAGCCTTGGTGGCGGACTTCCACGACCAGCTTGGGCAGGACCCAGTGGGCGTCGCGGCGGGCGTCGGCGGGCAGCTGCTCGATGAACGGGCTGGTCTTTCGTTGCAGCGGTTCGAGCTCGTCGAGCAGGGCGCGCGCCTGCTTGTCGGTGAAGCCGGTGCCCACGCGGCCGATGTAGGTCAGCCCCGATTCGGCGGGCAGGCCCAGCAGCAGGGAGCCCACCGCCCCGGCGCGTCCGCCCTTGCCTGGCCGCCAGCCGCCCACCACGGCGTCGGTGGTGGTGAGCAGCTTCTCCTTGAGCCACGACTGCGACCGCCGGCCGGACTCGTAGCGGGAGTCCCGGCGTTTGGCGACGATGCCCTCCCAGCCGAACTCCTCCGCCTCGGCCAGGGCGCGGTCGCCGGGGCCGTCCAGTACGGCCGGCACGTGCACCCGGTCGACCTCGGTCAACGCCGGGGTCAGCAGATCCAGCACTTCGCGGCGACGCTCCCACGGTTGTGACTGCAGGTCCACGCCGTCGACCTCGAGCACGTCAAAGACGAACAGTTCCGCGGCGGGCAGCGACGAGTCCTGCCCCTCGGCCGCGGCCTGCTTGGCCAGCGCCGCGAAGTCGGGGACGCCGTCGGAGCCCAGCACCACGAGTTCGCCGTCGAGTACCGCCGGCCGCTCGAGTGCGTCGGCGAGTCCGGGGAAGCCGTCGGCCAGCCAGTCCAGCGAGTTGCCGTTGCGGCTGACCAGGCGCGTCTGCCCGCCGCTGCCGCTGGTCGCGACGGTCACCCGATAGCCGTCCCACTTGCCCTCGAACGCCCACTTGTCGTTGGGTAGCTCGGTCACGGTGGCCGCGGTGGGGATCATCGGCGGCGGGGGAGCGTCGGGGTGGTCGGCGTGGTCCGAGCTGCGGGCACTCGCCTCGCCGGCCCCGCCGGACGCGTCAGCACCCGAGTTGCGGCCCCGCTTGTCGCCCGGGGGATAGGACGATTTCGGGTTGGAGCGGCCACCGTAGAAGGAGTCCGGCGACTGGTCCTTCATGTACTGCACGATCCACTGGTTCTTCTCCGCGCTCGTGCGCACCAAGACGTACCGGCCAGAGACCTGCTCGCCGTGGAGCCAGATGATGATCTCGTCGTCGCGCCACTTCTCGCACTCGTACCAGCCGTGATCCCAGATGCTGACCGTGCCGCCGCCGTATTCACCTTTGGGGATGGTGCCGGCGAAGGTCTCGTAGCCGAGCGGGTGGTCCTCGGTGTGCACGGCCAGCCGCCGGTCCTTGGGCACGGTCGGCAGGTTTTTGGGCACGGCCCACGAGACCAGGACTCCGTCGCGCTCGAGCCGGAAGTCGTAGTGCAGTCGCCGGGCGTGGTGCTCCTGGATGACGAAGATCGGCCCGTCGGCGCCGTCGCGATCGGTCTCGACCTCGCCCTCGAACGGCTCGGGGGTGTTGCGGCGGTCCCGCTTGCGTCGGTACTCCTCGAGACTGGTGACGACGGCGTCATCGCTGGTGGGGCCGTCGCTGGTGGGAGCCTCGTTGCGGGCAGTCTCGTTGCGCGCGGAGTCGGCGCGGGTGGGGGCGGTGCCGGCGGGCTCGGGGTCCTCGTCATCGGACGACGACGAGCTCTTCTTGCCGCCCCCCGATTTCTTTGCCCGCGATGCTGAACCGGCCGACGATCCTGACTTCTTCGCTGCGGACTTCTTCTTGGCGGACCCGGTCCCCTCGAGCCCGTCGAGGAGGTCACCGTCCGCGTCGAGCCGTTTCAGGACCTCGTCCCAGTGCAGGTGCGTTAGCCCGCCGTCGCCGAGTTCCTCCCACGACCGGGGAGCGGCCACCCACGGCTCGGCCCGACCGCGCAGGGAGTACGGCGAGACGGTGGTCTTGGCGCCGCTGTTCTGGCTCCAGTCCACGAACACCTTGCCGTCGCGGATGGACCGCGTCATGGTGGAAGTGACCAGGTCGGGGGTCTGCGTGGCGAGCGACTGCGCGATCTGCTTGGCCACCGCGGAGGCGCTCTTGGCGGTGACGGCCCTGTCCAGCCGGGCGTAGAGGTGAATTCCCTTCGACCCGCTGGTGACCGGGAACGAATCGAGTCCCGCCTCGTCCAGCAAGTCCTTGACGCGCAGGGCGACCTTCGCCGTCGTATCCAGATCCACGTCCTGTCCCGGATCGAGGTCGATGACGATCCGGCGCGTCCGCCCGGGCTCGTCGTCTTCCAGGGTCCACTGGGGCACGTGCAGCTCGAGCGCGGCCTGCTGGGCGAACCACGCGAGCGTGGCGGGCGAGTCGAGCACGGGGTAGGTGACGTCGCGCTTGGAATGCTCGATCGTCACCCGCGGCACCCAGTCGGGCGCGTGGGAGGGGAGGTTCTTCTCGAAGAACGACTTGTCGCCGGTGCCGTCGGGCCAGCGTTTGCGCGTCACCGGCCGCCGGCCCGCGTACGTGATGAGCAGGGGCGCCACGGCCAGGTAGTACTCCAGCACCTGGGACTTGGTCGTGCCGGTGGCCTCGTAGAGCACCTTGTCGGGGTGGGTGAACCGCACGGTCCGCCCGTCGACCTCGACCGACTCCTTTTTCCCCTTGGTCGCCATGGGTCCACTCTGGCACTTCAGTCCGACACCGGCGACCGCCTCGGCTCAGGCTGCCCGCAGCGCGGCGATATGGAATCTTGCCTAGACCGTTGATCACCTCGGGGTGGGGCTGAATACTGGGCCGTCTCTGCCAACCGCCACCCTCGGGCGCTGGGGGTGTGCCGATCCCGCCCGCCGCCCGCAGGCACCAAGCAGACGAACCAGCAATGAACGCCCACACTGAATCAATCGAAGCCGTTCCTGACTATGAGTACGTAACGTACGTCCGTGACACGCCGGAGCAGGTGTGCGGCCTGGACTGCGCTCGATCCGAGAGGGACTGGCAGGTCCCCGCCAGAGGTCATGACGTAAACGCGCGTTTCCACCGCAAACCCACGATTGCAGCGTAAACATATTCGGCATGGGTGCTAAGTACTGTCTTCTGGTCGTGGTTTTGCTGGGTGCCGGGTTGGTGGGGTGTGGCTCGAGCGAGACCCAGGCGCCGCAATCAGCCACCGCTTCAACAAGCGAACGGTCGACGAGTAGTGAGCCTTCGACCGCCACCGTTACGACGACGGTCGAGGCACCTGTCAGCGAGCCTGAGCTTGCCGCGGTCGAGACGCCCTACATAGTCGACTGTCAGATGGGACTCGGGCCGGTAGAGACTTACTGGTCCGACGGAAGCGTGACCGGGTACTCCGATTACTGCCAAGCGGTTCACGACCGCACTTTGCAAGGTGAGGCTGCGGCCAACTCGCCGAAGTGCGACGGAACGGTGTGCAGGTACCCGTCCGGTGCCACTATGCGCGATCCGAATGCCACGCCCGACGATCGGTGCACCAACCAGATCAATTACGCGAACGATCCTCGATCCAATGCGGAGATTAACTCGATCGGCGCGGTCACTGGCCAGTGCCCGGAACCAATCTCGTAAACGCGCACCAGCATCGGCCTAAACAGAAGTAGCTCCAGTTTCAGCGTTGACGCTTTTATCCTCCTGCCCAGCCCCACCCCGCCGCGCTGCCGCCAACACGGCGACGGCGGCGAGCAGCCCCAGCACGAGGAACCCCGTGGTGCTGTAGAGGGTCCAGCGGGTGGCGTCGGCGAAGCCGTCGGCCAGGACGCCCACCAGGGCGTCGGGCGCACCCTGGTCGCGAAGGCCGGAGATGACGCCGCCGGCGGAGCTGCGGGTGGCATCGGCGAACTGGGCTGCCGGGCCGGTCACGGATGCAAAACTTTGTGCCAGCCCTAGCGAGAGGACGGAGCCGGCGACGGCGGCGCCGATGGCGGCGCCGACCTGTCGGACGGTGCTCTGGGTGGCCGAGCCCTGCCCGGAGGAGGCGACGGGGATGTCGTGCAAGACGGTGCTGGTCAGTTGTGCGGAGGCCAGCCCCAGGCCGATGCCGTAGATCACCAGAATCGCACCGATCACAACCGGCGAGGTGCCGGCGTGGATGGTCAGCGCCAGGGTCAGTGCGCCCAGTACCTCGAGGGCCACGCCCGCGAGCACGGTGCCGGCGGCGCCGATGAGGGCGGCGAGGTGCCGGGCGAGGGCGCCGGCGACAAACGCACCGAGGGCCATGGTCGCCAGCACGTAGCCGGTGGCCATGGTGCCCAGCCCGACGGCGTTGATGAGGAACAGCGGCAGCACAAAGATGAGCCCGAACTCGCCGATGGCGATCATCATGGCGGCGAGGTTGCCCAGGCTGAAGGTGGGGATGAAGAACAGGGTGAGGTCGAGCAGCGCGGAGCGGTGGACGCGTTCGCGGTGACGTTCCCAGAACCCGAACAAGACAAGCGCCACCACGGACACGGCGAGCAGGATCGGCACGATCGAGACGGGCATGTCCTGCGACCAGGTGAGCCCGAACAGGTGGAGGTCGGCGAGCGGTTCCCACCAGCCGAGCGCCGAGCCCTCGATGATCGCGAACACGAGCAGCCCGAATCCGATCGCGCTGAGCAGCAGGCCGTCGACGTCGTAGCCGCGCCGGCCGGACGGCGCGGTGGTCTTGGGCACGGCGATGAGTGCGGCCACCACCAGGACTACGCCGATGGGCACGTTGACGAGGAAGATCCACTCCCAGGAAAATGTGCTGGTGAGCCACCCGCCGAGCAGGGGGCCGAGGGCGGCGGCGCCGGAGATGACGGCGCCCCACACGCCGAACGCGGCGGCGCGGTCGGTGCCGCGGAAGGTGTCGTTGACGGTGGACAGGGTGGTGGGGAGGATGCAGGCGCCGCCGACTCCCTGCAGGACGCGGGCGCTGATGAGGGCGGTGGCGTCGCCGGCGGTGGCGGCCCAGATGCTGCCGGCCACGAACAGGGCGATTCCCGCAATAAATAGTCGCCGCCGGCCCAGTCGGTCGCCGAGGCTGCCGGCGGTGAGCAGCAGCGCCGCCAGAACCACGGAGTACAAGGAGTTGACCCATTGGGCGTCGGTGAGGTCGAGGTCGAGGTCGGCGATGATGGTGGGCATGGAGACGGCGACGATGGTGCCGTCCATGACGATCATCGCCAGGCCCACCGCCATCACCACCAGCGCCCACCATTTGCTGGGGCGCGGGCGGGTGTGCGTCCCGGCGGGGGAGTGATGGTCCGCGGTGGTGGGCTGCTCACTCGTCATTGGTCCGACCTTAACGGCGCGGTGGCGCGCTGCCATCAGTCGAATGGATGAGACCTGGCGTGGATGAGACCCGGGTGGAAGAGAGCTGGGTGGAGTGTCCCCGGGTGGGTAAGACGCGGGCCGGGCGTCAGGGTGTCAGAGCACCCCGGTGAGGTGCCCAACCCCGCGGCCGAGGGTGGTGAGGGCTCCGGCGGTGACGACGACGACGGCGAGCCTGCGCCCGGTCTCGGCGCTGACCCGCCGGGAGATCGGCCCGCCGAGCGTGATGCCCACCGGCACCATCGCCACGACGAGGGCGATGACGATCAGCGGCGGCAGGTCGGTGATGGGCGCGGCGCCGAGGCCCACCTTGGTGATCACGGAGACGGCGCCCATGGTGCCGAAGATCGGTTGCAGGGTGGCGGCGAAGGATCGCTGGGTCCAGTTGGTGGCGTGGGCGTAGATGAGCATCGCGGGCGCGGCCACTCCCACGGCGGTGTTGAGGAATCCTCCGGCGGTGCCGGCGACGGCGGCGGGGATCGGGCCGCTGACCGGTGGCATGCGCACGAGGGCGGTGGTGGCGAGCGTGGCCAGCAGGAGTGTGCCGATCACCACCTCGAGCCAACTGCGGTCCACGGCACGCACGAGGAGCGCTCCGAGCACGGATCCCACCACGATGAGGGGCGCGAGGCGGCGGTAGCGGCGCCAGTCGATGTCGCGGCGCAGGGTGATCGCGATGAGTGTGGCGGACACGGTCGTGGTGAGGTTGGTGAGCAGGACGCCGGTGACGGGCCCGAGGAGCAGCACGAGGGTGGGGGAGACGACGAGCCCGACACCCATCCCGCTGACCCGCTGCAGGACGGTTCCCAGGATGACGGACGCGGCGGCGACGAGGAGCAGCTGCGGGGCGATTTCGGCGAGCATGGTGCTTGTACCTTTTCACGTCCGGTGCCCGTCCGCGGCGGCGGCGATCCCGCGAGTGGGGTGGATGGTGGGCGCCGGCGGGGCACACTGGGGTGGCGGAAGGGGGCCACATGCACGCCGACGGGGTACCGGAGCGTAACGAGACGGAACGCAATGAGACCGAGGCGCAGCGCATCGACCGCAACTGGATCGAGTTGCTGCAGGAGTTGCGCATCGTCCAGACGGGCGGCCAGGTGCTCACCGGGTTTCTGCTGGTGGTGCCGTTCCAGGACCGGTTCGCCGAGATCGGTGGGGGAGGACGTGCCCTGTATCTGGGTGTGTTGACGCTGGTTCTGGCGGCGACGGTGGTGCTGTTGAGCCCGGTGATGATCCACCGGGCGGTGTTCCGCTCCCACCGTAAGGATCGGGTGCTGCGCCTGTCGGCGACGCTGGCGCGGGTCGGGTTGGCGCTGCTCGCGGTGGCGATGGTGGGTCTCGGGGCGCTGATCTTCTCCCTGGTGGTGGGAACCGCGGGCGGTGTCGCGGCGGGGGCGGTGTTGGCGGTGTTTGTGGTGGTGATGCTGTTCGTGGTGCCTGCGCGGGTGCGGCGGCAGCACGCGTCCACGACGTACGTTGCCAGCTGAGGTAACTGGCGGGCTGCGGGCGGGGCCGGGGACGCGTGCTCGACCGGCGGCGCGTCGCGTCCGGTTGTCGCATACTCGTTTCATGCGATCCATCTGGAAGGGCGAGGTTTCCTTTGGTCTGGTGAATGTGCCGGTCAAGGTGTATTCGGCGACGGTGGACCACGATCTGCACGCGCATCAGGTCGATAAGTCCGATGGTGTGCGCGTCCGCTACAAGAAGGTGCGGGAGGACAACGGCGAGGAGGTGGAGTTCTCGGACATCGCCAAGGCGTACGAGTCCGACGACGGCGAGATGGTCATCCTCACCAAGGAGGACTTGGCGACCTTGCCGGTGGAGCAGACCCACGAGATCGCGGTGACGGAGTTCGTCCCGGCCGACCAGGTGGATCCGGTCGCTTTTGACAGCGCCTACTTCCTGGAGCCGGCGTCGCGCTCGAATCGGGCGTATGTGCTGATGCGGGAGGCGTTGGAGTCGACGGACCGCTTGGCGATCTGCACGTTTACGCTGCGCAACCGCACGCGTTTGTGTGCGTTGCGGGTGTACGAGGACGTGCTGATGTTGCAGACGTTGTTGTGGCCGGATGAGATTCGCCCGGCGAGCCTGGAGGGGTTGGATACGGAGGCGAGGGTCCGTCCGCAGGAGGTGAAGATGGCGGCGTCGCTCATCGAGACGATGGCGGCGGATTTTGAGCCGGAGAAGTACGAGGACGACTACCAGCACCAGCTCAAGGAACTCATCGAGGCCAAGGCTGCGGGCGGTGAGGCGTTCACGGTCGAGGAGCGTGAGTCCTCGAGCGACGACGACGGGGACGACGAGGTCGCCGACCTGCTGGCCGCCTTGCGGGCGAGCGTGAAGGACCGCGGCGGCCAGGTCGACGCTGGCGCCGATAGTGACGACGATGACGACGACGACAAGGCCTCCGGCTCGGAGAAGAAGCCCGCGGCCAAGCAGGGCTCCAAGTCCACGGCCGCCAAGGCTCCGGCGAAAAAGGCGGCAGCGAAGAAGGCGGCGGCGAAGAAGACTCCCGCAAAAAAAACTGCGGCCAAGAAGCAGCCCGCGAAGAAGCCCGCAGCCAAGAAGTCTGCTGCCAAGAAGGCTCCGGCGAAGAAGTCAGCCTGACGACGACGAAGGCCCCGACCAAGCAGCCTGTGAGTTTCGTTAGGAGCCCATACCAACTTGACAGTTGTGTAGTAGCCATTCTGCGGTTAATGTCGCAGGCAGTCGGTGGCGGAGCCTGATTCCCCCTCTAGGTGCCGCCGACTCCGCACGATGAGCGGGATGCGCCGACCACCCCCCGGTCGCCGTCCTGCCGCGTGCGTGACAGAGTCGCCGGTGGCCGCGGAACCCCCCTCCGCGGCCCCGGTGCTCACTCACTCAGGTGCGTTTCGGAAGAACCAGGGCATCACAGACAGCGTCGCGGGCAGCCGCGGGCGGAGTCGTCGTGAACCGGCTACCACAATCGAGCGGGTGAACAACATGGCTTGACGACTGTGGTCAAGGCCCTTCTCGACGCCGTCGACTTGGTGTCATTCGGGAGAATGTGCCTGCATCGCAGCAATCCGCCAAGCTGTTCAGCGGCGATTTCGAGATCACCATCGGAGGCATGAGCCCCTCGGACGCCGACGCATCGGCGAGTTTCCTGGCCAACGTGGTGCCGGGCGGATCTACCAAAATCAACGGCGTCGACGATCCTGAGCTCGATGCAGCCAGGGCCCTCAACTCGGTGGAGACGCTGGACGAGCAGATGGCTGCGTTCCACTGCCTCCAGAAGGAGTTCAACCGGGTTATGCCGTTCGCCGTCTTCGCAAACGCCGAGGAGTACGTGGTGGTGGACGAGACGGTCAAGGGCGTCAGCCGACGGTGGCCTCCACGATGCTGTTCGACGGCGCCTATATGACTGGCAAGCGGTAGGTATTCCAAGTAGGCGCTATCCAAACCTGAGTCTTAGTTCCTCGAAGAGTGCTTGCGCTACGGCGAGCTGTTGTAAACATAGGTCAAAGCTGTACGTTCCCTTAGTGTTTAGGAGGCTGTCGTGACCCCTCGTACCGGGTATCGGCAATTTTCTCGTTCGGCAGCCTCGACTGTCGCCTTTATGGTGGCCACCGGCCTCGCGCTGACGACCCCGCCAACCGTGTTCGCCCAGCAGTCGCCGCAGACGAGTCAGCCGGTCCGGGTGGCCGAGACAGTTGCGCCTGCGGAGCGATCGGATACGACCTTGCGGGCGGCGCCGATGCCGGCTGATGCGATGCCGCTGGACGAGCCACCTGCTCGAGCATCTGCGATGGCTCGTCAAGCTCCCGGCACGGCGTTGTCTCAGGAGCAGTGGGATCGCCGCCCTGTCGCCCAGCGTGGCCAGACCCCCCAACTCGAACAGGAGTGGCGGGCTACCGGCAATCCCAACCGGCAGATCGTGCCGGGTGAGATGCGGTCGGACCGCGACGAGATTCCGGCAGGCTTCACCAAGGAAGAAGCCGACAAGGCTGAAACAATGGAAGCCGCACTCAACAGCCAAGACGGCGCGAATCAGGCCCTGGCGGCTCCGGGCTGCCAGGTTTACTGGCCAGCACCTTACGAGGTATGCGGTGCCATCCGGGACAAGTACAACGAGCTCGGCGGACCGAACAGCTTCCTTCTGTTCCCGAAGACCAACGAGCTGACCAACCCCGACGGCATCGGCAAGCGCACCGAATTCTTGAACGGCCCTATCTACTGGTCCCCCCAGGGCGGCGCCCACCCGGTCGTGAATCACTTCCTCGCTGCCTGGGCCCGCCACGGCTACGAGAACAGCTACATCGGTTACCCAACCACCGACGAGATCACCAACCCAGACGGTATCGGCCGCCGACAGCACTTCACCGGCTCCACCATCTACTGGAAGCTCAACGAGGCATACAGCATCGGAGGAGCAATAGCCGACAAGTGGCACGAACTCGGCGCAGAGCAAGGCATGCTCGGGTATCCCATCAGCGACGAGAGAGTTCTTCCCGATGGCGTTGGGCGCATGAACCGCTTCGAGAATGGTGTGATCTACTGGCACCCCAGTACGGGAGCGAAATATCTTGGCGGAACTATCCTAGACAGATGGTCAAATTCGGGTTATGAACTCGGGGAATACGGGTACCCGGTTTCAGATCCGACTGGCCAGGATGGAATCTGGTACGTTCAGCAGTTCCAATCTGGCCAGCTTAGTGGAACGAGAATGCATGAAGATCCACTCGTTCTCCAGTATAGCGATGGTCAAGTAGTCGCCTGGAACTATGAGTCGACAGTTCTCCCTTGCCTAGAGTGGGCGTATCCAGCCGAACGGAACATTGCGGCATTTCCGACTCGAGATTCGAAAACGGGAAGCAATCTGGTCACTTTGTCTTGTGCGGTTTTTAGGGAGCACATTGTCGACATGCCGGATTTGGAAGACGGACACTTCTACGAATTCCCTGAGGCCCAGGACTGGCTCGATTTCATGTCATGCGTGTATCACACCCTAAATGCCGAGGATACCCCACTTGGATTTGCCGACTATCCAAACTGGGGACGCCAACGCGGAAACAATTACAAGGATGTAGGCAGCGTCGTTATCGTCTCCCCGGACGATACTATCGTTACAGCATGGGCCGGTGGTCCGCCTAAGAGTGGGGACTGGAGCGACTGCCGCTATAGGCTTGCCTAGCGAAAGAGGAATGAGTGAAGCCGTATGTCAAGCTGATGCCAGAATTTGGCCACCCTTCTTCAATATGGACGAATATCACCAATAGGCCGCCAGGTCAGGGCGGGCCTCCGTGGGTAGAACTTGACGAGTTTCCCGTCTCTGCCGAGCTCGCGGAGGGATTGACTATATGGACTCGCGAATTTCACGAGCACTGCTCGGGCGAGTTTAGGGCGGATCTTGGCAGGGTTACTTGGCGGGATGATGGATTCGACGTAGATCAGTGGAATTTGCGAGGGATCGAATTGGCTCGATCAATATCCGCTGAAATTCCTGAGGCCGAGGTTGTATACTCCGGCGGAAGATATTTAGATAGAAGTGAGCCGTCCAGGGTTAAGAGAATTACGTTCAAGGGCGGCGTCGAGGTCTTTGCTGATTAAAGCGTGAATCGTCCTGTTTGACGGCGCAACTTTGCAAGCTGATGCAAAATAATCGCGCTTCGTGAGTTTTCCATCGACGCTATCCGGCCCTTTCCTAGGTGTGCTCGGTATTGCAGGCTTCGCCCGGTCTTGATCCGCCACACAGGTTTCCAAGCTGACTTACGAGCTACCTAAGGCGAGGTGTTCAGCGCCGATGACTACCAAAGTGACCAAGGGCGACCGACATCGGCGGCGTCGTTAATGCGTCGGTCAATGATGTGCGGTGATTCGCCTGCGGCGTGGGCGTTCCGGATGGCGGCGGCGATAGCGCGGGAGAGGCCGGCGGGGCCACGGGTGTCGGCCAGGGGGCTGTTTGGGCCGTGTCGCCTGGCGAGGTATTCGGTGCGGTTGTCGGTGGCGGTGCCCAGGCGTAGGTGGTGGGGGTTGGTGCAGCCGGCGTAGTCGCAGCGGTGGCACAGGATGGAGTCGTTCAGTGCGCTCCAACCGAGTCGGTCGATAATGCCGTGTTCGAGTTGGTAGGCGTACAGGTGCGCGGGGACGGTGCCGCGGCGGGAGAGTCCGGGCAGGCTGGCGGCGCGGAAGGAGCCGTGTCCGGTGGAGGAGATCGCTCCGATCCACGGCCAGCATTGATCGGTGCCGCGGCGGTAGCGCTTGGCCTCGAACCGCTGCTGGGTCGCGGAGTCGGTGAGCCAGACCCGCCACAGCTTGGCTGGGGTGCGCACCGGGCGCGGGTCGCCGAGCAGGGAGAGCTGTTGGGTGTCGGTTCCTTCGGGTCGTGGGAACAGGGCGGCGGTCATGGTGGCCTCGAGGGGTGTCGGGGAGCTGTTACCGGGTGGGGTGAGGATAGGTGCCGTCTCCGACATCAGTTGCAGTTGTCGAGCCGTGCGGCGAGGTAGACGCCCTGGTCGCGGGCCGCTAGAGCTGTCCAGCGCAGGGCGGCGGTGATAGACAGGCCGAGCAGGTCGGCCAGGACGGAGGCGGGCAGGTCGGAGGCCAGGGCCAGCAGCGCGCCGCCGCGGGCGGCGCGGGTGTCGAGACCCAGGTCGCGGCCCAGAAGCTGAGCCAGGCGGCTGGGGTGGAGATGGGCTGCGTTGCGGCCGGGGAAGAGCCAGATCGGGGTGCCTGGTGGGCGGGGATCGTCGATGGGTGCCGGTTGTGCTGCGAGGTCTCCGATGAGGGTGGCCAGGATGGGTGGCAGTAGGACCGGGTGGTCACGAAGTGTTAGGTAGGTGTCGTCGCCTGCGGTGGTGATGTCCTCGGCGCGTAGTGCGGCGATTCGGATGAGGTTTTGCCCGAATAGCAGGACCAGTGCGCCGGAGACACGCACGCGCAGGTCGAGGGAGGGGTCGGTGAGGCACCGGCGCAAGAGTTGCCACCGGGTGTCTTCGTCGAGGACGTACCCGGGAGGGCCCTCGGTGCCTAGCCACGGCACGTGGAGGTCTGTGGTGAGCCCGCGTCCAGCGGTCCAGGTCAGGAAGTCGCGGACCCGGCGACGGGTGGTGGCACCTTCATCGAGCCAGGAGTCGACGTCGTACTGGGTTGCTTGGGTGAGGTCGGTGCCGCGGTCCTGGAGCCAGTGCAGGAAGTTGGCGGCGCATCGGATGCGGGTTCGCGCGTATTTGCCTGCGGAGGGGCTGTTACCGCGGGCGCGGCGCAGTCGGTGGGTGACGTGCCAGGTGGCGTAGGGCTGGAGTACGACGGCGATCGGTGGAGGTTGGTCGGCCAGCAGTGCGTCGATCCATAGGTTGAGTCCGTCGACGATGTCCTCTCGTGGGGGCAGAACCTCCAGGGCTATGAGTAGCCGCCGAAGATGGTGGGTGCGGGTGTTCTGAGGCTTGCGGTCCAGGCTCGCGTGGGTCAGGGGTTCATCCTCGGCGATGAGGGTGGTGAGCAGGATGAACCAACTGTGCGGGCTCTCGAGCAGTAATGCGGTGCGCCGCGGGGGGTAGGACTTGAGCAGCAGGGCTCGAATGGAGTCGGTTTGGGCGCGTAGGTGCGGATGTGTGCACTGCAGGGCTTGGTCGACTCGGGCGGAGTTGCGGCAGCCGAGGCAGTCGGTGGCGGTGACCAGGAGGTCGATGGTTCCGCAGGAGCGGCAGTACCAGTTCCTGTGCTCACCAGAGCACGGGCCGCAGAGCGGGTGGCCGTGCGCGTCGAGGCCGGCCTGGGGTCGCCGATGACCGCAGGAAGTGCAGTTGATGGGGTTCTCGCGCAGCTGGTGGCAGCAGGGATCGCACACTGGCCCGAGCGGCAGGGTGATGCGCACTGATCGGGTGAGACCGCAAATCGTGCAGCGCTCTTTGGTGGCGGGCTTCGATTGCCGATGGGGTCGTTGTTTGGATCGGCATGACGAGCAGATCGGTCGTCCGGTGGGCACTCCCCTGTCGCAGGGTTTTTCTTGGCCGCAGATGGTGCATTCGGCGATCGGTGGGGTGTAGCAGCGGTAGCAGATCCACGTGCCTGGGAGGTCGGGGTCGCGGCGGGCGTGAGGCGTAGATCGCGTGCAGTGGTGGCAGGTGCGGGGGCGGCTGCGGTGGTAACAGCGCGGGCAGAGCGGTCCGGTGTCGGTGATGGCGTGAGCCGGTTGATCGGGGCGTCCGCAGTCGCTGCAGGTGTACAGCTTTTTGGGCCCGCAGGCCTGGCAGAGGGGTTGTCCATCGACGCGGTAGGCAACCGGGCGGGGCCGGTGGCAGCGTGAGCATGGTGGTCGGCGATCGGGGTCTGCGCGTCGGCATTGAGCGCAGAGCACGCCGTCCTCTTCGCGGGCGGCGGGTACCGCGAGTATTCCGCATCGCCGGCACGGGGTTCGCCGGGAGGCGTTGTAGCAGGATAGGCACCAGCGTCCCCCGCTCGGTGCGCGATAGCGCAGGCGACGTTCTTTGCCGCAGCCGGAGCACTGTGGCGGGGTGATTACTTCGGTCGGAAGCGCCGTGACCTGGTCGAGTAGCCGGTGCAGTCCTGGCGGTGCGTCATCTGGGCGGGTGCGCACTGTTGCGAGATTTCGACGTACGTAATGGAGCACGTGATGAAGTTCGTCCGGTAACAGTTCCGCGGCGGTGATTGCAGTGCGATGTGCCGCCTTGCTGTGGTCGGAGTAGAGGAGGGCGAGCACCGCCGCCAGGCCAGTCGTGGGGTCGGTCATGAGCCTGTGGGTCGGCGGATCGTGGTGCGTCGCACGGGTGGCGGGTGGCCGGCTTCGGCGGTGCCGGTGGGTTTGGTGACCGAGACGTTGGCGGTGGTGATTTCGATGAGGTCGGAGGTGTCGACGTCGAGGATGTCGCACAGTGCGGCCAACACGTCCAAGCTGAGGCGTTGCGGGGTGGTGGTGACCAGGCGGTAGACCTGTTCGCGGGACAGGTGGACGCCGCGTTCGGCTAGTAGCGGGACGAGGTCGCTGGTGGCGAAGTGTCCGCGTTCGGCCATCAGGGTGCGCAGGTGCCAGGTGTAGCTCATCTTCTTGTTCACGGGCTCTCCCAGAGGTCGGGGTGGCGGCTCAAGGATCGGCGCAGCAAGCGGTTGCGGTACTCGTCGGACACGCCGGTGTAGATGGCGGTGGTCGCGGCGTAGGAGTGCCCGACCTGAGTGGAGACAAACCGTTCGGGGTAGTCGAACTCCACCAAGTGGGTGACATAGGAGTGGCGCAGGCAGTGCAGGTCCAGCACCGGGTCCAGGCCGGCCGCGTCGCGGGCGGTGGTGAACGCGTCATTGATGCGGCGCATGGAGATGCGGTCTGAGCGTTCGGTGACCCACAAGGCTGGATGGGATCGGCATCCCAGCAGTGGCCGGATTTCGTTTCGCCAGTTCTCCAGGACCGGCACGATCCAGTCCATTTCCGGGACGGTCAGCACGGTGCGACGTTTAGCCGCCCCTCCCCTGCTGGCTTTGCCGAACCGGACGAACACAGCACCACAGTTGCGGTAGCCCGGCGTCGTGGGGTTGTGCCGCAGGTCGGCTATATCCAGGCCCCACGCTTCCTGGCGACGGAGTCCGAACGCGTAGATCGTTTTCAAAAGCGCCGCGTCGCGTTGCGCAGTCAGCGCGCCCTTGCGTCCGGTTCCCGGGATCGCTTCGGCGCGTCCGTCGGCGGCATCGAACAGTGCCTGCACTTCGTCGTAGGTCAGTGGTCGGCGGCCGGGGGCGCCTTCGTAGTCCGTGGTGTGGACGATGGTGTTCCACTCATGCAGGATCTGCTGCGGCACCGCGTCGAAGAGTTGTTGGCACGTCGAGGCCCAGCCGTAGCGGGGATCGGTGATGTAGGTCAGGAACATTCGGATGGTGATCTCGTACATCCGCGCGGTCGACATCGCGATCGGGTGCTCTGCTTGCCGGTGGTCGGAGATGAACGCTTCGACGTCTGCGCATGTCCACGACCACGGGTAGTCGTTGCTGAAAATGGCGAAGCGTCGAATCAAACCAAGGCGCACCTCGATCGTCTTGGCTTTGAGGAATCGGGCACGTTGTTGCATCGCCCAGCCGTCGAGCATTGCCTCGAACACGGCGGGTTCGGCGTCGAGGAACGTCACGCCGTCCGGTAGGGCCTGGCGTGCGGAACCGGGGAGTTCACCCCTCACAACCATGTTGCACACGATGCAACATCGAGTCGTTTAATGCAATGGCTAAAGTGGAGGTCCAGCGACGCTGGTGTGATTGGAAAGCGCGTTCCGATTGTCGTCCAGCGGGTTCACGATGAGGTCGAATAGTCGACCAGATGCAACTTCGCTCGGTTCGAGCCGTAAGCCGTATGTCTCGAGCCGGGCCAGCCCAAACAATGGGTGGGCCCGGCTCGATTGCGGCAGCGATGTCGCGATAGTGCTGATGCTGCCGACGTTGTTGTGGCTGGATGAGATCCGCCCGGCGAGCCTGGAGGGGTTGGATACGGGGGCAGGTCCGGCTCTGGTCGATCTCGATATCGATGAAGCCCACCCCCGGCTGTGGGCGGAGCGCTTTTACTCACTGGTTACGTTCTTGGCTGCGCCAAAAGCGGGTGTGGCCTTCGAGATTTCGACCTGTAACCGACTGCGGTGCGCTCGGTAGCGCGGGTACAGAACATGCGAAGAGCGCTTGGTGGTCGGCCAGTTACGCGTGGCGGACGCATGGCGAGGATGCGGTCCGCCGCCGCTCGTTAAGCAAGGTTTCAGGTATCGTCAGATCGGCTGCGGCTAGGCCTGCTACCACCACGATTGTGATCGTATGGACTACTGGGCGCACCCTAAATTGAGCAACAAGACTGCCAGCCAGGAGGAGTTTCGACCCCGCTAACTGCAAACATGGTGTCGCAACAACAATTGCTGGGTAGCGCTGGCGCTGCCTGCGTCTCTCCAGGGACGAAGTTGGGGGGTGCGACTCGAGGGAAAGTTGCGGCGGTGGTGATCGTGAGAACTGTGCGCATCCGTTAATCCATGTTCATTGTGTGAACGACGGGTGTTGAGGAATGCCTCAGCAAAGTAGTGTCATCGTTCGGCCCGGTTCGCATCTGCGGAACCGGGTCACTTCTGTGCGACTGCCTCGAGGAAAGGACCCTGGAGTGGATCTGCGGGATCTGTTGTCCGTACTCCGTGCCCGCTGGATCGCCATTGTGGCTGCGACCCTTCTCGGAGGGCTCCTGGCGCTGGGAATGAGTCTTCTTACTACGCCGACCTACCAAGCGAAGCTGCAGTTCTACGTCACGGTCGCCGGGGGAGACTCCGCCGCGGCGGCCTACCAGGGTTCGCTGGGTGCCCAGCAGAGGGTGCAGTCGTACGCAGCGCTGGTCAAGAGCACGGATATTGCGCAGAAAGTCGCCGACGCCTCTGACGTCGATCTCAGCGCCACCGAGGTCGCGGGAAGGGTCACAGCCACCGCTGACGCCAAGACCGTGCTGCTCAACGTCGTGGTGTCAGACGCTGATCCCCAACGGGCGCTAAAAATGGCTGAGGCGTTCGGAGACGTCCTGCCCGAGGCGATCCAGGGCCTCGAGACCCCGGACGGCGGCGGACCGGCACTTGCCAAGCTAAGTGTGGTCAATCCCCCCGCGCTCCCCACAGTGCCGGTGGCCCCCAAGACCGAGCAAAATATTGCAATCGGCCTGGCACTGGGTCTTCTAGCCGGAATCGGCATTGCACTTCTCGCAAATGCTCTTGATCGTAGAGTGAAGTCCACGGAGCAGTTGGAAGCGATTAGCGGTAAGCCCGTCGTTGGCTCGATCCCGTTCCGCAAGAACGAGGATAGGAATAAGGACGCCGCCCACATCGTGCCCTTCCGGGAGGGGCACTCCCCGGCGGCCGAGAGCTTCCGTCGGCTGCGCACCAACCTGCAGTTCCTCAACGTGGACAATCCTCCGCGCGTAGTTGTGCTCACCTCGTCAGTCGCAACTGAGGGCAAATCTGAGACCGCGATCAACCTTTCGCTCGCGCTCGCAGAGTCAGGCAATCGGGTCCTCATCGTTGAGGCAGACCTCCGCCGGCCGCTGGTGGTCAGTTACATGTCCATGCCGGACAAAGTCGGCCTCACCAACATTCTCTCCGGCCAGGCCGATTTTGCGGACGTGGTACAGGAGACGCGACACGACGGTGTTGACCTGTTGGCATGCGGTCCGCTGCCGCCCAACCCCTCCGAGTTGCTGGCCTCGGATATGGCGCAGCATCTCTTCGAGGACCTTCGCGGCAAGTACGACTACGTCATCATCGATTCCCCGCCGCTACTCCCCGTGACAGACGGCGCGTTGCTGGCGAGGATCACCGACGGCGCGCTGCTCGTGGTGCGCTCCCGCAGGACCACCGCAGATCAGGTCGCGCAGGCCGTAGATAACCTGGCTAAGGCGGACGCGCCCCTTCTCGGTCTGGTGACTGTCGCAAATAGACCCGCTAAAAAAGGTTCTGCGGGCTACTACGACTCGTATTATTACTCGTCCAAGAATTCTTCGATGGTTGAGCAGTCTTGATGCACGCTCCGTCCGCAGCGAAGTCACTGATTTGGGAGGAATCGCAGATGACCTCCGGTGCTCGGGTCAGACAGCGTGGAATGCGAGACCGTCGAACGGTAGGGCTCGGTACTTCGCAATGGACCGTCGTCGACTCTGTGCTATGGGCGGCAATGTTCGTCGTCGCTATATGGCTGCGATTCGATTTCTCGGTGGATCGTCTCGCGCAGTCCCTGAGAATGGGAAGCGCGTACTTCGTACTTGCTGCGCTCATAGTGCTGACGT
Organism: Dietzia sp. ANT_WB102; assembly: GCF_008369165.1. NCBI lineage: Bacteria > Bacillati > Actinomycetota > Actinomycetes > Mycobacteriales > Dietziaceae > Dietzia > Dietzia sp. ANT_WB102. The sequence continues at coordinate 1,361,044 of NZ_VOBA01000001.1, forward strand.
GGGTCCTAGGTTGGTTGGTTGGGTTATACCGTGGACGGTTTGTGCCCGGCAGCGTTCTTGAGTCCAGTGTCATCACCTTCGTATTTTCGACTGCCACATTTACTGTATTTCTCGGCCACATCGTCGGAGGTCAGTACGGAGGGGTCCCGCGCTCCACGCCCATCGTGACCGGCGCATTTACCATCCTCGCTGCACTGGTCCTCAGGTCACTGGTGCGGCGGAAGAAACTGTTCGGTGCAGGCGGGACAAAGAATGCGGAGCGTGCGCTGGTCTTTGGAGCCGGCGATGGCGGTATGCAACTCGTTCGCCAACTCCGTCGTTCAGAGGTCTCCCACTTCAATCCGGTCGGGATCTTGGATGACGACGCAGCTAAGCGCCACATGGTGATCGAGGGTGTTCGCGTGCATGGTGGACGCGACATTCTCGAAGAATTGGCCAAGAAGACGGGGGCTTCTACCCTCCTGTTGGCGGTACCGAGCCTGCCCGCCGACGAGCTTATCGAGATCCGAGACCGTGCCGAATCCGCAGGTCTACGGGTGCTGATGTTGCCGCCACTCGATTCGATGATGCGGGGTCGCGTTGCTGCGGATGAGCTTCGCGAGATCAACGTGAATGATCTGTTGGGACGTAAGCCCGCGCAACTCAATCAGACGCAGATTGCCGAGTACCTCCGCGGAAAGCGGATCATGGTGACCGGCGCCGGAGGCTCAATCGGGTCCGAATTGTGCCGCCAGATCAGCAGGTTTCGTCCAGCTGAACTCATGATGCTGGACCGAGATGAATCTGGCCTGCATGCAGTCCAGCTTTCAATTCACGACCAGGCCATGCTTGATGGGGAGGATACGGTCCTCGCGTCGATCCGCGACCGGAGTTCGATCCAGGAAATTTTTGCCCTGCGTAAGCCCCAAATCGTGTTCCACGCAGCAGCGCTCAAGCACATGCCGTTGCTCGAGCACTATCCGCTTGAGGCACTCAAGACAAACGTCATGGGCACCCTGAACCTGCTCGAGGCAGCCTCGATGAGCGGCGTGGAGACCTTTGTCAACATCTCCACGGACAAGGCAGCCAACCCGAGTTCGGCGCTGGGCACCAGCAAACGGATTGCGGAAAGACTCACGGCCGCGGAAGCCAAAAAGAACGAGCGCGCCAAGTACGTATCTGTGCGCTTTGGAAATGTTCTCGGTTCCCGCGGCTCTGTGCTCACAGTTTTTGAGAAGCAGATCAAAGATGGCGGTCCTCTGACTGTGACCGATCCCGACGTCAATCGCTTCTTCATGACCATCCCTGAAGCCTGTCAGTTGGTACTTCAGGCTGCGGCCGTCGGGTCGAGCGGCGACACCCTTGTCTTAGACATGGGGGAGCCGATCAAGATTGCCGACGTTGCAAAAACTCTTATCGAACAGTCCGGAAAGAAACTCGAGATCGTCTACACCGGCCTACGCGAGAACGAGAAGATGTCGGAGGAACTGTTTGACGACACGGAAGAGCCGGAAGTCAGCTCCAAACACGAAGCTCTCTACGAAGTTCGAGTTCCCCCCATCGCGCTGGATCTAATGGAGATCGCTGAAATTGCGGATCACGACGAGGCTCGGGACTGGCTCGCGAGCCACGCGTATCCCTCGTTTGAGCCTTATCTGACTGAAAGTAATAGGTAGACGCACATGAAGATCACCGTCGTAGGCCTGGGGAAAATCGGACTTCCCCTAGCGGTGCAATTCGCAAGGTCCGGACATCATGTGTTCGGTGCAGATGTCAACCAGAATGTCGTAGATCTGGTTAATAGTGGGACCGAGCCATTCCCGGGCGAGGAACACCTGGCTGAATACCTCTCCGAAGCAGTGGCTGCAGGCCAGCTTACTGCGCAAACGAATACCGCTGACGCAGTCGCAAAAAGCGACGCCGTTGTAGTTGTGGTACCCCTTTTCGTTGACGAAGATGCCCGCCCCGACTTTGCATGGATGGATTCCGCGACGAGCGACATCGCGGGTGGTCTGCGTAAAGAAAACTCGACCCTCGTTATCTACGAGACGACGCTGCCGGTGGGCACAACGCGGAACCGGTGGAAGCCGAAGCTCGAGCAAGAGTCCGGCCTCACTGAGGGCCAGGATTTCCATGTCGTCTTCTCGCCGGAGCGGGTGCTTACCGGACGGGTCTTTGAGGACTTGCGTAAATACCCCAAACTTCTTGGAGGGCTGGGTAACGAGGGCGCACGTCGCGCTACAGAGTTTTACGAGCAGGTGCTCCAGTTCGACCAGCGCCCGGATCTCGAGCGAGGCAACGGCGTATGGGATCTGGGTTCGGCCGAGGCCGCGGAGATGGCAAAGCTCGCCGAGACCACGTACCGGGACGTCAACATCGGACTGGCCAACCAGTTTGGTGTGTTTGCAGCGAAGAACGGCATTGACGTCTACGAGGTCATTGAGGCGAGCAACTCGCAGCCGTACAGCCACATCCACCGACCGGGCATCGCTGTGGGCGGGCATTGCATTCCCGTGTACCCGCGGCTGTACCTGTGGAACGATCCTGACGCGACAGTGGTCCGCGCCGCGCGCGAGGCCAATGCGGCGATGCCAAGCTACACCGTCGGCCTGGCTGTCGGCGCCGCCGGCGGGTCACTTGCGGGCAAGAAAGCAGTCGTTCTTGGCGTCGCCTACCGGGGTGGTGTGAAGGAAACCGCTTTCTCTGGCGTTTTTGCCACAATCGAGGCCCTGCGCGAGGCTGGCGCCGAAGTCACCGTGCACGACCCCATGTACTCCGACGAGGAGTTGCGTGGGTTCGAGTGGGAGCCCTACGCCCTGGGAGATCACGTCGACGTTGCGGTCCTGCAGGCTGATCATGCCTCCTACCGCGAGCTCTCCGCCGACGACCTTCCCGGGGTGAGCATCGTCGTGGACGGGAGGCGTGTCCTAGATGCCGACCGGTTCGGCTCGGCGACGTTCCTCGTCGTGGGGCGACCGGCCGAAGGGTCCGACGACTGATGGCGGTGCGGGTGGTGGATTCCGCAGACGTCGCGGAGACGGCGACGATCGGTGACGGATCCTCGGTGTGGCACCTAGCCCAGGTGCGCGAGGATGCGCGAATTGGCGAGAACTGTGTTATCGGACGAGGCGCGTATGTGGGCACCGGGGTGACGATGGGCGCCAATTGCAAGCTTCAGAATTACGCCCTCGTGTACGAACCGGCCGAGTTGGAGGACGGGGTGTTTATTGGACCCGCCGCAGTTTTCACCAATGATCACTACCCAAGGTCGATCTCCCCGGACGGGTCTCTTAAGCGGGCAGACGACTGGGACGCGGTGGGCGTCACGTGTCGGACTGGTGCCTCTATCGGGGCTCGCGCGGTGTGCATTGCTCCGGTCACCATCGGGCGGTGGGCGATGGTTGCGGCTGGATCGGTCGTGACCAAGGACGTCCCTGACTTCGCCCTCGTCGCGGGAGTTCCCGCTCGCCGCATCCGTTGGGTCGGCCGGGCTGGCGTGCCACTCGAGGACTCCGGCAACGGAGCGTGGATCTGCCCGCAGACCGGCGACCTGTTCCGCGAGACTGGAAACACCTTGATCGAGGAGACAACCTGATGGACTACATTCCCCCCGCCAAACCGCTCATCGGTGATGATGAGCGCGCCGCGGTCGACCGCGTGATGCGCAGCGGAATGATTGCGCAGGGTCCGGAGGTACGAGCGTTCGAGGAGGAGTTCTCAACTCACTTCGGTCTGGGCCGCGAGTGCGTAGCAGTGAACTCCGGCACCTCTGGCCTGCACCTCGGGCTGCTCTCCAGCGGGATCGGTCCCGGAGACGAGGTCATTGTGCCGTCGTTCACCTTTGCGGCGACCGCCAACTCCGTAGCACTCACCGGCGCCACCCCGGTGTTTGCGGACATCGACCCCCACTCGTTCTGCCTGTCGCCGGCTGCAGTAGAAGCCGCGATCACTGAGCGGACGCGAGCGATCATGCCGGTGCACCTTTACGGACATCCGGCGGACATGCCAGCGCTCCTCCGGCTAGCCGAATCCCACGGTCTTGATGTGTTCGAAGACGCGGCCCAGGCACACGGGGCATCCCTTGACGGGACTCCGGTCGGGGCCTTCGGTCGGTTCGGCATGTTCTCGCTCTACCCCACCAAGAACATGACAGCTGGTGAAGGCGGAATGGTGTCTGTGGCGGATGCTGAGACCGCGCGCAAGCTGCGCCTCTACCGCAATCAGGGCATGGAGAAGCAGTACCACAACGAGGTCGTAGGAATGAATAACAGGATGACCGACATCCATGCCGCGATCGGGCGGGTGCAGCTCAAAAAAGTCGACGCGTGGACGGAGACCCGTCGGTCCAACGCAGCGCACTTGGACGCTCATCTCGAGGGCGTCATCGTGCCGCCCGTGGCGACCGGCGCTCGGCACGTCTACCACCAGTACACCGTGAGGATCGCAGAAGATCGCGACGGTTTTGCTGCGGCGCTCAAGGACGAGTACTCGGTGGGGTCGGGGTTGTTCTACCCAGTACCGAATCACAGGCTTGCCCCGTTTGCCGTCGATATTGATCTGCCGGAGACGGCAACCGCGGCAGGGGAGTGCTTGTCGCTCCCAGTGCACCCGTCGATTGGTGAGGCAGAACTGGACAGGATCGTCACGGCGGTCAACAAGTTGGCAAAGGCGGGGAGTTAACATGGCGGATCTCAGAGCAGGACTAATTGGCCTAGGAATGATGGGGCGTCACCACGCACGCGTGCTTGGGACCCTCGAAGGTGTCGAACTTGTGGCAGTCGCAGATCCTGCGGGCGACCACTTCGGCGCAGCCAAGGGGCGGCTTCTGCTCTCTTCAGTGTCCGAGCTCATTGATCAGGGAATAGACTATTGCGTGGTCGCAGTGCCAACGGGCTCTCACGAGGATGTGGCCTTGGAGCTTGCCGACGCTGGCGTCCACGCCTTAATAGAGAAGCCGCTTGCACATGACAGCCAGTCTGCACGAAGAATATTTTCCGCTTTCACAGAGCGTGGCCTTATCGGCGGCGTGGGGCACATTGAGCGATACAACGCTGCGCTGCAGCAAGCACGCATGAGAATTGCACAGGGCGACTTAGGCGAGATATACCAAGTGGCCACGCGCCGGCAGGGCCCATTCCCGGGACGTATAGCCGACGTAGGTGTGGTCAAAGACCTAGCAACGCACGACTTCGATCTCACCTCGTGGGTAACCCAGCAATTTTACACATCGGTGTCGGCGCAAACCGGCCATAAGTCGGGCCGCGTGCATGAAGATCTCGTGGCCGTAATAGGGCAGCTTGATAACGGGACGGTAACTAGCCACCTGGTCAACTGGCTTTCTCCGCTGAAGGAGCGTTCAACCATTATCACCGGAGAACTGGGAACGTTCGTCGCGGATACTCTCACAGCAGATCTGACCTTTTATGGAAACGGAAGCGTGCCGACTACATGGGACGAGATTTCGCGCTTCCGTGGGGTGTCCGAAGGTGACGTACTGAGATACGCTTTTCAAAAGCCCGAGCCGCTTCGAATTGAGCACGAGAACTTCCGGGACGCCGTAAAAGGTGCGGAGTCCGACATTGTTAATTTCAAGGCCGGTTTAGAGGTAGTTAAAGTCGCTGAAGCTGTTATCCGATCATCTGCAACCAGTGAGGTGGTTCATCTTGACCCGCTCAGCCGGTAATTCCTTGTCTGCAGATGTTTAAAACGAAAACGCCCAAACCGGGCCGACTGCTTAAGTCCGTGTTGACCCTCGCCGGTGGCACGGCGGCCGGTCAGGTCGTGACACTAGGTGCATATCCGGTTCTGACTCGGATATATTCCCCAGAGGAAATGGGCATATTCGCAGTATTTTTTGCCCTCGTATCGATTTTAGGAATAGCCGTCAGCGGACGTTACGAGCTGGCAGTGCTTCTTCCTGAATCGGACGACTACGCAGTGAAAGTCGCGAAGACTGGAGTTCGCGTCGCCGCGGCAATCTCGATATTACTGTTCGGTGTTGTCTTAGTTGCCAGCTCGCCAATAGCTGGGGTACTTGGCGAACGACAACTTGCTGGATGGCTATTCCTGATACCTCCTATCGCGTTTCTGACGGGGCTGTTCAATGTCCTCAATTTCTTGAACAATAGGGCCGAGCTTTACCCTGCGCTAGCGCGAGTACAGTTATCCAGGTCTTTCGTCGTGGCAACATGTCAGGTTTTGCTTGGATTAGCCCATGCCGGGCCGGCCGGCCTGATCGTGGGACAAGCGGTTGGTGTACCGGTTGCGACCCTCCACCTTGCGCGATCGGCATCGAAAGCAAAAATCCGGGACGTTGAAACAACGTGGCGCGATTCGATTGAAATTGCGAGGCGGTACCGACAGTTCCCTCTTTACTCCGCGCCAGCGGCTTTGGCAAACACTGGATCGGTGCACATCACGAATATTCTGGTAGGTTCAATATTCTCAACTGTAACTCTCGGGTTCTTTTCGCTTGCTCAACGCGCCCTCGGATTGCCCACTATGCTTGTTGTGCAGGCGATTAGTCAGGTGTTCCTTCGAGAGGCTACGAGACGGCGTCACTCAAGCGAACCACTTACGCCTCTTTTCGACCAGTTCGCTAAGCGCTTGGGTCTGCTGGCGGTGCCGCTATTCGTTGCGCTATTTTTCATTTCTCCCTCTCTTTTCGGTTTCGTCTTTGGGAGTGAATGGCGAGTCGCGGGCGAGTATTGCCAACTGTTGGTACCACTTTTTGCGGCAAGGTTTGTAGCAAATGGTCTTGCAACGGTCACCGCTGTTCTCGAACGACAAATTGTGGCCTTGTCATGGCAGGTGGCCATCTTACTTATCGCAGTGTCGTGTGCGGCAGCGGTAGCGTACGCACAGGGCTCGATTGAACTCTTTCTAGTTCTTTTTTCGATCTCGGGAGCCGTAGCGCAGTTCTCTCTACTAGTTACACTTCGGAAATTGTGTGTAAGTCACGATGGCGACACACAGATGAAGGATAGCAATGCTACTGAATGAGCGTGCAGTTCTATTTCGTGTCCGCTATGTTATCGAGTACGCAAATATGCCGGAACCGCCGAGCGATCGCACTGTAGTGTCACTTCCGCTAGAAACAGATACGTTACAACGGTTCCGAACGCTCCCTCCCGAACTGGAAAATCTTGTTGCCCGGCGATTGGGCGGTCCCTGGCGATTGTTCGTATACGAAGCAGAAGGAACTCCAGTGGCGTGGTCTTTCCTGCATCTCCCAGAGCAGAAAGAATGGCTCGACTCAGTTCCTACCTTACCCGGAGAATGCAGGGAAACGTCAACTTTCGTCATGCCGGAACAACGGGGCAAGGGCTTGCGCGCGAAGCTGCTGGAGGCTCAGTCCGCGTTCTGTACCGATATGGGACTGAGGCGCCACTGGGCAATTGTCGAAAAGCGGAATGGAGCATCGATTTCTTCGAGTCTGCGGGCGGGCGGGCGGATTGCTGCGAAGAGTTTAGTCATTAAAATGCTTGGTCGCAATATTGTAGAAGTGCGAATAACGCCAAATGGGAACCCTCGACCTTCAATTCTTTTTCGACGTCGACGAGAAGTGCGGTAGTGTGACGAATTATGAATAGACCGAGCCAGAGGCCCGAACTTAAATTTGCAATCTTGGATCCCTTTTCTGATCAGGGGATCGGCTTGATCCGATCCCTTCGCCGAGTGCCTGGTGTGACGGTCCGTCCAGTGTTAGACGGCGGCCGCGGAGTATTTATAGAAGCCGCAGCGCGCTTCTTGCTAGGTAACACATTGACGACAAAAGAGGCCTTGAATCTCGACTTCTCGGTAGTTCCTACGACTCATCGAACTACGACGATGGCGCTAACTATGTATGAGTCGCACTGCGCTCGCCTGGGGTTGTCTCGGACCATGTTGGAGGTGGGCGATAAGCGCGAAATATTGGCGTTGGCCGAAAGTGTCGGCGTGCCGGTTCCAGCCCAGTATACTCGCGATGAACTTTCGTCCGGTCTCGTTGCGTTCCCGGTGTTTTACAAAGAGCAGCACGAGCAAGGGGGCGGTCGGAGGGGGGTTGCCCGCAAGGTCGCCGACATTCCGACGAACGGCGATGACCTACTGATCGAAGAGTTTATTGAGACACAGGGGACCTACGGTCTCGGTTTCTTTGCCCGGGATGGGGTGATCTGCTCGTCTGTTGCGCACTTCGAGAGATTGAGTTCTCCCAACACGGGGGGTTCTGCGGTTGTTTTAGAACGATTCTCTGATCCGCGCTTAGAGGAACTGACAGCAAAGCTGTTGAGTAAAATATCGTATTCCGGCTGGGGCCTCGCGGAATTTAAACGATCCGCTAAGGATGACGATTATGTGCTTATGGAGATTAATGGAAAACTGTGGGCTTCGAGCGAATATTCTTGGTTAGCCTCACCGGATTTGCTGCAAACCTGTTTCGGGCTCCCGCCGCTAACTGCGCGCCCGTTCGATAGGCCTGGACTATTTCTGCATCGAGTTAACATTGCCGCTATTTTCGCACTTATGTTTAGCGGGATAGGTGCGCGGCCGAGGGTGTTCATCTATGCGACGGCTTTGGCGATCGGCCTTGGCGGCGTAGTCCGGATAGGCGTAGCCAAGCTGGGACAAGTGTGGCGACGTGTTACGCCGTATGACAACGATTGCAAATTTTAGTGGGATCAAAGCGCTGCCTGCGTCGAGCTGACTTAGTTTCATCTTTGTTACCGCGAAACGTGCGAACGCTATCGAATTAATTACTAGCCATGAGCTTCAAGATCCCCGTGGCTGGCGCACGAACAAGTCCATAGTCCGCCACCTAGCTCGCTTAGCATCGGCTAGGATGGATCAGATCGAAGGCTAGGCGTATACGGAATCGCCGTAAGTTTATGGTCAGGTGCCGCGCAAGAGCCAGGTCGCCCGGCACACATGTGCCGGCATCATCGCGCGCGAAGATCTTGCGGACGGGAGGAGGCCGCCGCACTCATAATTATTTGGGCCGTTGTATGTGAGGGTCCGCCGAGCCGAAGGAGCCCTAACCTTGAGCATAAGAATGTGTGGGTCATCAGTAGATATTACTCCGTTACAGCCGTGCCCTTTGGGGGCGTCCCGCTATCCCGAGAGGAACTTCACTGAAATCCATTCCCGCCTTGAAGCAAACCTTATTCGCGTAGCCAGCGAGCGGGAGGAGATTGTATTTTTAATTTCGATTGATGTGTTATATGTGGGGCCGCGGTTCATTGACGCAATCGTTGAACGAACTGACTACCCGCGAAACAAACTAGTTTTTCTCGCCTCGCATACGCATCAAGCACCCGTTCTCGACGAGACGAAGCCGCGCCTCGGAAGAATAGATCAGGCACATTTCATTAGAGTAGTTGACATTATTAGCCGCGAGATAACCGCGCTACTTGGTCGCCCAACCTCCGCGGTGGAAATAACGTCAGCTTCCGGTCAGTGTAATCACTCCATAAATCGGCGGCGCATTTTTAGGAAGAATGTGCGGCTGGCTCCGAACGCCGCGGGCGCCCGCGATGAGACTGTCACCTTCGCGCTCATTCGTGAAGTAGGCGGGCCTCCCGTCGCTGCGATATGGAACTACGCGTGCCATCCGGTCGCCTATCCACACCACTCTTCAGTTTCTGCGCACTTCCCGGGGATCGTCAGGGATAGTGCTAGGCAGCTAGTTAATCGTCCCGAGCTTCCAGTGGTATACGCTCAGGGATTTTCTGCGAATACTAGGCCCATGATTACCCGTTACCCCCAGTCACTTAGGGGGCTCGCCGCTAGGCTGATTAAGGGGCCGCGATTCTATACAATGAGCCGCTTTGGCTATAGTTTTTGGACTCGGTCACTGAATAGAGCGATCAATCGGGTTATCTTGCGAAGCATTTCGATGCCTAAAGCACGCCTTGAGACGGCCTCATTACGCGCTGTAGAAATTCCGTTTTCGCGCGTAGCGGAGGCGGCCGAACCGCGCGGGCCTCTTGCTGTAAAGTATGTCCGGTTTTTCTCGTCCCAGAAGTCGGTAGGGCTACTAGCATTCCCTGCTGAAGTGCCAGCCGAACTTGCGATCATACTGCGGAACGGCTCACACGACGACCTTCTTCTATTGGCAGGCTGTGCCGACGCTACCTTTGGTTACCTCCCATTGCGATCCTGGTTCGCCGAAGGAGGGTACGAGGTAACGGGTTTCTTGAAGCCGTTCTCGCTTAAGTCAGTGTCAACCTCCGCTGTCGATGAACTGGTGTCGACCGCAACTAGTATGTTTGGCGGACTTTGGGATAGCTCATCGGATAAGTGAACGGTCTTGACTTAGTCAATACGGAAATAGTTGACTAAAAGATACACAAGGGCCCTCTTCAAAGCAATCTCTGCGAGAGGTGACTACAATCCGTTTCGCAGGCCAGTATGCGAAATCGAGGGTAGCGATGGGGTTGCGCTGTAGGATTTCGAGTCAAGCTGCGGTAGGTACCGCCGGCGCTGATTCGGATTAGCAGTAGGACTCGCCGTTGGTCATCGGTGCATAGTTGATTGTTTGGCGTCGTACCGGTCGCATCAAGGCGGCGTCATGCTTATTTCCTTCGGCTCATTGTCGCTGGCTTGAGCTGCACATGGTTAGTGGCCCTTTTGGTTTCGGAGTGCGTATCTGGGGTTCTCCGGTGGTGCGGTGAGGCACAGGATGTAGGTCCTGGGGCGTTTGAAGATACAGTTCGAATCGCACAGGGTCTGATGGAGGCTCGGCCTATTGGATTCCGACCAGGGTCTGGTCGGCCTGTTTCGTAGCCTAGCCTCGATGTTCATCGGTCGGGCGAGCGGTGTGAGCCGGTTTTCAAGATGTGATTCTTCCGGATTTTCGGTGTGTAGGCGTGGTGATTCGTCCGGTGTCGCCCGGCTGGGCGGCGGGGTTCCACATCTCCCGCAGGTACTACTTCTGTTGAGAGCTGGCAATTGGTTGATGCTGGTGGACTATCCGGGTGCGGCTAAACGGGTCAGTCCGGCAGTGATCAGGTGAGCCCATGCGGCGGATCTGTCCAGGTGAAGGATGATTCTTCGTGCATGCCGAGTAAGTTTGGCTGCAAGTGAGAGCAGTCGCAGTCGCAACCGTTTGGGTTCCCAACCCTCGGCCGGAGTGCCCGCGAGAGCGGTGATCTGCGACCACGCGATCAGTAGTTGCGCGAGCTGGGAGATCAAGATCCAGATCCGATTTCCGGCGGTGGACTGCAGGGGCAGGTTGGCCAGCCCCGTGTCCTTGGCGGCGCGGATGCGATCCTCGCATCGGGCACGTTGGCGGTGACGCACTTCCAAGTCTTGGATCTGGCCGCGACATGTGTTGGTGACAAAGGCGGTTAGGCGCCGCCCGTCGGCGCCGGTGAACCGGAGTTGAGCACCTGGGTGCGGACGCTCTGCTCGAACGATTAGGCGCATTCCTGCTGGCCAGCGGCCCAGATCGGCCACGCCAGTCAGCTCGACGACCTCGGCGCCATCTCGGATGCCGCCGCCTGAGGTCAGGGCGGATTGCCATGCTGCGGCGGGCATCTGGTTGACCCATGCGGCCAGGGCCGGGGTGAGGGCGAATCCGACGGAGTACTGAACACGATTGCGGTGCAGATGCTCGAGGAAATCGTGGCTGGCGCCGGCGCCGTCGGTTCGTACCAACACACACCTCCCCGGCCGCGAGACATCAATGCCCGGGATCGATTTAAGCGCGGCGGCCAGCACGTTCTTGTGATCAGTGGCGGTATTGGCGCCCGCGTTTCCTGGTCGCAGCAACGCAGCAAGAGGTTCGCCACCGCCACTGAGTATTTGAGGGTTTGGGAGCCACCGGATATTGAGGTTCGGAGCCACCGTTATTGGCGTTGAGAGCCGGTGGCCGATGGCGTGGGAGCCACCGGCTCTCGTGCGCTGGTCCCGGGGGGGTTAGTTCACGGCGGTGTGTTCGCGCATGTTGAAGGTGCCGGTCTCGATCCAGAGGGTGTTGTGCACGATGCGGTCCATGATGGCGTCGGCGTGTACGGCGGAGCCGAGGCGCTGGTGCCAGTCCTTCTGGGCGTATTGGGTGCAGAACACCGTCGAGGCGTGTCCGTACCGGCGCTCGAGGAGTTCGAGCAGCATGCTGCGCATGCCTTCGTCCGGCGGGTTGAGGAGCCATTCGTCGAGCACGAGCAGCGTGAAGGCGGCGTACTTCTTCAAGAACGTCGTCTTGCCGTTCGGCTTGTCTTGCGCCAATGCCCACGCCTCGGCCAGATCCGGCATCCGAATGTAGTGCGCCCGGATCCGATGGGTGCAGGCCTGCTTGGCCAGAGCGCACCCGAGATAGGACTTGCCGGAGCCGGTGAAGCCCTGGAAGACGACGTTCTGGTGCCGGTCGATGAACGAGCAGGCGCCGAGCTGAGCGATCACGCCCTGGTCCAGGCCGCGCTCGTGGAGCATGTCCAGCCGGCGCAGATCGGCGTTCGGGTAGCGCAGGCCAGCTCGCCGGATCAGTCCCTCGACCTTGGCGTGTGTGTACGACGAGTGGGCCTCGTCCACGACGATCTTGACCTGGTCCTCGAAGCCCATGCCCAGCACGAGGGTCTCATCGCGAGCCTCGAACGCCTCCAGCAGAGCGGTGGCACCCATCTCGCGTAGCTTGCGACGGGTCTCGGGGTCGAGCCGGGTCATCGGGCACCTCCGGTGGCGTAGTAGTCGGCCCCACGCACGTACCCGCCGGCGTCCTGGGCGGGCCGGTCCTGGCCGGCCCTGCCGGTCGGTGGTGCGGGTCTGTCCTGCCCGGTTTCCAGAATCGGGCGCAGGTGGGCGTACCGCGGAGATCGGATCGGCCCAGCCAACGCGATCCGGCACGCGGCCTCGACCCGCTCGGCCGAATAGCGGCGGGTCAACCGCAGCACCGCCAGCTCCGGGTTGATGCCCTGCTCGGCGACGGGCACCGATTCGAAGATCCGATCGGTCACGACCAGGGCCGAGGGGCCGACTCGCTCGGCCCATTCCCTGACTCTGCTCTGGTCCCACTGCCGGTACTTCGGCCCGGCCGGCAGATCTGCATCGTTCGTGCGGTATTCGTTGACCACGGTCTCGGGCAGCAGCACGTGGCTGGCCAGTCGTTGGTGGCCGCGGTGCACCTCCAGCGTCGATGCGGTGATCCTCAGGTCGACCTTGGCGCCCACGTGCGGGTACGGCACGGAGTAGTAGTTGCGGGCGAAGGACACGTGACCGTTGCGCCCGACCTTTCGGCCGTAGACCCAGCGGCTGATCTCGTACCCGGTGGCCGGCAGTGGCCGCAGCAGCTCCTTCTCCTCCGAGGTGAACATGCTGGCCCGTGAGCCGGCCCGTTTCTGGAACGGCTCAGCGTTGTAGGCGTCGAGTTGGTCGACGATCGCGGCCTTCAACTCCGGCAGCGTGGCGAACGTCCGCGTCCGTAGGGCGGCGATGATCCAGGTGGCCACGTGCGCCACGGTGTTCTCCACGCTCGCCTTGTCTTTGGGCTTGCGCACCCGGCCGGGCAGGACTGCGGCCGAATAGTGGGCGGCCATCTCCCGGTAGGCGTCATTGAGGACGATCTCGCCCTCGCGGGGATGGGTGATCACGCCGGTCTTGAGGCTGTCACAGGCGATCCGCGGCACGGAGCCGCCGAAGAACTCGAACATCGCCACGTGGGCCCGTAGCCAGGTGTCCTGCTTCATGTCCAGGGTCGGTTCGACGAAGGCCTACCGGGAAAACGGCAGGCACCCAACGAACAGATACACCCGCCTCGCCTCGCCAGTGACGGGGTCGGTCAGCTGCATCGTCGGGCCAGACCAGTCCACCTCGACGGTCTGCCCGGCCTTGTGCCCAACCCGGGAGGCCAGCCCGGCGACCAGTACATGCTGCTGGTACTGCTTGCAAAAGCGGTCGTAGCCCATCGCCGGGGCCCCTGCGACTGCGCACCTGTCGGTGTACTCGCCGTGCAGAAGCTTCATCGTCACCCCGACCCGGGCCATCTCCCGATGCACCTCGGCCCAGTCGGGCTCGGCGAACACGCTCTCGTGCTCACCCCGGCCCGGGAACAACAGCGAGTACACCTCGCCGTCCGGCAGGTCTGCGACGTCGTCCCAGCTGAGCTTGGCGGCATCGGCGGCCTCCAGCACCGCCGCGACGCTATTGCGCGAGATCTGCTGCGAGGCCGCGATCGCCCGCCCCGACAGGCCCTCGGCCCGCAACTGCAAGACGAGTTTCGCCTTGATCTTCCTTACCATTGGGAACTGCTCCTTCCGCCAGGTGCCCGTTACACCCAGCGGAAGGAGCCTAAGAAGGTGGCTCTGAACGGGAATAACGATGGCTCCGACGACGTCCAAAGCGTCAAGCTGCTACCGGCTCCCAGACCCAATATGACTGGCCCTCAGAAGACCGAATACTCAGCCACCGAGTCCGTGATCGCAGAACGCCAGCAAAGGATGGTGTCCGTAGCCCTTCTTATACGTGGGCGCGGCGTCCTGCTTGTCCGAGTGCGCGGTGACCAATGTGGCGTCGATATCGATAATGATCGGGGCTTTTGTGCTCGGGGCTCGAAGAGCAGGCCGGTCATCGGTGGTTGCCCACACGAGTTTCCGCGCGTCGTGTATCGCCTGGTGGACGACTCATATACGTGAACATACTGCCTTTAACCAGAATTTAATCACTCCGGAGGGGCCGGTGGCCCAGACTAACGAGATCGCTGGCCCCAGCAAAACTGCTAGCTCTCAGACGCAGAATCCGGTGGACCTCTAGACGCCAATTACTCACAAGGGAATAACGCAGCGGGTGGTTGGAAGAGTGCCCTCGTTCTCGGCTAGAGATTATGAGCCAAGTTCGACAACTTTCACGCTATAAGTAAGTGATCTACGTTAACGATCTGGTTTCAGGTATCGCAGTTACCGGCCGACGGCGTGCCCGAGTCGATAGCGGTTGAGAACTAGTGCCCTGGGCTATTCTGCGGGGACGCGTGCCGATGTATGCGAGAACCATGAACGGAACGATCCCAAAGTTTAGTAGGTAGGTTGGGTCCCCTGCCCTCCACATTCCACAGACGACCGAAACGCCTGCAATGCCGATCATGCCGAGCGCGTCGACCTCGTAAAGGGAACGGATCCATGCACTTGCTGCCACGAAGATAGCCGCCAAAATGATTGGTACCAAAATAGTACCAATCACGCCAAAGTTGTAATGGACAGAGCCCCAGAGGGACGGTGGAGCCGTGCCTCGATCGCTCCCGTAGGTCATTTCAAAAACTGCGTGTGAAAGATTTGACCCCTCAACGCCGGGAAGTAAGCCTTTCAGGGATTGGAGCCACTCAAGTCCGTGTTGTGTGGGGAAGCTGTGCGTGTAATGAAAAGCATTTATTCCAGAGAACTGATTATCTACAAGAACGCGCTGCTGCAACTGGTCTGCCAAAGCGCCAACAGCTTGCAAGGGGGACTGGTTTTGACTTATGTCTGTCCGACCGTTCGCCAAAGTTGCGACGAACAAAAGCGGAACGAATGCTGTAAAGAATGCAGCGACGTACCGTAGGGCGCGACGGCCGAAAGAGTTGAAGAGGTATGCGATTACCATCAGGGCGGCCAAAATCGAGGCCCCTCGCTGACCGGTTCCGAGGAGCATGAGCGCCGCAAAAGCAGCGGCTACCGGCCCAGCTACGTACCTTAGGGGAGACTTACTCTGAATGAGCCAATGGACAAGAACGATGGTTAGCGCTGGCAGAAGAGCATTCTTGAATTGGTTAACGTACCCCGGAAAGAGATATCGCGATCCGCTATAGGACTCGATCCTGAGCGTGGCGACGTCTACGTCTGCGCCGGAGAGAAATGATTCCAAACTGACCAGTAGGGTGTTGTACCCGATCGCTTGAAAATACGCAACCGACACTAGGGCAGACAGGGTGAACCAAAAGTAAAATGTCAACCGCGGAGCGGAGACGGCCCGGACGTTCACCTTTGGTCGTGACCAAATCCGTCTGGGGATGAGGGTGCCGAAAGCTAAGCTGGCCGTGACATAGCAAGCAAAAGCGGCGGTGACGAGATAGGTGTACTGCACCTCCGTCGGATTATCTGGATTGACAAGAAGTGCAGTTCCAACCACCATGGTCAATTGTAGTGGTACAAAGATACTGTCCGGCGTCCACATGCCAAGTTTGCGGCTGTTTATTACATAATGGGCGATTGTCAGAGCTGCCGAAAATGTGATGATGAGCAGCACTTTACAGCCTCCGTTGCGTTGCCGTGACGCCCTATGCTGTCTTATTATAGTGTATGATAATGACTATCGCGACTCCGGCGCGCCCTTCGGAGCTCTTCACGGCCTGTTCGGCGGGGGGGAATAATTTTACCAATTTGGGCAAGCTGCTCGAGTGGTGAAGCCGGAACCATTGACCCTGATGGCGGCGCCTCGACTGAAGTTTGACTCATAAGTGCCTTTTGCCCTCGGTGCTTTGGCGTGTATGGACGATTGGTACAATCGAATGCTTGTATGTGTGCCCGGATTTTATAGCCAAATTTCCGCGAATAACGACCATCTCGCTGTACCCTTCTTTATATGAGCCTTTATGTGAGCGGAGCATGGATGAAGATTAAGAAGATGGTTTTCTTCCCGATCCTAGCCGTGGTGGGAAAGTTGCGTCCACGACTCGGGACACGGCTCGCGATCTGGTTCTATCGAATGGCGGGGATGAACTTTGTCGGCACGCCGACCTTTGTCTCGACAGACGTATGGTTCGATGGGAGCCAAAACTACAAACTCATAACTTTGCATGAGGGCTGCAATATTAGCAGCGGGGTAAGGGTATTGACTCACGACTGGTCGCCCTACTGTACCCTTCGCGCCCTAGGGCGTTCTGAAAAGTCTGCGGTGGGTCGTCTTCTTCCAGTGGAGGTCGGTCCTCATGCTTTCATTGGTATGGGCGCAATTCTTATGCCGGGTGCGAAGGTGGGCAGAGGCGCTATCGTGGGTGCCGGCGCAGTGGTGCGCGGGAACATCCCCGATTTCTCGGTCGTGATCGGCAACCCAGCTAAAATAATCGGAGATTCTCGAGACTACGTAAGTCGCAAATTTCCGAAGGAATGGTCAGAATTACCTAGCGATTCCCAGATTAAAGAAGTTGGGCAGATGCTGCTCTAAGGACTTGCGCAACCGGTTTAGATATTGAGCGCGTCCGGCGACTCGCTTAGCGATCTTGAACAGGCGGCTGAGGGTCTTGTAGCATTATCTTCCCCGCCATCCGGAGAGTAGGGTGTAGTATCTCGAGCGGATTGAATAGAGCCTAGCGTTTGCCATTGACAAGTAGGCTAATCTTTCCACAATTGATGCTGAGGGGTAGAAGAGGATTGAGAGAAGTGCACTTCTCCTTCTGAGGAACTCCAAGTCGCGCTGTGTCACCAGGTCTTTACGTGCCTGCGCGTCAAACGTGATTTGGGAGGAATTTAGCAACTCTTCCCATGCTCGGTGTCTTGCGCTCATGGCTGCGCTCATCTCTGCGAAGGATTGCCTCCTGGGGTTTGAGTTATTTTCGTGTATGCGGTATTCGAGTCCGGGCACCGGTATATCGGCAATGTGCTCAGATAAAGATTCAACGGCACGGGTCAGCCACAAGTCTTCCGAGACCAGTGTCTCAGGTATGGGAAATGCCACAGACGCCGCGTATCGATTCATCGCGATGGTGCCACCTGAGTGGGCTGCGCTTTTGCCCCTGGGAAGGATTTGGCCGTCGAGTTTAGGTTCCTCGGACATGGTCTTAAGTTTGCAGAATGTAGCAGCTGCCTTATCGGGGTGGGTTAGTGACCATTTCTCAAGTGGATGTATGCGCATCGCTAGGGAATCCGGCGGCAGAGTGTCGTCTCCAGCCAAGAGTATAATTACGTCGCCGGCCGAGTAGCGCATC
Source organism: Dietzia sp. ANT_WB102 (assembly GCF_008369165.1). Taxonomy (NCBI): domain Bacteria; kingdom Bacillati; phylum Actinomycetota; class Actinomycetes; order Mycobacteriales; family Dietziaceae; genus Dietzia; species Dietzia sp. ANT_WB102. The sequence goes on from NZ_VOBA01000001.1 coordinate 1,378,889, forward strand.
GCGAGGTTGAAGGCGGCGACTTTCCCAATTTTCTTCCCGTCGCCGACTAGTTGGATTCGACTGTCGGCTTTTGCGTTTTGAAGAATTAGGTTTTCTGTCTCGTCAGTCGAGCCGTCGGATACGAAGAGTATTTCCCAATCTTGGTGCGTCTGCGCTAGTACGCTGTCGATCATCGCTTGGATGTATTGGGCTTCGTTGTGAACGGCAGAAAGGATCGAGACCTTCACTTTCTGATTCCCTCCCATTGGTAGTAGCGATTAGCTGTCGAAAGAATGAAGTTCACTGCGCGTTCGCTAGAGTTATTTATAAGGTAATCATCGGGAGTCGATTGGGCTACACCATCCCTGGATCGAACGGTGTCCATTGCAACCTGAATGGCGGTCACTACATCTGCGGCGTTAAGTCCAGTCATGATGATTCCACCGGTGTCCAGCGCTTCTGGACGTTCGATGGAATCTCGCAGAGTAATAGCAGGGAACCCAAGTATCAAAGATTCCTCCGCGATAGTTCCCGAATCAGACAAGCAACACGCCGACGAAAGTTGAAGCTTGTTATAGTCGTGGAAGCCGAGGGGTTCCGAGAACGTTATCCCCTCGGGTTGTGTCCAGTTCGGAAGTGCTTCCAGTCGTTTGCGCGTTCTAGGGTGGGTGGAAACGAACACGGGCATCCCGAAGTGCGTGCGCACGGCGGTGAGGCAGCCGAGGAGCATGCGTAGGCGATCGGGGGAGTCTACGTTCTCCTCACGGTGAGCTGATACAAGGAAGTAGCCTTTCTCGCTCAGTCCCTTACTAGAAAGGACGGTTGAAGCATCGATCTGTTCGCGGTAAGCGTCGAGGACCTCTCGCATTGGTGATCCGGTTTTTATGATCTTACGCGGATGGAGTCCTTCAGCGAGAAGATTGCGGCGCGCGTGCTCGGTGTAAACTAGGTTGAAGTCCGAAACATGGTCGACCATGCGGCGGTTGGTTTCCTCCGGCACATTTAGGTCGAAGCAGCGGTTGCCAGCTTCCATGTGATAAGTCGGGATCTTCATTCGTCGGGCCATGAGGGCCGCGATACAGGAGTTCGTGTCACCAAGAACTAGGACAGCGTCGGGCCGTTCTTCCTGGAGTGCCTTCTCGACCGCGATGAGGGTTCCGCCCAGGACTGCACCAAGGCTCGAGGTGTCTACTCCGAGCATGTGGTCTGGTTCACGAATCCCGAGGTCATCAAAGAAGACTTGATTGAGTGTGTAGTCGTAGTTTTGTCCAGTGTGGACCAAGACGTGGTCGATGCCGGCGGTCGCATCGAGTCTGTGAATAACCCTAGCTAGACGGATGAGTTCGGGTCGGGTCCCAACAACGGTCATGACCTTCACTGTGAGAACTCCTCGGCTGCGGGGTGGACTGGCTCGGCAAACGTGTCGGGGGCGCCAGGTCTGAACAACTCGTGACTCCAAAACTGAGTGAGAAGGACTCCCTGTCCGGTGTTAGTGATGTTGTGAACCCATCCCACCGGCATGTCGATCGCTACGGGGCGATCGCCACTAACGTCGAAATTTAAGACGTCGTTGTGGAACATCTTTCGGAGGCTGATTCGGGCGTCGCCCTGGATTACAGCGAAGCGCTCAATCTTCTTCAGGTGGTAATGCTCGCCGCGAGTGACGCCCGGGACCGTCGTACTGAAGGATGACTGTCCTTCGCCTCCGCGGCACCGGACTGTCTCGACGAACGATCCCCGGGAGTCGGAATGAGGCACGAGGTTAATGGGGTAGCGCTGAGGAAACAAACTTGCTCGATAGCTGTTGAAGAGATCAACCCGAAACTTGGAACTGAGATCGGGGATCTCGCCTATCGGGTAGTACGAATGGTGAAACTCCTGAATGAGCCGCCACACGTCTGCCACGCCAGTCTGCACTCCGGTGGGACGAAGACGGTCTCTATCGGAGTCAAGGGCGTCGATGAGAACTTGGGCAGCGTCTTGGGCGTGCAGTAGCTCCACTGAGTTGTCGTTGATCTCCGGGGTGTAGCCATCGATAGTTGCTTCGACAAACGTTGCTACAAACGAATTGTACCTCGGAAGACTATGTTCACCGAAGAGGTTCGGCAAACAAACGTCGACAAAGGTCCCGCCAGTGGTTGTGGTTGCTGCAGCGATAGCGCGTTGAGCTTTGCGTTTGCCGCGGCCGTATGCGTTGTCTCTTTCGACTTGGATGGTTCCCGACATGACGACTCGCAGCGGACGACTCGCAGCGGAAATGGCGCGCGCCACATCAGTCCCAAGATCGACATTTCCATTCTCGACCTCGTCATCAGTGGCAGCTCGGTTTACTCCAGCAAGGTGGATGAGAGAGTCAGCCTCGGCGATGAGGTGTGGGAGTTCGGTCCAGTTTTCTCGAGTAACAGGGATTACCTCGTGCTCAGTGAGTGCAGCGAGGCGCAGTCGAGTGTGCCAGCCCAGGAAGCCCTGAGCGCCAGTGAGGACGATCTTCATCGGGCAATCTCCGCCAGGGCTCGCTGCATCTCAGGTAGTTCCGCGATGAGCTGGGCCGTCTGGTCAACGCTCATCTGTTCGGTGTTATTGGAGTCGAAGTCCTCAGCGTGCTTGACTTCAGAATCCCCCTCGTCGACGAACACCGAGTATTGGAGAGATCGGGCGTCGAGCGGCACCTTGAAGTAGTCCCCCTGATCAGAGGCCTTTGCCATCTCTTCACGGGAGAGGAGGGTCTCGTACATCTTCTCACCGTGTCGGATACCGATTCGAGCGATATTTGGGTTGTCGATGCCCATAACCTTGGCGGTGGCTCGGGCGAGTGTGTCGACAGTGCAGGCGGGTGCCTTTTTCACAAAGAGGTCGCCAGGCTCAGCGTTGAAGAATGCATGTTCGACCAAGTCCACTGACTCTTGCAAGCTCATGAGGAAGCGGGTCATGGATCCCTCGGTGAGAGTAAGGGGCTTGCCCTCGCGGATCTGCCGAACGAAGAGCGGTATAACAGACCCGCGCGAGTACATCACGTTGCCGTAGCGAGTCACGGACACGGTGGTTCGAGAGTCGGGGTTGTTTCGCGCGAACGCTTGGGCCATCTTCTCCATTAGTGCTTTCGACATGCCCATGGCGTTGACCGGGTATACCGCCTTGTCCGTCGACAGGCACACCACAGACTTCACGCACAGCTTGTGGGCCGCCGCGATGACATTCCGGCTTCCGTCCACATTGGTCTTCACGGCCTGATCAGGAAAGAACTCGCAGGAGGGGACCTGCTTGAGTGCGGCGGCGTGGAAGACGTAGTCAGTGCCGACAAGAGCGTTCTCAACGCTCTCTCTGTCACGAACGTCGCCGACGAAGAACTTGAGGCGGGGTTCGTCCATTCGCGACCGCATGTCGTCCTGCTTGGCTTCGTCGCGGCTGAAGACATGGATTCTTGCCACGCCTTGGTCGAGGAGGTGCCGGGCCATAGTTGACCCGAACGAGCCGGTACCTCCGGTGATCGCGATGGTTGCACCGGACAAGCGAGGTGACACTGAATAGACTCCTGAGCAGGTTGGTCGGCTGTCGATCGACTTGTATGAGTCTAAAGTGTTGACGGTTCGAGAGGAGGGCCGCGTCTGAATCTCAACCAAGTGGGGGTACTACCCCCTTGAAGCGGATAAAGTTGGCGCCGCTGCCTGCCGCACTGCTACTTGTGAGAACCTTTTGCCATGAAGACCCGTAGTCTCGACATGCTCATGGTCTCCGCGCTATCCACCGCTGTGGTGGCGCCCCGGGTGAGGTCGTGGCTTCGTCGCCGCCAGAGTCTTGACCACCCTAATGGCCGGTCGTCCCACACTGTCCCAACGCCGCGTGGCGGTGGTTTGGCGTGTGCGGCGGGTGCGCTCGCAGGCTCGCTGGCAGGGCGTCGATTCGGGAACGGACCGTCTGCAGAATGGATTGGCGCCAGCGCCGCGCTGGGGGCGGTGGGGCGGCTAGACGATATGGTGGGCTTGGGGCCTTTGCCTCGGTTAGGCGCTCAGGCCGTCGCCGGCGTGTTGGTCGGCGCAAGGGCGGGCGGTCTGGCAGGAGCAGCGTTTGGGATCGTTGCGCTTCCAGCAATCATCAATGCGTTCAATTTTATGGACGGCATTAACGGGATTTCCGGCGGGACAGCCGCCGCATGGGGGTTGTCAGTCGCCACTCACCCGACGCTATCGCCGCAGCTCCGAGCTCAGGGAGCTCTCTCGGCAGGAATGGGCCTAGGTTTTCTTCCGTACAACGTCCCGAAGGCGTCCATGTTCCTGGGGGATGTGGGTAGCTACCTGCTCGGATCTGGTATCGCGGTGACGGTGGTGGGGGGCTCGTTCCGGGAGATGAAGCCCGATCCACGGGGCGCCCTCAGCGTGCTTGCTCCTCTCGCTCTGTACCTCGCGGACACCGGAAGCACCATCCTCCGTCGAGCGCTTCGGGGCGAGTCAGTGACCGAGGCTCACCGTGAGCATGCCTATCAACAACTTGTGCATGAGACTGGGTGGCCGCACTGGGTGGTTTCTGGTTTCGTGGCTGGCGTCTCCGTAGCCTGTGGTATGGCTGGGCGATCAAGTTACAGCGCTGCCGCAATTGCGCCTATCGTGGCGGGCTATCTCGCTGCGCCCGGGCTTCTGAAACGTTTCGGATCCTTAGAGCCTGAATCAGCGCAGTCGTCGGTCGGAGGTCGCGCATGAAGATCGGATACGTCACGCAGTGGTTCGATCCCGAGACTGGCTCGGCCGCCACCCCGGGAATCATTGCTCGTGCGCTTAATGCTCGTGGGCACGACGTCGAGGTTCTGACTGGCCTCCCGAATTATCCGGAAGGGCGTCTGTATGACGGGTACGGGTTAGTGCCGTATCAGCGTGAGGAACGCGACGGTATGACGGTGCACCGGTCGCCCCTCATTCCGACTCACGAGTCGAGGGCAATTTCGAGAATTCTCAACTATTCCAGCTTCGCTGCAGGAGCGACGGCGGTGGGTGCACGAGTTCTTCGCCACGCCGACGTCGTGCTGGTGCACTCCACTCCTGCCACCGTCGCCGTACCTGCACTTGCAGCAAAGGCCCTATATGGGGTGCCGTTCGTTCCCATGATCCAAGATCTCTGGCCAGACACCGTCACTTCCAGTGGCTTCCTCGCCGACAGTTCCACCTCTGGTGTTGAGCGGACTCTACATCGGTTCTGCGACACTGTGTATCGGCAGGCGGCGCGCATCGCTGTCATTTCGCCAGGTATGTCCGATTCAATTCAAAGGCGAGGTATACCGCCAGAGAAGATTACTTTCACGCCCAACTGGGTGGACGAGACAACCTTCTATCCGGAGTCGAAGGACGACGAACTTCGGCGCTCCTTCGGCCTCACCCGAGATTTCGTCGTGATGTACGCGGGCAACTTCGGCGAGTTTCAGGCACTTGACCTTGTGTTGGCTGCGGCCGAGCGCCTGCGGACACGGTCGGACATTCAGTTCGCCCTTGTGGGAGGCGGAGTGATGGAGCAGGCTCTCAAGCGAATCAGCGCCGAGAAGCAGCTCGACAACGTCGTTTTTGTCCCATCGCAACCGTTTTCGGCGATGACGAAGGTGCTCGCACTGGGGGATCTGCACCTCGTATCATTGCAGGATCTGCCGCTGTTCCGCATTACGTTGCCGAGTAAGTTGCAGGCGACACTGGCGGCGGGCAGGCCGTTGGTCGGCACCGTTCGCGGGGACGCCGCCACTGTCATCGAGGATTCCGGGGCCGGACTTACTTCTACTCCCGAGGACCCAGACGATCTCGCTAGAGCTGTGGCTCAGATGGCCGACGATCCGGAAGGGACGGCGGCAATGGGGCGGGCCGGTCGCGAATATTATGAGCGAGTCTTCTCCGAAGACTCGTCGGCAGGACGCCTTGTGTCGGTGTTGGAAATGGCTGCCAGCGAACGAAAGCGAGGGCGTCGATGAAGGTCGCAGTAGCAGGAGCGTCGGGATTCGTTGGCTCGGCAGTCAGTAGGGCTCTGTCTGAGCAGGGACACGATGTGTCCGAGGTACGTGCGCCGCGTGTGGCGCACGCAGACGCGGCCCGCGGTCTTGGTGCGCAGGGTGCGGCTGTCGAGGAACTGACAGCTAAGTTCGAGGGGCTAGATGCGGTGGTGAACTGCTCAGGCAACCCAGATGCATCCGAGCAAAACGCCGACGAACTGATTGCCGCCAATTCAATCTCCCCTGCCGTAGTGGCTCGGGCGGCAGAGTGCGCGGGGGTCGGTCGTCTCGTTCACGTGAGTAGCGCCGTCGTTCAAGGGAGACGCCCAAAGCTCGACGAGACGGACTCCACTGACGAGTTCTCGGCGTATGCGTACTCGAAGGCCGAGGGCGAGCGTCTAGTCCGGCAAGAATCGCCGACCGCGACGATTTATCGACCTCCTAGCGTCCACGCAGTGAGTCGCAGAGTAACGGCGATGACGGCCAAGATTGCCGGTTCGCCCTTTGCAACTGTGGCAGCCCCTGGGAGTCAGCACAGCCCACAAGCACTCATCGGCAACGTCGCGTCAGCGATCGCGTTCTTGGCCACCACGGATATGAATCCGCCAGCCATCGTCATTCATCCTTGGGAAGGATTGACGTCGTTTGATGTTTTGGAGTTGCTTGGAGACAAGCGGCCAGTCATCGTTCCCCGTGCAGTCGCCCGAGGTGTGTGTGATGGGCTCGAGCTCGCTGGAAGAAAGATCCCGGTGGTTGCGGCCAACGCGAGGCGGGTCGAGATGTTGTGGTTCGGTCAGAACCAGGCCGATTCGTGGCTGACGTCAGCTGGGTGGACGCCGCCGTACGGGCGCGATGCATGGCGGGAGCTCGGCGAAATCGTCAGGAGCCATCGGGGGTGAATCATCGGACTCTCGACATCGTCGGAGTTTTGCGTTTGATCTACCGGGCGGCTCAGACGAACGAAGCCGAGGGATCGAGCTTTTCCACGGAAGTCGGTTAAAGGGTCTCATCGGGGGCACGAGTTTGTCGTGGCCCGTACTTCACTTCTGCACAATAACAGGGGGACACTCCGCGGTCTTCATCTCGCAAAGGAGTCTTCAGAGCAAGCTCCGTACAAGCGCTAACCCTCGGCAGTTTTGTCGTGGACTGTCGGAGTTCTGATTGTCGCCGCTGTGGCGCTACCTATGCTGCCGACTAAGTTGCACTGGGTTTGATAGAGGCTCTGGTGTGTCCCGGGTTTCGCGTGGTCCGGATTCCTTGGATTCTCATGCCGCTGTGATGATGCGGTTGCGTTCGAATTCTATCGGGCTGCCATCCGAGCTGACTATGACGGCGTTTGCGGTTGTACCAGATCTCGAGGTAGTCGAACATCGCGTTGGCCAGTTCGATGCAGGTGTTCCACTTCTGCCGACCAAGTAGTTCGACCTGCATGTGGGACCAAGACGACTCGATCATGGAGTTGTCGTAGCAGTCGCCGATACTTCCCATTGATGGCAGCAGGCCCGAGTCACGTGCTCTCTTAGTGAAGGCCCACGCCCCGAACTGGACGCCGTGGTCGGAATGAATGATCGTCTCTGAATCGGTGTCGTTGCCAAGCCGGCTATCGATGGCCATCCCGAGTGCGTTCGTCACCAGCGCCGCCGTTGGTGAGGAATCGATCGACCAGCCGACGACTCGCCGGGAGTAGGCGTCCAGGATCACGCAGCAGTACACCGTGCCTTCGCAAGTCGGGTGCTCCGTAATGTCGGTGACCCATAGTTGGTTCGGTCCCTGACGTGCGAAGTCTCGCCTGACTAGGTCGGTGGAGATGTCGTTCGCTCTGATGCGCTTGAACTTGCGGCGCCCCGAGGTGCCCTTCAATTCAGCTCGGCGCATCAGCAGTTCGACCTGGTTGTGGCCAACCTCGGCGCCTCTGCCAAGGGTCAACTCAGCGTGCACGCGCCGAGCGCCGTAGGTACCGCGCGACTCGAGGTGGATCTGGCTGATGAGTTTAGTGAGCATGGCGTGCCGAACGCCGCGCTCGGAAGGTGGCCGCTTTCGGTTTTCGTAGAACCAGGCCTCGGATACACCCAGGACCCGGCAGGCGACCTGTACGGGACGCCCTTCCGCGGCGATCACTTCGACCGCCGCGTACCGACTTTTGGGGCGGTCTCCTCCTTCAATAACTCGACGGCTCGGTGGGCGACGGCTAGCTCAGTCTCAAGCTCGCGGATCCGTTTGTTCGCCTTTGGCAGATAGGGTTTGTCGGTACTGATGGTCCGATGAGTGGGTACCGTTGTTCCGGCGACCTGGAACCGGCCCGTGGGTGAGACGGGCCGGCACCGTGGCCGTCTGTGTTACTCCCAGTGGCCGGGAGTGGCGCGGGCTTGGTCGTCGCGCTGGCGGCGCATGTCGACCTCGCCGATGTTGATCTCGCGGGCGTTGTTGGCTAGGCGGTTGACGATGGAGTCGGCGGCCACCCTGTCTGGCAGAGCGTCGAGCCAGTAGGCCGGCCGGGGCTGGGAGGCGATCATCGTCGGCAGGCGGTGCTCCCGGTTGGCCAGCACTGCGAACAGGTCGTTCGCGGCTTCGGGGTCGATGCCCACGGTCAGGAAGTCATCGATGATCAGCAGCTCCACGTCGGATAGGTCATTGAGCATTTTCTGGTGGCGGATGCCGTCCCCGCGGGCGATGACCAGACGGCGAGCGAGCTCATCCATCCGGGCGTAGGTGACGGTGTGCCCGGTCTGGCAGGCAGCGATCCCGATAGCGCAGGCCAGATAGGTTTTCCCACCGCCGGTCGGCGAGATCACGAGCAGGTTGGTGGGGTCTTGCCTCCAGTGGTGCCCGGCGTAGCGTTTCATCCGCACCGGGGTGATCCCGCGTCCTTCCTGGTAGTTGATCTCGGCGATCGAGGCCTGCGGGATGGGGAACTTGGCTGCCCGGATGAGTTTGTCGATCCGGTGGGCCTGGCGTTGGTCGAGAGCGTCGTCGACGGCGGTGAGGAAGATCTGCTCCGGGGTGAGCTCGTCATTGGCCTCGTCGCTGATCAATTCCTCGAAGCGGTTGGCCACGTGCGTGATGCGCAGGTTGCGGAACTTCTGGTGATTGATCTCGGTGAACATCAGGCACCAGCTCCTGTGCGGCCGCGAGAGTAGTGATCGGCCGAACGAACCTGCACCGCGCCATCGTCCCTGGCCCCGGCCGGTGGCGGCGGTTTTCGTGTGGCCGCCGCCGGGACCACGGGCCGGGGCGCCTTGTCCTCGGAGTCGATGGTGGCCATGACACGTTTGAGCACGCTGTAGCTACCGGCGCTGTTCTGGTTGAGCAGCACCTGGCAGGCTGCCTCGAGTCGCTGGCGGCTCCTCTTGCCCAGGGTCTCGAGGATGTTCTGGCAGTCCAGATAGCCCTGGGCCTCGATCACGTGACGATCCAGAATCTGGGCGATCACCTGCTCGGTGGCGGGGCCGAAACCCCGGGCACGGTCGGTGAACCACTGCCGGGACCAGAGCCCGTCGATTCCCTGGTGGGCTTTGGGGGCGTGGGCGAGCACGGTCGAGTACTGGCCCTTGCGGCCGTGGCGCCTGGGGTGCTCGCAGACGACCTGGTCGCCGTCGAAGATCGTCACCGACTGCGCGGTCAACCGGACTCGCAGCAAATGCCCGGCGAAGGTATATGGCACCGAGTAGTACTGCGAATCGCAGGAGACGTGGTAGTTCCGTCCGACCTTGAGCTGTTTCCACTCCACTGTGGCGAAGCCGTCGGCGGGCAGGCCCGCCAGCAGTGGCGCTTCGTCGGCTTCGAACCGCTCCCACCGGGTCGTACCGTCAGCGCGGCGGATGGCGGTGTTGATCGCCGCGACGCGTTCGTTGATTGCGGTGTTCAGGGCCTCGACGGTGGTCCAGACCTCCTCGGCGAGGTAGCCGATCACGCGCTTGTTGACCACGCTCACCGCCGATTCCACGGCCGCCTTGTCGCGGGGTTTTCGGACCCGGGCGGGCACGATCGCGGTGCTGTAGTGGTCGGCCAACTGCTGGTAGCGGACGTTGACCGCTCTTGCCGCCTCGCCCTGCTTCTGCCGATGGGTGGCAGTGGTCGGATTGTCGGGCACCACCATCTGCGGTGTCCCGCCGAAGAAGGCGAACGCGGCGACGTGGGCGTCGATCCAGGAGGGGGACTTCATGTCGGTGAAGCCGCGGCAGAACACCACGCCGGAGTACGGCAGCACCGCCACGAACAGGTACAGCTTGGTGACCTCTCCGGTGACAGCGTCGAGGACTTCTAGGGTGTCGCCGGCCCAGTCGACCAGCATCGTCCGGCATGGTTCGTGATGCAGGGTCGCCACCACGTCCTTGATGCGGGCGTGCTCGGCGAACAGGGCGCAGTACTGCGAGTACCCGTACTTCTTACCGCTCCCAGCGGGGTCGGCGAGGTACTTGCCCCAGGCCTGCTGGATGGTGAAATGCCGGTTGAACTTCATCGACGCCAGCACTCGATCAAAGTCTGGCTGGGTGTAGTCCTCCGAGACGCGTTTGCGCCCATCGGGAAACCCCCCGGCGATCTCCGCCGGATTCATCGATGCCGCCTGCCCGGCGGTGATGCCGTACGCGGTGATCGTCTTCTTCACCGCCGCGATCTCTCGGCGCGAGCACCCGACGGCGGCGACGATCTCGCTGTAGCTATGCCCGGCCAGCGCCAACGTCATGATGGCCTTGTAGTCGGCCACATGAACCTACTCAAATAGGAAAAGGCGGCGCAGTCGCGCCGCCTCACCCCGAGCAGACCACCCCACCCGACCCGAGGAGTACCGAGTCGCCGGAATCGAAGTACCGGATCGCCGGACTAGGAGTACCCACTGGCCCTATCTGCCACGCCTTCGCGAGTGGTTCTCAGCACTACTCAGACCAGGTGCCTCGCCGCGGTCGATCCGGTCCTGCCGGCGCCAGTTGCAGATCGACTGGTCACTGAGATCAAGGTCGTGCGCGACAGCAGCTACGCTGCGCCCCCACGCTAGCAAGTCGAGAACCTTGCGTCTGAACTCGGCCGAATAGCTCTGTCGTCCCATCTGTTCCTCCCGGTGTTCGCCACCAGAATCCACAAATTCCGACTCCGTAGAACCCGGGACACACCAGAGACTCCAACCAACCCAGTGCGACTCACTCGGTGTTGAAGAACGCGCGGCAGTGAAAACCAGGAGACGATTACCCAATGCGACGGAATGTTCGGTCTTCTTCGGGCGGACTGGAGCTGTGAGCGTGTCATGTCTCTTGCCCTCGCTAGATGCTTCTCGTGGCGGGGTGGCCGGGCGGGGAGAATCAAGTAGCGAAGAGGTCCTTTCTTGAAGTTAACCACTGTAATTTCGAATGCGGCACCAGTGGGCGCCTGAATATAGGAGATGAGCGCAGTGGGACGTCGGATTGGTCGAACATTGGCAGGAGTGGCGCTCGCCGCCGCGTTAGTGGCGGGGCTGGCACCCGTGGCGACCGCAGCTGAGGTGATGATCGGGCCGTTTGCGGTGCAGGTCCCGGACTTCGCGCCGATTCCCGTGCCGGTTCCCTTCGGGTCGGAGGCCGCGCCGTTGCCGCTGCTTCCGTACCCGCTGGAGTGGGACCGGCCCGCCCCTCCGCCTCCTCCGCCCTTCGACCCGTTCTCCGGTCGGACACTGGCGCTCGATTGTGGCGGCAATCCCGAACGTATGCTTTCCACGATCATCATCTTCTGTGGTGATGGCAACGGTCTGTTTCAAAACATCCGCTGGACTAGGTGGCAGGACGACCGCGCGGAGGGGACCGCAGACAAAGTTTGGGTGGAGTGCGTTCCTGCCTGCAACAACGGCATCCGCCGCAGTAAGCCGGCTCGCATTGTCCTCCACGACGTCCGGCGCACCTCGGTTGGGCCAGCCTTCGTCAAACTCACTTCCCACGATGACCTCGGGGCCCGCACCACCGCCATGTCGAGCTTCCAATTCGAGCCTGGGGACCAAATCATCTTCCCCTAGCCGCCGGCGCGCGGCGGCACGCTCATCAGCCCAGACCGTCCCCGACGGGCGGTTCGTCGTGTACCTCAACCCGGTGGAGCATCCGATCTCCCTGTGCGAGGAGTGACGTAGAACGGCCCGGAGCGCACTCCGGGTGGGCAGCCTCGCGGCCATGACCGACCTGGTCGGATGGTGTCGACGCTGGTGCTGGGACGAACGGTGACGCAGGTGGTCCCGTGGCCGACGTCGAGATTCCGGAGACCAGATACAAGCTGCCCGTGGAGGCCCCGGACGAGCTGGCCAGCGCGATCGTCGACTGGCTCCGCGGACCCTCGGGCTGACCCGGCCGGTTCCGCGCCTCCCGGCGGCCGCGGGCCGGGCGGGTGAAGGTGGACCTCGTCGTCGTCCTCGTCGTCGTCGTCGCGGATACTACCCACACCACGACGCACAGGCGTGCCCCACCTGGCATTTGTCGGTGACTCGACGCGCGGCTCCACCACCGGTGGAACACGCGCGTACCGTCGATTCATGACCGAGCAGCAGCCGTATGAGGTGGTCGAGCGGTACCCGGAGTTCGAGCTGCGGCGGTACCCCTCCCACGCCGTGGCGGAGGTGTCCGTTCACGGGTCCTTCGGCAGTGCCGGCAACCAGGCGTTCAGGGCGCTCTTCAGGTACATCACCGGTCACAACGAGTCGGCCGGGTCCATCGCCATGACCGCACCGGTGATCCGGGAGTCGCCTGGCTCGGAGAAGGTCGCAATGACCGCACCGGTGGTCCAGACCGAGGCCGACGGCGGCGAGCACGTCGTCGCCTTTGTCCTGCCGGCCTCCATGTCCGCCGCGACCGCGCCGGTGCCCGCCGATCCTCGGGTGCGGGTCAGGCAGGTGCCGGGCCGTGTCGCGGCAGCGGTGCGCTACTCAGGACGGTGGAGCGAGTCGGTCTATCGACGTCACCTGGCCGACCTCGAGGCCGGTATCGCCCGGGCCGGGCTGGTCGCCACGGGGCCGCCCAGGTACGCCCGGTTCGACCCGCCCTTCAAGCCGTGGTTCCTGCGGCGCAACGAGGTCGTGCAGGACGTGGTGTGGCCGGGCGAGAACTGAGTCGCGTCATGCCTGAGGGCAGGCTCGTGGATGGAGCCTGTGCCAAGCCGCCCGCGATGGCACACGCTGCAGCGGAATGGGGTTCACGACCGCAAGTTAACAGTCATACTTGGCGAGAGGTTGGCTACAGGTATCTGAGCGAGGGGGCCGTAATCATGGGATCTCGAACGAGGAAAGCATTGGCCGGAGTCGGTGCAATCGTCGCGTTGACGGCAGGGGCGACCCCCGCGGCGTCGGCGGCAGAGGTATTCATCGGGCCTTTCGCTGTCCAGGTACCGGACCTCGCGCCTGTCCCTGTGCCTGTGCCGGCAGGGTCAGAAGCCGCGCCGCTACCGGCCCTCCCGTACCCGCTTGAGTGGTCGTATCCCGCGCCTCCGCCCCCGCCTGTCCCGAAGTACGTCGCCTCCAACTGGATCATCATGTACACCGCGTGCCCGGCTCCAGGGGAGTGGGCGTACACCGAGAATGGGACCCGTGCGTGGTGTGCGCAGCGTTTGCAGACGGACGCCTTCCACTGGGCGCCCAGTCAAGACCCGTTCCGACACCCGGAAGCGACCGACCGGAGCCGGATGACTCGAGTGGAGAACTCTCTCGGCGGCAAGCGGTGCGAGACCATCGGGGCTAGAGCCATCAACCCGTCCAACGGGCAAGAGGTCTACTGCGACAGGCAGGTGCTGGGACCGGACCCGGGCCCGATATGGCGGTTCGCCGACTACCTGAACTTCGTAACCCGATGACTTCGCTCAGCGGTGGCGATGCCCGACCCGCGAGAGGGACTTCGAGGAGTTTGCAGGCTGCTTACGGCCAACCAGACGCTCCGACCAGCCGGGCACCGAAGAAGGACAGGTAGTGATAGCGCCAACCCACCATCGGCTCCCCGCACTCTCCACATGGGGGACCGCCGGTTGTATTTCGTTCGCGCTTCTCCTCGCGAGCGGGTGTGGCAGTGGGTCGACAAGCGAGGTGCCGTCGGGCGAGAGCGCAACCAGTTCGAGTTCGTCGACGCGGACCTCCACGAGCAGGCCCTCGACCACCAAAACGATGTCGAGCACGACGTCCGCAGTGAGTACCGCCCCGACGGCGGCCAAACCGGCGACTGTCGGCCCCACGCTCGTGGAGTGCATCTACGGCGGTGGTGCGTGGACCGGGAGCGGACGGATGAGTGACGGCACATTTGGGGACCACCCGCAGTGTGCAGCTCTGCGTAATGAGCAACTGGCCCTGTACCCATACGTATGTCCGCGAACTGATCACCACGTCGCAGATCTGTCCGAGTGCTTGGCCCCAGATACGATCCCGGGAAAACCCGCACCGCCGGCGGAGCCTCCTGAGCCGACTGAGCTGGAGGACCGAGTCGATCCGTCCGAGATTCCCGAAGTCCCGGTGGAACCGGCTGCGTCGCCCGAAGCTCCGGAGGCAGGCGACACAGGCCCTTAACCGCGCGGCTGCCCCGATCCCACCGGTTCTGCCCACCCCATCCCCGCGACTGCGGGTCGGGTCGGGAGGCGGGCACCTCGTCGTCGCCCCCAAATTATGCCCACCGGGGGAGGGGCTCGCCTCCGGAGACGGGTCGAGCTACTCCGCGTCCCGGGGCATGATGAGGGCGCCCAGATCGCGGCTCATCACGGCCAGCTCCAGCTCGCGCAGCGTGCGGGCGTCACGGAGGTCCGCGCCGATCGTCGAGCCGATCGTGTCCAACCGGTAGTACTCGGTGTTGGTGTGCACCGTCGGCGCCCTGGCCGCGGCGCCCACGTTGCCGCCGTGCTCCCACAGCGCGCGACCCGTGGCTTCCCAGAAGCCTCAGGAGTCCCATGCCTTCCCATCTCTCGCTGTCCCGTCGTCGCTTCCATGCGACACCCGCACACACTGCTGGCCGAGATGTTCGAGCTGGCGCCGCAGCGGTAAACGTAACGCTGGTCACATCGTGAAGTCAGCGGTATCATCACGTGACTGCTGGCGGTAGTGCATCCGGGCGGACTTCGTCCGGGGGCGCCACAGCACCAGGCATCCCACGCGTGAACCGCCACCGCACCTGCAAAGGAAGCGCCATGGATGCCAACGCGGTATATCCCACCACCCCGTCCGAGCACTCCGACCAGCGAGCGCGTACCCGGCCGGTGAACTGGGTCCTCCTCGTCGTCGGCGTCATCCTCACCACGCTCGGGCTCGCCCTCACCGCCGGGGGAGCGGTGCTCATGGCGGCCCAGGCCGCCCAGAGCGACGGCCACTACCTCACCACCGCCCCGCAACGGTTCCAGAGCACCGGGCACGCGATCACCACCACCTCAATCCTCATCGACGCCGAACAGGCCGGAATGCCCGGCCTCGGGGACCCGGCCAGCGTGCAGATCCGCGCCACCTCCGTCGTCCCGGGCCAGCCCGTCTTCGTCGGCATTGCCGACGACTCCGACGTGTCCGCCTACCTGGACGGCGTTCCCCACGCCGTCGTCAGGGAACTGCCCTGGACCGGTAACGACACGTTCCGGTGGGCCGGTGCGCCCAACACCGACGGCAACCTGCGCGAAGTCCCCGGCACCCGGACGCCCGCGGCCCCAGCCGACCAGAACTTCTGGGCGACCTCCGCCACCGGCGAGGGCGAACAGACCGTCACCTTCGATCTGCAGGACGGCCAATGGTCGCTGGTGGTGATGAACGCCGACGCCTCCGAACCGGTGTGGGTCGACGTCGACGCCGGAGTCCGCACCGAGCTCCTCGGCGTCGCCAACCCGGGCCTGCTCATCGCCGGCATCGTCGGGCTCATCCTGGGCGTGCCACTCCTGCTGCTCGGCGCCGCCGGACTGGGCCGCGACATCGACCGCGGGCCCACACCACGCGACGGCGAGACGCCCCCCGCCGGGTCCGCGTCCGACGCGTCCGCCCAACGCCGCGCCGACTGCTGCACCGACCCGCTGAGCATCACCGGGCACCTCGATCCCGGACTGTCCCGCTGGCAGTGGCTGTTCAAATGGCTGCTCGCCATCCCGCACTACATCGTCATCGGACTGCTGTGGTTCGCGCTGACCGTCACCACCATCGCTTCGGGCCTGACCATCCTCGTCACCGGCCGCTACCCGCGCTCCCTGTTCGCCTTCAGCGTCGGGGTGCTCCGGTGGAACTGGCGGGTCGGGTTCTACGCCTACGCCGCGCTGGGCACCGACCGCTACCCGCCGTTCTCCCTCGCCGCCGGCGGCTACCCGGCCGACCTCGAGGTGGACTATCCCGAGCGGCTCTCCCGCCTGCTGGTGCTGTTCAAGTGGTGGCTGCTGGCTCTCCCGCACCTGTTCATCGTCGGGATCCTCACCGGCAGCGTCGGCGTGTTCGGCAACGGAACCATGGCCAACAACACCAACTGGGGCATACCGTTGGTTAGCCTGCTGGTGCTCATCGCGGCCGTGACACTTCTGTTCACCGCCCGCTACCCGCGCGGGCTCTTCGACCTGGTGTTGGGCCTTAACAGGTGGGTGTACCGCGTCGCGACCTACGTGCTGCTGCTGCGGGACCAATACCCACCGTTCCGGCTGGACCAGGGGGCGGAGGAACCGGTGGTGGGGGCGCCGGAGAATGGTGATCATATGCGCCCCGATGATCAGGGGCCTGTGGCACCGGGGCCGGAGTAACCAGGCTACGACCAGTCCATGGACGGTGACGGCGACGGCATCGCCTGCGAACGCGACAACCGCTGACTCGCCTTTCGTGGTGCGGCGCGCCGCTGGCTCGTTGACCTGGCCGGTTCCGCACCGCCCGGTGGATGCGGGTCGATCCGCGTCAGGAGCGGGCCTCGTCGTCGTCGGGCGGGTCGTGGTGCGCCTCGACCCGGCATGGAATCCGCCCTGCCTGAGCGTGGAGTGAGTTAATGCGGGCGAGTCGTGGCCACGGCAACATTCGGCGCGCGTCCGGGTGCAGGCAGTTCTGCGTCCGTTCGGCGCGAGGCGAGTTGCGGGATAAACAACCGTCCATTTACAGTTTGTGACGACCGCCTCATCTGGTCGTGTGTCCATCCCGATCGGCCGAGCCCCGGTTCCCCGTGTACCAGCACGGGGCGACGCCTGTCTCATCTCTGCAAGTACCTGAGGAAGTGCAATGAACAAAAGGATCATCCGCGCGTGCGCGATTATGGCGGCGTTCGGTCTAGTTGCGCCAGCGGCAGCCGCCAATGCGCAACCCGCTGCGGATACCGCAGACACCACGGTCAATCTGACCGTCAGAGCGAACTCTGCTGGCTCACTGCGTTTTTCGGTCGCTCCGGAGGCGTCCACCAGCTTGTTCGTCGATTTCGGTGGCAACGCGGCGAACAGCGCGATGTTTGCCCCGAGCATTCGAGATGACCGAGCTGGCAACCCCAGGTCCTACGCACTGCGGGCGGACATCACCGACTTCGTCACCGACGGCGGCGCAACCATCGGCAACGAAAACGTCCGGATGTGGCTCACTGCGGTTACCGGCATCAACGGGACGACCACATCAGTGGGTAGCTGGGATGAGGCTACGAACATGAGCGAGCAGGTCGTTCTGCTCAACCGCACCGGGATCACCCTCCCTGACGTCTCCACCACCTACACGCCGAACCTCCGGGTGACGCTACCGACAGTGACCGAGGGGGACACGACCGTCGTTGACGTTCAGGCCGGGGAGTACTCGGCCACTCTGACGCAGTCGTTGTACTGAACCCGGCTGAATTATTAGGACGCAGTGGCCGCTCCCTCCCAGGGGCGCGAGCGGCCACTGCGATCACTTCACGCGGAGGACGCGGCACCGCAGGACTCTGCGGGCCACGTTATTCCTGCTCAACCAAATCCGAGGGACCTGAAGATGAGTCGCGCACTGTCAGCGATCACGGCACTACTGGTGGCCGTGGTACTAGCCATCCTTGTATCCAGCGGGGTGGCGCAGGCGCAGGAGGATTCCGGCGGTTTCGGCATCCGGATCGGCGAAGTGCCGGTGAATCTTGCCGACAATCCCCGGGCCGCGACTTACATCATCGACAATGTTCCACCAGGAAAACGCTTGGAGCGCCAGATCGTCGTCTCCAGCACGATGGCCGAACGCACCACTTTCGACCTCTATGTCGGAGCCGCCCACGTCAATGACGAGGGATACCAGGCAGAGCCGCGAGGGGCCACGAATGCGCTGACCACATGGACTTCACTCGACAAGACAGAGGTCACTCTCGACCCAGGCCAGGAAGAGGTGGTGACAGTCTCAGTCGACGTCCCCGCCGACGCGCCCGAGATTGAGCAGTACGCGCTGATCTGGATGTCCACGAAGGTGGATGAGAACAACCCCGACGCCGTGCAGGCCGTCAGTCGTGTTGGCATCCGCATGTACCTGTCCGTGGGCACGGGGGACGGACCGCGACCGAGCTTCTCGATCGACTCTCTACTGCCGATCCGGCTGGGCGACGGAACAGCCGCGGTCAAAGCGGTTCTGGAGAATAGCGGTGCCAGAGCAGTCGAGGTATCCGGGACCCTCGATCTCACCGATGGGCCCGGTGGGCTTTCCGTGCCCGCCGTTGAATCCGGCGGAAAGACAATTCCCGCCGACTCCAGAGGGGAGCTGATCATCGAAGTCCCCAACAGCGGCGAGTTCCCGGCAGGCCCCTGGTCGGCCTCGGTGACGCTGGACAGCGGGTACGGCAAAGAAACCGCCGCCGCAGAGATCTCATTCCCGGACCAGGGGGAGGGGGAGCCGGTTCCTGTCAAGGGTGGGCTCTCGGCAGCGGCATGGATAGCCCTCGGGGTCGGTGCCGCGCTCCTGGTCGCGCTACTCGCACTGTGGCGGAGGCGGAGCTCCACATCGGCGGCGGACGCTGCTTAGAGGGGAGCACTCCCGCGCCGACGGCGGGACCGGCTTCCCCGCGGGGGCCGATGTCGTCTAGGGTGGCCATCACCAGCTATCCAGAGCAGTCGAGAAACCTGGTTCGACGACACTGCAGCAACCCCCCGCGCGAGCGGGTGAGGGTGCTCCCGCCAGGAACGATGGGTGAGTGAAAGTTCCGTGCTTCAAGGTGAACCGAGCATCGCGCTGGTGACGACGCGCGTGCACATCGACCTGTGCCGCGTGACCGCGGCCAGAGGGCGAATGCTCATCGGCCGGTGACCCACCGGCCCGCCGCGGACGGGTAGTCGACACGTTCCGCCCGGATCCTTCCTTGTGGCCTGCGTACCGCAGGCGCCCCACCCGCTCGACCGCGACCGATCATGTCCGGGCGCGGACTCGCCAGTGTGCGGGCGGGGATCGGATCCGCCGTCGTGTTCTTCTCCCGTCCGGGGTGGCTCCCGCCGACCGCGCACCCTCCCTGAGCGAAACGAGAGCTTCTATCATGACCATCACCGACACCACCACGACCACCGCCGCTGACCAGGCCGCCGGGCAGCACGCCCTGCGCGTGCACACCCGCGCGGCCCTCGTGACGGGCACCGCGACCCAGGTGCGCATCGACGCCCGCGAGCACGAGTTCGTGATCGACGAGCCCGCCGACCTGGGCGGGAACGACGCCGGAGCCAACCCGGTAGAACACCTGCTCGCGGCGCTCGGCTCGTGCCAGGTGATCACCTATCAGGTGTGGGCCCAGAAGTTGGGCCTCGCGCTGGACAGCGTCGAGATCGACCTGGCCGGGGACATCGACCTGCGCGGATTCTTCGGCCTGGACCCCAGCGTGCGCGCAGGCTTCCAGACGATCACCGCGACGATCCGGATCACCGGCCCGGAAGAGCAGTCGCGCTACGACGAGCTGATCGCCACAGTCGAGAAGCACTGCCCGGTCGGCGACACTCTCGTCGCCGGGGTGCCCGTGCACGTGGCAGTGGACGTCGCCGCGAGCTGACCGGCTGACCGGGCCGGCACGGCGGGTGCGGACCTCGGGCGTCCGTTACACCACCACCGCGACAGCCCCGGCGGGTCGTGCCCTCGTCGTCGTTGGCATCGTTACTCACGTCCCGTGGGGGGCGATCACAGCCCGGCCGCTGACCGCACCGTCGACGAGATTCTGGTAGACGTCCAGCGCCTGACCGAGGGGGTAGACGGAGACAGCGGGGGAGATCTTGCCGGCCCGGTACAGCTCCACCACCTCATGCAGGTCCTCGATGGTGCCCCAATAGGTAGAGGAGAAGTTGACCTCATAGGGCAGTCTAAAGGCGTTCCAGGCAAAGTCGCCGCCGGCTAGGCCCACCACCGTGAGCGAACCCTGCTGGGCTACGCTGGCGGCGGCGAGTTCGAGGGTCGTGGCGGCGCCGACGAAGTCGAACACCGCGTTGACCCCCTGACCGCCGGTGAGTTCGGTGATCGTCTCGGCGGCGCCCTTGCTGGGAATGCCGATCGCGCCGTCGGCCTCGGCGGAGGCGATCGCGTCGGGTTTGGTGTCAGTCGCGTAGACGGTGGCGCCGGTCAGGGCGCGGATGATCTGCACCCCGACCAGGCCGAGCCCGCCCAGGCCGATACACAGGGCTGTCGCCCCCGGCGCGGTCAGGTGGGGCAGTGCCCGCTTGATCGCGTGATACGGGGTGAGGCCTGCGTCGGCGAGCGGGGCGGCGGCGATGGGGTCGGCGTCACCCAGGGGAATGAGGTTGCGGGCATAGGTGGTCATGTACTCGGCCATGCCGCCGTCCCGGCCCAGCCCGGTGGCCATGTAGCCGACCGAGGCCACGTTCTGACAATACGTGTCCTGGCCCCGCGAGCAGGGCTTGCAGCGCCCGCAGCCGATCGGACCGTAGACCAGAAACGCCTCGCCCGGCGTGAAGCCGGAGACGCCGGGGCCCACCTCCTCGATCCAGCCCGAGACCTCATGTCCCAGAGTGAACGGCGGGGTGAGGAATCCCGTGGGGTCGGCGGGGAAGTCGTGGAACAGGCCCACGTCGGAATGGCAGGCGCCCGAGCCAGCTACCTTGAGCAGGACCTCGCCGGGTCCGGGGCTGGGCTTGTCCACGTCCGTGAGGACGGGAAACGTCTTGTAGCCCTCGAAGACAACTGCTCTCATGGCTGCGCTCCTAGATCCCGGGCCCGCGGAGGAGTGGCGCCCGTCACAAGTGTCCCATCGCGGTCAAGGCGACCGAAACCTCAGAGGTCAGGGCGTCAGCGCAGATCAGCGCGGCGTCGGGCGAATTCGCGCGAACCCGACGCATGTCAAAACTGTAATGTCAGTCTCCGCCCCATGCCCCTCGCTGCCCCGGTTGCTCGACCGCCTCCCACATCCTCGAGACCCAACACGCCGCGATACCGGCCACCGCGCCTGTACCCGCAGAAGATCGCCGGAACCGCATCCAGTCTGTGATCGACCTGCTGGTCCGCGCGCAGATCACGCCCTGAGAACCGTCAACCTCCCCGCAGGGCCGCTGGCCGCCAGTTCCGCACCCCATCGACACCGCCGGCCCGCAGGCAGCGTCGACCTCGTCGTCGTCGATCAATAACCGCAGGCACGCGGTTCGGGGCCCCAGTCAGGACCCGGCTCCGAGAAGATCTCCATGACCGCACCGGTGGCCCAGACCGAGGCTGACGGCGACGAGCACGGCGTCGCTTTTGTCTTGCCCGCCTCCCTGACCGCCGCGACCGCGGCGGTGCCCGCCGATTCTCGGGTGCGGGTCAGGCAGGTGCCCGACCGTGTCGCGGCAGCGGTGCGCTACTCGGGACGGTGGAGCGAGTCGGCCTTTCGAGGTCACCTGGCCGACCTCGAGGTCGGTATCGACCGGGCCGGGCTGGTCGTCACGGGGCCGCCCAGGTACGCCCGGTTCGAACCGCACTTCACTCCGTGGTTCCTGCGGCGCAACGAGGGCGTGCAGGACGTGGTGTGGCTCGACGGCGACTGACCGCGTCACGCATGGGCTGATATATCGCTCGGCGATGCCGCCCACCGTTCGCACGCGGATGGAGCCTGTGCCCGTCGTGGACGGCTGACTCCGGAGAAGTTGCGAAACAACCGTCAATCCAGCGTGTGTGACGACCGCCCTATTTGGTCGCACGTCCACGATCCGGCTGGACGACGGCACCGCCGCGATAGAAGCGATTCTGGAGAACACCGGTGCCAGAGCAGTCGAAGTATCCGGGACTCTCTATCTCGCCGAGGGGCCCGGTGGGCACTCGGTGCCCGCCGTGGAATCCGGCGGAAAGACCATTCCCCCCCGGATCCAGTGGCGAGCCGATCATCGAGGTGCCCAATAGCGGCGCGTACTCGGAGGGGCCTTGGACGGCCGAGGTGACCCTGGACAGCGGGTACGGCAAAGAGACCGCCGCATCAGAGATCTCGTTCCCGGGACGGGGGTGTCCCTATGGGGATTGTTCACGGCTTGGCCCCAGTTCGTCGCTAGCTCAAGCTGCGGCCGGCATCTGTTGTGGTGACGCGGGCTCGCGGTAAAATTTGCGGTTGGTCGGCGTGGCGTAGATGACGTTGCTTCGACGTCGTGCCAGGCACATGACGGCGGAGTTGCGCTTCTTTCCCTCGTCGCGTTTGCGCTGGTAGTAGCGGCGTGATGGTTCGTGGCAGGTACTGGTGATCCAGGCGCTGCGGTCCGCCACCTCACGGCAGGCCGCTCAACTGCGGAGATCTGGGCTACAGATGGGTACTTCTTGAAGTGCGCGCGAAAAGTACGCTGCTGGGAATCGCGACGATGTGGCCCCCAGCAGCGCTCGGACGTCCTGACTTACAGACGCTCGCCTGGCTCTGGATCCTCTAAGTAGTCGTGTATCACGCGTCCCATAGAGTAGGTGAAGGTCACATCGCCGTATAGGAGTGAAGTGACGTTCAGGGGACTCGTAGGCGCCAACCTCGCGGCAGGATGCCCATCGGGGAACGTGAACCGGATGTCATCGACCGAAGCGTCAAACAGTTTGACAGTGAACGGCAGCGGCAGCTCAATGAGTTGACTCAGGGCCGCATACCCGCCGAACGGTTCGGGAATCTGGCGGTGAGAGTAGTAGTTGAGATGGCCCCCGAGGTTGCCCACGTGAGTGTCTGTGACGTCCGCCTGGACTTCAATTACCGGGCTGCCGTCGACGCTTAGAGTCGAGGTCAACTTGTTGCCATCGCTAGTCGTGGAGCGCACTCCAGGCATGGCTGGGATCCCGGCGCCTTCCCGAGCGTACGAAATAACACGCGGCGAGCTGTTCCAGTAGTACGCAAAGTAGCGCCCCGGAATCGCCATGTTCCCGTCAGCCGCCAAGCTGTCGTGCCCCTCTATCTCGACCGTCAAGTAGGTCAGCGAGAAAGCGCCGAAGCCGCTGCTCTGATCGGGTTCGATCTCGTACATGTTCATCTGAACGGTGTTGTTGGCGTGGGGGACCAAGCCCGGCGGCAGAATATCCTCCAGGGCAGCTCGGTCGGCCTCGTAACCGACGATGACCATGCGGGCCTCACGGATGAGCTGCGGGGTTTCGGGAGCCCAAATGGTCGGGGGCATCCCGCGGTACGGAACTCTGCTCATGTCGCTATCACTTCTCCTTGCTGGAAAGGGCGTCTTCCCAAAGGCGCACAGTTTGAATGGGTTGCTCGATCATCGGATAGTGGCCTGCATCTCGAATAGCCACCAGGTTCGCGTTGGGCAATGCGGATGCCGTCTCGGCCAGGTAGTCCTTCGTCACGAACGAGTCGCTGTCGCCGTATGCGAGGGTCACGGGTCCTTGGAAGTTCGCCAACTCGGAGCCGAAAGCGGCGCTGCTCCAGTTGGCCAAGTAGGCATCCCAGACCTCTTTGTTCAGGAGTAGTTGGGACCGTGAGGCGATGTTCTGGAGCTGAGCCGGGCTCAGGTGGGGCGCTAGACCACCGAGGGTGGGCGCAGGGTCAGCATAAGCCGACTGGAACCCTGCGTAAGTGGCCTCGTCAAACGGTGTTCCGAAGGGGGATACCGGTGTCAGCGCCACGACAGCTGAGACGCGGTCGGGCTCCATCGTCGCAACGCGAAGAGCGGTTCCGCCACCCATCGAATGACCAAGAAGTGCGAACGAATCCCACCCCAGCGCGTCGGCCGCAGAGAGCGCGCCTCTGGCCATCCCGTCGATACCCTCAGCAGAGTGGCGGCCGGTTGTCTCGCCCGGCCCATAGCCCGGAAAGTCGTAGTACGCGTAGGTGAACTCATCGAGATTTGTCTCGAGCTGGGTCGCTGCCCATACCGAGCTATCCAGCGCCCACCCATGCAGGACGAGTACTCGTGCTACGCCGGAGCCTTCCGTTCGAAGTGCAGGTGCTTCCGCCATACCTTCTCCTTAGGTCGGGCCGAGCGATCGCTCGGGCGGTGCGGTGGCACGACTATATGATTTTCATCACAGTACATTGGCGGAATTGGCAATCTTGAGTCTTGCGTGCGCGAAAGGTTGGGAATCCGTCAGCTCGACAAGTCGTCGACTGGCCTCGGAGGCTGTCTGTGGTCAGCCCCTTTCTCTGGCGTGCGTCTTGGCGCTGCCCCACCGGCGGAAGGGCCGACGTAGTCGCAATTCGCCACACTGGCAGCACGAGCCGAGGCGATCGCCGAGCGGAACATGCCGTTAGTTGCGACCCACTCACGACGGGCGTTGGTCGGCCGCGGGCTCTAGTCCTTCGCCCACGGCGGTCGAGTGCCGAAGCTGCCATAAACACCTCACACACCCGCTGCTTGCCGATGAGTCGATCCTGGATTGCAGATTGCCCGGGAGGCCGAGCGCGCGGTGCAGAACCCGACGCAGCGGGCCGGTGCGGGCTGGGCGCACCTCGTCGTCGTCGCCCCATCCCGAAGTGAACAGGGCGAGCTGTTCAGGACCTACAGCGGCCCGCCGAGGCGCCAGTAACCAGTGAACTGGACGCGATCGGGCTCCTGGCCGCGAGCGAGGAGATGACGGCGGACGGCCGCTACCATCCCGGACTCGCCGGCCACCCACGCAAACCCGGTGGGGAGTTCGGCCGCGGCCAGCGCGGCGATGAGCTCGTCCGCCGAGCCGGGTGCCGCCGCCACCACGCGAACCCGCACGCGGTCGGCGTCGGCGGGGGAGACCGCGGGTAGGACAGTGCAGGGTAGTGCGGAGGGGTCGGGCACCGCGGCCAGCACGTCGAGGGGCAGCGATGGCGGCCGCTCCTCGATCAGCCGGGCCAGCGCGGGCAGGGCAGTGGCGTCCCCGACGGCGAGCATGCACTCCACCGCGGGAAGGGCGCGGCTCACGCGCGGGCCGACGATCGTCAGTTCATCACCAGGCCGGACCGCCTCGAGCCAGTGCGCTCCCGCGCCCGAGGCATGGCGGACCAGATCCACGCACAGCGCGCCGTCTCGCAGGGACCGCACGGTGTACTCGCGCACCAGTGCAGCGCCTCCCGGCGGGTGACCCAGCCCGCCGCCCGGCGCGGGAACGGGGAGCGTGACCTCGCCCGTGGCGGGATCAGGCAGGCAGAAGACCACGACGTCGTCGAAGGCCGGGCTGCGCACGGCGGGCACGAGGCCGGGGTCGCCGGCCGCTGCGGTGGCGGTGGTGTCTGCGGAGCTGGTGGCGGCGAACTCCCCGAGCTCGTCGCCCTCGAGCGTGACGCGCACCAGCTCGGGAGCGAGGGGCTCGACCGCGCGGACCCGGACCCGGCGCAGTGCGGTCGGCTGCCAGCTCTCCGCCCGGTGGGGGTTGCGCGGGCGCCGGGCCGTCTGGTCAGACACGACGGCCCTCCCGCCACAGCAGACCCAGGAAGAACAGCCCGCCGAGCACTACCGTCACGACGCCCACCGGGAGCGGTAGGGCGAACGCGTGCTGGGCCACCAGATCCGAGGCCAAGAGCAGCACCCCGCCCAGCAGCGTCGCCGGGAGGACCCGATCGCTGCGGGTGAGCAGTCGTGACAGGTGCGGAGCCACCAGCGCCACGAACGAGATCGGCCCGGCCGTCGCCACCGCCGCCCCGGCAAGCACCGTGGCCGCCGCCAACAGAACCAGGCGCGTGCTCCGCAGTCGCACGCCCAGAGCCACCGCGACGTCGTCACCCAGCGCGAGCGCGCGCATGGCACGTGACCGACTCGCGATGACCACCGACGCCACGAGCAGCACCCACGCCAGCGGCCAGAGCTCGGACCAGCCGCAGCCCTGCAGCGAGCCCGTCAACCAGACCTGCGCGGTGACCGCGCTGGCCACGAACCCTCGGGAAAGCAGGTGCGCCACATACGCCATCGCCAGGGCACCCAGGGCCACACCGAGCAGGACCAGGCGGGCGCCGCTGAGCCCTCGCCACCACGTCAGGGCCAGGATGAACCCGGCGGTGAGGGCCGCGCCGACGAGCGCTCCCGTGGCGACCTGTGCGATCCCGCCGCCCAGCACGAGGATCACCGTCGCCCCGCCCGCCGAGGCGCCCTGGGTGATACCGATGATGTCCGGGCTGGCCAGCGGGTTGCGGGTGAGCGCGCAGAACAGCGCGCCCGAGGTCGCCAGCGCCGCACCGACCGCCACCGCGACCAGCGCCCGGGGCAGGCGGCGTTCATGGATGAAGAAGTTGGTGGTGCGATCGGGTGCGTCGCCGAGCAGGGTCGCGACCGCGTCGGGGATCGGGATGGTGAACTCGCCGACCACCAGCGAGGCGGCCACGAGGACCACGACGACGACGGCGAGGGCTGCGGTCACCCACGCCGTTCGCAGGTGCAGCCGGACCGAGAAGCCGCCGGCGGTGAGGAGGAGCTCGCCGGTCGGCAGGGCCTGCCCGGTGTGCGGTGTGGTCGTCGTCATGCGACACCCACCCGTCGGCCCGCGGCGAGGTACGCCACCAGCATCGGCGCACCGATGAACGCCATCACCACGCCCGCGGGGGTCTCCGACCCGCCCGCGATCACCCGGCCGACCACGTCGGCCACCAGCAACAACGCCGGGGCCACCACAATGGACAGCGGCACCACCCGGATCAGGCTCGGGCCGACGAGACCGCGGACGAGGTGGGGCACCACCAGGCCTACGAAGCTGATGGGCCCGGCCAGCGCTGTGGCGGTCCCGGCGAGCAGCGCGACGGCGACGAGCGACCACACCCGTACCCACCCGGGCCGCACGCCCAGCGCCACCGCCGAGTCGTCGCCCAGGGCGAGCGCGTCCAGGCCGCGCAGGAGGAGCAGGGCGATCACCGCGCCAACGACGACGAGCGGGATCACGCCGGTGACCTCGTCGATCGACCGCGCGGTGAGCGAGCCGACCTGCCAGAAGCTGTACGCCTGGAGGACGGTCTCATCCAGCACGACGAACGTCTGGCTGAGACCGGAGAGCACCGCCGCCAGCGCGACGCCGGCGAGTGTAAGCCGAACGGGGGAGGACGCCGCCAGCGCCGAGGTGCTGAGCAGCAGGATGATCGCGGACGCCACACCCGCGCCAGCCAGCGCGAACCACACCGTGGAGGCCAGGCCGAGGCCCCCGGTGAGCGTCGCTCCGGCGACCACGCCGAGCGCTGCGCCGGCATTGACGCCGAGGATCCCCGGGTCGGCGATCGGATTGCGGGTCACGGCCTGCATGAGTGCCCCCGACGCGCCGAGCGCCGCACCGCACACCAGCCCGAGCACGGTCCGGTTGGCCCGCAGCTCGCCGACGATCCCCACCACGCTCTGCGTGCCCTGGCCGAGCAGCGCACTCACCACCTCGGCGGGCGGGATCGGGCGGGCGCCGATCGCGAGGCTGGACACGACGGCGGCCGCCAGGGCCAGGACCGTCACGATCAGCCCGGGGACCAACCCGGCACCGCGGTGGGGCGGCCGCATGCTCGGGGGCGCAGGCTCTGTGCCGGGCGCCGCGGGACGTGCGGCGGCGCCGGAGTCGGGGAGAGGTCGTGGGGCCACGGTGAAACCCTAGACGAGACTCATTGTTAGGTGAGCCTTGCCTGTGTGGTTGTATCTACATTCATGACCAGAATCCTCCGACGGCGCCGCTCGGTGCCCACCCTGATCGCCGTGACCGTCGCCTCCGCCCTGGCCCTGTCCGCGTGCTCCGGCAGCGGCGATACCGCCGAGGCCACCGGCGACGACGCTTACACCGTCACCCACGCGATGGGCGAGACCGTGATCGACGGGACGCCCGAGAGGGTCGTCGTCCTCGACTCCCCGCACCTCGACGCCCTCGTCGCCCTGGGCCACACACCCGTCGGCATCACCGAGTCCGGAGCCGGATCCGGCGCCCCGCCGTATCTCGGGGACGTGGACGCCGAGATCGTGGGCCTGACCTCCGAACCCGACATCGACGCGATCGCCGCCCTGGCACCGGACCTCATCATCGGCGCCAAGGTCCGCCACGAGGCAATCTACGACGAGCTCTCCGGCATTGCCCCCACCGTGTACTCCGAGAATTCCGGCACCGACTGGCAGGAGCAGGCGCGGATCACCGCCGCGGCCATCGGCGAAGACGACGAGATGGAGCAGCTCATCGCCGATCTCGACACCCGCATCGCCGAGGTGGGCACCGAGGTGGGCGCCGAGGGCACCACCCTGTCGATCGTCCGGTTCCGCCCGGACAACTTCCGCCTCTACGGCCCCGAGACGTTCTCCGGCTCGATCCTGTCCCAGATGGGCTTCGACCTGGGCGAGCGCGAGTGGAACGAGTACTCCATGGCCGAGCTCTCCCCGGAGCTGTACGAGCAGATCACCGGCGACATCGTGTTCTTCACCAACCCCGGCGGCGACCCCACGGCCACGACCATGGCGACCGTGACCGGACTATGGGGCGACCTGCCCGCCGTGAAGGCCGACCAAGTCCACGAGGTCGAGGACGAGACCTGGATGGTCGGCATCGGCGTCCTCGGCGCCGGCGAGATCCTCGACGACGTCCAGGAGATCCTGGGCTGATGCGCCCCACTTCCCTCGACCGTGATTCCCGCGCCGGCGCCCAGCTCGAGCGCGGTCACGGGCACGGGCACGGGCACGGACACGGCCGTAGCCGCGGTCTCGCGGTCGAGGGGGCGCAGCTCGCGTACGAGCGTCGCGTCGTTGCCACCGACCTCGACCTGGAACTGCCCACCGACGCGTTCACGGTGATCGTCGGCCCCAACGCCTGCGGCAAGTCGACCCTGCTCAAGGCGCTGGCCCGCGTGATCGCCCCCGTCGAGGGACGGATCCTCCTCGACGGCCGCGACCTGCATCGACTCCGAACCAAGGAGATCGCCCGCCGGATCGGCCTCCTCCCGCAGGGAGCCGTCACCCCGGAGGGGATCCGGGTCGACGACCTCGTGGCCCGTGGCCGATACCCGCACCACAGCCCGCTACGCCAGTGGAGCCGCGCCGACGACACCGCCGTGACCGCCGCCATGGACTCCACCGGCGTGAGCGACCTGGCCACCCGGTTCGTCGACGAACTCTCCGGCGGCCAGCGCCAACGCGTGTGGATCGCCATGCTCCTCGCCCAGGAGACGCCTATCCTCCTGCTGGACGAGCCCACCACCTACCTCGACATCGCGCACCAGTACGACGTGCTGGACCTGCTCCGCGACCAACACGAGACCGGACGCGCGGTGATCGCCGTGCTCCACGACCTCAACCAGGCCGCCCGCTACGCCACACACCTGGTCGTGATGAAGGACGGCCACGTGGTGGCCACCGGCGCCCCGGCCGACGTCCTCACCGCGGACCTGGTCGAGCAGGTCTTCGGCCTCTCGTGCCTGATCGCAGCCGACCCGGTCACGGGCACGCCCACCGTAGTTCCGCTCGATCGGCGTGGCCGGGGCTACACTGCGGACCCGATCGCGGGCTCGCACAAGTGCCAGACACCCGTCAAAATGTGATGCTAGTCTCCGTAAATGTCCCTCGTTGATGACGTGCACACTTCCGCCGCTGACCTGCTGCAGCGCCAACAGGCCGCCCAGTCCGCCGTCGCCCCTCCCTCCGCCGACGAGCGCCGGAGTCGCATCCAGGCCGTGATCGACCTGCTCGTCCGCCATCATGACGAATTCGCGGACGCTCTCGACGCAGACTTCGGCGGCCGCCACCGCGGCTACTCGCTCATGACCGACATCCTGGGCTCGCTCGGTCCCCTCAAGCACTCCCGCGACAACCTCGAGACCTGGATGCAGCGCGACGAGCGCCCCGCCTACGCGCCGTACGACCAGATGGGCGCCCGCGCCGAGGTCCGCTACGAGCCCAAGGGGTCGGTGGCGATCCTGGGCACCTGGAACGCCCCGCTGTTCACCCTGTTCGCACCGCTGGCCGGGGTGCTCGCCGCCGGCAACCGCGCCGTGCTCAAGCCGTCGGAGATCACCTCCCGCACCGCCGAGCTTCTCCAGCGCCTGGCCGCGGCCGAACTCGACCCGGAGGTCGTCTCCGTGGTCACCGGCGGTCCCGAGGTCGCGGAGGAGCTCACGCTGCTGCCGTTCGACCACATCGTCGTCACCGGTAGCGCCCCCGTGGGCCGAGCCGTGATGGCCAACGCCGCCCGCAACCTCGTGCCCGTCACCCTCGAACTGGGCGGCAAATCGCCCGTCATCCTCGGCCGCACGGCGGACATCACCGACGCCGCCACCAAGATCGCGGTGGCCAAAGGCACCAACGGCGGCCAGATCTGCGTCAGCCCGGACACGGTCTACGTGCCGCGCGAACACTGCGACGCCTTCGCCGACGCCATGTCCGAGGCCTTCAGTGCGCTGTACCCCGCCGCCGGCGAGAACGCCGACGTGATTGCGGCCGTCAACGACCGGCACCTCAAGCGGGTGGACGGTTACGTCCGCGACGCCGCCGAGCGCGGCGCCCGCGTCGTGACCGCGCCGGCCGAGGACCCGTCCACCGACGGTCGGCGACGCCCCCTGCGGATCGTCGTGGACCCGCCGGCCGACGCCGCCATCCGCGCTGAGGAGATCTTCGGCGCCGCCATGGTCGTCCAGCCCTACGACACGATCGACGAGGTGGTGGCCGAGATCGCCGCCGGCCCCACCCCGCTGGCCCTGTACTACTTCGGTCACGACGACGACGAGCGCGAGGACGTCCTGGCCCGCACCCGCTCGGGAGGCGTCACGGTCAACAACGTGATGATGCACCCCGGCATGAACGACGCCCCCTTCGGCGGCCTCGGCAACTCCGGCATGGGCCACTACAACGGTCGAGAAGGGTTCCTCGAGTTCTCCCATGCCCGCACCGTCTTCCACGCGCCCGACGCCGACCCGAGAGGGGAGTGGGGCATGCTCCCGCCCTACGGCGAGCACTTCACCGCGATGATGGCCGCGCAGATCACGCCCTGACCGCCCCGATCGGCTGCGCGGTGCCTACGCTGGCCGGACCGCATCCACCCACCTCGGGAGACTCATGACAGCACTGCGCACGTCCACGGCCGTTGTCGGCGCCGCGATCACGGCAGGCATCGCGGCGAGCGTGCTCGGCGCGGCGCCAGCACACGCCCAGCCGGCCGCCCCGCCGATTCCCCGGGGCATGCAACAGGTGGTCACCGACGTGATCGGCCCGCAGGACCCCGGGTTCTGGAACCCGTCGGTCACCGGCACACGCGTGCTCACCCCGGTCGACCAGGGAGTCGAGGTGGCGTGCGCGACGGGCTTCGACCCGGTGATCTCGTGCTCGTCGCTCGATATGCGAGAGTTCAGCCCGCAGCGCAGCCTGGGCTTCGTCGACGTGCCGACGCTTGGCGGCCCGCCATTGCGCATGTGGTTCGACTACCCGCGGTGGGGAGACGGCTCGACCGGGGACATGAACAGGCGGGTGCTCGAGTGGTGGGCGAGCAGGGGCTGAGTCGTCGCGCGCTGCGGCGTGAGTGTACGACTGAGCCGCAACACTGACCGCAACGTGAGGGAGCGAGGACGCCGTGAGCATGAACGCAGCACACGTCGAAACGATCCGGAAAGGGGTCGGCCGGTTTGGCATCGATGTCGAGGTGGTCCAGGAGCATGGGGAGACGACGGTGATCGTCCGCCAGGATGGGGCTGAAATAACAATCCCCCCCGAGCTGGTCCTCGATCTCGCCGACGCGCTCCAGGACGCCGCCGACTACGCCGACCAATAACCCGCCCCGCCGAGTGGTCACAAATGTGCGGTTCGCCAGACCGCGAACAGGGGAAACGTGAACGGAATCGACCGCGCGACGCGCGAGGAAGACCGGATGGGACACCTCGCGCCGGCGGGGGCCGTCGGCGTCGTTTGAGTCCGGTGCCTCGAGGTCAGGCGGAGGAGTTCACTCCTCGATTCGCAGAGCGGCCATCGGGCACTTCTCTACCGCCTTGCGGACGAGCCTAACGTGCTCGGCGGGGACGTCGTCTACGACAATGCGAACGATCTCGTCGTCGTCGTTCAGTTCGAACACTGCCGGCACCAGTCCCACGCACACCGCCTGGCCCTCGCAGCGGTTCGGGTCCACGATCACCCTCATGTCGATCCCCCTCACTCCCGGTGTGGCACGCCGTACTCGGCTCTGACTCGAACGAGTAGCCGCGTTCACCATTTACTCCAATGGGTATTGGATATATTATCACCGTCACAGAGCCTCGAGGAGGGGAACATGACCTATGTGATCGCCGAACCCTGTGTCGACGTCATGGATCGCAGCTGCGTCGAGGAATGCCCGGTCGACTGCATCTACGAAGGCGGCCGCGCCCTGTACATCCACCCCGACGAGTGCGTGGACTGCGGAGCCTGCGAGCCGGTCTGCCCCGTCGAGGCGATCTTCTACGAGGACGACCTGCCGGCCGAGTGGAGCGACTACGCGGCCGACAACGCGGATTTCTTTGAACAACCACTGCCTGGCCGGGACAGCGCACTGGGCTCCCCGGGCGGGGCGGCAAAGGTGGGGCCGGTGCCGGCAGACGCGCCGCTCGTGGCATCACGCCCTCCCGCCGAATAGGCCCGCTTCGGCCGGCCGGCCCGATGCGCATCCCGGCTAGGATCTCGGGCGTGGAAGGCCGAACGCGACTCCGGGTCCTGGCCGCCGTGCGCTCGGCGGCAGGGCCGATGAGGGTTGACGAGCTGGCGGAACAACTGGCTCTCCACCCCAACACCGTCCGCTTCCACCTAGAGACGCTGCAATCCGACGGGACCGTTGAGCGCTCCGAACAGCACCACGGCGGCCGCGGGCGCCCCAGCGCGGTCTATACGGCTACTGCGCAGCCCGGCTCGCTCGGCCACCGGGACCCGGTGCTGCTATCCCGGATCCTCGTCGAAGGAGCCGAAAGCCGCGCCGCGGACGGTGACCACTCGGAGGTGTGGGAGGCCGGCCGACGCTGGGGCGAGAAGCGGTGCCTCGGCGCCGGCTCGAGCGACATCCATGAGGCGATCGCGCGGCATCTCGACCAGACCGGGTTCGCGCCCGGGGCCGCGCGCCCAGACGACGACGGCAGCGGCCGTACGCGGATCTCGCTGCTCAACTGCGCATTCGCCGACCTGGCCGACACCCAGCAAGCCAGCGTGTGCGCCCTCCACGCCGGCATGCTCGAGGGGGTGCGGCAGGCAGTCGACACCCATGCCGCATGGGATGTGGAACTGCGCCCGTTCGTCACGCCGTCCGTCTGCGAGGTCACCATATGTTGCCGCAGAGCCGCCAGCGATCGGTGAGCGCCACCGACATCCCCCGGAAGCGCGGCACAACATTTGTTGTACCCGCCGGGGATGGTGTGACGCGGGCCGTCAGAATGGGGTGCACCTGACCGTCCCCGCCCGGCCCGTCGTGGCTCGCGCACCGTATGAAAGGCGTCCTGCCATGAAGGTCCTCGTCGTCGGTGGCACCGGCATGATCGGTGCCCACGTGGCCACCCTGCTGCGCGAGAGGGGCGACGACGTCACCGTCGCCGCGCGCGGGCCGGTGCCACACACCTCGCCGGTCGCCGACTTCCCGTTGATTACCGCCGACTACACGGTGCCCACCCTCACCGCCGACGACCTGTCCGGGTTCGAGGGCATCGCCTTCGCCGCCGGGCAGGACATCCGGCACAAGACCCGTACCGACGACGACGAGGAGTTCTGGCGCACCACGCAGAGCGAGGGGGTCCCGCGGTTCGCGGCCCTGGCCAAAGCGGCAGGCGTGACTCGGTTCGTACAGGTCGGCAGCTACTACCACCAGTACGATCCGGCGCTCGCAGACGCCAACCCGTACGTGGCCGCGCGCCGGGACGCCGACGAACGGACGCGGGCGCTCGCCGACTCGTCCTTCGCGGCGTGCACGCTCAACCCTCCCTCGATCCTCGGGGTCGTCCCGGGGGCCTCCGCCGAGAGGTATCGCAGGTTCGTCGCCTGGGCGGCCGGAGACCAGCCGGACATCCCGGACTTCGCTCCACCCGGCGGCACCAACTACATGTCCGCGCGGTCGCTCGCCCAGGCCGTCGCGGGGGCCCTGCACCGTGGTGAGCCCGGGGCCGCCTACCTCGTCGGGGACGAGAACCTGACCTACCGGGAATTCTTCCAACGCATGGTGGACGCCGCCGGCGGTGGTCGCACGATCGTCGAGCGCGACGAACCGCATCCGCTGCTGCCCGACGCCGCGATTCTGCAGGGCCGGGGCAACACCATCGCCTATGAGACGGACGCCGAGACGATGCGCGTGCTCGACTACCGCCGCGGTGACTGCACCAGAGCGATCGGACAGCTGGTCACGACGGTCCGCGACTACGAACGCACCGCCGGACGGTGACCCCGTGGGCCGCGCGCCCGACCAGGAGCCGAACCCACCAGGGCCCCCGTACGGTGGGCGGCAGAGCAGCCGCCACCGCAGAGGAGAGTCCACGTGAAGCTATCGATCGTTGACCTCGGGACCGTGGCTCCCGGGATCACCGAGAAGGAGGCGCTCGCCGATTCTTTGGAGGGCGCCCGTCATGCGGAGGCGGCCGGGTTTCATCGCGTGTGGTTCGCCGAGCATCACTTGAGTCGGTCGGGGGCCTCGCATCATCCGGAGCTGCTGATAGCGGCGGCCGCCACGCAGACCTCGGAGATCCGGCTCGGGTCGGGGGCGGTGCTGATGAACCACTACAGCCCGTTCAAGGTGGCCGAGATGTTCAAGCAGCTCGAGGCGATGGCGCCCGGCCGCATCGATCTGGGGATGGGGCGCGCCACCGCCGGGCCGGTGCTGGACCTGGCGCTGCAGCAGAACCGTGAGCACCCCGCGCAGGTCGATCACCAGCAGCAAGTGCTGGAAACGCTGGCGTGGCTGTACGGGACGTTCCCCTCAGACCACCCGTTCGCCGGGCATCAGCTGATGGCGAGCGTGCCCGAGATCCCGCAGACCTGGCTGCTCGGCTCCAGTCCCAGTGGCTCCAACCTGGCTGCAGGCTTGGGTATCGGCTACACGTTCGCCGGGTTCATCAACCCGCGTGGCGCGGCCCCGGCGCTGCGCCACTACCGGGAGTCGTTCCAGCCGCAGGGTTTCGGGCTCGACACCCCGCGCGCGATCCTGGCGGTCAACGTCACGGTGGGGGACACCGCCGCCGAGGGCCTGCACCTGGCCAACTCGCCGAAGGGCTTCTACTCGCGTCTCGGCCGGGCCGGACGCGCGGCGGGCCAGGTGACGGTGCCGTCGGCGGACGAGGGTGCGCGCGAAATGACCGATGCTGAGCGGGACGAGCCCACGTCGATCGTGGACGGGCAGTGGCCGCGCTTCGTGGCCGGCGGGCCCGACGAGGTGCGGGCGACGCTGGAGCAGATGCTCGACGAGTCCGGCGCCGACGAACTCATGATCCAGGACATGATCGCCGACCCGGTCGCCCGGCGACACTCACACACCCTGCTGGCCGAGATGTTCGAGCTGGCGCCGAGGCGGTAGGCAATACCCTTTTCGGTCGATGTCCTGAGAGGGGACCGCCGCAGAAAGTTAGTGCGCCCCTGGGGCGGCGATCGGGGCGCGCTCGGCGGCCGACCCGGCCTCGTGCAGGTCGACCACGTCACCCTCGCAGATCGTGCCCGGGGTGACGACGCGGAGGTAGACGCCCAGTTCCATGCCGGTACTGGTTGCCAGGGCCCGCAGGATGGCCCGGTCGTGCGGGAGCTCTGCCTGCGGCAGGCCCACCATGATGCACCGCGCGATAGGCATCACCACGTCGCACTCGACCTCGCCGATCTGGAGCCGGCGGCCCACCCAGTCGAGCTCCGGACACCCGCCGCTTGCCGTCTCAATTCCGGCATCGGTCTCCAGGATGATGTTCTTGCGAAACCGTCGGGAGTCGATCGCCGAGTCCGGCGCCGCCCGACGGACGGTGGCCAGAGAGGCGGTCGTGAGTAGAGACAGGGGCATCGCATCGAAATAGGTGCCCGGCGGGGTCGCGAACCGGGACAGCTCGGCCAGCACGTCCTCGGGCAGGGCGGAGAAGTCCGGGAACTCCTCGTTCGGTCCCAGGTCGTGTTGGGCGAGCATCTCGCTCTTGCTGGTTCGCACCCTGCGGTAGTGCGCGTGGTCGTCCCGCGGCATGCGTGGCCACAGCGTCACGTCGCGGCCGACCGTCTTCGAGAGGGCCGCATGGATGTCGTCGTCGTCGCTGCGCCGCACCGACCCGTCGGGAAACGTGATCTCCACCGGCGGCGTCGAATCCCCGGCCGGCTCCTCGAGGTAGCGGGCGTGGAACTGCAACAGGGAGGTGATGCGTTTGGCGCCGCGGATCTCCCCGACGGTCTCGTCGCGCAGCCCCCACCCTCGGTCGCCGGGCACACCCCAGCGGGTGGTGATCTCCGCCGTGGACAGGCGATCACCCTGCATCGACTTGACGGGATACCGCCACAGTTCACCGACCCGGCCCACTCGCATGCTTTCGTCACCTCGCCCGCCGGACCCCGTCGGCCCAGGCACAGGTCGCACCGTAGCAATGTGTTGACACCTGTCGGCGCTATTCAGCGAGTCCGGTGCGCCCGGCCCCGCGCCCGATTGCGCCCGGCCCCGCGCCCGATAGCGTCCGGCCCGGCGCCCGGGCGCCGGTCAGTTCCCGCCGTGGCCCTTGAAATTGTCCATCGAGGAGTAGACCTTGAAGACCTTGTCGGCCAGCACGTCCCACACCCGCGTCGGCAGGATGCCGCGCAGGGCCATCGAGACCTTGACCGTCCACGGGCGGAGCACCACCGGCTGACGGTCGAGCATGCCCTGCCAGGCCGCGTCCGCGGCAGCCTCGGGGGTCATGATCGGCGTCATCAGCGGACCGCGGGCGCCCTCGAACATGCCGGTGGAGACGAAGCTCGGGCAGAAGGCCGTCACCGCCACGTGAGAGTTCCCGCTGCTCTCCATCTCCAGTCGGAGCGACTCGCTCCACCCGAGAAGCGACCACTTGGAGGCGGCGTACACGCTCATCCCCGGATTGGCGAGTGTGCCGGCCGCGGACGAAATGTTGAGGATGCGGTGCTCGCGGGACCGGTCGGCGATCATCGCCGGCAGGAACTCCCGCGTCACCAGCATGGGCGCCAGCGCGTTGATGGCCATCGTCGGTTCGATGTCGCGGGCGATGTCCTGATCGGCGAAGTAGCCGCCGCGCACGATGCCCGCGTTGTTGATGAGGATGGTCACCGAGCCGAGGTCGTCGCGGGTGCGCTGCGCGGTCGAGGCGATCGCCGCGGCATCCGCCAGATCGACACCGTACGCACGGACCTCGCATGCAGGGGTGGTTATTTCCTGCGCGAGCGTGGTGGCCGCGGGTAGGTCTACGTCCCACAGGGCCACGGCACGGGCCCCCTCACGCACCGCGCGACGCGCGTAAAGCTCTCCCATGCCGCGGGCGGCTCCGGTGACGACGACCGTCGCTCCACGGACAACGTTGTTCGAATTATCGCTCATGTCTGCACTCCTTCTCCGGCGGACCGGGGCTTACGTTCACGGGGCGACGCATGGCAGCCCTGGAACGACAGGTTACCCGCGAGTAACCTTCGGGTTGTGGATCGGAACCCTCGGGTCCCCGCCGTTCAGGCCGCGGAGGTCAGTGTTCGCAGCATCTCGTCCCAGTGGCGAAGCGGCAGGAGGTGGCCCTCTCCCTCGTAGATCTTCAGCGTCGCGTGGGGGAGATGCGCCGCCAACCACTCGCCGTGGGAACGGGGCACCATCTGATCCTCGCTTCCGTGCCAGAGGTGGACAGGAACGGTGACGTCGTCGAGTCGGAACCCCCACGGACCGACAAAGGCGACGTTGTCCCACGCGATCGCCAGCGCTCCCTGCCGCAGTGCCTCG
This sequence comes from Dietzia sp. ANT_WB102, assembly GCF_008369165.1. Taxonomy (NCBI): domain Bacteria; kingdom Bacillati; phylum Actinomycetota; class Actinomycetes; order Mycobacteriales; family Dietziaceae; genus Dietzia; species Dietzia sp. ANT_WB102. Next base: position 1,416,880 of record NZ_VOBA01000001.1, read on the forward strand.
CGGAAAGAGACGAACAGTGCCCGCCTCGCCTCCGCACCTGCGGGTCGCTGTCCTGCCACATCCAGTCGATCCACGGCGCGGCATCGTCATCTATCACGGACACCATCGCGTCAAGCGTGTCCTTGTTGCCTGAGAAGAACAGCTCCGCGGCGCGGGGCGGGTCCGCAGGGAGGTGGGAGAGAGCCTCGAGATCGTTCGGGGTCAGGAACTGCTCTCCGTCCGGCAGCTCCAGGATAGGGGCGACTCCTCCGGCGACCCCGACCCGAGTGACTCGCTCGGGCATCCTGGCGGCGGTGGCCAGCGCGAACGCTCCGCCACCTGACCAGGCCGAGAGGGCCACACGATCGATCCGAAGGCGGTCCAGGATCGCTTCCGCGTCCCCCGCGACTTGCACCGCACGGATGGGGCCGGGATCGGATCTGCCATATCCGGGGCGGTCGAACGCCACCACACGCACGTCCCTTCGTCGCGCGATGTCGGACCCAAAATCCATCTCGAGACGAGACCCCGGCGTCCCGTGGAAGTGCAGCACCGGCTCACCATCCGCAGCCCCGAAGTCCCGAACGGCGATCGCCCGATCGCCGACGTGCACGAGGTGCTCGGTCATGCCCGCCAGCCTAAGTGGTTCGAGGATCGCCGAGGTGCGCGTCACGTTGAACCTGGATTACCCGGCGGGGTAGCGGTTAGCTGCTCGGTCCGCGCTGGCCGCCACGGCTTGCGCGTGGGGAATGGTCCCGACACGCAGCGTAAGTCGGTAGATTCGTGCATTCACCGCGCACAAGTCCCGGAGAAACCTCGCCGGAGGCGACCCGGCGGAGCTGGCAGTCATCGGCCGCCCGCCCGGCCTACTGCAGGTCGGTGGCGATGATGACGTCCATGTTCCGCTCGGCGAGCGCGGTGATGGTGACGAACGGGTTGACGCCCACGTTGCCCGGGACCAGTGAACCGTCGACCACGTAGAGGCCGGGGTATTCGTGGAGTCGTCCGTGGTTGTCGGTCGCCCTGCCCAGTACGCAGCCGCCGAGCGGGTGGTAGGTGAAGTCGTCGCCCCAGGTCTTGTACACACCGAAGAGGTCGGTGCGGTAGATGGTGCCCTCTTTCTTGTTGATCTTGTCGAACACCTTCTTGGCCATGGCGATGCCCGGCTGGTTCTGGGACACCTTCCAGGTGAGGTCGACCTTGCCGGTGGCGGCGTTGAACTGGAAGCGGGCCCGTTCCGGGTTGTTGGTGATCGCGAGGTACAGGCTCACGTAGGTTTCCAGGCCCGCCGGTAGCGGGGCGATCTCGGCGAAGATCGATGCGGTGGGGTCGGACCAGTTGTCGATCCCCATGGTGGGGATGGTCGACTGCTTGGGGCCGGTGGCGTCCCACATGTGGTTGGCGCGCCCGAACATGATGTTGCCGTTGTTGCCCCACCCCTCACCCACCTGGGATGACAGGTTGGGTAGGAGGCCCTGCGCCTTCATCGACACGAGTAGCTTGCTGGTCCCGACGCTTCCGGCGGCGAAGAAAACCCGGTCCGCGGTGACGTTCTTGGTGGCGATCACCGCGCCCTGCTCGTTGATCTGCTCGATCGTCACCTGGTAGCCGCCGCCGGCGGCAGGCGCGACGGCCGTGACCTTGTGCAGCGGGGAGATGGTGAGTTTGCCGGTGGCCGCGGCCTGGGCGAGATAGGTCTTATCCAGGGACTTCTTGCCCGCGTTGTTGCCGTAGATCACCTCGCCGCCCAGGGCGGAGGCCGACGCCGTTCCCGCGGCCTCGCGCTTCATGTAGTCGAAGTCGTACACGTTGGGCACGAACGTCGTGGCGAATCCGGAACGGTGCGCGGTCTTGCGGCCGGTGCGGGCGAACTTGTACCAGGGCGTGGATTCGAACCAGGCCTGGTCGATGTGGTTGACGCCGAGGGCGGCGTTCGCGCGCGGGAAGTAGGTGTCGTACATCTGCGCCGAGTCGACGGTCGGCAGGATGTGCTCGAAGTAGTCCCGCTTGGGCGTGACGGCCATGCCGCCGTTGACCAGCGAACCGCCTCCGACGCCGCGGCCCTGGTACACCTTGATGCCCGAGAACCTCTCCGCATCGAGGATGCCGACGTAGCGCTCGATCTTCTTGTTGATCCCGAAGCCCATGAAGTTGCTGACGGGCTGCTCGGTGCTGTCGGACAGCCACGTGGACCGCTTGTCCGGGTCGAGAATCCCCGAGAAGATCTTGCCGTCCGGCCCCGGTGTGTCCCAGCTCCGGCCCATCTCCACGATGTGGGTGGCGATCCCCGCCCGGGTCAGCCGCAGCGCCGCAACGGCGCCACCGTAGCCGCTGCCGATCACCAGGGCGGGGACGCGGTCGCCCTCCGCCAGTGCGCGCCGGGGAAGCGGCGCTGCGGACGATGATGACGACGACGCCAGCGTCGCAGCCGCAGCGGCGCCGGTGGCCAGCCCTGTGCTCATGAGAAATCGACGACGGGACAGTGACAGATGCGGGGGCATGAGACTCCTGGAAGACGGCTCTGACAGGTCATGCGGGCACCGGGAGGTGCCCACTCTCAGATGTCTACAGGCTGAGAAAGAGGTTACCGTTGGGTATCGACGAAAGATCTCAGTGGCGTCCAGGGGCGGAAATTGAGGTCCTTAGGCCCGGCAAATAACATGTCGCAGCGGAGTTCACCACGGCGTCAGGATGGTAAGTCGTCCAGATGGCGGCCAGGACAAGATAATAGATCTATTACGGGTGTCGGTCGGGGGCGGGGCTGCGGTCTCCCCGGTGGCCGGGTCACACCTCGCCCGGGTGCAGGACGGTTCGGCCGAGACGATGCGAGACCGCCGCGCCCCACGGCGGGTTCAGTCTGGCCGTGGCGAGCAACTCGCGGTCCCGCAGCACGTCGTGGGCTGGCCCGCGGGTGAGTCGGCCCCCCGAGAGCACGACAGCCTCGGTCGCCCAGGCCCACGCGAGGTCCACGTCGTGGGTGGCCATGACGATCGCCGTCCCCGTCTCGTGGAGCGCATCCAACGCGGCCACCAGGTCGTCGCACGCCAGCGGGTCGAGTCCCGCAGTCGGCTCATCGAGGAGCAGGACGCGGGGCCGCATCGCCAACGCTCCGGCGAGTGCCACCCGCTTGCGTTGACCGAAGGACAAGTGGTGGGGGACGCGGTCCGCGAGATCGGTGATTGCTAGGGACTCCAACGCCTCGTCGACCCGTCGCGCCACCTCGTCGGAACCCAGGCCGAGATTGACGGGGCCAAACGACACGTCGGCGCGCACGGAAGTGGCAAAGATCTGATCGTCGGGCTCCTGGAGCACCATCTGCACGGACTCCCGGAGACGGGTCCGGTCCGCCCGCCGGTCCCGGAGCCGCACACCGTCGAGTTCCATCACGCCCGCCTCGAGGGGGGCCAGACCCACTAGCAGGCGCATCAGTGTGGTCTTGCCGCTGCCGTTCCCGCCGAGCAGCGCGATCCGCGCCCCGGCAGACACCGCCAGGTCGACGCCGTCGAGCACGATGTGCCGTCGCCCGCCGGGCGTGTCGGCCCGCCGGTAGGAGAACCGGCCACCGTGGAGGGCGAGGATCGTCACGTCACGACCCCCAGGGCGGCGACGGCCACGAGGACCACCCCGATCACGGCCACGCGGGCGGGGGAGACCGGACGCGCCGGAGCGAGGACCGCGGTCTCGCCTCGTTCGGCCCGCATCGACATCGCGTCGTCGATCGCCCGGGCGCGAGTCACGGCCAGCACGAAGACCGAAGCGAACTGGGTGCCCACCGAGCTGATCGCGGCGCGCGCGGTCCGGTTGCCCAGCCGGAGATCGTGGGCCTGGCGCAATGTGCGGGTGGTGCCGATGAGGATGCCGATCAGGCGATACGTGGTGTCCACGACGTGCGCGAGGGGGCCGGGAAGTCCCGCCCGCCGCCCGGCGGCCAGCAGGTCCGCGACCGGAGTCGTGCAGGCCAGCGTGATGGTGGTAGCGGTGGCCGCGCTCGCGCGACTCACCGTCCGCCACGCGGTGTCCACCCCGGCCGGGTCCACCACGAAACGCCAATCCACCAGATCCCAGATGAGGGGGCCGGTGCCCAGGAGGAGAAACACGACGGGCGCGAGTAGCGCCGGCACATAGACCCGGGCGGGCACCCGGGCCAGGACAAGCGCACACGCCGCACAGATGGCCAGGATCACCGCGTGGCCTACCGGCGGCGGCACGAGAAGCGCCGCCACCAGCAAGCCACCGAAGAGCAGGAGCTTCTCCGCTGTGGGGAGGGCCGACCAGCGGTTGTGGGAGGCCGCCAGTTCGATCGGATTCATCTAGTGCCCGGCGGGGGCCGCGCCGGGAGTGGCAGTGCCCGCGGCAGCGATCCCGCTGTCCCGGCGGTGCCTGGACCGGGTCCGCAGGACGCCGATGCCGTAGCCGACGATCCCGCCGCCGATCCCGGCCTGGAGCGCGAACAGTCCCGATTCGACTTCTCCCGGCAGTTCGGGCACCAGCGGCTCGAACCAGGGCTCGTACTGCGGCGACACCTCGCCGATCGTGCCCTCAGCCTGTCCGTCGGCCCCCTCGAAGGCGCCGCCCGCCCCGGTGCCGTAGATCAGGGAGAACACCGCGATCGCGCAAGCCGCGGCGATCAGCCCGACGAGCACCCACACGTTGACGTGCTTGCGGCCGGTCATCGCGACACCTCCGTGGTCCCGACCCGAGCCTGGGAGCCGCCGGCGCCACCGTCGGCCCCGGTGGCGACTGCCTCGTCGTCGTCGTTTTCGGGGTCCGAGAGGCGTGCACGCCGGAAGAAGCCGAGGAGGTCGAGTTCGCGCGAGGCGATGCGCATCAGAACACTCACGATGACCACCACGACGAGCGCTTCGACGATCGCGAGCGGGATCTGCGTCAAAGCGAAGACCGCGAGGAACTCGCCCATCGAATACCACAGACCGTGCTCGGCACTCGGGAACGCCAACGCGAGCTGGGCGCTCGTGGTGATGTACGTCATGAGGTCGGCGAGGAACGCGGCGACGAACACCGCACCCAGCAGCGGCATCGCGACCCTCCGACACGCGACGAACGCCGCGTAGGCAGCCCACGGGCCGGCAACCCCCATGGAGAACACATTCGCGCCCAGTGTGGTGATCCCTCCGTGCGCGAGCAGCAACGCCTGGAACAACAAGACCACGGTGGCGACAAACGCCATCACCGGTGGTCGGAAGATGATCGTCCCCAGGCCCGTCCCGGTCGGGTGCGAGCTCGACCCCGTCACCGAGGGGAGCTTGATGGCCGACATGACAAACGTGAACGCCCCGGCGACGCCCAGGAGCACACCCGCCTCCGGCGTCCGACGGACAGTCCTGACGACCTCCCGCGCGCCGTGAATCACGAACGGCGCCGCGACGGCGGTCCATGCGACGGCATGCGCCGACGGCAGGAAACCCTCTGCGATATGCATCTGGTGGAACCTTTCTGCCCGTCACCTCGCGGGCACTCGTGGTGGCAGCCACGGCCGGTCTCCTGGCTCACGGTTTTCCCGGCCCATCTCATCGAGACGGGCCGAACCGCCGCCGGTCCGCCTTCCCGCCAGCACGACAAGTGCGGGCAGTGGCACGAAGGACCGGTGACATCACCGCTCACAGTGGCGAGGGCCGCCCCGGTCTCACACCGGGTTCCCGAACGCCGTAGCTGCGCAAAGCGTATACCGTGGGCGCCTCCCGAGGGGAAGCGCGATGACGATGCCACAGGCCGACCGGCCGGGGGAAACGCACCTAGGCGATCCGCCGACTCTCCTCGGGAGCCTGTCGCCGACGTTTGAGTTCCTGCCCGGCCAGTGCACCCAACGGGTGACCACTCTTGAGGTTGACCGGCGAGTCGGTGCCCTCGTCCTCGATCCCGGGTGTCCAGTGGATCGTGGGCGCGGTGCGCATCACCACCCGGTCCCGGCCGAGAGACTTGGCCCGGTACGCGCCGAGGTCCGCCTGCCGGGTGAGTTCATCAATGATCGCGGAGGCGTTCGGGCAGCCCTCGGACTCTGTGACGATCGAGGCGACCACGGCGCCCACGCTCACCGTCACCTCGCCTTCCGCCGCGACCGCCATCCGGATCCGTTCCGCGGCGGCGCTCACGTCCGCCTTGTTCTCGGCAGCGGACATCACCACGAACTCCTCGCCGCCGATGCGGCTCACCAGACTGTGCGGTGGCGCCGCTGCGGCGATGGTGGCTACGGAATTCACGAGCACCCGATCGCCGGCAGTGTGCCCGCGGCTGTCATTGACTGACTTGAAGTGGTCGATGTCGATGAGGAGGAAGCCCACCGGCAGGCCCCGGCGAACGCAGTGCTCGAACACCCGCGCGTGCCGCCTGGTGAGACCGCGGCGGTTCAACGCGTGGGTGAGTGGGTCGATCTCTCCGAGTCGCGCCACCTTCTCCATCGCGAACTCCAGGGAGCTCCGGAGGGCCACGACCAGGGCCACGGGTATCGAGACCGTAAGGATGGAGGCGGCGACCGCCACGAGTCGAGCGGTGAGGGAGGTCGACCAGAAAACGGAGAAGCCGGCGGCGAGAAGCAACGCTGCGACGGTGAAGCCGATCGTGGTCCGCCTGGTCGACGACATCGCGGCGATCGCGGGCATCGCGGACAGGAGCGCGACGATCGCCGGGGCGACGGCCGGGTCGGTCACGATGGACGCGGAGATCGCGACGCCGACCATGGCGGTGATGCCGACCACCCCGAACTGCCTGTCCGTCAGCTTGCCGACCCGGATCGTGAAGACGAACAGGACGACAGCGCACATCCAGACCGCGACCAGTGCCGACATCGCGCCCGCGTGGAACAGCTCCGGACTGGCGATGGCGAGGAGCGGGAGCAGCAGCCCCCCGCAGCTACTGACAAGAACGGCGGCGGACCGGGCGTCGTACCTCTCCCAGAGCTGCAGGGGCATAATCATGAGCCCGTGCCCCTGAGAACCGCTCTGGCGGTGAGTAGCAGGATTTTCACGTCGAGCCACACAGACCAGTTCTGGATATAGAAGTTGTCGTAGAGGGCGCGGTCGCCGATGTTCGTGTCTCCGCGTAGTCCGTGGATCGCCGCCCACCCGGTCAGCCCTACGGGGACCCGGTGACGGTCCTGATACGAGGGGACGCTGCGGGCGAACTGCTCAACAAAATGCGGACGCTCCGGTCTCGGCCCGACCAGTGCCATGTCCCCTCGCACGACGTTCCACAGCTGAGGTAGCTCGTCGAGTGAGGAGATGCGCAGCAATCGCCCGATCGGATCGATGCGGTCTTCGGGGTGCCAGTCGGTGTCGGAGTGCTCGGCGGTGACCGAGCGCATCGAGCGGAACTTATACAGCATGAATTCGCGGCCACCGCGCCCCACCCGCACCTGCCGGAACAGGATCGACGATTTGGGATCGGACACCGCCACGGACACCGCAATCAGCGCGAGCAGAGGCGAGAGCAGTAGTAGCGCGCCCCCGGCCACGGTGATGTCGAAGAGCCGCTTGGTTTTCCAATACCACGTCCGGTAGATGTGGCGCCGAACCCTGATCAACGGAATGGTGTGGATCCGGTCCATGTCCGAGCTGAGGTGAACGAACTCGTAGAGCCGCGGGACGATGAAGATCTCGCAGTCCAGCTCGTCGCACTGCCGCAGCGGGGATACCAGCGAGGAATCCGGACTGTGGCGGAACGCCACGATCACGGTGTGTACGTCCAGCTCCGTCACGACCTCGTTGAGCGGACGGTCGAGGACGGGGACGGGCAGCCGGCCGCCGCCAAGCAGCGGGTCGGCGTCGATCACCGCCACCGGTTCCAGGCCGAGCTCGGGGAACTCGCGGATGCTGTCCAGGAGTTCGGCGGCGACCTCCCCGCCCCCCACAATGATGGTCCGGCGCCGGGCCTCAGGAGAGTGGCGGCGGTGACGACGAATAGTCGCGTAGTAAACGGCGCGGGTGCACGAGAGCGCCACGAATATGCCGGTGGCCATGAGAAGTAACTCGCCGATGGTGTCGTCCCCGCCGCGGGCGAACTCGATGGCCAGGGCGCCGACCAGCGAGGTCGCCCCGAGTCGGGGAATGTCGTTGAGCACCGAGAGGGTGAGGAGCGACCGGTAATTCCCCGACAGTTCCACCGCCAGGGCCACGACCAGGGCTCCTGCCACCGCCCCCGCCACCGTGTCCACGATCGTGGCCAGGACGACGGTCATGACCGCGAGGTCCAGTCCCGCCAGGACGAGGTCCGACCTGTGTCGCGCCAGGCGAAGGCGCCTGCGTTGCTGCGGAACGATGGCCGCACTCCGGATCGCCATGTCAGAGGTACCTCACGCGGGGCGGTCGAGAGCTCGCCACTGGGTCTCGCCGGGTGGGCACGCGCCGGGTGCCTAGCTGTCGTACGAGTCGGCCTTTCATGAGTGTGCCCCACTCCCCCCTGGGCGGGACGGGGTCTTTTCGTGCCCGCCCTCGCGCTGTAAAGTGAGGATATACTAATCGATCTCAAGTGCAAGAGGTTCTTACAAACGCTGGTGGGGATGGTGAGAGGGGCCGGTGGCGCGCCCGTCAGGGGTGCTCGCACCGGTACGGAGTGCGGTCTTCAGCCGGTGGCTTGACGTGGGCGGCCCTCAGTGGGCGGTGATCGCGTCCGCCGGAACGGGACGGCCGAAGTGGTACCCCTGGGCATGGGTGAATCCCATGTCGCGCAGGGCGGGGATCTGATCCTCGTCTTCCACTCCCTCGGCGACGGTGTCGATCCCCAGCGACCGGGATATGTCGCACACGGCGCTGACGATCTTTCGGATGGAAGGATCCGAAGCCATGCCGACCAGCGACCGGTCGACCTTGGCCACGCTCACCGGTAGATCCGCCAGGTAGCGCAGGGCGGCGAAGCCGGTTCCGAGGTCGTCTATGCAGATCACGCACCCCATGTCCGCGAGTGTCTCGATCGTCCGGACGGCAGGGGAGGCGACATCGATGATGTCGCGTTCGGTGATCTCCACCCAGAGTGAGGAGGGGGCGACCGCAAGGTCATCCAGGGAGCGCTGGATTCGTGTGAGCAGGGACGGGTCTGCCAGCTGTCGGACGGAATAGTTGATGGACACGAACAGCGGGTCGGCCGGTCGCTGGCTGTTCCACTGGGCGAGCTGTCCCACCGCCGCACGCGTCCCGGCCCGTCCGATCGGCATGATCAGGGAGGTCTCCTCGGCAGCCGGGAGGAATGCCGGCGGGGTGAGCAACCTGTCATTCCGGCGCCAGCGCAATAGGGACTCGTACCCCAGGGTTCGGGCATCGGAGAGGTCGACGATGGGCTGGTAGTGCATCTCGAAGTCGGCTCTGGCCGCTCGTGCCATCGCTGTACGCAGCTCCGAGGTCTCACGGACCTGTCGCAGTGTCGACCCGGTGGCCTCGTGGAGGTGGACGCCGGACTCCAACGCTTCGTGGGCGGCCGCGAACGCCGCGCGCAGGAGGAGGTCCGGGTCTGTCGTTCCGGTTTTCGATGCCGTCGCCATTCCCACCCGGGATTGGACGAAGTGTTCTTGCCCGCACAGGAGTAGAGGGAGCGCGAGGTGCTCCAGTAGGACCGCCGCCAGTTCGCTGGCGTCGTTGGCGTCGGTGTCGAAGAGGGCGATCAGTGTTCGATCCACGGGGCCGGGCAGGACGACTGCGCGTTCTCCCAGTGCGGCACGGAGCATCGACAGGCCGGTGGATCTGATCTGGTCAGCGCCGGCGAAGCCGAAGGTGGCGAGGAAGCTGCCGGACAGGTCTAGTCCCACGACGATCACGCCAGGCGCCGCTGAATCGAACGTGAAACCGGATGGGCAGCATTCTGCGAGACGTCGGGCCAGGTAGTCGTCATCGGGGCAGGACTCGAACATCATTACCTCCTGCGTTACCGGACGACCGTCATGGGAACTCTACCGAGGCAGCCATACTGAAGTGTTATTTGGGACACATTGCGGCCCGGCGCTACGGCCCGGCGCTACGGCCCGGCGCTGCGGGGTGTGCTCCCTGGAGCGGCTGCACCCGCCGGTGGCGACGTAGTGCCCCGAGTGGCAGCGGCTGATCTTGTCGTCGTCGTCGTTGTTGTCACCGCGGCCGGCGCCGCACCCCGCCGTAGATTCCCTGGCGGGTGATGAGCCGTTGGAGCACGACGTCGGACGCCCGCGCGGGGACGCGGACGCCCTGGCCGGTGGGCGCGAACACGATGAGGCCGTCACGCTGCGGACCGAGCACCGAGCCCCATCGGCGCGGTGGGGGACGGTAGTCGTGTAGCGGCGCCCCGGTGAGGTGCGCCCGGATGTTGCGTGCGAGCAGGACGTGTCCGCGGTTGCGGGCGGACGTGCGCAGCGGATCGGTGGCGGCCACATCACCCACCGCGAACACCTCGGGGTGCCCCGTCACCTGCAGCGTCGGCTCCACGGCGACGAAGCCGCGGTCGTCGAGTACCTCATCCGGAAGCCACCCGGTGTTGGGCGTGACGCGGCCGATCGCCCAGAGGACCACATCGGCACTGGTCGGGGGCTGCCCCGTGGACCAGGTGACGGGCTCGCCGGTGAGCTGGTGGGTGCCGTGGTCGGGAGGCGGCACCGCGCGGTGACCGGGGCGCAGGCCCACACCGAGGCGCACGAGGCGGGACTGGACCTGCTGCCAGACCCGGTCGTGGTGATGGGGGAGCGCACGGTCACCGGGAAAGTAGAGGTTCACCTCAGTGGTCGGCCACCGTTCGGCGATCTGCGCCGCCGCGCTCAGTGCTGCCGCGCCGCCACCGATCACCGCGACGGAGCTCGCCGCCGCGATACGCTGGTGGGGCGAGCCCAGGTCGGTATCGAGGCCTGTCGCGTCCTGGAGAGTGGGGTGGCGCCAGAATCCGTTGGTGACACCGGTGGCGACGACGACGAGGTCGAACGGTTCCTCGATGATCGAGCCGTCCGCACGGGTGACGCGGACGAGCCGCGCCTCGGTGTCCAGGCCGGTCGCGCTGCCGTGCACGATGCGCGTTCGGTCGAGGCCGCGGAACCGGCTGTAGGCGATGCGGTAGTCCTTCTCCCACGCCTGTGGCCGGGCCAGGCGCAGGCCGAGTTCCTGGCCGCTGACGAACTCCGGCTTGGAGGTGATGCCCACGACGTCGGCGAATTTACCGACCGTGATGGCGGTGAGGACACCCGTGTCGCCGAGGCCGACGATGACGACGCGGGGACGGCTCATGTGCGCGACAAGCTGGGATCGTTCTTTTTGGGCGGCCTGGGGAGGAACAGGGATACGCGCTGCACGACGTCGCGGTACTCGGGGCGGCGCTCTAGGCTGCGTTGTTCCATCAAGGGGATGCTCACGAGCAGGAACATGGCGAGCATGGCGGCGGTACCGACGAACACCCACCATGCGCCCGGCCAGGCAGCCAGGCCGAACAATCCCATCGCCAGCCAGATCCCGCATTCGCCGACGTAGTTCGGATGGCGCGACCACGACCACACACCGGACTGCATGACCTGGCCGGGCCTGCGGGTGGCGATGAAGCGGTGCATCTGCAGATCGGCGACCGTCTCCAGGGCCAGCGCGGCGACACCGACCACGAACGCGACGATGTCCAGGAGGCCGAGCGGCTCGCCGGCGCGGGTCGCCACGACGTAGACGGGGACGAGTCCGGCGAAGACCTGCAGGGTCGGGAAGACGTGGATGCCCATGAGGTCGGCGACGATTCCGAACCGTCCGGCGCGGCCGCGAACCACCGCGTAGCGCCAGTCCTCGTGGTGCATGCCGGGGAAAGTGCGGACCCAGTTGGCGGTAAGGCGGATCGCCCACGCCAACAGCACGGCCATCATGAGCCACCAGCGGGTGTCGTTCACGCCGGCGTCGGCGGCGACCCACCAGTAGAACGCGAGCAGGGGCGGGATGACGGACCAGTAGGCGTCATAGAAGCTCGAATTCCCGTGCATGCGGCTGGCCGCGAAGATCACCAGCGTCGCGACGAGGTCGGCGATCAGCCCGTCCAGCCACAACTGCCCTGTATCCGGACCCCACACCAGCCACGCCAGGCCGGCGGCGATGGCGATCACGTAGGCGATGGTGATCCGCAGGAGGGACGCGCTTCTACTCATGGCGGGAGAATAACGCGGTGCCCGCGCCCTCGTTGACGGAACATCGAATACCGTCCGCCCCATGAGTTCGATGCTCACGGGGCGTCGTCAGCGCGAACCTCCCCCCCGTGGCCGGTTCCGCATACCGGCGGACGTGTATACCCGTAACATTGCAAGTGGCCGTCAGGTGTCGTTGTCCTTGGCGGCGTCAACGTACCCGCGCACGCCGGATGGGCTGCGCACAGTGTGAACCACACGGCGTCTCGGCTAGCGGTCGTCAGCGGTCGGAACAGTGGCGGGTCGAGCGTAGGGTCGCGACATGACGCAGCTCGTCTTTCTCCCCGGACTCCACGGCGATGCGCACACGTGGAGTCCGGTGTTGCGCGCTCTGCCTGGCGAGTGGACCGCCACGGCCATGGATCTCCCGGCCGTCTCCGACCTCGATGCCCTCGTCGACGAGTTGGCGGGGCAGGTGGCGAGTCAGGTCGCACCCAGCGGAGTCGTCGTCGGGCATTCGCTCGGGGGCGTGGTGGCCATGCACCTCGCCGAGCGGCACCCGGCCCTGATGGCCGGTCTCGTGCTGGTGACCGCACCCGTGGGTGCCGAGGATTCGGAGTCGGCCGCGGCGCGCGCTGCCCGCGCAGCAGGCTTGAGCCTCGGGGCGTACGAGGAGATCGCACTCGACGGCATGGAGGCGGTGTACTACGGCGACCGTGGCCACGACCCACAGGTCCGGGCCGAGCGGCTGCGGGCGGCGCGTGCGTACGGACCGGAGCGGTTCGCTGCGCATTCGTTGGCCCTGGGCGCCCGCCCGGACCGCAGCCGGTTCCCCGTGCAGGCGCCCTGCCCCGTGCTGATCGTGGGGGCGTCGCACGACCAGGTGGTGCCTACCGCCGGCCAGCGACGCTGGGCTGAGGACAACGGCGCCCGGGCCGCCAGCACTCAAACCGCCGGCATCGGGACCTCCAGTGGCGAAGCGTCCCGCGTGACCTACGTAGAGATTCCCGAGACCGGGCACATGCTGCCGGTGGAGGCACCACAGCAGCTGGCCGGCGCGATCAGCGACTGGTGCCGCACCCTCGACATCTGATCTGGCGCGTGCTCGGCGACGACTTCGGGTCGAGCATGGGCGGTCGAGGGCCACCTCACTCGGATTGACACCATGATCGGCCCTCGGGTGCGACGCTGGTGCTGCGGCGGATTCGAGGTGTGCGCGTGCATCAGTCACAGGGTGATCGAGAGCCCCAGGGTGATCGGACGACCTTCTGCGAGGCGCCGGCGGCCTACATCGTGGAGACGTACTTCGTTCTCCGGATGGTGATCGCGGGCGGCGCGGTCGCCCTGCCGCCTGCGCTACTGGTCTGGGCGGTGGTCGACAGACGCGTGGACGCTGTGAACTCGATCAGCGCCTTCTACTACACGCCGGCGCGCGGCCTGTTCGTGGGAACGCTGGTGGCGATCGGCGTCGCGCTCGTGGCGTACCGCGGCTACACGCGCGGCGAGAACCGGCTACTCAACGCTGCCGGCATGCTTGCGATGGTGGTCGCCCTGTTCCCGACCGAGGACCCGGCCCTGCCCGGACTGAACGCCGTGAGCGTGATCCACGCGGTGGCGGCGGTGTCGTTTTTCGTCCTCGCCGCGCTGTCAATCCTGTTCTACGGGCAGCAGACGATCAGCTCCATTCCCAACAGGGATCTCCAGAGAAGCTACCTGCTGGGCTATCGGATCCTGGTCGTACTGCTCTTGCTCCTCCCGGCCCTCGCGCTGCTCATCGCGTGGGTGATGGACTCCACCATGTGGCTGTTCCTGGTGGAAACTGCGGCGCTCTACGCGTTCGCGACGTTCTGGATCGTAAAGACGTACGAGCTGAAGTACTCGCATGTCGTGACGAGGGTGGTGTGAGGGTGCGGCCGTGATCCGGCGGAAGGACCGCTACGGGGTAGTGGCGCGGCTGGATCCCAGCGCGTCGGTCAGCAGGGTGGCACCGAATCCGATCAGGACCAGCCCTGTTACCGAATCGATCGCTGTCAGCGTTCTGGGGTTGGTGATTGCGCGCTGAGCGTGGGAGCCGCCGAAGATCACCACCCCGAACCACAGCAGGGTCAGTACCCCGTGCACCGCGGCCAGAGCTGCGCCCATGAGGAGTGGCGAGGTTCCAGGGGGCAGGAACTGCGGGATGGTGGCGATGTAGAAGACCCCGACTTTGGGGTTGAGCAGGTTGGTTCCGACTCCGATCGCATACCCCCGCCACAGTGGGGATGTCGCCTGAGTCGCGTCCGGCTCGATGCCGCCCGGCGCCCCGCCGCCCCTCGTGGCCTTCCAGATCAGCGAGGCCCCGAGCCACAACATGTATGCGGCGCCCGCGGTGGTCAGTAGCCGGTACGCCAGCTCCGACGCAGTCAGCAGGGCAGAGATTCCCGCAGCTGCGGCGATGCCCCAGATCATCGCTCCGGTAGCGATCCCGAACGCGGTGGCCCACGCGTACGAGCGAGAACGCGCGACCGAGGCGCGCAGAACCAAGGAGGTGTCCAGGCCTGGCACCAGGGTCAGGAGACCGGCCACCAACGCGAAGGCCAGCAGCGCCTCGAGAACAGTCACCCGGTCAGGGTAGGACGATCCGGGGGCTCACTGTCCTTCGTGTAGACCGCCGCAATGGTGCCCTTGCTGGTCGTGTTGATGCTCTTCAGCCGGAACGACCGGGGCTCGGGTACGCCGCCGAACAGGCGTTTGCCGTCACCGAGCAGGAGGGGATGGATGAACAACCGCAGTTCATCAATGCGGTCGACTGCCAGCAACTGACGCACTACGTCGCCGCTTCCGAGGATCACCACGTCTCCCTCGCCCTCGGCGCGCAGTTGCTGCACCCCGGCGGTCAACTCTCCGCGAAGTCGGACTGCCCCTGCCCATTCCAGCGGGGGAGTGGATCGTGTGGCGACGTATTTGGGTGCAGAGTTCAGGCTGGCAGCCATCGGGTTGTCGTCCGGCTGTGTCGGCCAGAACGCGGCCATTTTCTCGTAGGTGCGCCGCCCGAACAGGTACGCCGAGGTGCCGGCCAGCCCGTTCGGATCGATGACCTCGTGCATCACGTCCCCGTACGGAACCCCCCAGCCGCCATGGTCGAAACCACCGGAACGATCTTCGGTGGGGGAGCCCAGTCCTTGCATCACACCATCGAGGGTGAGGAACTCGACGGCGACCAGTCTTCTCACGACACTCACTCGCCCTGTCCGGTGTTCAGTCCCCACACCAGCCACGCCAGGCCAGCGGCGATGGCGATCACGTAGCCGATGGTGACCCGCAGGAGGGACGCGCCTCGTCCCATGGCAGGAGGGTAGTGCGGCGATGCGTGGTCGACTGAGCGAACAGTGAATTCGGGTGGTCGGCGAAAACTGACCGATTGAGCGGATGACGGGATTCGAACCCGCGACCCTCACCTTGGCAAGGTGATGCGCTACCAGCTGCGCCACATCCGCATCGCTCCGCAAGCGTGCTCTCGCTCGCTGCGCTGCGGATAAGAACTTTAGCCCATGCCACCGCTGCAGGTGCGGGGAGGTGCCCCGAACAGCGTGTTGCCGGTCAGGTATCGGCTCGCCTCGGAGGCGAGGAACGTGGCCACCGGACCGATGTCCTCGAACGGGTCGCCGACCCGGCCTTTGGCCGCGTTGTACGGCACCGAATACATGTGGGCGTTGACGCCATTGAGCGAGCAGAGGTTGATCACGCGTCCCGTGCCCCGCTTCTCGAACTCCGGCAGGGCCGCCTGCATCGCCCAGAACGCGGCCACCACCACCGAGGCACCTTCTCGGGCCAACGCCCCGGCGATCCCACGACCGGCGTGAGAGCGCATCCCTAGTCCGGCGCCCGACCACCCGCCCACGTCTGATGTCGAGAACCCGGGACCGGTTACGTCCCCCCAGTGAAGCGACCACACTGGGTCGCACAGCACGAGGAGGACCGTCATGGCCAAGTACCTACTGCTCAAGCACTACCGGGGCGCGCCCGAACCGCCCGATTGGGTGCCGATGAGCGAGTGGACGCCGCAGGAAGTGTCCGCCCACATCCAGTACATGAACGACTTCGCCTCCCGGCTCGAGGGGACCGGCGAGTT
The DNA here is from genome assembly GCF_008369165.1 of Dietzia sp. ANT_WB102. NCBI lineage: Bacteria > Bacillati > Actinomycetota > Actinomycetes > Mycobacteriales > Dietziaceae > Dietzia > Dietzia sp. ANT_WB102. Next base: position 1,433,019 of record NZ_VOBA01000001.1, read on the forward strand.
CGTGGAGGGCCACGCACTGTCGGAGTCCGGCACGTGGGTGCGCTACGACGGCGAGGGAAAACCCCCGCTGACCGACGGGCCGTTCGCCGAGACCAAGGACCTTATCGCCGGCTGGATGGTCATCGAGGCCGCCACCTACGAGCGGGCACTCGAACTGGCGGCGGAGCTGTCCGCAGCCCCCGGCGCAGGCGGAGAACCCATCCGCGAATGGCTCGAGGTGCGGCCGTTCCTCGAGGCACCCGACGGGTTCGATCACTGACAGGCCGAGCGGTCCGGTCAACGGGAGGACCGACGCCATGAACACATCCGACCTCCGGACCGTGACCCCTCAGGTCATCGGCGTCCTCGTCCGTCGCGGTGCCGATTTCGCGACGGCCGAGGACGCCGTCCAGGAGGCGCTCATCGAGGCGATGCGCGTCTGGCCGGACGATCCTCCACGAGACCCCCGCGCCTGGCTGACCGCCGTGGCCTGGCGCAGGTTTATCGACATCATCCGCTCCGATGGCGCCCGCCGGCGTCGCGAGCACCAGGTGGCGGAGGAGGAGTCGCTGAGCGTGCCGTCGTCGGAGCGTCACGACATCGGGGTCCCGGCGGCGGCGACGGTGTGTGCCGGCGACGACACCCTCTGGCTCTACTTCCTGTGCGCGCACCCGTCGCTGCCGATACCGTCGGCGATCGCACTGACCCTGCGCGCGGTGGGCGGTCTCACCACCCGGCAGATCGCGCGCGCCTTCCTGGTGCCCGAGGCCACGATGGGCCAGCGGATCAGTCGCGCCAAACGCACCCTCGCCGGCCAGCGATTGGACCGTCCCGGCGACGTGTCCACCGTTCTGCACGTGTTGTACCTCGTGTTCAACGAGGGGTACACCGGTGAGGTGGATCTGGCAGCAGAAGCGCTGCGCCTGACCCGGCACCTGTCCGCGTCCATCGACGACCCCGAGGTGCGGGGCCTTCTCGCCTTGATGGTGCTGCACCACGCGCGGCGCGCTGCGCGGGTCGACGACGACGGCGAGCTGATCCCCCTGGCCGAACAGAACCGCACCCGATGGGACGCACGCGCGATCGCGGAAGGCGTGGCGATACTGCAGGCAGCGCTCGCATGCGACCAGCTGGGGCAGTACCAGGCGCAGGCGGCGATCGCCGCCCTGCACGCCGACGCTGCGTCGACTGTCGACACCGACTGGCTGCAGATCGTCGAGTGGTACGACGAACTGCTCGCACTGGCTGACAATCCCGTGGCCCGACTGGGGCGCGCCGTCGCGGTGGGGCATGCCGACGGACCTCACGCTGGGATGTCCGCGCTGGGCGACCTCCCGCAGGCCCTGCCCAGGCGCACCGCCGCGCAGGCGTATCTCCACGAACTGGCTGGGGAGGCCACTGCGGCCTCGGAGCTGTACGGCCGCGCGGCCGCCGAGGCGACGTCGATAGCCGAGCGCCGGTACCTGACGCGCAAGGCTCTTGAGCTGGCGCGGGCGCGCCCGTGAGCGGTGTGTTGCGTCGGGCGCCGTCCCTCGCCGCAGGCCGATACGAGGTCTAGACTTTCGCCCAGAAGGCGAGGTGCTGGCGATGACTCTTCAGGACCACAGGGTGTCAAGGAAGTTCGTGTCGGAGGACAGCGCGGAGCGCGCGCTGAGGGACCTCGACGACCGACACTTCACCGACGTGGTGCTCCGCGAGATGCGCCGCCGCAAGACCTTCGCCCGGGTGGCCGAGCAGATCGACAGCACACTCCGGACCGCGAGAGTCCCGATAGTGGACCCGTTCCGGTCGTCCGCGGAGCCCGCCGCGGCCGCCCGCCGCGCCATGATCGCCTCCGCGGTACACAGTTCTGTCCTGGAGGTGCCCCACGTCTGCTCGTCAGAGGCGTGCGAGATCCTCGTCGGGCGGGGCGTGGTGTCCGACTCGACCTCCGCGGATGCGCTGCGGACGTTCGCCCGGGACGGCCGACTCATCGTTCTCCGCGGTGACCGCCGGTGGGTGTACCCGCGGTTCCAACTCGACCACTTTGACCCGCGCGACCCGGCCAGCATCGTCGCCGTCATCAACCGGATGCTCGACGCCGGCCACTTCCCCGAAGCCGCGACCGCGTGGTGGGCCTCACCGGCCGACTCGCTACCCGAGCGCCGCGCACCCATGGAACTGCTCGGAGCGGACCACGCCACCCTGAGACAGCTCGCGACGGCGTACGCGGCCGCGGCCGACCTCTGACCGGTTCCGGGCACCTCCTCAACTGCGAGCCGGTCGCAGCGTACGTTGGGCTCAACCTGCACGCGCACCCGAAGGAGACCTCACATGTCAGATGCGCTCTACTCCGTCGAAGCCCTGTCCACCGGCAGCGGCCGCGACGGGCACGTCGCCACCGCCGACAAGGCCGTCGACCTGACCATGGCCCCGCCCAAGGAGCTGGGCGGCTCGGGTGAAGGCCACAACCCCGAGCAGTTGTTCGCCGCCGGGTACGCCGCCTGCTTCCACTCCGCCCTGCTCAGTGCGGCGCGGACCAAGAAGGTGAATATCGACGGATCGTCCGTGGGAGCCCGGGTCTCGCTGGTGCGCTCGGGCGAGGAGAACATCGACCTGGCCGTGGATCTCGAGGTGATCATTCCCGGCGTGGAGTCCGAGCAGGCCGACGAGCTCGCCCAGCTGGCTCACCAGATGTGCCCGTACTCCCGCGCCACCCAGGGCAACATCGAGGTCAGCGTGTCGGTCGGCCAAGACTGACACCCGGGCCTCGGCTGGCTGGACGGTGCGGTGGCTCAGGCTTCCCGAAACACATCAGAACGGGAATGCCGAAGTGGATTGTTAACGCCCGTCCGCTGCGATAGCGTTCGATTAGCCGACCGAACTTCCCCGTACGGTCCGAGCAGCTCCAGGGACGGCAACGCCATGCGCCACAGAGTGACCAGATCCACCATCGCCCTACTTGCAGGGGTCTGCGTCCTCGCCGCAGCCGCGTGCACCCCCGACACGGCGGGCCAGACGGACAGGGGCATGACAGCGAACGGGAATGATTCACTTTCGCCCGCCTCCACGATCGCGGGAACGCCGCCCGTCCTCGCCGTCGACATCGTGCAAGGCACGCGAGACCAGGCCGTCGACGTACAGGTTGATGGTGGCGACGAGGGCGTCTCTGTGACGTTCCGCGAGATCACCATCGAACCCGGGTCCAGCACCGGCGAGCACTGTCACCACGGACAGCTCATTGCCGTTGTGAAGCAGGGCGCACTCAACCACCACGCGGACGCCTACCCCGACGGCGTCCACATCTACCGGGCCGGTGACGCCATCATCGAGGCCGCCGGCTCCCTGTACGAGGGTCGGAATAACGGCATGGAGGACGTGATTCTGCTCGTGACCTACGTGACCCCGGTGGGGATGCCTCTCTCCGAGACGGACCTGACAAAGTGCTCGTCGCGCTGAGCGGTCAAACCGAGGGGCCGATCAGGAGAAGAGGTCGGGTAGCCCGTCGGAGACACGGTCCGGGAAGGCTGGTTCCTCCCTGGAGAAGAACGCGGTGACACCGGCGCGGACATCAGCGGACTTGCCTCGGGTATAGATGCCGATCGACTCGGCGCGGTGAGCCACCTCGGGGTCAGTCGCGCCGAGCATGCGCCACATGAGTTGGCGGGTCAGCGCCGCTGACACCGGCGCGGTGCCACGCGTCATCTCGCGGGCGATCTCGAGGGCACGCGGGAGGACTTCGTCGGCCGGGAGCACTTCCCGAACCAGCCCGCGCTCCAAGGCCTCGGCAGCGAGGATCGTCTTGCCACCTACAGTCCATTCGACCGCCGCCGAGATGCCCACCACCCGGGGAAGGAACCACGACGAGCAGGCCTCCGGCACGAGCCCGCGGCGCGTGAACACGAATCCGAACTTGGCGTTGTCCGCCGCGATGCGGACGTCCGTCGGGAGGGTCATGGTCACTCCCACCCCGGCAGCCGAGCCGTTAATCGCCGAGATGATCGGTTTGGTCATGCGGAAGATCCGCAGCGCGACCTGACCGCCCTTATCCGGCGGGGCGTCGACGGTGTCCAGGTCGGGATCCATCGCGGACGTGTCGCCCCCGCCCGAGATATCGGCCCCGGCACAGAACGCCCGGCCGGTGCCGGTGAGGACCACGGCGCGAATGTCGTCGTCGGCGTCGCACGCGTCGAGAGCCGTGATGACGTCGTCGAGGTTCTGCGCGGTCACTGCGTTGAGCCTGTCGGGCCGACTGAGCCGGAGCACCGCGATCTCGTCGCGGCGCTCGAGGATGACTTCAGGCTGGTCGGGTGAGGTTTCGGACGCCGCGTCGGGCGAGGGCTGCATGGTGGGCGACGTTACCCCGATCAGCGAGCGAGATTGCAGGGATCCACTGGCAGCTCCCCAGAGACGAAGCGCCACACCACGTCGTCGCCACGACGCCGCAAGCCACCGTAACTGTCACCGCGAAGAGGGTGTCCCGCATGTGTCTCTCGCACTATGCGCGCGACACCCTCCTCGCTGTCAACGGAACGCGGTTGTGCGGCGTGAGGTCAGAGCATCTGGCGGAGCATGTACGGGAGGATGCCACCGTGCTCGTAGTACGCCTCCTCCGCCGGGGTGTCGATGCGGACCTTGGCCATGAACTCGATCGCCGAGTCGCCCTCCCCGGCCCGGACCGTGACCTCCTCGGGAACGCTGTCCCGGCCGTCGAGGCCGGTCACCGAGAAGAGTTCGTCGCCCTTCAGTCCGAGACTCTCGGCGGACTCGCCCTCGGGGAACTGTAGGGGTAGGACGCCCATCCCGATCAGGTTCGACCGGTGGATCCGCTCGTACGACTCCGCGATCACCGCCCGGACCCCGAGTAGCGACGTGCCCTTGGCCGCCCAGTCGCGCGACGAGCCGGACCCGTACTCGGCGCCGGCGATCACCAGCAGCGGTACGCCCTCCTCGATGTAGCGAACCGACGCGTCATAGATGCTGGACTGCTCACCGCTCGGGAAGTGGGTGGTGACGCCGCCCTCGGTCCCAGGCGCCAACTGATTACGCAGCCGCACATTGGCGAAGGTGCCCCGGATCATCACCTCGTGGTTGCCGCGCCGCGACCCGTACGAGTTGAAGTTCGCCGGCTCGACCCCCTGCTCCTGCAGATACTCGCCAGCGGGCGAACTGGGCTTGATGGCCCCGGCTGGCGAAATGTGGTCCGTGGTCACCGAATCCCCGAGGAGTGCCAGGACACGCGCATCGGTGATGTCCCGCATCGGCTCCGGCTCAACCGCCATGCCGTCGAAGTACGGTGGCCGGCGGATATAGGTGGAGTCCTCGACCCAATCGAACTTGTCGCCCTCCGGCACGCTCATCCCACGCCAGTTCTCGTCCCCGTGAAAGACGTCGGCGTAACCCTTGGTGAACATCTCGGCTTCGAGGTTGGCGTCCACGACCTCCTTGATCTCGGCCGACGTGGGCCAGACGTCGCGGAGGTAGACAGGCTCACCATCGGAGTCCGTTCCCAACGGATCTTCGAGCAGGTTCTTGCGCATGGTGCCGGCCAAGGCGTACGCGATGACAAGCGGTGGGGATGCCAGGAAGTTCATCTTGACCTCCGGGTGGATGCGCCCCTCGAAGTTGCGGTTGCCCGACAGGACGGCAGCGACGTTGAGGTCGTTGTCGTTGACCGCCTTACTCACGGCGGGGGTCAGCGGTCCGGAGTTTCCGATACACGTCGTGCAGCCGTACCCGACCAGATCGAACCCGAGCTCCTCCAGGTACGGGGTGAGGCCCGCCCGGTCGTAGTAGTCGGTCACGACCCGGGACCCGGGCGCCAACGTCGTCTTGACCCACGGTTTGGGCCGCAGCCCCCGCTCTACCGCCTTCTTGGCCAGCAGTGCCGCCCCGATCATCACCGAGGGGTTGGATGTGTTGGTGCACGAGGTGATTGCCGCGATGACGACGTCCGCGTGGTCCACGATCACCGGCGAGTCCCCGCCCAGGAGGACCTCCGCCGGATCGCTAGGCCACCCAAGCTTGGCATTGGCGGTCAGCTGCTCCTCCGAATACCGGCGGGGAGGCTCGTCCCTCGGCGAACCGGGGGCGACAACGAACGGGTCGCTGGCAGGGAAGGAGTCAGCCGAGGAGTCGTCGACACCGCCGTCACGCGGTCGCGACCTGGTCTTCTCCTCGGCCAGCTTTCCGAGGATCACCGCGGGCGCGTCACCCAACTCGATGCGGTCCTGCGGCCGTCTCGGGCCGGCGATGGACGGAACCACGGTGGCGAGATCCAGTTCGACGACCTGGCTGTATTCGGCGGGATTGTCCGGGTCGTGCCACAGACCCTGCTCTCTGGCGTATACCTCGACCAGCTCGATCTGCTGCTCCGACCGGCCGGTCAGCCGGAGGTAGTCCAACGTCTCGGCGTCGACCGGGAAGATCGCGCACGTCGCTCCGTACTCCGGGCTCATGTTCCCCAGCGTGGCCCGGTTGGCCAGTGGGACTGCGGAGACGCCGGGGCCGAAGAACTCCACGAACTTGCCCACCACCCCGGTCTGACGCAGTAGCTCTGCCACGGTCAAGACCAGGTCGGTGGCCGTTGTTCCCTCAGGCAGCTCACCGGTCAGCTTCAGCCCGATGACCTGCGGGATCAGCATGCTCATCGGCTGCCCGAGCAACGCCGCCTCGGCCTCGATGCCGCCCACTCCCCAGCCGAGGACACCGAGGCCGTTGACCATCGGCGTGTGCGAGTCGGTCCCTACGAGGGTGTCCGGGTAGGCCTGCTGCATGCCGTCCGCACCTTCGCGGGTGAAGACCACCCGAGACAGGTACTCGAGGTTGACCTGGTGGCAGATGCCGGTGTTCGGCGGGACCACCACGAAGTCGTTGAACGACTCCTGCGCCCACCGGAGCAGCTGATAACGCTCCTGGTTGCGCCCGAACTCCAGCTCCGCGTTGACCTGGAACGCATCCGGGCGACCGAAGACATCCGCGATGATCGAGTGGTCGATCACCAACTCGCCGGGGATCAGTGGATTGATCTTCTTGGGGTCGCCGCCGAGATCAGTGATCGCGTCGCGCATCGCCACCAGATCCACCACGCACGGCACCCCGGTGAAGTCCTGCATCAGTACCCGCGCGGGCGTGTATTGGATCTCCCGCTCCGGAACGGTCTGAGGCGTCCACTCGCGCAGCGCGTCGACCTGCTCGGCCGTCACTACGCGTCCGTCTTCGTTGCGGAGAAGGTTCTCCAGCAGGATTTTGAGGCTGTAGGGGAGTGTGACCGCGGTTGACACCCGGTCGAGTCTGTAGACCTCGTAGTCCACGCCCCCGACTGTCAGCGAATCCCTGGAATTGAAGCTGTTGACACTCATGATCGGCCCTTCCGTAGTGGCGCCGATCGAGCCGTGCTAGTGACGACGGTCACCGGCGTTGAGCCCGACCATACTCGCGTCCTTCAGAACATATAAGCAGTCATGCAAACCCGGGCGAGCGACCGAGAAGACTACGAGCAGGGTGGATGAAGGGCGGGACCGACTCCATCGGAACCGGCCCCGCCCTTCACGGAATCCCGAGTCAGGCGACCTCGTCGTCACCTTCCGGCTCGCCGTCGTCAACGGGCAGTTCGATGGCCTGCTCGGCGACGTCAGCGGGATTGGCCTCGCGGAAGGGGTCGTCGACGGTCACCTCAGGCACATACTCTTCCGCGGCGGTGATTGAATCCGGGCCCGGGGTGTACTCGTCCGGGTCGATGCGGTCCTCGGCGATCATCTCGTCCTCCTCCTGGCGCAGGGGCGCGTCTACCCCCACCTTTAGCAGCCCCCGGCGGGCGGCGCCAGTGTGAGTACGAACAGCGAATCCTCCGGTCGAGTTGACCGCGTCCACGCGAGTCAGGAGTTCGCGAACGCCAAGATGATCCAGACCGGCAGCCACAGGCCGGCCGTCAGGATTGAAAGGACCAGGTGCAACCCGTGGTTAACCCGTTTGGTCTGACCGCCGTGGACGAACACCGTCTGCTGCATCGGCGGATAACCGAACTGAGGCGGGTAAGGGCCTTGAGGAAACGGCTGCGGCGGCACATAGAGATGCTGCGGGATATACGGATCTGCGTAACCGGAGGGCGCGGTGGGGCCATGAGGTGCCCCGGAACGGTAGGGGGCGGCTGGCGGCATGCCATACGGGAAGCCGCCCTCGTGGGCCAACGGCTCGGTCGGGCTCGCGAACGGCTGGGCCGATGGGAACGGCTGTGCGGAGGGGAACTGCTGGGTCGGGTTCAGCCGGTCCGGCGTCGCGGGCCGAGCGTACCGGTCCTCGGACCACGGCCCTTCCCGCGGCCGCGCGTGCTGCTCGTTCATGCTGACTCGATTCCAGGGTCGCTGGCGGGACAGAGACTCCAACATAGCCGCGCGGCACCATGTTCACACCAGCAAGGCCGGATCCCGTGATCGAATTCGGGCCCCCAAAGTGCGGCACGGTTCGCGCCGGAAACCTCGACTGTGAATACCCATCCGGTCGCGCGCAGTCTCCGAACCCTGCGTAGACGCCAAGACTGGAGACCCGCAATGAGCAGCGCCCCCGCACGTCCTCGCCGCACGGTGAACACGACAGTCGTCATCGCCCTCGGCATTGTCGCAGCCGCCCTGGCGCTGGGCACGCGCCTGCTGACGATCGGGCCGTCGTTGACCACCGCGATCGCCTCCGCCGAATTTGCGGCCGGCGCCGCACTGATGACCCGAACCACCTGGATATTGCCCGCTCTGTTCACCGTGACTGTCTTCGCGGGGATGGTGATCACGGTGCACCTGATCGGCGCCCGGCGCACCCCGCAGGTCACCGAGGCCCCGACGGGCACCCCTAACGCCCAACCCATCAGCGTCATCCCGTTCGAACTCCGGGCTCCTGACAGGGCGCTTGCCGAAGCCAGCCGGGGCCTGTTCCGCAGCATCGACTCGTGAACCTGCCCCGGAGGTGGGGGACCTCGTCGTCGTCATACCGTGGTCCTGGACATTCCGCCCATGCGACGATTGGCGCATGGCCAAAAAGGACAAGCGGTTCGAGAAGATCCACTCCGAGTCGATCGGGTTCGGCGGCGTCGTGGAGATCCTGCGCGACACCCGCACCGGCGTCTGTTACCTGTGGCGCTCGCCCGGAGGGGGCGGTGGCGGGCTCACTGTGCTCGTGGACGCCCAGGGCAAGCCGCTGATCGACTTCGCGATCTAGGCACCGCTTAGCGCGGGCATGACGCTCCTGCGCCGATTGTGTCGCCCGCTTCGTCGGTGTCGTCGCTCGTGCCTGATGCCGAACCGAGATCACCGCCCGCCTTCTCGGAGATCAGCGGCCCAACACCCGTCGGACTGGCCTCCGGGCACGGCCAACCCTTCCCCGGAGAGGTGGGGGAGGGCAGCCGGGCGGTGCCCGAGGTGGCGGTCTGCTGGGTCGTGGGCCGGGGTCCGCGCCCGGGTTGGATGTTTGGACTGCCCACCGGGACCCGGATGATCAGGGGCTCCGAACCACCGGAGGGGTCTCGGGCATTGTCGTGGTCGGGTTCTGGTTCGGCGTCGTCGGCGTTGGGGCTGGCTTTGGCAACGGTCGACGAGAGCACCCAGGTCTCCGGGGCCGGCGATTGCGTGTCGTAGTCGGCCGAATTGGCCGGGATGACCGTCGGGGCCCTCTCCAGGCCGAACGGGACAAAGAGAACCAGCCCGGGGACGAGAGCAACACACAGCGCTGTCCAGCCGAACCCGATGGGCGATCTATCCCTCGCGGTTCCGTGGTTCGGGGTAACGGCGTTCGTGGCGGGGGCGTCAGGCCGAGGTGCCGAACGATCTGCAGGCTTGGATCGCCTCAAGCCGGTCATCGTTGCTCCTTCGTCAAGTCACCGCCGTCGATCGGACGAGTGCGTCTCGGGAGACTCTCACCGCCTCTTCTCCTCGCAGAAGCAGCGCACACATCTTGGTGAACGTTACTTCATCGTGACTGTACCGCGCTCGGTGAGCTGGGGCAACGAACGAAAGCGCACGTGAACCCGCTCACAATTGGGTGCTTGTGTGAGACGGCGAGGCCGATCAATGGAGAGCCCCTACGGTGCGGGTCGGGCGAGTCCCGTCGCGAACCAGTCGATCAGGTCGATCACGTACGTACCGTGCCGGAGGCTTGACTCCGGGGGATCGCAGGCGCGCGCCGCGAGCTCGGCGGTGAGCATCACGATCAACTGCCGGACCCGGTGCGTCGCGAGGTCCGACCCGCACCGGGCAGTCACGGCCGACACCAGCATCTCCAGCTGATCCTGCAGTGCGGTGTCCGCGACTGGCCCGGTAGTGACCGTCCGGCCCACCTCCGCGAGCGAACCCAGTTGCGCGATCACCCGGAGTGTCCAGCGGCCCTCGTCGTCGTCGAGAAGATCGGCCAGCGGCGACACTACCGCCCGCACGATCTCGGCGAGGCCGGGGGGCGCGGAGTTCCATTGCCGCAGATCGGCGCGACGCTCGTCCTCCATCCGGGCGACTCCGCGGCGCACTACCTCCTCGAGAAGTCCCGCTCGTCCTCCGAAGTGGTAGTTGATCGCCGAGTCGTTGCCCTGTCCGGCATCGGCGATGATGTCGCGGACCCGCGCCGTCCGCCAACCGTCCGCAGCGAATCGACGCAGGCCGGCGAGGTAGAGCGCCTCGCGGGTAGCGGCCGAGCGGGGCGTGATGGCGGGTCGGGGTGCGGCGGCGGGGCGGGGCACGAGCTCGAGTCTAGAGCGCCCTTCCCAACGATTAACAGTCCGTGTTAAATGGGCCCATGACCCACGTACCGGCGCCCGCGTTCGATCCGTTCGACCCGGCGCACCTCGCGGACCCTTACCCCGGTTACCGGCACCTGCGCAAGGCCGACCCCGTGCACTTCCACCGCGGCGACGGGACCGCTGCCCATCCCGATTTTTGGGCGCTGTCGCGCTACGCCGACGTCGACGCCGCCGTGTGCGACCCCGGTACCTTCTCCTCCGCCAGCGGGCTGACCTTCTACCGCGACGAGATCGAGAAGCTCGGGCTCGCCCCGACCATCGTCATGATGGACCCGCCGGAGCACTCCGGAAAACGGCGACTGTTGGCTAAGGCCTTCTCCCCGAAACGGGTCGCGGCAACCGAGCCGCAGATTCGCGACTTCGTCCGTAGACGACTGGCGGAGATGGCCCAGAGATACGACGACGGCGAGGTCGTCGATCTCCACCGCGACTTCAGTTCCCAAATCCCGACGTTCGTGCTGGCCCACCTGTTCGGCCTGCCCCCCGCGGACCGGCCGCGGTTTGGCCCGTGGGTCAGCGCGCTCACGACCCTGCAGGAGGAGGGGTTCCGCCCGGCGGGCCTCGAAGGTGGGGCGGTCGCCGCGGTGGCCGAAATGTTCGGCTACTTCGGCGAGCTCATCACCGAGCGCCGGGCTCGACCCGGTGAGGACCTGATCTCCGCACTCACGCAGGCCGAGATCGGCGGCGAGCGACTGGACGACTGGGACATCCTGGGATTCTGTTTTGTCATCGTCGCCGGGGGAAACGACACCACCGGCAATCTCATCTCGCACACGGTTGCCCTGCTCGACCAGCATCCGCGGCAGCGGGAGCTGCTCGTGTCCGACCCCGGGTTGATCCCCGGTGCGCTCTCTGAGTGCCTGCGATTCGAGTCCAGCGTCCAGGGTCTGGCGCGCACGACCACGCGCGAGGTCGCGGTGGGCGGGGTGACGATCCCGGCAGGGGAGAAGGTGATGATGCTCTACGGCTCGGCCAACCGCGACGAGCGCGAGTTCGGTCCCACCTCCGAGCAGCTCGACATCCGTCGCGAGATCACCGGACACCTGGGATTCGCCCGCGGTCCGCACTTCTGCATCGGCTCGCACTTCGCCCGCCTCCAGGCACGGATCGCCGTGGAGGAGCTCTACGCCGCGCACCCGACGATCGGGGTCGATATGGGCGCGGCCGTCCGGGCTCTCTCGCCGTTCACCCGCGGGTTCGACTCACTGCCCGCGACGGGTCTGGCCACGCCGCTGCCCTGACCGGCCTGCGGTCCTGGCACGGGAAGGGTGTCAGTCGAGGTCCGGGCGTTTGCGGTTGCGCTTGATTTCGGCGCGGCGGCGTTCGTCCTGGACGCGACGGCGGCGTGAACCGCGCGTGGGTCGGGTGGGTCTCCTGGTGACGGGAGGGGCCACTGCCTCGCGCAGGAGATCAGCGAGGCGCTGGCGTGCCGCGGCCCGGTTGCGCCGCTGTGACCGGTGTTCCTCGGCGCTGACGGTGAGCACCGTGCCTGACAGCGTGGATGCGAGAGTGCGAAGAACGCGGTCGCGCTGGACCTCGTCCAGGGCCGTCGTGGTGCCCAGGTCGATACTGAGCTGCACTCGGGAATCTGACGTATTGACGTGTTGGCCGCCGGGGCCGGACGACCGCGAGAACCGCTCAACCAGCTCTGCCTCCGGCACTGTCAGGCCGCGGGGCGCGCCGGGCCCCGGGGTCACGCGCACGCCGTCCACTGCACCAGTGTCGCGCACCGGGGATCGCAGGTGGGAATTCAGGAGTCGAGCTGGCCGAGTTCCCGCTCGTCGCCGGAGTCCGCCGTCCGGCTCTCATCCACCAGGCGCGGCTCGACCCGCTGCTCCGGATGGAATCCGGACTTGTCCGCGTAGAAGGCCCGGATTCGGTCCATGTCCTCCGCCACATCACCGGTCAGATCGATGGTCGGTCCCAGCCCGGTCGTCATCGTGGTGCGATCGACGTACCCCAGCGTCACCGGCAACCCGGTCTCCCGGGCGATGCGGTAGAAACCCGACTTCCAGTGGGTGTGTCCTGATCGGGTGCCATCCGGGGTGACGACCAACCCAAACGTCTCCCCGGCATGCACCTTCCGGACCATGTCCTCGACGACCCGAGCAGGATTCGCCCGGTCCACGGGAACCCCACCGAGTGCGCGCATCACCGGCCCGCGCCACCCGGAGAACAGGCTGGCCTTGCCGAGCCAGTGCATATCGATACCCAGTCGCCAGGCGATGCCGAGCATCAGCACGAAATCCCAGTTGGACGTGTGCGGGGCACCCAGGAGCACCGTCGGCCGGTCCGGGGCCGGTCGGGTCGCCAGCTCCCAGCGGCTGAAGAACCAGAAGATGCGGGAGATGAGACGTCGGAGCACCCCGTCACCTTAGAACAGCGGCGGTGTGACGGGGTCGCGAAGAGTCCCTGGGGGACGGCAGGGGTCGCGCTACCTGCCGGGGGCCGCCGCGCCGGTGACGACGCGGGCCAGCAGGTCGGCGAGACGCTCGTCGATGTCGACGCGGTCGGTCTCGGGTATGTCGAGGGCGTCCAGCAGTGCGCCCCGCAGCACAGGCCAGGCGTACACGGCGGTAAAGACCAGCAGTAGTTCCACGTCGCCGACCGGCGGGGGAGAGGTCATCCGGCGCAGCGCGGCAGCCGGCCGCTGCGACGGATCGACCATCGGCGGAAAGGCCGCCTCGCGGTCCAGGGCCAGCCACGCCAGCAGCCGACTGATCTCCGGGTGTGACGAGGCGCCGAGCAGCATTCCTCGAACGGCCTCGCCGGCGTCGTCCTGTTGTTCCAGTCGGGAAGCGCCATGTCGTACGGCGTCCTGCATCACCGCGGTGAGCAGTGCGTCCTTGCGTCCGATGTGACGGTGGATCAGTCCGAGGTTGACCTGTGCTGCGTCGGCGATATCTCGAAGCGGGACACTCGGACCACGCTCCGACAGGAGCCTGCGGGCTTCCCGCATGACCGCCGAACGGACCTCGTCACGACCGGTTGGGCGGGAGGGGGTCGGGATGCCCTCGTCGTCGTTACCTTCGGCGCGTCCGGCGTGTCCGGCGCGTCCGGCGGCATTCTTACCGGTTTCCATTCCCGAACTGTACACACTTGACTACAGTCGCTGTGTGCGCCCGACAGGCGCCCCCGACCCTCTGCGAAAGGCCACGCGATGAGCACTCCCGACCGCCGCGACGATATCGACGCCATCAAGTCACTCAAGTACCGCTACCTGCGCTGCGTCGACCTGCGACTGTGGGACGAGCTCGCCGAGACGCTGGCGCCCGACGTCACCGCGTCCTACGGCAAGCGGCTGTCCTACACCGGCCGCGACGAGGTGGTCTCCGGACTGCAGGGGCAGATGACCGACGGCGTGATCACTGAGCACCAGGCCCACCACCCGGAGATCGAGGTCGACGGCGATACCGCCACCGGCCGCTGGTACCTGCAGGACCGGGTGATCGTCCCCGAGTTTGACACGATGATCTTCGGCAGCGCCTTCTACGAGGACACCTACGCGCGCATCGACGGCCGCTGGATGATCACGCGGACCGGCTACAAGCGCACCTACGAGGCCATGATCAACCTGAAGGACGTGCCCAGCTTCCAGCTCAACGACAACCACCTCGCGCCCGCCGAAGAGAAGTGACGGCACGGGCGAGTGGCACGGCACCGAGTAGACGCCAGAGTCGGCACAGCGGCGGTCGCAGCGGCGGGTGCGACGGTGACGCGTGGGTCTGATCGCTGTCGCGGCGCTGTGCGTCGCGGCCGCCTCGGTGATCGGCGGGGCTACCGGGTTCGGGACCGCGCTCATCGCCACGCCGCTCATGCTCATGGCGGGAATCGGGCTGGCGGAGACCGTCGCGGTCAACCTGGTGGTCGCGCTGATCACCCGGGTCGGCGTCACCGTGCAACTGCGCAGGCACATCACCTGGCAGCGCGTTGCACTCCTCGGCGCCGCGAGCGTGCCGGGTGCCTGGCTGGGCGTGCAGACGCTGTCCTTACTACCGGAACAGCACCTGCAGCCGGCCGCCGGCGCGATCACCGTCCTGTGCGGTCTGGCGATGGCCCTGCCCACCACACACCACGCCCGCCAGCCCTCGGCACTCGCCACGGCCACCGCCGGAGCGATCGGCGGCTACCTGTCCACCACCACCTCGCTCAACGGGCCGCCCGTCGTGCTGCTGCTCGGCCGGGCACGGCTGCCACCACTGGGGTTCATCGGCGACCTCGCCGGCTACTTCGTCGTCACCAGCGTCGTCTCGCTGGCACTGCTGTGGTCGGGCACGGGCATCGACCTGCCCGGCCTTGCGCCGCTACTCGCGGCGTGCACCGTCACCGGAGTGGCGGCCAACCAGGCCGGCATCGCCATCGCCAAGCGCCTCCCCACGCACGTGTTCCGTTCGGCCGTGATCGCTCTCGTGGTGGTCGCCGGCCTCCTCACCATCGTCACCGCGTGACGGCCGTCCTCCGGCCGCGCGCCCACAGCTACACACATCCACTTCCACACACCTACCAACATCCACCACGGAGGATTCCATGACCGAGAACACCCAGAACACGACCGGGCAGAACACGACCGCCACCCGACTGGCGGGCAAGGTCGCGATCGTCACCGGAGGCGGCCAGGGCGTGGGCCGCGGCATCTCGCTCGGCCTGGCCGAATCGGGCGCCTCCGTGCTGCTCGTCGGCCGCACGATGCGCAAACTCGAGAGCGTGGCCGAGGAGATCCGTGCCGCCGGCGGCACCGCGGAATGCCTGGCCGGCGACATCGTCGAGGACGGCTCGCCCGAACTCATCATCTCCACAGCGGTAGAGCGGCTCGGAGGTGTGGACATCCTCGTCAACAACGCCAACATGGCAATGCCCCTGCCGCTGTCCGACTACCCCGACGATGACTTCCGCAAAGCATTCGAAGGCGGGCCCCGCGTGACGCTGAGCCTGATGAAACTCGCCCGGCCCGAGATGGCCAAGCGCGGCGGCGGCACCATCATCAACCTCGCGACCTCCGCGGCCGTGCGCTGGGATGCCTCGAACTACGGCGTCTACGCCGCGATCAAGGAAGGCGTCCGCGCCCTGACCCGCGCCGCCGCCTACGAGTGGGCCGCCGACGGCATCCGCGCGCTCAACGTGGCCCCGCACGCCCACAGCCCCGGGCTGGACTGGTGGATGGACAAGAACCCGGAAGAGGCCGCCGAGTTCGTCGCCAGCATCCCCGCCGGCCGGGTGGGCGACCCCGTCGCCGACATCGGCCGTCCCGTCGCCTGGCTGTGCTCGGCCGAGGCCTCCTACCTTTCAGGCGCGACCATCCCGTTGGACGGCGGACAGTCCCGCTGGGGCTGACCTCGTCGTCACCGTCGTACCCCGCCCCACGCCCCCTTTCGGAAGGCCCTCCGTGACCGACACCCCCACCCCGAACAGTCGTGACGCGCTCGCGCTGGCCTCCGACATCCGCACCGGCGCCACCAGCGCCGAGGCCGTGCTGGAGGAGGCGATCGCCCGTATCGAGCAACTCGACCCGCAACTGAACGCCGTAGTCTCCACGCGCTTCGACGCGGCGCGCGCCGAGGTCGAGGCCGGGCTACCCGACGGCCCGCTGCGGGGGGTGCCGATCCTCATCAAGGCGCTCGGCACCGACGTGGCAGGGTTGCCCGCTGCCGACGGCTCCCGGTTGTTCCGCGACGTGGTGGCGACCGTGGACGGCACCATCGTCCAGCGGTACAAGGCGGCCGGGATGGTCGTCCTGGGTACGAGCAACGTGCCGGAGATGGGCAAAACCACGACCACCGAATCGCTGCTCCACGGCCCGTGCCGAAACCCGTGGGACACCGGCCACTCGTGTGGCGGATCGAGTGGCGGGTCGGCGGCGGCGGTCGCCTCGGGAATGGTGCCGGTCGCGCACGGCACCGACGGGGGCGGCTCCATCCGCATCCCGGCCGCGATGTGCGGTCTGGTGGGTCTCAAACCCAGCCGCGGACGCGTGCCGATGTGGCCGCACCCCGACGCCCTCTCCTCGCCCCTGTCCTATCACCACGCTCTGACAACCACCGTCCGCGACAGCGCAGCGTTGCTCGACGCCGTAGCCGGGCACCGTCCGGGCGACTCGTACGGCGCCCCCACCCCGCCGCGGCCCTTCCTCGCCGAGGTCGGTGCCGACCCCGGCCACCTGCGCGTGGGGATGCTGCGCGTTGCTCCCGGACCGTTCCCCACCGACGCCGCCTGCACCGCCGTCGTCGACCACACCGCCGCCCTACTGACCGAGCTGGGGCACGAGGTGCGGGAGGTGGAGCTGGATGTCGACGTGATGGAGGTGATGTCGGCCGTCGGCACCATCATGGGCGCGCAGCTGCGCGCCACCATCGACGCGCGCCTCACCGCGCTGGGACGGGAGCTCCACGACGACGACATCGAGCCCTGGACCCGGGTGATCCTCGACAACGCCATGACCCACTCCGCGCCCGACGTGTCCAGAGCCCTACAGACCGCCACCCGGACCGGCTGGAGCGTGGCCGAACTGTTCGAGCCCGGCGGCGTGGACGTCCTGCTGATGCCGACACTGCCCTCCACCACCCCGGAGCTGGGCTACCTCGACGTGACCGACCCCGAGTCCATGTGGACCCGGTCGTCGTCGTTCTCGGCGTGCGCCAGCATGTTCAACCTCTCCGGACAGCCGGCCATCTCCCTACCGCTGGGCACCGACGACGGAGGCCTGCCCGTGGGGGTGCAACTGGTCGCCGACTACGCGCAGGAGGACGTACTGCTGCGGTTGTCGGGACAACTCGAGGCGGCCGCGCCGTGGGCAACCGTGGCCCCGGGGTACGACGGGTGGTGACATCGGGCGCCGAGGGGGAGTGAGGGACGGGCCTTCGGGCCCGTCCTCGCTGGTATCGAAGACGTCGGAGCTCAACGCGGTGCGGACGTCGGCATCCCTGCGGCGTCCGGTGATCGGGCGTACGGTCGGGATCAGACGCCTTCAATTCGCAAGGATGTGATCAGGTCATGAGCACGTACCGGACCCACAACCCCTCGACCGGACAGACCGTTGCCAAGTACGACGGCCTGACCGACGTCGACTCCGTTCTCACCCAAGTCACCCGTGGATTCGACCACTGGCGCGCCACCCCCGTGGGCGAGCGATCGGCCATCTTGGCCGCGATCGCCGGCGGCATGGAGGCGCGTAGTGACGAGCTGGCCGCAGCCATCTCCGAAGAGATGGGCAAACCCCTCGCTGAAGCCGCGGGCGAGGTAGCGCTGGCAGCCTCCATCTACCGCTGGTACTCCGAACACGGACCCGCACTGCTCAAGCCGGAATCGCTGGACGTGGCAGGGGCACGGGAGAACACGGTCACCGTCGAACCGGTCGGCCCGCTGGTGGGCGTGATGCCGTGGAACTTCCCCTACTACCAGGTGGCCCGGTTCGCCGCACCCAACCTCATGGCCGGTAACACCATCGTGCTCAAGCACGCGTCGATCTGCGCCAAGAGTTCCGCACTGGTTGAGTTGATCCAGCGCGAGGCCGGCCTCCCGGAAGACGCGTATGTCAACGTCTACGCCTCGTCCGACCAGGTGGCCGAGATGATCGCCGACCCCCGCATCCACGGCGTCTCGCTCACCGGTAGCGAAGGCGCCGGAGCGGCGGTTGCCGAGGTGGCCGCCAAGCACCTCAAGAAGAGCGTCCTCGAGCTGGGCGGCTCCGATCCGCTCATCATCCTGGATGCCGAGAACCTCGACGAGCTCGTCGAGACCGTGGGCAGGGCTCGGCTGTCCAACTCGGGTCAGGCCTGTAACTCGCCCAAGCGGATGTTCGTCCCGGAGAAACTGTACGAGGACTTCGTGGCCGGGCTCACCGACCTGTACTCGCGGATCACCGTCGGCCCCGCCGACGAGGACACCACCGAAATGGGCCCGCTGTCGAGTGAGGACGCGCGCGACGGCGTCGTCGAGCAGGTCCGCACGGCCGTCGAACAGGGCGCCAAACTCCGGGTGGGCGGCGACCCGATCGACCGGCCCGGTGCCTACATGGAACCGACCGTCCTCACCGACATCACCCCGGACATGGACGTCTACCACCAAGAGGTCTTCGGTCCGGTCGCGATGGTGTACCGGTACTCGGACCTCGACGAGGCGCTGCGGATCGCCAACGACACGCGCTTCGGACTCTCCGGATCCGTCTGGGGCACCGACGTCGACGAGGCGGCCCGTGTGGCCGACCGGATCGAGGCCGGCATGGTCTACGTCAACGAGCACGGCACCACTCGGGCCGGTCTCCCCTTCGGTGGGGTCAAGGCGTCCGGGTACGGCCGCGAGCTGGGCCGCTGGGGCATGAGCGAGTTCGTCAACACCAAACTGCGCCGGGTGCACTGAGGCCTGCGGCCCCGGATCCTCTCATCAAGGGTCCGGGGCCGCCGCCCGTGCGCTCGTCAGCGCCGGTGGTGCGTCACTTCTCCACGTAGGCGCCGTCGTACATCATCGTGGAGAACAGGGTCGGGGACACGCCCTTAACGGAATCGTCGACCACCACGTACTCCTCCGAGTTCGCGATCACCGCGAACGGCACCACACGGTTGTAGACCTCCTGGAGGGTGCTGGCCGCCTCCTTCTGGGCATCCAGGTCGGCAGCGGCCTTGAAGGCGGTGACGGCCGCGGTGAGTTCGGGATCGTTGATACCGGTCAGGTTCAGTGAACCGCCGGGTGCCATCGCGCTGGCGAACGTGGAGGCGAGATCCGCATCGGACGGCGACAAGCCACCGACCACGGCTTCGAAATCACCGTTGAACTGGCGGGCCACCACCTGGGTGACCGGCGCGTTCTCGATAGTTACATCGAAGCCCACCGCATCGAGAAGGGCAGACAGGGCCACGCCGGTCTCCATGTTCTCGGCGCTGTCGGCCACGAGGAGGCTCAAGGCGCCGTTCCACCCGGGCTGGTCCGCCTTCACCTCCTCGACGAGCGCCTTGGCCCGTTCTGGATCGAAGGCCGGTCCCTCCTGCCCGTCGTAGAAGCGCGACGACTCGGCGATCAGGGCAGACGTCGGCAAGCCGACCCCGCCGGTGAGTCGCTGGTCGATGAGGTCACGGTCAAGCGCATGGGCGATGGCCAGCCGGACCCGCTCGTCGGTGAGTACGCCGCTGTACCCGGCGGCTCCGGAGTTGAGATTGACGATCGACCCCGAACTGGTGACCACCTCGAAGCCCCGCTCGCCCGCGTCCTGGGCCGCAGTCACCGTCTTGGCGCCCCGGAGGAAGCCGGTCTGCAGTTCACCGGTCTGGAACGCTTCGTACGTGCCCTGGGAGCCCGGAATGCGGATGAAGCGCAGGGTGGGGCAGACGGGGCCGCCGTAGTAATTCGGGTTGGGTTCGAGAACGACTTCCTGGTCAGGGGTGTACTTGGAGAGGGTGAAGGCACCGGCGCCGATGGGGTTGCGTGCCCAGTCCTGCGGGGTGGAAGCCGTGTAGGCCTTCTCGGGGATGACCTCACCGACAGTGCCCGCGAGCAGGATCGGAAAGCCGGCCCAGGGTTCGGTGAGGGTGAACTCCACGGTGGTGGGGTCGAGGACCTTGGCATCGGTGACCTGCATGGCATCCGTCATGGCGCTCGAGCGCGTGGCGGGGTCCTTGTGTAGGCCGATCGTGAAGGCGACATCCTCGGCGGTGAGGGGGTCGCCGTTGGAGAAGGTGACGCCGTCGCGGAGCGTCAGAGTCCAGACCGTGTTGTCATCGTTGGCTTCGAGGGATTTGGCGAGCTTGGGTTCGAACGCGGTGGTCTCCGGGTTCCAGCGCATGAGCCGGTCGTAGACGGCCGCTGCCTCGGCACCGCCCCGCACCCCATACATGCTCTGCCCGGGGGCGAAGGACGGAAGCATCGCGTATTCACCGGCGGTGATGGTGCCGCCTGCCCGCTCGGCAGTGCAGCGTTCGGACTGGTCGGGTGCCGAGGCCCCGGAGGCGGAACGGTCGGAATCCTGGCCTCCACCGCATGCGGTGAGGGTGAGGGTGGCGGTGGCCAGGACGGTCAGGGCGCGGGTAGCGCGGGACATCGGTTCTCCTGAGGGATGGGGGCGGTACCGGCCGGGCGGCCGGGGAACAGGGGAGCGACGGGAGGTGTCGACAGGGGTCGGGCCCCGGATCGCCTCGCAGGTGAGGGCGAGGCAATCCGGGGCCCGGAGGCACAGAGTGGGCGACCTGAGCAGGTCAGAACCCGGGTGGGGTCACTTCTCCAGGTACGCGCCGTCGAAGAGCATGGTGGACGACAGCGACGGGACGACGCCCTTGAGCGACTCGTCGATCACCACGTACTCCTCCGCGTTCGCGATCACCGTGAACGGCAGGATCTCATTGTGGATCTCCTGGAACTTCTTGTACGCGGCCTTCTGGTCATCGATCGACTGGGAGGCCTTGATGTCGGAGATCGCCTTGACGAACCGCGGATCGTTGATCCCAGTGATGTTGCTCATGCCCTCGGGCAGCAGGTTGCTGGCGAACGCCGAGGACGGGTCGGCCTCCGACGTGGCCAGACCGCCGATGACGATTTCGTAGTCACCGGTGAACTGACGCGCCGTCACCTGGGAGACCGGCGCGTTCTCGATGGTGACATCAAAACCGGCGGCGTCAAGGAGGGCCTTGAGCACCACGCCCGACTCGACGCTCTCGGGGGAGTCCGCCGCGAGCAGCGTCAGCTTGCCGTTCCAGTCGGGCCTTTCGGCCTTGAGCTCCTCCACCAGCTGCTTGGCCTTCTCCACGTCATACTGCGGCCCCTGCTCGCCGTCGAAGAAGCGCGAGGACTCGGCCAGCAGAGCCGAGGTGGCCTGGCCCTTGCCGCCGGTCAGTCGCTGGTTCATGAGATCGCGATCCAGCGCGAAGCCCACAGCCTGACGAGCCCGGGCGTCCGTGAGCACCCCGTCGTACCCGGCGGCGCCGGAGTTCATGTTGACCACCGAACCGGAGCTGGTGATCTCGTAGAACCCCTGCTCATCGGCGTCACGGGCGGCCGAGACGAACTTCGCACCGCGGAGGAACCCGGCCTGGATCTCACCGTTCTGGAACGACTCGAGGGTGCCCTGCCCGCCCGGGATCCGGATGAACCGGAGCGTGGGGCAGACCGGTCCACCGTAGTAGTCCGGGTTGGGCTTGAGCACGACCTCCTGGTTGGGGGTGTAGGTGTCAACGAGGTAGGCACCCGCCCCGATCGGGTTCTGCGCCCACTTCTCCGGCCCGGCCTCCGTGTACGCCTTCTGCGGGAGGACCTCTCCGGCCGCACCGGCCAGGAGGATGGGGAAGCCCGTCCACGGCTCGGTCAGCGTGAACTCGACGGTCAGAGGATCGACCACGCGGGTGTCCTTGACCTGGATGGCGTCGGTCAGGGTGACCGCGCGGGTCGCCGGGTCCTTGTGCTGGTCGATCGTGAAGGCTACGTCCTCGGCGGTGAGGGGATCGCCGTTGGAGAACTTCACGCCATCGCGGAGCTTGAGGGTCCACACCGAGTTGTCGTCATTGGACTCCAACGACTCGGCGAGCTTCGGCTCGAACTCCTCGGTTGCGTTGTTCCAGCGCATAAGGCGGTCGAAGACCGCAGCGGACTCCGCGGCTCCGCGGACGCCGTACTGTCCCTGGCCCGGGGCGAAGGTCGGCAGCATGGAGTACTCACCCATCGTGATGGTGCCCCCGACCTTGTCCTCGGTGCAGCGGCCGGACTCGGCCGGGGTGTTGCCGGGATCACCGGCAGCGTCGTTTGAGGACTCCCCGCCCCCGCCGCAGGCGGTGAGAGTGAGGGCGGCGGCCGCAAAGATCGCGGCGGCGGTGGTGGTGCGTTTCATCGGGACTCCGTAAGGGGGTGGTGGCACGCGACCTTATGGCCGGGTGCGATGTCGGTCAGCTGTGGTCGTTCGGTGGCGCAGATCTCGGTTGCCCGGGGGCACCGGGTTCGGAATCTGCATCCGGACGGTGGGTTGAGGGGCGAGGGAAGCTCGGAGCTCGTGGCTTCGATGGGCGCCTCGCCCAGGGAGTCGGCAAGGGTTCCGCCGAGAGTGGGGGCCGAGGAGATGAGCAGCATCGTGTACGGATGCGCGGGCGCACGGTAGAGGGCAGAGGTGTCAGCGACCTCGCACACCTGGCCCAGATACATCACGGCGACCTGGTCGGCGATGTTGTGCACGACCGACAGGTCATGCGAGATGAACACCATCGTCAGGTGGTAGCGCTCCTTCATCTCCTCGAGCAGGTTGAGGATCTGGGCCTGCACGGAGACATCGAGCGCCGAGACCGGCTCGTCGCACACCAGCACCTCGGGCTCGAGCACGAGCGCGCGGGCCAGAGCGATGCGCTGGCACTGCCCGCCGGAGAACTCCGACGGGCGTCTGTCGCCCGCGTGCTCGGGGTCCAGCCCCACCGCCTCCATCGCGGCATCGACCCGGCGCCGGACCTCCTCCCGGCCTCCATCGGTGCCCTGGATCTCCAGACCCTCGGCCACGATGTCACGCACCTTGCGGCGCGGGTTGAGCGAGGACACGGGGTCCTGGAAGACCATCTGGATCATCTTCCGGGCCCGCTTGAGAGAGGCGCCGGAAAGTGAGCACAGGTCGGTGTCGTCAACGCTCACGCGGCCGGCCGTGGGCCGGGGCAGCTGAAGCAGTGCGCGGCCGAGACTCGACTTGCCGCAGCCGGACTCGCCGACGAGCGCGAGGGTGGTGCCGCGGGCGACCTCCAGCGAGACATCCGTGACGGCGTGGACCGTTCCCTTGCGGGTGGCGTACTCGACGGTAACGGCGTCGATGACCAGTTTGGCCTCGGGCGACCCACCTGACTCCTGCGTATCGGGCACATCGGCGGTGTTCAAGGGAGAGCTGGTCATGATGCCTCGCTGCTGGTGCCGGCGGAGTAAGCGGGGATGAGCGGGTGCAGGCAGCCGACGCGGTGGACGGCGCCCGTCGCGGTGGGGAGGTCCTCGAGCGGGGGATCGACCGCCAGACAGTCGTCCTGCACGCGCGGGCACCGCGGGGCGAACCGGCACCCCGTCGGCATCTCCCGCAGATTCGGCGGACGACCCTCGATCACCGTCAACACAGTGTGGGGAGGCAGGTCAGGCCGGGGGATCGAACTGAGCAACGCCCCCGTGTACGGGTGCGCGGGCTCATCCAGCAGCACGCGGGTGTCGCCCACCTCGAGGAATCGACCTGCGTACATCACACCAATCCGGTCGGTGTGCTGGGAGACCACCGCGAGGTCGTGGCTGACGAGGATCATCGCCATGTCGCTATCGGCTTGTAGGCCGTGCAGGAGGTCCAGGATCTCGTGCTGGACCGTCACGTCGAGCGCGGTGGTGGGCTCGTCGGCGATGAGCAGTTTGGGTGAGCAGGACAGCGCGATCGCGATGCCGACCCGCTGGCGCATGCCGCCGGAGAGCTGGTGGGGGTATTCGGAGAGGCGCGAGCGGGCCGAGGGAATACGAACCCGCTCCAGGAGCTCGACCGCACGGTCTTCGGCCTCTCGCCGGCTCAGCTTGAGGTGGTGCCGCAGCGGGTCGGTGATCTGTCGACCGATCGTGCGAATGGGGTTGAGTGAGGTGAGCGGGTCCTGGAAGACCATGGCGATCTCACGCCCCCAGAATTTCTGGGCCTGCCGCTGCGACAGGCTCAGAACGTCGCGACCGTCGAAGCGGACCGTCGACGTCGGGTCGACTGTCGCGGCGCTGGGGGCGATGCCCATGATCGACCGGACGAGCATCGATTTGCCCGAGCCGGACTCGCCCACGATGCCGATCGTCTCGCCACGACGCAGCGAGATGTCGACCCCGTCGACCGGAGTGATCCGTCCGGAAGGAGTGTCGATGTGGGTGCGGAGACCCCGGACCTCGAGGAGTAGGTCGTCGGGGTCGGAAGGGGAACCCGACCCGCGGGGTGGTACGGCGGCGATGACTGCCTCCTTGTGTGTTGGACCCGGTTTAAGTCAACTACTTAATCCGTCTTGATGTGACGAGTATCACGGCATAGTGTGTCTACGTCAAGGCAATTAAGAAACCGCTTCATGCGGTGCCTCAATCGAAGGGTCCCCTACGTGCTCAGGTTCATTGGTGAACGCGCTCTCCACGCGGTCATCGTCGTCGTCCTCGCGGCGGTCGGCGCGTTCTTCCTCATGGAGGCGGTGCCAGGCGATGCCGCCGGTTCCGCCGTCGGCTCAGGCGCTACCGCCGAGCAATATCAGCAAGCTCGAGAAGAGCTCGGTCTCGACGACCCCGTCATGGTCCGGTTCTCCGAATGGGCCGGCGGGATCGTCCGCGGTGACCTGGGCAATTCGCTCATCCCGCCCAACCAGCCGGTCGTCGAGATGATCGGCAATGCGCTGCCCGTCACCATGCAGCTCGCCTTCCTGGCGATCGTCCTCTCGCTGGCGACCGCTGTCCCGGTTGCGGTGTGGTCGGCCTACCGGCGTGGCAGCGTGTTCGACCAGGTCTCCTCCGTGGTCGCATTCGCGTTCATCTCCGTGCCCAGCTTCGTGGGCGGCCTGCTGCTCATCTACCTGTTCGTCTTCAACCATTCGTTGGCACAACAGCTCATCCTGGGGGCGGCCGTCATCATCGGCCTCCTCGTGGCGCTGTCCCCGATCGGTCGCCGCGGCGGCCGCCGGGAGCCGGGCGTGATGTGGGGCCGCGCGATGCTCGGCGGTCTCGTGGTGGGTGGTGTGTTGGCGCTCGTCGCGCTGTTCCTGCCGGAATTCCCGCGTCAGGGGTACGCCCCATTGGCTGACGGGCTGGGGGAGAACCTGCGCAGCATCGCCTTGCCGGCCATCACCCTGGCCCTGATGGAGGTCGCGATCTTCACGCGAGTCCTCCGCACCGACATGATCTCCACGCTGCAGCAGGACTTCGTACTCTCATCGCGCGCCAAAGGCATGCCGACCGGGCATGTCCTGGTCGCCGAGGCACTGCGCCCGTCGACCGTCTCGGTGATCACGCTCGCCGGCATCAGCCTCGGCAGGCTCATCGGGGGAACGGTCGTCGTCGAGCGACTGTTCAACCTCCCCGGGATGGGCTCGATGATCGTCGACGCCGTCCAGAACGACAACCTCCCCGTCGTCCTCGGCGGCGTGATCGTGATCGCCGTCTTCTACGTCCTGGTCAACATGGCCGTCGACGTCACCTACGCACTTATCGACCCGAGGATCCGCCGTGGCTGATATCGCTCCTGTCCGAACCGACGTCTCCATGGCCCCGGCGACTTCGACAGCCCCGCCGGCCCCGGCAGCCCCGGCCCGCCGTCGACCCCGGTTGCCGAAGATGTCCGGTTTCAGCACGGGGTTCGCCCTGGTCTGGACAACCCTGATCGTGCTCGGCGCGCTGGTCGTGGACTTCCTACCGGTCGCGGAGTCCCGCGACCCGTCAAAGGCGCTGACGACGGGGTCGAACCTCGCACCCGACCTGTTCACCGCACACCCGCTCGGCACCGACAGTCAGGGCCTGGACATCCTCGGCGGCCTGCTCTACGGCGCTCGCGTCTCACTCGTCGTGGGGATCGGAGGCGTGCTCATCGGCGCGCTGATCGGCGGCGCCCTCGGACTTCTCGCCGGCTATCGAGGCGGCTGGACCGACAGAGTCGTCTCCATCCTCATCGACACGCTGTTGGCGTTCCCGTCCCTCATCCTGCTCATCGCGATCATCACGGTGCTCGACCCGACGCTGCCCAACGTCACGCTCGCCCTCGGGATCATGGTGATCCCGGCGTTCGCCCGACTCGTCCGGGCCAACGCCATGAGCTACGCGGGACGGGAATTCGTCACCGCCGCGAGATCGCTGGGAGCCGGAGAGATCCGCATCATGTTGCGCGAAGTAGCGCCGAATATCGTCGCGCCGGTGTTCTCGTACAGCTTCATGCTGATCGCCGTTCTCATCGTCGCCGAGGCGTCGTTGAGCTACCTGGGCCTGAGCATCCCGCGCCCCGAGCCGACCTGGGGCAACATGATCAGCGCTGGCCAGTCCGACTTCCAGAAGTACCCCTACCTCGTCGGAGTCCCGGCCACGGTGCTGTTCCTTACGGTCCTGAGCTTCAATCAGTTGGGCGAGGCAGCCGGTCGGAAGTGGAGCCCCGGTGCGGCGAAGATCTGATGCGGGCCACGGCATCCCGGTGAGCCCGGCCCGTCTTCAGGGAAGTGGCGACGTCGACTCGCAGAGCCCGGACGCCAAGTCGGCGATGATAGAAATCGCCGAGAAGCTCATCGGCGAGCGGGGCCTGGACAACGTGTCCATGCGCGACGTGGCCTCGCTCGCCGGTCAGCGGAACAACTCGGCGGTGCAGTACCACTTCGGTAGCCGCGACGGGCTGATCATCGAAGTCCTGCGTCGCAGGCTCTCGGAGATCGTCATCGACCGGCAACAGCGGCTCGCGGAGATCGACGAGGCGGGCCTGGGCACTGACCTGCCGTCGCTCGTCCACGTGCTCCTGGGGCCGATCGTCGACCTCGTCCGTCGGCGACCAGAAGCGACCCACTACGCACGCTTTCTCCAGCGGGTCGGGCCGGTGATGGCTCCCGGCGTGCCGGAGACAGATCTGCGCACGGCCACCGACGACGCCGTGGTGCGGCTGATCGATGCGATGTCCCACCTGCCCCGTCGGGTGGCATTCGAACGGATCGACCTGGCCACCCAGATGTTCACCGGGGCGTTGGCCGTATTCGAGGACCGGCGCGACGTCCGCAATACCGTGGTCAACGCCGACTTCGAGAAAGTCGTAGCGCACCTGTACGACATGGTTGAGGCTGCTCTGCGTGCCGGGATCAGTTCGCCCTCAGAGTCAGCGTCGCCGTCGTCCGAGGTCGATGGCGACGCGGAAACCCGCGCCGACGTTCGCTGAGTCCGTAGAGGTCGTTGTCCGACCAACCGGCGGTCGTGCTCCGCGGGCGGGTCACACCCGCCCGCGGAGCAATTTGCGGAAATAGACGACCGGCTGGACATAGCGGTCAAAGGCGTACGTCAGCCGTCGGGGCTTGGTCAGGTCGACGGCGCTGATCGACGGTGCGGGTCGACCGTCCCGGTCGACCTCCGCCAATACCAGCCGGTCGCGGCTCACCGCTACGGGGATGACGGTATAGCCGTCGTAGTGAGCCTCTCTCCCTCCGTGCTGGTCGGCGCGCATATTGTCGGCCACCACGGACACCTGGGCGCGGAGGGCCCCGCCGGAGGGGCGGGTGCCGACCGTGGCCGCGTCTCCCAGGCCCCACACCGAGGCCGCGTCTACGTGCCGCAGGGTGCGGGGGTCCACCGCAGCGAGCCCAGCGTCGCCGCCGTCCCCCAAACCCGAGTCGGCAACGAACCGCGGGGCGCGGCTGTGCGGGGTCACGTAGGCCAGGTTGACCTGCTCGATGGTCGCGGGACCCTGGCCGTCGAGGGAGATGCTGCGCGCGTGGTGGTCGACGGCGTCGACTCGAGTCTGATCGTGCACGGTGATGCCGTACTCGCCTATGAACGGCCGCAGTCGCGAGTCCACAGGCTCCAGGCCGAGCAGACCACGGAACGGGGTCACCAGGTGCACGTCGATCCGGCCGAGCACATCCTCGCGCTGCCATCGGTCGCACGCCAGGAACATCGCCTTGAGGACGGTTCCGCCGCAGGACGCGGGCTCGGGCGGTATCGAGAACACCACGGTCCCCTCGCGTTCCCGGACCAGGGCGGCGCATGCGCGACCGGCGTATTCAGGCACATGGGCGGACACTGCCCAACCGTCGATGTAGGCGTCGTGCAGCCCCGGGGTCTCCTCCCAGTGGGGGGTCAGTCCCGGGCACAGCACGAGGTCGCGGTAGCTGACGGAGGGGCCGTTGTCGAGGGTGACGGTCTGGGCGTCGGGGTCGATGCGGGTGGCCGCGTGCGGCACGAGTTCGACCCCGTCCGGGACAACGGTCGCCATGGGGCGCTCGTAGCGGGACATTCGCGCGTGCCCGGCCGCGGCATAGTTGAGCATCGGTCGGTACCGGTGCAGCGGACTGGGATCGACGAGCGCGACGCTGCGCACGCCGTCACGCTTGAGGCGGGCAGCCAAGGAAACCCCGGCATTGCCGCCCCCGATGATCACGGTGTCGAACGCGGCGGGCATGGCGCTAGAACGCTTCGATCGCGTAGCCCACGAGCCCGATCACCAGGATGAGGACGACGACGGCGATGACGCCGATCCACACATAAGCACCCTTTCGGGAGTTCGTGGGGGGCGGGCTCTGTCGTTCGGTGGGCGCCAGTGCGCGGCTGGCGCTGTCTGACGTCATGGATGTCGAGTCGAAGTCAGGGATCACACCTGCAGGTGCGGAGCCCGTGCTGTCGACGTCCGGACTCTGGCCGGGATCTGGGTCTGACGGTCGAGCGTTGGTCATATTGCACCTCGTGATCGAGTGGACCCATACGTTAGAACGTCGTCGTCCGGTCTACCACCGGTCGGCGCCGAGCACGACGACGCCCGGCCCTGCGCCCGCCGCGAGCGAGACGAGGACCTCCGCGACCGACCACGCGGTGATCGCCGAGGTGCGGCCGCCGGAGTCGGGATCGACGGAGTTCTCGAACTGCAGCTCGTAGTCGCCCACCGGTGATTCCCACTCCACCACGTGGCGGGTGCGCTGCACCTCCGGGTCGGCGACCACTATCACCTCGGTCCGGTCCAATCCGAGGGTGGCCAGCGCGAGTGCGACCGAAGCGTTGGACGTGAGCGGAAACTCGAGCGCCGCCTGGCGGGCCGAGCCGCGAAAGACCTCGCGACGCTGGGTGAGGTGCTCTTCGACGTTCAAGGCGGCCGGGCTCTTGATGGTGTAGTGGCGGAGGTGAGCGTCGTCGGTGCCCGCGCGCGCTGCCGCCGAGAGCACGTCGAGCCCCCCGATCGCCCCGGCGGGCACGAGCACGCGGCCGGCGCTTGGCCCGCGCGCGAGGAGTTCGCGGGGGTCCTTATGACGGGCAAACACGCCGCACGAGCACACGATCATGTCCTTGCCGGCCGCCGTGACGCGCGGGATGTACTCCTCGGCAGCCTCGACGCTGCTGGCTTCGACCACGACGTCGGCCGCTCCGATGGCGTCGGTGATCTCCTCGTCCGTACTGCGGGAGCGGAGCACCGCGCCGAGCCGGACGCCGGGGACCGCGCCCTGCTCGAGCGCCTCGATCACAGCGCCACCGATCGCGCCGGCGCCGATCATGGCCACGACCAGGGGTCGGGTACGCGCGGGCTGGTCGGTCGCCGGTTCGGGTGAAGAAGACTGGGCAGGGGTCATGATGAGGCCACCGTACCCACAGTGAGCAGCCCTGACTCGTGAGCACGAAAACCCCCGCGGGAGCGGTTCCTCGTCACCGCCGCTCAAAAGTGTTGCCCGCGTCACACGTAGCGTGTAATCTCCATCACAACTTGACGGAGCGTCAAGTTTATTCAACGGCTCGTCCGTGGCCCCCTTTCCGCGGACGCCCCTTCACCAAAGGACACACCAGCATGGCCTTCACCCTCCCCGAGTCGAAGCTCGCCCTCGACATCGACTTCGACCCCGACCACCTTCGCCAGCGTTTCGAGGCGGACAAGCAGGCTCGGCTCCGCACAGACCAACTCGCCCAGTTCCAAGGGTTGGAGGATGTGCTCGAGGTCGATGACCACGACCCGTTCTCCGAGCCGATCACCCGCGAGCCGGTCACCGAGGAGCTCGACACGCTGGTCCTGGGTGGCGGGTTCGGTGGTTTGACCGCCGGTGCGTACCTCACGCAGAACGGCGTCGAGAACTTCCGGATCGTTGAATACGGCGGGGACTTCGGAGGGACCTGGTACTGGAACCGCTACCCGGGTGTGCAGTGCGACATCGAGTCCCACATCTACATGCCACTGCTCGAGGAGACCGGGTACGTCCCCAGCCAGCGTTACGCGGACGGCTCCGAGATCTTCGAGCACGCACAGCGCATCGGGCGGCATTACGACCTCTACGGCAAGACGTATTTCCAGACCCGCGCCACCCACGCGAGGTGGGACGAGCAGTCCCAGCGCTGGGAGGTCACCACGGATCGCGGCGATCGGTTCCTCGCGCGGGTCCTCATGCGATCAAACGGCGCACTGACCAAGCCGCAACTGCCGAAGGTGCCCGGAATCGGGGACTTCGACGGCAAAATCTTCCACACCAGCCGTTGGGACTACGACTACACGGGGGGCTCCGCGGCCGGTGACCTAGAGAATCTCCGCGACAAGCGTGTCGCCGTGGTGGGCACGGGTGCCACCGGCGTGCAGGTCGTGCCGTACCTGGGGCGGGACGCCAAGGAGTTGGTCGTGGTGCAGCGCACGCCGAGTGTCGTGCAACCGCGCAACAACCGCAAGACCGACCCGCAGTGGGCCGAGTCGCTCCGGCCCGGTTGGCAGTACGAGCGGCACGACAACTTCAACGGGATCATCTCCGGGCACGAGGTGGACGGGAACCTGGTCGACGACGGCTGGACCCACCTGTTCCCGCAGTTGACCGGCCAGCCCCTGGTGGACACGCCCGTCGGTGAGCTCCCGGAGGCGGACCAGGCACTGGTCGCCGAGCTCGCGGACATGAAGCTGCTCATGGGCGCCCATCAGCGGGTCGACTCGATCGTGACGGATCCCGCGACCGCCGACAAGCTCAAGCCGTGGTTCGGCTACATGTGCAAGCGGCCGTGCTTCAACGACGAGTACCTGCAGACATTCAACCGTCCCAACGTCACCCTCGCCGCGTCACCGACCGGGATCGACGGCATCACTTCCACGGGGATCGTCGTGGCGGGCACCCACTACGAGGTCGACTGCATTGTCTTTGCTACCGGCTTCGAGACCGGTTCCGGGCCGGCTGGCATCTACGGCTACGACGTGATCGGGCGCGGCGGTCATTCGATGCAGGAGTATTTCTCCGAGGGGGCGCGGACCTTCCACGGCTTCTTTACCCACGGTTTCCCGAATTTCGTCGAGCTGGGGATGTCGCAGACCGCCTACTACGTCAACTTCGTCTACATGCTCGACCGCAAGGCCCGCCACGCCGCGCGACTCGTTCGCCACATGCTGGATAACGACCTGGCAACCTTCGAGCCGACGGCCGAGGCCGAGGCCGACTGGGTCGCGGAGGTGCGCCGGTCCAACGAGCCGCGTGAGGCCTACTGGGGTGCGTGCACCCCGGGGTACTACAACGGCCAGGGCGAGGTGTCGAAGGCAGTGTTCCGCGACGTGTACAACTCGTCAGAGATCGACTTCTGGAACATGATCGAGGAATGGTGGAACTCGGGTCGCTTCGAGGGACTGGCCTTCGAGCCCTCCCGCACCGCCGTCGCTCACTCGTGAGCGAACCTCCCCGGAACTGGCCGTCGCCTGACCCTGTGGTCGGGCGACGGCCACATTCAGATCGCGAGATACGACGCTGGTCCGCATGTCGGTGAACAAGTGACCCCTGCGACACACGGCACTACAATTCCGCCCATGGTTCCCGGCCCGTCAGCAACAGAAGCCTCCGACGCGATTGGTGGCCGTCGGAGACGTATCCCGCGAGGTGAGGTCCAGCGCCAGGTCATCCTCGACGGCTTCGAGAGCCTTCTCGGCCGGATGCCGGTGGCGGACATCTCGGTCAAGGACATCACCGACGCCGCAGGGATCAAGCGACCCAATTTCTACTTCTACTTCGAATCCAAAAGCGATGTCCTGGGCGAGTTGGTCGGCGGGGCGTGGGACGACTGGGCCGAGACCATCGGGAGCTATCACCGGAGGGCCGGCGAATCGCACTCCGGCTATTTCGACCGGCTGTTCGGCCAGTCTTACACCGCGTGGGTGGAACACGACCAGGTGATGGTCGCGGGTGTCCAGGCAACAGGGTACGACGACAAGGTGAGGTCACGCTGGACCGAACTGGTGGACGGGTTGAACAGTCACCTCTCGGAGCAGATGGGGCGCGACGCGGAGGCCGGACTGATCAACCCAGTGTCCGACGACTACACGGCGATCGTCGAGAGACTCACGGACATGATCGTCATGGCCTTCTACCAGGACCGCTCGCTCAAGCCGGCCGAGGCCGAGTCGGCTCGGATGCTGGCAGCGCTCAAGGCGATCTCGCTGGGGGCGTGGGGAGTGACCCAGTAGTTCGGCCGAGGGCGCGGCACAAGCGGTGTGGATCAGCATCGGTGCCTAGATCACCGTGTTCCATGTGATGGCCACAC
Source organism: Dietzia sp. ANT_WB102 (assembly GCF_008369165.1). Taxonomy (NCBI): domain Bacteria; kingdom Bacillati; phylum Actinomycetota; class Actinomycetes; order Mycobacteriales; family Dietziaceae; genus Dietzia; species Dietzia sp. ANT_WB102. The sequence goes on from NZ_VOBA01000001.1 coordinate 1,465,885, forward strand.
TCACCGAGCCGATGTCGGTCGTCACTGTGCTGCTCCAGCGGGTGGTCGTACCGTGGGGTGAACCGAGTCCAACGCTGAAGCCGGCTTCCCGCCACCGCCCATTTCGAGGAGATCTCACGATGACCACAATCACCACCGTCGATCGCGGCCCCCGGGTCGTCGCCCGCAGGGTCGCCGTCAACGCCCCCGCGGAGGAGCTTTTCGCGCTCGTCAACGACCCGCGCAAGCACGGCCTCGTTGACGGTTCGGGGACCGTCCACGACAACGTCAAGGGGCCGTCGGCGTTGTCCGAGGGCGCAAAGTTCACCACCGCGATGCGCATGTACGGGGTCCCTTACCGCATCACCTGCACAGTCACCGAGCACATAGATACTCCAGAACACAAGGTGATCGAGTGGGCGCACCCCGCCGGGCACCGCTGGCGCTGGGAGTTCACTCCGACCGCGGAAGGGCGAACCGAGGTCACCGAGAGTTTCGACAACCGACGCTCGAAGCTCGGGAAGCTCTTCGAGATCGTCGGTATGGCGAACCAGAACGCCGCCGGGATCACCAAGACGCTCTCGCAGTTGGCCGCCAAGTACGAGACTGCGGGTTAGGCCCACTCACGCAGTCCCGGGGGAGTGCAGCCGCGCGCAGCGACACGCCGCGGCCGAAGTCGGGTCCGAACCGCGGATCACCGGCGCTTGCGACCCTTGCCCGGCGCTGCCCAGGTGGGGGAGGCTGGTGGCATGCAGCTCCCCCCGGCCACCTCCCCGCGAACTGCCATGGGTCGGCGAATCGCGGAGGCAGAGGCTGCTGTGTACGAGCTTGATCAACGCCTGGCCGAATGGGACGAGCAGCGAGCGCTCATTGTCGCAGACGAACTCGGGGGCGACCCCCGCCGGCATGTACCCGCAACCTGGCCGTCCGTTGCCGAGGCGCGGGCGTCCGCGGCCGGTCGTCTCGCGGCTCCGCTGTCGCCCACTGCTCTCGAGGCGGAGTGTTCGGAGCTCCGATGGGCGGGACTGGGGAAACTGGTCGGCGCCGGCATATCGGCAGTAGTTCTGCTGTCGGTTCCGCTGACGCTCGTCCTGCACGCGCTGGGAGGATCATGACCGCCCCGCCGCTTCACGTCGGAGATGGCGACGCGGGCTGCTGTGTTGTGACCAGCGGCGGCGAGGTCCCGCGGTGGTGACGTCGTGCCCCTGATCCTCGCGTTGCTGCTGCTCACGATCATCGCCGGGGTTGTGGCCTGGGTCGCGCTGACCGGGTGGCTGGTGCGCTCCGGGCTGGAGGACTTGTCCCGACGACGCCGGCTCCGGAGAGGGGCCGACCCGGTCCAGCTCACCGCCGAGCGGGCAGTGGATGCGGCGAGGCGCTCGTACCTCATGGCGCTGGAATCGCTGACCGAGACCCTCGACGGCTGGTACGCGCTCCGGCCCACCTTGGGCATCGGCACTCCGCTCGAGCGCACTTACCCCGATCTGAGGGACCGCACCGATGCCGACCCCGGGTTCGTCGAGCTCGTCGAGAGGGCGAACTCCGCGAGCCTCGCCAACCGTGCGAACCCGCCAGCGACCGTCGCAGAACTGCTCGCGGAGACCGCGCGCATGGACTCACTGATGCTCGCCCTCCGCGCCCGCATCCACCACGCCGGGCGCTCGCCGGAGACAGGGCCCGGGGACGGGTAAACCAGTGCGCTCAGAGGCGGTGGGCGTGCCGGAGGTTCCAGACAAAGTCGCTACGCCGCCTCGCCCCACTACAGGGGTTGGCGGCGCAGAAGAGGCAACAGCGCTGTCGGCTGGCCGGGCTCAGGCAATCCCGGTGCCCTCATCGGCCGCAGGCGAGGTATTGGTGCCACCGTCGTTGATCTCGAAGCGCGTCCACTTCCCGTCCATGTCGACCTCCATGGCGTAGCCGAGCGCATCGTCCGGGACCTCGACCGTCTTGAACCAGTCGTAGGCCTTGGTGTCGTCAGCAAACTCCTTCTCCTCGATCACGTTCTGCTCGGGGTCAATCACGCGGTAGCGGGGCATGCTCGCTCCTTCGTCTCGGGGGAAGTCTGTCGTCTTCCGAAGTGTGGGGGATTCGGCGCGAACGTGCATCCGGACGGGCGCCCGGCAGAAACGCGTACCGTCGACCCGGAAACTCGACCCAGGAGGCCACCAATGAGCACCGATCCGACCGCCTCGCCCTCCGGCCAGCCCGACGACGCGATGCTCGTCGACCCCACCTCCAAGTACGAGGTGGAGATCCCGATGCAAGCGCAGCCCGTTCCCGGGCTCGCGTCAGAGCTCGTGCCGCCTGCCGATCACGGGGAGACGTCCTACGTCGGCCACGGCCGGCTCACCGGCCGACGAGCACTCATCACCGGCGGCGATTCGGGAATCGGACGGGCCGTCGCGATCGCGTACGCCCGAGAAGGCGCCGACATCGCTATCGGCTACCTGCCGTCAGAGCAGTCGGACGCCGACGAGGTCGCGGGGTTGGTCCGCGAGGCCGGACGGACGTGTGTGCTGCTGCCCGGCGATGTGGGTGACGAGGAGGTGGCGCGGGGGATCGTCCGCGATGCAGTCGCCGGGCTTGGCGGGATCGACGTGCTGGTGCTCAACGCGGCCCGGCAGACGTACGTGGAGAACCTCGAGGACCTGACCTCCGAACAATGGGCCGAGACGATGAACGTCAACATCTCGGCCCCGTTCTGGATGATGCAGGAAGCACTGGGTCACCTGCAGCCCGGGGCGAGCGTCATATTCACCTCGTCGGTGCAGGCCTACACGCCGTCGCCGGGGCTCGTTGACTACGCGACCTCGCGCGCGGCGGTCAACACGATGTCCAAGGCGCTGGCGCAGCAGCTCGCGCCGCGGGGGATCCGCGTCAACGCCGTGGCTCCGGGACCGTTCTGGACCGCGCTGCAGGTCACCGGTGGACAGAAGCCGGAGAAGCTTCCGTACTTTGGGCAGAAGAATCCGCTTGGCCGGCCCGGCCAGCCGGTGGAGATGGCCGGTGCGTACGTGTACCTCGGCTCCGAGGAGTCGTCGTACACCACCGGCAACACGCTGTCGGTGACGGGCGGCGCACCTACTCCCTGAGACGAGTCGCGCATCGCCGGCAGGATGTCTGCTTTCGGGTCGGACGCTCCCGCGGGCCTTTCGCTGAAACCCGCCCCCCGCAGCCGCGACCGCCCCCGCCAGTCCCCGCCGCTCCCGCTGCCTTCGCCGCTTCCGCTGCCTTCGCCGCTTCCGCCCTCGCCGCAGCCGCGCGCAATTACTGCAGCCGCTCGTGAAATTCCGTGAGCGGCTGCAGTAATTACGCGCGCATGGCGATGGGTCGGTTAGGCATGGTCAGCGGAGCTGCGCTCGCCGGAGCCCACCGAGCAATAGCTGCTCGAATCTCTTCGGCATGAACAGGTCGTTCCAGACCCAACGGATCACCACCACGCCGAGATCCCGCAGTCGGTCCTCGCGTAACTTCTCCCGCCACACGACCTCACCGGGGTCTGCACCGTCGACCGCACGCCCTGAGTACTTGATCCGGCCATCGAACTCTCCGGCCAACGCGCCGTCGCCCCAGGAAAAGTCCGTGCGCGCGACAGCGTGACCTTCAGCGGACAGGTACTGGTGTTACAGCCGAGGAATCGGGATTGTGCCCAGGGATCTCATGACGCAACGAGAGAGCGACTCGCCTGGACTCTCCGCTAGCGGGTCGGCGAAGTTTATGGCATCCCGCGCGATCGCGACCCCTGTGCGGCCGCGGTGTAATTCGAGTTCGTCCATGAGAGACCGGCGGGTTGCCAGCTCACTTCTCAGCGCGTGGTCCGCTGCGCATACGCCTGCATCGAAACCCGCCGAGCGGGCTAGGTCGACAATCGTTCTGTCGATACTGGTGACGGGAATGCCCTCGACTTCGGTAATGGACAAGGAGTTCGCGGGGGAGGTATGGATCTGAACGTGGGCAGCGTTACGCCCACCGGTAGGTCGGTCGACAGTGAGGTGAGCCCGGTTAGCTCTGGCTCGTACCAGAGGTAGGCCGTGCAGCTCTGCCGCAGTGTGGTGGCTGATCACTGCATCGGCCGGCCCCTCCGCGAGCGCGATCTTCGATGCCCGCACGGCGGCTTGTATTCCGCTCTCGCCAGGTGCGGGCAAGTGGAACCATCCGTGCCTGCTCTTAACCAGCTGTCCGGCGGCAGTCGCCGCGGCGAGAGTGCGGTGCGACAGTCCCGCCCTGATGGCCTCTGCGGTGGTGAACGGCTGGCCCGGGATGAACGGGATCTGTGGCGTCATGCCGGCCACGGTGCCAGGGCCGCCGAGCTTGATCCGGTCCTAGAACGGGCTCGCTGGCACATGCTGTGGAGGGGGCCAGCCTGTGAAATTTCGTCCAGGTCCAGCCTTCCCATCGCAAACGCGCGCAAGTACTGCAGCCGCTGAAGAAATTTCGTGAGCGGCTGCAGTACTTGCGCGCGGATGCGGGATGCGGGAGGGGCGGATGCGGGATGCGGGAGGGGCGGATGCGGGAGGGGCCGCGGGTGTGCCGCGCAGGGCGGAGCGTCAGGAGTCGTGAATGATCACTCCACGCATGATCTTCCCGTCCTTCAGGTCCTGGTAGCCCTGGTTGACCTCGTCGAGCGTGTACGTCGTGGTGATGAGTTCGTCGAGCTTGAGCTTGCCCTCGTCGTACAGGCGCAGCAGCTTGACGATGTCGTACTGCGGGTTGGCCGAACCGAACAGCGAGCCCTTGATGGTCTTGCCGAACAGGGCCATCATCGTGCCACTGACCTGCACGGTCTTGTCGGTCATGTTCCCCAGGCCGGTGATGACCACCGTGCCGCCCTTGCCGATCACGTCGAACGCGCTCGAGACGACCTCCTCCTCGACCGTGCCCACCAGGATGAGGGCCTGGTCGGCCATCTGACCCCAGGTGAGCTTCTCGACCTCGGCGTGGGCCTCGGCCGCGTCGGCGAATGCGTGGGTGGCGCCGAATTTCAGCGCCTCGTCCCGCTTGAACTGCACGGGATCGACCACGACGACGTGCCGGGCACCCGAGTGGACGGCGCCTTGGACGGCGTTGATGCCGAGCCCGCCGATGCCGTAGATGACCACGGTGTCGCCCTGGCGGACGTTGCCGGCGTAGGTGGCGGTGCCCCAACCCGACGGGACACCGCAGCCCACGAGCACGGCCTTGTCCAGCGGCAGCCAGTCGTCGACCTTGACCACCGAGTGCTGGGAGATGACCGAACGCTCGGAGAAGGTGCCGAGCATGCACATGGCGCCGAAGTCCTTGCCTCCCGAGTGGAAGCGGAACGTGCCGTCGGGCATGTGGCCCTCGAGGATCGTCGCGCCCATGTCACATAGGTTCTGGCGGCCGGTGGAGCAGTACCGGCATGTGCCGCAGTTGGGGATGAACGAGCACACGACGTGGTCGCCGGGCTTGACCTTGGTGACGCCGACTCCGACTGCCTCGATCACGCCCGCTCCCTCGTGGCCACCGACGATCGGGAAGCGGGGTGGGAGTGAACCGTCGGACAGGTGGAGGTCGGAGTGGCACAGGCCCGCGGCCGTGTACTTGATGAGGACCTCGCCGGGGCCGGGATCGTCCAGGTCGAGCTCGATGATCTCGAACGGCTTGTGGAGGTCGAACAGTACTGCTGCCTTGGTCTTCACAGGTGGTCCTTTCGGGGAGAGCTCACAGCGCAGAAGCGAGCGGAGGGTTGAGGGAAGCGAGCGGAGAGCGGAGGGGAAGCGGGGACAGGCTCGTGTCATAGGGAGTCGCCGACGTCCCCGGAGGGGGGGCACGGGGACGCCGGGTCCCGGTCTTAGAGCTGGATGTTGACCGAGCGGGTCTGGGTGTAGAGGTCGAGCGCACCCTGGCCTAGCTCGCGGCCCCATCCGGACTGCTTGAAACCGCCGAAGGGCATCGCGGTGTCGAAGCCGTTGTACTGGTTGACCCACACCGAGCCGGCGTGCAGGCGACTGGCGACCTTGTGGGCCTTGGAGATGTCCTGGGTCCACACGCCGGCGGCCAGGCCGTACATCGAGTCGTTGGCCTGGCGGACTGCGTCGTCGATGTCGGTGAATCGCAGGGCCGCCACGACGGGGCCGAAGATCTCCTCCTTGACCACCCGGTGGTCCGGCTCCACGTCGACGAACACGGTGGGTTCGACGAAGAAGCCGGTGTCACCGTGGCGGTTGCCGCCGGTCAGGGCGCGGCCGCCGTCCTCGATCCCGGCGCGTAGGTAGTAGGACACCTTGTCGAACTGGTCCTGGTCGACCAGCGGGCCGAGTTCGGTCGCCGGGTCGAGCCCGTGGCCGATGGTGGCCTTGGCTGCGGCGTCGGCCACGGCCTGCGTGAACTCTTCGTAGATGGAGTCCTCCACGTAGAGGCGGGTGCCCGCGGTGCAGGCCTGGCCGTGGTTGAACATCCACGCGGCCACGGACCCGGCGACGGCGGCCTCCATGTCGCAGTCGGCAAAGACGATGTTGGCGCTCTTGCCACCCAGTTCGAGGGAGACCTTCTTGAGGTTGCCCTTGGCCGCGTCCACGATGAGCTTGCCCACCTCGGTGGACCCGGTGAAAGCCACCTTGTCGACGTCGTCGTGGGCGGAGATGGCGGCGCCGGCGTCGCCGAAACCGGTGATGATGTTGACCACGCCGTCCGGGACCCCGGCCTCGGCGATGATCTCGCCCAGGAGGAGCGCGGTGAGGGGGGTCTGCTCGGCGGGCTTGAGGACGAGCGTGTTGCCGGTGGCCAGTGCGGGTGCGAGCTTCCACGAGGCCATGAGGAGCGGGAAGTTCCACGGGATGATCTGGCCGCACACGCCTACGGGGACGCGCTGGGTGTAGGCGTGGAACTGCTTGTCGCCGGCGAAGGGCATGGACACGTTGACGGTGGAGCCCTCGATCTTGGTGGCCCAGCCCGCGTAGTAGCGGAACACGTCGGCGGCCCAGGCCACGTCCACCGCGGTGGCGATGGCCACGGATTTGCCGTTGTCGAGTGCCTCGATTTGTCCGAGCATCTCGGCCTTGGCATCGAGCAGGTCGCCGATCCGCCACAGGATCTGCTCGCGCTTGTTGGGCTTCATGTTTGCCCACGCGCCGTCGTCGAATGCGCGACGGGCGGCGGCGACGGCGCGGTCGACATCCTCGGGCCCACCGTGGGCGACCTGTGTGATCTCAGCGCCGGTGGCGGGGTCGAAGGTGCCGAAGGTGCGGCCGTCGGCGGCGTCGACCCACTGGCCGTCGATGAACAACTGGTGCGGTCGCGCGAGGAACTCGCGGGCCTCGCTGCTGAGCCGCTCGTCGACCCGGCTGGTGGCGCCGGTGTCGCGGGAGAGTGTGCCGGTCATGAATACCTCCGAAGAACCGACCGCCTCGGTGTGAGGCCGGTCACAACCCATCATGGGGTCGGGTCGACAGAGCGAAGTGTCCAATTTCTGGACACCGTGATGGACACGGTCAGGACAGTCCGAACTCCCGCATCCGCGCGTACAGGGTGGTCCTGCTGATGCCCAGGCGACGGGCCGCCCGGGAGCGCACCCCGCCACACTCGGACAGCGCGGCGACGATCGCGTCGTACTCCCCGCGGGCCAATTCGCCGGGCCTGGGTGGTCGGGCCGACCGGGAGCGGGAGGGCAGGGCGTCGACGTCGAGTGTCCCCGAGCCTTTCTGTGACAGCGTCTCCAGGCATTCGGCGAGTACCGAGCGCAGGGTCGCGAGGCCGTTGGGTAGATCGAGGGTGCAGGCCGCGTCGACGAACCGTGGCGTCACCGTGGGGGGTCGCGCCCCGCGCCGCGCGGCCAGGTCGGCAACCATCCGGCGGACGATCTCCTCGCCCTCGGCGCCGCGCTCGTGCAGGGGTCGGACCGTCGTCCGTCGGTCACACGAGTCGAGGACGGCCGCAACCGCGGGGCGCGGGTCGTCGCGACTGGTGACGACGACGAGCTCGGCCACGGCGGACTCCAGGCGTGCCGCCAACCGGCGCAGGTCCGCGTCGTCCAGTAAGTCGATGTCGTCGAGGATCAGCGACCCGCCCCGTTCGCGCAGGGCGGGAGCGGCCAGTTCCCGCCACGCGGCGGCGGCGTGATCGGCTTCGGCCAGCCGGACATGGCTCGCCTCCGGGCCGGCGATCGTTCTCGCCGTCGTCGTCCTCCCTGACCCGGAGGGGCCCTGGACGGCGTGGCTCCGCACCACGGTCGGGGCGCCCACCACGGGGGGCATGTCGCCACCGCCCGGGGCCGCTCCCGCTGCCGCGGAGGCTCCGCTCGGCTCGACTGTGCGCCAGGGTCCGCGGGCGACCACGTGGACGCCGGGGGCGATCGGGGGGCCCGGGTCCGGGAACGTCAGGTCCAGCAGGTGTGCGCGGCGACCTACCCGGCTCGCGAGCACGCCCACGGTGCCCACAGAGAGCTCCACGGCCTCGCCGATCTCGTCACGTTCGACCAGGCGCCGGAGCGTGGCGAGGTCACTGGAGTCGAGACGTTCGAGGCTGGAGTGCGATGCCAGCACCACCTCGTCCCCGAACGCGCAGGTGGCCGTGTCCGAGGAGCGGGTGCGCTCGACGAAGCGACGCCACAACTCACGGTCGTCGGCGCGGGCGGTGTCGATGTAGCGGGCTTCGATGTCCGCCACGATCTTCCGGACGAACGGGGCGAACATGCGGGAGGCGTCGGCGTCCATCCCCGTCAGGTCGACGGCGCCCACGAGTCGGTGGGTGAGCGGGTCGACGATGGGGTGGCCGTAGCAGACGAAGTCGCGCAGGACCTCGGCGAAGTGTTGCTCGCCGTGGATGAACACCCCGGCCCGCGTCTCCAACGCCGTGCCGATGCCGTTATTGCCCACCGCCTCTTCTGTGAGCGTCGCGCCGTCGTCGACCCCTCGCCGGAGGAGCATGCGGGAAATCCGCGCGTTGTCGCGAACGGTGCGGATGACCCGGCCCTCACGGTCGGCCAGCAGGAAGGTCGCACCGGTGTCACGGAGGACGGCGTCGAGGCCGTCCATCACGGGGCGCGCGGCCTCGGCGAGGCGATGCGAACGTGACCCGCCCGGGTCCGGGGCACCGGGGCGAGCGCTCTGCGGGGTGAGTCCGCTCAGTTCAGACCGGCGCCACGCCTGACCCAGCTGGTCTGGGCTGAGCTCAATGGGTGTGCGGACGGTCTGGGGCAACGGGCACCTCCGGGCGGGCGAGGGGTGTGATCTACACCATACGCGCAGCGGGGGCGGGGTCGAGAACGGAGCGGTCAGGTCGCTGGTGCGTGGCGGGACGCGTGCGCAGGGTGTACGGGGTGCGGAGGCAGGCCAGCCGGGCGTCGGCTGCGCGACCGCGAGGCGACGCGGGCGGAGACGGCGTCCGCGCACTCGGTCACCGCCTCGACGGCCCGGGCGACTGCGCGGCCGGTCATGCGGCGGCCTGGAGCCACGGCCACTGAGCCGATCGCCCGGCCGTCCCCGCGCACGACGGGGGCAGCCACTGACGCCACCGCGAGGTCGGAGGCTGCGCTCAGCTCGGCATCGGTCACGTCGATCTCGGACAGTTCCACGAACAACTCCGACACGCGGTCGCGGACCAGCGCGCCGATGCCGGAGGCCTCCAGGGAGTCGGCCATTCGCAGCAGTTCGCGGCGGGAGGGGGTGAGCCGCTCGATCGACCAGCCGCGACGTGCGATCTGTGGCAGGACGATGTCGAGCCGGTCCCGGGCAGTCGAGGTGAGTCGCGCGGAGTCGGCGAGCCAGTGGCGCTGGTCGACCACCGGGAGGCGGGCTGCCAGTTCGCGGGCGAAGGGAGCGCGCACCGGGATCACGTGTCCGACGGGAATGATGTCCCGCGCCGCGGTCCGCGGCCCGGCCCCGACCGAGTCGACGACCTCGGCCATCCCGTCCCGGACCTCGAATACGACCGCCGCGATCCCGGTGGCATCGACCAGTGCCTCGAGGGGCTCCCGGGCCGCCCGGACCAGATCGACCTCCGCGGCCAGTGCCATGCCCACCTCGTGCAGCCTCGGCCCCGCTCGCCACCCCCCGGCGGCCTTCTCGGCCCAGCCCTGAGAGTCCATCTCGGCGAGTACCGCGTGGAGCGTGGTCCGGCTGGCACCGGTGAGGCGGGCGATCTCGGCCAGCGGGAGGGGAGGGCCGTCGACCGACAGTGCCTCGACCACCGCGAGCACCCGATGGGTCGGTTCGTGTCGCATAGTCGTCATCCTATGTCGACTAATCGTCAACCAGCCGGCATTTGCGTCGGGGGAGAGGGAAAAACCGTCGGGCGGGCGCACGATGGTCCAGATGCCCGGGGCAGACAGACCTGTCTGCCACCTGCCGTCCGGAGACCTGGACGGCCCACGACACTGGAGGTCGCATGACGACAAGGTCGGCGGTGACGCTCTCGCATCTCGACGCGCTCGAGGCGGAGTCCGTCCACATCTTCCGCGAGGTAGCCGCGCAGTTCGAACGCCCGGGGATGCTCTTCTCCGGCGGCAAGGACTCGGTGGTGATGTTCCACCTCGCCCGCAAGGCCTTCTGGCCCGCGCCGATGCCGTTCCCGCTCATGCACGTGGACACGGGGCACAACTTCGATGAGGTCATCTCCTACCGCGATCGGATCGTGGCCGAGACCGGCGTCCAACTTCTCGTCTCCCACGTGCAGGACGACATCGATGCCGGCCGCGTGGTCGAGGAGACCGGTCCCGGCTCGAGCCGCAACCGGCTCCAGACCACCGCACTCCTGCGCGGCATCCAGGAGAACCGCTTCGACGCGGTCTTCGGTGGCGCCCGGCGCGACGAGGAAAAGGCCCGCGCCAAGGAACGTGTTTTCTCGTTCCGCGACGCGTTCGGCGCCTGGGATCCCCGCGCGCAGCGCCCAGAGCTGTGGAAGCTCTACAACGGTAAGCACCGCAAGGGTGAGCACATCCGCGTGTTCCCGCTGTCCAACTGGACCGAGCTGGACATCTGGCAGTACATCGAGCGCGAGGACATCGACCTGCCCCCGATCTACTACGCCCACGAGCGCGAGGTCATCGAGCGCGACGGCATGCTCCTGGCCAAGACCCGGTTCCTCGAGACGCTGCCCGGCGAGGAGTCCCGCACAGAGCTGGTCCGCTTCCGCACCGTCGGCGACGCGACCTGCACCGGCTGCGTGGAGTCCGATGCCGCCGACAACGCCGCCGTCGTCGCCGAGGTCGCGGGCACCCGCGTCACCGAGCGCGGCGCCACCCGCGCCGACGACCGGATTTCCGAGGCAGGCATGGAAGACCGCAAGAAGGAGGGCTACTTCTGATGAGCACCCCGACCACCGCAACCACGGCGTCGGCGACCGTGTCCGTGCCGTCCGCCGGCCAGGGCTCTGCCGAGCAGCTGCAGACCATGTCCGACCAGGCCCAGCTGCTGCGCATCGCCACCGCCGGGTCGGTCGACGACGGCAAGTCCACCCTCATCGGGCGCCTGCTGTTCGACTCCAAGGGCATCTTCGAGGACCAGCTCGCCTCGATCGAAGCCACCTCGGCCAAGCGCGGCGACGAGTACACCGACCTCGCACTGCTCACCGACGGGCTGCGGTCCGAGCGCGAGCAGGGCATCACGATCGACGTGGCCTACCGCTACTTCTCGACCCCGCGGCGCAAGTTCATCATCGCCGATACCCCGGGCCACGTGCAGTACACGCGCAACATGGTCACCGGCGCCTCCACGGCCGACGTGGCGATCATCCTCGTCGACGCCCGCAAGGGAGTCCTCGAGCAGACCCGCCGCCACGCCTTCCTGTCGGCGCTGCTGGGCATCCCGCGTCTGGTGGTCGCGGTGAACAAGATGGACCTCATCGACTACGACGAGGCCACCTTCGAGGCGATCCGCTCCGAGTTCACCGACTTCGCCGCCAAGCTCGAGGTCCACGACGTCACCTTCGTCCCGCTGTCCGCGCTCAAGGGCGACAACGTGGTAGACCGCTCCGAGGCCATGCCCTGGTATACCGGCCCGGCACTGCTGGACCACCTCGAGAACGTGCACATCGCCTCGGACCGCAACCTCACCGACGTCCGGTTCCCGGTGCAGTACGTGATCCGCCCCCAGCGTGCCGACGGGCTGGATCACCGCTCGTTCGCCGGCACCGTCGCCGGCGGCATCATCAAGACGGGCGACGATGTGGTGGTCATGCCGTCCGGTCGGCAGTCCACGGTCAAGGCGATCTGGGGTCCGGGCGGGGCGGAGCTGGACGAGGCCGCGGCGCCCGCCGCGGTGACGATCGCCCTGAACGACGAGATCGACATCGTCCGCGGGGAGATGATCGCGCGTCCCGGCAACCGCCCGCACCAGGGCACCGAACTCGAGGCGATGGTCTGCTGGTTCGCCGACGACACCACCCTGCAGACCAACAAGCGCTACGTCGTCAAGCACACCACCCGCGAGACCAAGGCGATCGTCACCGGGATGGAGTACCGACTCGACATCAACACCCTGCACCGGGATCCGGACTCGACCGAGCTCGAGCTCAACGAGATCGGCCGCATCGGCCTGCGCACGCAGACCCCGCTGATGTACGACCCTTACCGGCGCAACCGCGACACGGGTGCGTTCATCCTGGTCGACGAGATCACCGGCAACACCGTGGGCGCGGGCATGATCATCGGGCCGGCAGCGACGGGCTCCAACGTGGTCTGGCACGCCGGTGCCGTCCAGCGTGGGGACCGGGGGCAGGGCCGCACGCTGTGGCTCACCGGGCTCTCGGGCTCGGGCAAGTCCACCGTCGCCTCGGAGATCGAGCGACTGCTCGTCGAGGCCGGGCATCCCGCCTACATCCTCGACGGAGACAATCTGCGGCACGGACTCAACGCCGACCTCGGGTTCTCGGCCGACGACCGTGCGGAGAACATCCGCCGCACCGCGGAGGTGGCGGCACTGTTCGCGGACGCCGGCGTCGTCGTCATCTGTTCTCTCATCTCGCCCATGCGCGCCGACCGCGACGCGGCGCGGGCGGTCCACACCGCGGCGGACCTGCCGTTCACCGAGGTGTTCGTGGACACCCCGCTGGCCGAGTGCGAGGCCCGCGATCCGAAGGGCCTGTACGCCAAGGCCCGCGCCGGTGAGATCCCCGAGTTCACCGGAGTCTCCGCACCGTACGAGCCGCCGCTGACCCCCGACCTGCACGTGCGCCCCGAGGACGGGACGGCGGAAGAGGTCGCACAGCGGATCCTCAGCTCGGTCCTGGGAATCTGAGCCGGTGCCCGAGGCCCTCTGGACCTACGAGTCGCTCGGCCTCCTGGTCGTCAGCGCCGTCATCGGCGTGGTGATCGGTCTGACGGGGATGGGCGGCGGCGCACTGATGACGCCGGCGCTCATCCTCGTGGGCATCCCGCCGACGGCGGCGGTCGCCAACGACCTGGTGGTCAACGCGGTCAACAAGGTCGTCGGCGCCGGCGTGCACTGGCGGCACGGCAAACCCAACCTCGCAATCGCGTTCTGGCTGATCCTGGGCTCCGTGCCGACGGCATACTTCGGGGCGTGGCTGGTCCACGCGATCGGCGCGGACGACGTGCAGGGGCTGCTCAAGAAAGCCATCGGCGCGACGCTGATCGTGGCGTCCACCGCCTACTTCCTGCGGGCGTTCTTCGAGATGTCCGGCAGGATCAGCACCGGAAATGATCCGAACCCCCCGGTCAAGCCGGTCCTGACACTGCTGGTCGGCGTGATCGGCGGACTCATGGTCGGCATCACCTCGGTGGGATCTGGCACCGTCATCATGATGTGCATCATGCTGCTGTACCCGACCTTGGCAGCGTTACGTCTCGTCGGCACCGACCTGGTGCAGGCGGTCCCGCTGGTCATCGCGGCAGCGGTCGGGCACGTGATGGTCACCGGCGTCGACTGGAACCTGTTGGTCCCGCTGCTGATCGGTGGTGCGATCGGGACGTACTTTGGTTCGAAGTTCGCGAGTCGCGTCCCGGGGGGGCTGATCCGGCGGGGGATCACGATCGTGCTGGCGGTGACCGCCTCGGCGATGCTGGGCGCGTCGCCACTGTTCATCGGGCTGATCGCGCTGGTGCTCGTGACCGTCGGCCCGCTGGTGTGGCGACGGCTGGTGCGCCGGTACTCGGTGCACACAGAGGAGCCGGCGGGGGCCGTAGTCGTCTGATCCGGCTGAGGTCGCGGGGCCCGGTTCCCGCCGCCGGCGACGCCGCCCGGGCGTCACCGGTGGCGCAGTGGGCCCTGGGGCGCCCACACTCCAGCAGTGGTGAACACCGACCTCATGTACGCGGTCATCGGAGCGGCGCTGCTCGTCGGGTCGCTCCTGCCGCGACTGCTGCGCGACCGGGTCCTGTCCGCGCCGATCGTCGTCGTGGGCGTGGGCATGCTCATCGGATGGCTCATGCCCACCGAGTCACAGCTCGTCGACGTCATCGAGCACGCGGAGCTCGCCGAGCGGATGGCCGAGATCACCGTGATCGTCGCGCTGTTCGGCGTTGGACTCGCACTCGACCGTCCCCTGTCCTTCCGGGGTTGGAGCACCACCTGGCGCCTGCTCGCAATCGGGATGCCGCTGTCCATCGCAGGTGTCGCGTTCCTCGGGTGGTGGGCCCTGGGCGTCACCCCGGCGGTCGCGGTGCTGCTCGGCGCGGTGCTCGCCCCGACCGACCCGGTCCTCGCCTCCGATGTGCAGGTCGAGGGGCCGGGCACGGCGGAGGGGGTGACCGACGAGGCAGACGAGGCGCGGTTCGCCCTCACCTCCGAGGCGGGTCTCAACGACGCTCTCGCGTTCCCGTTCGTGTACCTGGCGATCTACTTGGCGACCAAGGGCGTGCCGACGGAGTGGGTGTGGTCCTGGCTGGCATGGGACCTCATCGGCAAGACCGTCATCGGGGCCGTGGCCGGCTGGCTGATCGGTCGGCTCGTGGGCGCGGCCCTCTACCGCGTCCGCATCGGCGACCACCGCCTGATCGGGTATGCCGACCCCGCCGCCGCGGTGGCCACCCTGACGCTGGCGTACGGCGTCGGCGAGCTGGTGGGCGGATGGGGGTTCCTCTCCGTGTTCTGCGCGGCCCTCGGCGTCCGGGCGGCCGAGCGTCACGACGAGAAGCACGCCCGGGCCCACGAGTTCATCGAATACACCGAGCATCTGCTCACCCTGCTCGTCCTGCTGGTGATCGGGGCATCGTTCATCTCGGACGCCGTCTCCCGGCTGGAATGGTCGCACGTCCTGGTAGCGGCCGGGGTGCTGTTTGTCATCAGGCCGCTGTCCGCGTGGATCGCACTGCTCGGCGACGGCCGGCTCCAGCCCGTGGAACGTGTGTTCGTCTCGGCGTTCGGGGTCAGGGGCGTCGGCTCGCTGTTCTACCTCTGCTACGCGATGGGGTACTTCTCGAAGGATGACGGTTGGTCACTCTGGCCAGCGGTGTCGCTGGTGATCGTCTCTTCCATCGTCCTGCACGGGGCGGCGTCGTCGCCAGCCGTGAAGGCGCTCGACCGTCTCCGCGGGCGGTCCACCTGAGGCCAGCCGGGATCAGCCGGGGGGTGGGCCGGCTGGTGGATCGGCAATTGTGACGGCGTCCGGCGGGTGTCGATGGCAACACTGTCATGCAGTAAAAATTTATGACATGCTTCCCTTCTGTGCGTCGGCTATGGGCGGACGCCATTGCCCCGAGGGGAACGATGAACGAGGGCGGAGAGCGTCACTGTTACGTCGAGGAGACGGCTGACGGCGCGGTCTGGGGGTGTCGTCGCTGCGACTCGCGTAGTGGTGTCCTGCCATCGCGCGGGGCAGCCCGCGTGGCGGCCGACGCGCACCGCTGCCCGGACGAGCCCGCCCGCGTCGTGCGCGAATACGGGCATGGTCGGCGCCGGGGCTTGCGCTCACGCTGGCGTTAGGCATCCCGTGTCCGTGTTGCTGGCGTGCCTTCTAGGCTGGTGGTCATGACCGCCGCCACGCGTACCCCGGATCAACAGCTCGCCGTCGACCTCGCAATGGAGGCGGGGCGCCTGCTGGTGGACCTGCGGTCCTCCGGTCCGTCCGGGCGAGAGCTCGGTGACCTCGGCGACCGGCGCGCCAACACCGTGCTGCTCGAGCGGCTCGCCGCCGATCGCCCCGATGACGCGGTCCTGTCCGAGGAGTCCGCCGACGACCTCGCGCGAGTGGACTCCGATCGAGTGTGGATCATCGACCCCGTGGACGGCACGCGCGAGTACGGACTCGGCGACCGACCGGACTGGGCCGTTCACGTGGCCCTATGGGAACGCGACGGAGACCCGGCGTTGTCACGGCTCACCGCCGCAGCAGTCGGTCTGCCGGCCCTCGGCGTGGTGGCGGGGGTTGACGACGACGAGATCTACGCCGCACCCGTAGGCAACGGCGGGGTTCACGGGGGCGGCCTTCTTCCTCCGCGATCGGGCTCCCGTCCGCGGATCGTCCTCTCGGCCTCCCGGCCGCCGCGATTCGCGGACGCGGTGGCGGAGGCGGTAGGTGGCGAGCTCGTGCCGCTGGGGTCGGCCGGCGCCAAAGCGGCAGCTGTCGTCCGCGGTGAGGCGGACGCCTATATTCACGCCGGCGGGCAGTATCAGTGGGACTCGGCGGCGCCGGCCGGGGTGGCGTTGGCCCGCGGGTTCGTCGCAGTGCGAATCGACGGCTCGCCGCTGGAGTACAACGTGGCGGACACTTACCTTCCGGACCTGCTCGTCTGCCGGTCCGACCTTGCCGACGCGATCCTGGGCGCGATCGCGGACCACGACGGCCCGGCCCCGCATAGAGCGGGACCGGGCCGTTAGTTCCGGCTGTTGCCGGGTGCCGTCGGGTTGGCGTCCCGCCGGCGGATCGTTTACTTGGCGGTGATCAGCGCGCCGGCGATGGCGGCCATGAACGCGTCCTTGGACAGGGGGATGCCCTCCTGGCTGGGGCGAATGCCGTCGGCCTCGGTCATGGTGGGGTTGCGGAAGTACATCGCGAGCAGGCCGGCGGAGAACGCGCCGAGGGCGGCGCCGGCGATCTTGCGGGGCACGATCGGGGTGAGCAGGGCGGCGCCGATCCCGATCTCGGAGTAGGCGACGAACTTGCCGAACGAATCCGGGTCCATCTTGTTCACGGCGGGCACTCCGGTCGCGGCGAAGCCCTGCAGTCCCTGGGCGGCTTCGGTCGGCATTCCGCGCTTGCCGAGGCCGGAGTTGAGAATGAAGGCTCCGGTGACTCCGCGGAGGATGGCGTTGGACAGGCTCACGGCGTTCCCCTTGTTCGGTAACGGTGTAGTGGGTGGCAACTAGCTGATACGACACTTTGGTGACGTGGCATCAATCAGGGTAACGCATCCGGCCCCGGTTGTAATCCCGCGCGAGACGGCGGGGTCGGGTGCGGTCGAGGCGCAGTGATGGGAAAGTCCTAGGCATGAGTTCACTTAGCCCCGACATCACCGACAAACCGCACCCTGACGCAGACCCGGACGCCGGGAAGCCGGACTCGCCCACCTCCTTGAAAAGAGGCACCTGGAAGCTCGGACTCAAACGCGCGGCGGTGGAGTTCAGCAAGGACAACTGCACCGACCTCGCCGCCTCGCTGACCTACTTCGCGGTCCTCTCGCTCTTCCCGGCGCTGCTCGCCGTGGTCTCTCTGCTCGGCGTGTTCGGCCAAGGCCAAGCCACAGTCGATGCCGTGATGGACATCCTCGATGGGTCGGTCCCCGAGGAGACCCTCGCAGCGCTGCGCGGGCCGATCGAGGGGCTGATCAACACGCCGGCGGCCGGGTTCGCCCTGGTCACCGGTGTCGTCGGCGCACTCTGGACGGCCTCCGGATACGTGGGCGGTTTCGGTCGGGCCATGAACCGCATCTACGAGGTCGAGGAAGGGCGGCCCTTCTGGAAGCTCAAGCCCATGATGGTCCTGCTCACCGCCGTCCTGCTGCTCCTGGTGGCGCTGGCCGGGCTCATGCTGGTCGTCAGCGGGCCCATCGCCCAATGGGTCGGTGACCTCATCGGGCTCGGCTCGACCGCCGTCACCGTGTGGGGCATCGCGAAGTGGCCGGTGCTGGTCCTCGTCGTCGTCATCATCCTGGCGGTCCTGTACGGGTTCGCGCCCAACGTCAAGCAGCCGAAGTTCCGGTGGATCTCACTCGGGGCGGTGGTCGCTCTGATCGTCTGGGGCGTCGCCACCGTCGGCTTCTTCTTCTACGTCTCGAACTTCAGTAGCTACAACGCCACCTACGGCTCGTTGGCCGGCGTGATCGTCTTCCTGCTGTGGCTCTGGATCACGAACAACGCCTTCCTGTTCGGCGCCGAGGTCGACGCGGAGATGGAGCGTGCCCGCCAGCTCCAAGCCGGAATGCATGCGGAGGAGAACATCCAGCTCCCGCCCCGTGACACCACAGCCAGTGACAAGGCCGCGGAGAAGCGCCAGCAGGCGATCGATGATGCCGCCGATGTCCGCCGCGAGGCCCAGGTGGAGCAGGCCCGCGACCGGACCTGACCGGCGCGGCTGAGGCGCCCCCCGACGGCAGCGGACACAATCAGCTCATGACCAGATCCCAGACGGCTCCGGCGCGGGCCCGGCGAGGGCTGCACACCGTCCGGTTGGTGCTCACGCGTTCGGTGTCGGAGTTCCTCCGTGACCGCGGGCCCGATCTCGCGGGTTCCCTGACTTTCTACGGGGTCTTGTCACTGTTCCCGGCGCTCCTCGTGGTGATCTCGCTGCTCGGTGTGTTCGGCCAGGGTTCGAGGACTGTGGACGCAGTGATGGACATGCTCTCCGATGTGGCCCAGCCCGAGCTCCTGGACCCGATCCGCGGGCCGATCGAGGCCCTGGTGACCACGCCGGCGGCCGGGACGGCGTTGATCATCGGCACCGTGGTGGCACTGTGGTCGGCCTCGAGATACGTGTGGGCCCTGGGGCGGGCGATGAACGCTGTGCTCGGGATCGAAGAGGGGCGGCCCGTGTGGCGGTTACTGCCGGCGGGGCTGCTACTGACGGCGCTCCTCATCGGGCTGGTGACGATCGGTGGGCTGGCGCTGGTGTTCTCCGGCCCGGTCGCTGAGACCGTCGGCGGATGGATCGGTCTCGGCGGCACCGCACTGGCCGTGTGGTCCGCCGCCAAGTGGCCCGCCGCTCTGGTGTCGGCCGTCATCGCCCTGGCTGTCCTGTATCGCTTCGCCCCCAATGTCTCCGGTCGTCGGATCAGCTGGGTGTCGCTCGGGGCCGCGGCGGCATTGGTGATCATCGGAGCCGCGACGGTGGGGTTCGGGTTCTTCGTCTCCAACGTCGGGAGCTTCAACCGCGTCTACGGTTCGCTGGCGGGTGTCATCGTCTTTCTCTTCTGGTTGTGGCTGGTCAACATGGCCGTGGTGTTTGGCGCGCATCTGGACGCGGAGGTCCTGCGCGTCCGGCAGTTGCGGGCGGGCATCCCCGCCGAGGAGGAGCTCCTGGTGACACCCAGAGACACCCGGGCCTCGGACTGGCAGCACCGGCATCGCGCCAAGATGATCGCGGCCTACCGTGAACTGCGCCGTGACCCGCCCGCCGCCGACCGTGCGGACGCCCTGGCCGCCGCCGACGCCCCAGCCGCCGCCGACAGCGTGTCCGCAGCCGGGAAGTCGCGTCAGGGCGAGGATCGGGCGGGCGAAGAACCGGCGCGCGACGAGCCCTCGGGCGATGACCGAGCCTGGCGGTAGGGTTGGGCGCATGCGCCTCGTCGTCACCGGGGGAGCCGGGTTCATCGGCGCCAACTTCGTCCACACCGTGATCCGCGAGCACCCGGACGCCCACGTCACGGTGCTGGATTCGATGACTTACGCCGCCAACCGCGCCAGCCTGGACGGCCTGCCCGCAGACCGGGTGGACCTGGTCGAGGCGGACTGCGCGAATCCGGAGAGCACCGGCCGGCTGGTAGGCGAGCTGACCGGGCCGCGGGACGCCGTAGTGCACTTCGCGGCCGAGAGCCACAACGACAACTCGCTGGCCACCCCCTGGCCCTTCGTGCACTCCAACATCATCGGCACCTACGCCGTGCTTGAGGCCTGCCGCCGCCACGATGTGCGGCTGCACCACGTCTCGACCGACGAGGTGTACGGCGACCTTCAACTCGACGACCCGGCCAAGTTCACCCCGGCCACCGCGTACAACCCGTCGAGCCCCTACTCGGCCACCAAGGCGGGCGCCGACATGCTGGTGCGGGCATGGGTGCGCAGCTTCGGCGTGCGCGCCACCCTGAGCAATTGTTCGAACAATTACGGTCCACGCCAACACGTGGAGAAGTTCATCCCCCGGCAGATCACCACCATCCTCACCGGCGGTCGGCCCCGCCTCTACGGCAGTGGCGCCAATGTGCGCGACTGGATCCATGTGGACGATCACAACGCGGCGGTCCTGGCGATCCTCGACCGCGGCGAACCGGGGCGCACCTACCTCATCGGGGCGGACGGGGAGCGTTCGAACCTGGACGTGATGCAGCTGCTGTGCGAACTGATGGATCACGACGGGTTTGACCACGTCACCGACCGACCCGGCCACGACCTGCGCTACGCCATCGACGCCACGGCCACCCGCGACGAGTTGGGCTGGCGGCCGCAGCACACGGACCTGCGCGAGGGCCTGCGGCAGACCATCGACTGGTACCGCGAGAACCGCGCCTGGTGGGAGCCGGTCAAGGAGCGCGTCGAGGCACAGTACGCGCGAACGGAGCGGGTCCTGTGAAGGGCATCGTCCTGGCCGGCGGCAGCGGAACCCGGTTGCAGCCACTCACGTTGGCCACGAGCAAGCAGCTCATGCCGGTGTACGACAAGCCGATGATCTACTACCCGCTGACCACGCTCATGTTGGCGGGCATCCGTGACATCCTGCTCATCACCACGCCGCAGGACGCCCCGCAGTTCCGCCGGCTCCTCGGCGACGGCGGCCAGTTCGGCATCACGCTCACCTACATCGAGCAAGCGGCTCCGGAGGGCCTGGCGCAGGCGTTGGTGCTGGGTGCGAACCACATCGGCGACGAGCCGGTGGCGCTGATTCTGGGCGACAACATCTTCTACGGCCCCGGGATGGGCACACAGCTGCGCAGGTTCGCCGACCCCGACGGCGGTGCGGTCTTCGCCTACCGCGTCTCCAACCCGGGCGAGTACGGGGTGATCGACTTCGACGCCAACGGCCGCGCGATCAGCCTCGAGGAGAAGCCGAAGGACCCGGTCTCCGACTTCGCCGTCCCGGGTCTCTACTTCTATAGTGCCGATGTCGTGGACGTGGCCCGCCGACTGGAGAAGTCGCCCCGCGGCGAATACGAGATCACCGACATCAACCGCCACTACCTCGAGGCCGGCCGACTGCAGGTCGAGGTCCTCCCGCGCGGTACGGCGTGGCTCGACACCGGCACACACGATTCGCTGCTCGACGCCGGCAACTACATCCGCACGATAGAGGATCGCCAGGGCCTGAAGATCGGTTGCCCGGAGGAGGTGGCGTGGCGGATGGGGTATCTCGACGACGACGAGCTCGTTGACCGCGCGCGGGACCTGCACAAGTCGGGTTACGGCGCGTACCTCCTCGACGTCCTGCGCCGCGAGAAGGGGGCCCTGAGGTGACGGAGCCATTCCGACCGACCGGCCTGCCCCGGATCCTCGTGACCGGCGGTCGCGGCCAGCTCGGCAGCGCACTGTCCGGCGTGGCCGACACCCCTGGCCGCGACGAACTCGACCTCACCCGGCCGGACTCCATCGCGGCGGCGCTGGACCGGCACGCCCCGGAGGTGGTGATCAACGCGGCCGCATACACCGATGTCGACGGCGCGGAATCCGACGAGGCCACCGCGCGAGCAATCAACTCGGATGGCGTGGAGTCGTTGGCGGTCGCGTGCCGGGACAGGGGGACGAGGCTCATCCACATCAGCACCGACTACGTCTTCTCGGGCGAGGTCCCCGGTGGTGGCGATCCCGCCACGGCACCTGCCCTGGAGCCGTACGACCCCACTGCGCCGGCGACTGCGTACGGCCGCACCAAACTCGCGGGGGAACGGGCCGCGCTGGCCGTGTACCCGGAGACGACGATCATCCGCACCGCCTGGCTGTATACCGGGCCCGCGCGCGAGCGGCGAGGGATCCCCGGGGGCGACTTCGTTGCGACGATGGTCCGGTTGGAGCGCGAACGCGAAGAGATCACCGTGGTCGACGACCAGTGGGGCTCGCCGACCTACGCCCAGGCGCTCGCAAATCTCCTACTCGAGATGCTGGCAGTCGAGAATGCCGGAACCCACGACACCCGGGGCCTCACCCTGCACGCCACGGGCGGTGGTCGCGCCACCTGGTGCGATCTCGCCCGCGCGGTGTTCGAGGCCTACGGTGCCGACCCCGAGCGGGTGCGACCGTGCACCACGGAGGAATTCCCCAGGCCCGCCCCGCGCCCAGCGTTCTCCGTGCTCTCTGACGCCGCGTGGCGCGATGCCGGTCTCTCGCCGCTGCCGGACTGGCGGGCCGACCTCACCTCCGCGATCGCCGAGGACGCGTGGCAGGCCCGGGGCGGTCGGTGACTCACACGCCCCTGCACCGCACCGTCCTGTCCGCCACCGCGGTGCTGATCGCGGGCGCGCTCACGCTCACGGCCTGGGGTGCGTTCCTGCTGCAACCTCGCGCGGATGAGCCGGTGCGTGCAGACGCCGTGGTGATGCTCGCCGGCGCCGATGATGGCCGGCACCTCTACGCCCGCGACCTGGTGGAGGCGGGGTATGCCGAGACGTTGCTGGTGAGCAACCCCGGGGGCAATTCCGAGACGGTGGCACGGCGACTGTGCACCGGTGTCTCCCGCCCGGCCGATGCGGAGGTCGTCTGCTTCTCGCCCGACCCGCGCACCACGTGGGGCGAGGCTCAGACGATCGCGGCGATCGCGAGGACGCGCGGCTGGGAACGAATCCTGGTGGTGACCAATCGACCCCACACGCTGAGGGCGGGCACGTGGATGCGGAACGCCACGGGGCTGGATGTGCGGATGACGCCCATCGAGCGCGTCGACCGCACGATGTTGCCGGTTCACCTGGTCTGGGAGATCGCCGGCTGGGTCAAGGGCCGCATCAACGGCTATTGGTGAGCTCAGGACCCTGTGAGCTCAGACACCTGTGAGCTCAGGCGGTCCCAGCCCGCATCGCGGACGGGGCCGCGATCGGCGCGCGGGTCGTGACCCGCGGTGAGGGCAGTCCCTCGTGCGCCTTGGTGATCCGCCCGAACACCGCGGCGCGGTCCATCGGCCGGTGCGGGAGATCCAATGCGCGACGCACCTCCGACGGCACCAGACTCGTGGCGGCGTCCACGACCGTGGTGCACGATCGGTGGGCGATCGCTGAGTTCTCAGTGACTCCGGGACAGGCGCGGGCGGCCTCACGCAGTCGCCTGGCGGCGCGGCGTCCGGCAACGGTGGTCCGGGCTCGAGCGCGGGAGCGGCGCAGGAGCTGCTCGAGTTCGCGGACGGTTGACGGGAAGCCCCGGGCGCCCTGGAGGTGTGCCAGACCCGACCACTGGTGCACGTACTTGTCGGAGTCGGCTGGGGAGAGCGGCTGACCCGAGAAGCGTTGGAAGGCGGCGAGCAGGGCCCATGCCATGGCGGCCTGCGCCCACTCGACGAGCCCCGGATCCGAGCCGTAGAAGTAGTCGCCGTGTTCGGTGGTGCCGGAGAACGAGCTGTGGTCGCGGTGGGCGTGCTCGATGGTCACCATGGCGTCGTCCACGGTGCCGAACGTCGAGATCTCCACGAGATCGTGCAAGTAGTCGTCCACCGTCCACGGGTTCTCGTCGGCTCCGCAGGTCGCCAGCACGGCGGCGTAAGTGGGGTCGGAGATCAGCATGAGTAGGCCGGTCGTGATGCCGATCGGGGTGGACGCGTCGCCGTGGATACGCCAGATGGGCTCACCCTGATGGAACCAGCGGGGTCCGGGGATGTCGAGAATCGAGCACGCCGGTGCGCCCGCGGCAGCGCGTGGAACTAGTGCTGACATGCACACACCCCGGGGTTGTGGCGCCGCCTGAGCGGGCGGCCGGATAGGACCTGTCACAGACTCTATCGTCCGGCTGCGCGCTAGTGAAGGAATCCGGCTGTGGTCGCTGAGGAAATCACGAGAGACCCCGGCATGGCGGGGCCGAAGGCGTGGGGGCTCTAGGGTGGACGGTGCATGCCAGACGCGTTTCAGAACCCGCAAGGAGACGGCCGTGACCGCTACCCCTCTTCCCGACCCCCGCACCGGCCCCGTCGTCCCGGACCGCTTCGCCGGCCGCACCGCGCTCGTCACCGGCGCGAGCCGCGGGATCGGCTTGGGGATCGCCCGCCGCCTGCTCGCCGAGGGGGCGTCGGTGGTCATCACCGCGCGCGGTCAGGAGGGGCTCGACCAGGCCGTCGCGGACCTCGGCGCGCCGCAGCGGGTGCTGGCCGTGGCCGGCAAGAGCGACGACGAGGGCCACCAGAGTGAGGTCGTCGCCCGCGCCGAGGAGGCATTCGGGCCCATCGACCTGCTGGTCAACAACACCGGTATCAATCCGGTGTACGGACGGACGGTGGACCTCGATCTCGCGGCCGCCCGCAAGATCACCGAGGTCAACGCGCTCGGCACCCTGTCCTGGACGCAGAAGGTCTACCATTCGGGCCTTGGCGAGCGTGGCGGCGCGGTCGTCAATATCGCCTCGATCGCCGGCCTGGCCCCGTCTCCCGGGATCGGCTGGTACGGCGCCACCAAGGCGCTGGTGATGCGGCTGACGCAGGAGCTCGCGGTGGAGGTCGGGCCGGCAGTGCGCGTCAACGCGGTGGCCCCGGGTGTGGTCAAGACCAGATTCGCCGAGGCGCTGTACGAAGGCCGCGAGGAGGCCATGAGTGCGGCGCTGCCGGCCGGCCGGTTGGGGGTACCCGACGACATCGCCGGACCCGTTGCGTTCCTGTTGTCCGACGACGCCCACTGGATGACCGGCCAGACCCTGGTCGTCGACGGTGGCGCGCACATCGTCGGCGCGGGCCTGCAGGGCTGACGGGGGCGACAGCTGTGACCTCGATCCAGGAATACTGCGCCTCGACTGGTCGAAGCCTCGAGGCGAGCCCGCCCATGGCCGTCGCCGCGCAGCCGCTGACCTGGGTGGACAACCCGCCGTGGCAGCGGATCGACTCTCCCGAGCCGTCCGCGGTGATCTACGTGGACCCGGCGGCCCACCGCGACGGGTTCTCACCCAACGCGGTGGCCACCTGTGCCCGCGTCACCCCCGCGATGGGCACTGAGCAGGCGGTCGACATGATCGTCGCCACCGCCGACTCGTTGACCGACTGGGTGCTGCTCGACCAGGTGGCGGGCGAGGGAGACGTGTCCGCCGGTGCCGTGCGGAGCGCCTATCGCTACCTGCGAGGCACGTACTCGGCCGAACCGGGCCAGATGGCCACCTCGAGTCTGATCGTGGGATGGAGCGACGACGAGGCCACATATGTGTTTCAGTTCGTCGTCACCGGGTGGCGCGAGGACGTTTCCGTCCACGACGACGCCATGGGCTGCTTGCTGATCGGGGAGTGGACGGCTGCGCAGATCGTGGACGCCATGCGCGGCTAAGGTGGGCGACGCCCGTCAGCGGGGCGCCACAGGAGACGAGAACCGGCAGACGGTGGGAAGGCGGGACCGACGTGCAGCTACGTGAGCTCAGCGTGTCGGGGGCGTGGGAGATCACCCCCAGGCAGATCTCCGACGATCGGGGGATGTTCCACGAGGCGTTCACCGACGAGGCCTTCCGTCGTATGACCGGTCACCGCTTCGACCTCGCTCAGGTCAACGTGTCGGTCTCCGGGGAGGGGGTGCTGCGAGGTCTGCACTTCGCCGACGTCCCGCCCGGTCAGGCCAAGTACGTGCTGTGCCCGTCCGGCACCGTGTTCGACGTGATCGTGGACGTCCGCGTGGGCTCGCCGACCTTCGGCGAGTGGGCCGGGGTCATCCTGGATTCCGTCGAACAGCGGGCGATCTACATCCCCGAGGGCGTCGCGCACGGGTTCCTGGCGCTCGAGCCGCAGTCCACCGTGATGTACTTCTGCTCTGAGGGGTGGCGGCCCGGAGCCGAGCATGTGATCGACGCATTCGATCCCAAGATCGCGATCGACTGGCCCCGAACGGCCCTCGACGGTACGGCCATCGAGCACGTGATGAGCGAGCGCGACCGCGATGCCCCGAGCCTGCTCGACGTCGCTGCCGACGGCCGTCTGCCACAGTGGGAGGCCTGCCGGACGCACGTCGAGCGACTGCGGACTGTGTCGTCCAGAGTCGATGCGGAGTGGCGCCCAGGCGGGAGCTGATCTACCCTCTTTTGTATACCCCATGGGGTATCGAGTCTATTGTGAGGAGATCATCATGTGTTACCCGGTCACCTGCCCCGTCTGCGGCAAGACCACCTGGGACGGCTGTGGTGAGCACGTCGACCAGGTCAAGGCCACCGTGCCCGCCGAGCAGTGGTGCGACGGACAGCACGAGGCAGCCGCGAACTGACTCCTGGACGGGACGCGACCCGGCGACATCAGTGGTTCGCCTGTAGCCCGGCGGGGGCGACCAGCGCCGGTCCGGGCCCGACGGCGTGGCACACGGGGTAGAACCGGGGGAAGGCTAATCCCTCATCCCCTCCGGAGGCCCCATGAGCACGCCGTATGTCCTCGTCGAGCGCAGCAGCCCGATCGCTCGCGTCACCCTCGACCGACCCGAGCGCCGTAACCCGCTTTCGCTGCAGATGATGCGCGAGGCCACCGCGGCGATCCGCGATCTCGGCAATGACCCCGACTGCAGCGTCGTGGTCCTCACCGGCTCCGGTCCCGCACTATCGGCCGGCCACGAGATCGGGGAGATGGTCGACCGCACGCTCGAGCAGGAGCGCGAAGTGTTCACCACCTGCGTCGA
The DNA here is from genome assembly GCF_008369165.1 of Dietzia sp. ANT_WB102. Lineage (NCBI taxonomy): Bacteria > Bacillati > Actinomycetota > Actinomycetes > Mycobacteriales > Dietziaceae > Dietzia > Dietzia sp. ANT_WB102. Next base: position 1,492,682 of record NZ_VOBA01000001.1, read on the forward strand.
CCTCATGGAGAGCATCCAGGCGATCAGGCAGCCGGTCATCGCCGAGGTGCAGGGTCACGCGATAGCGGCCGGGTGCCAGCTCGTCGCCACCTGCGACCTGGCCGTGGCGGTCGACACCGCGCGCTTCGGGACCCCGGGCGTGAAGATCGGACTGTTCTGTTCGACCCCCATGGTGGCGGTCTCCCGCACTATCGGTCGCAAGCGCGCCATGCAGATGTTGCTGACCGGCGAGACGATCGACGCCGCCGTCGCCGTGGACTGGGGCCTGATCAACGAGGCGGTGCCCGCCGACCGGCTGCGGGCCCGGGTCGACGAGCTGGCACTGCAGATCGCCGACGCCAGTCCGCTGACGGTGGCGATCGGCAAGCAGGCCTTCTATCGGCAGATCGACCTGCCACAAGACGAGGCGTACCGCGAGATGGCCGAGACAATGGCCACCAACGCCGTCACCTGCGACGCGCAGGAGGGCATGTCCGCGTTCCTGGAGAAGCGCACCCCGAAGTGGCGCGGGGAGTGACCCGCCCGGGCTGGGGCAGACGCGTGGGTGCAGGCGGCGGATAGCGCCCACTAGGATCGGCGACATGACGATCTCGGTGATGACGGTATGTACGGGCAACATGTGCCGCTCGCCGTTGGCCGAACGTCTCCTCGCCATACGCGCCGCGGCGGTCGGGCTGGACGTGGTGGTCGACTCTGCCGGGACGCGGGCGGCCAATGGCATGGAGATCCACCGCGAGACCCGGCGGGTGCTACGGGGCTACGGGGGGGACGGGGGCGGCTTCGCCTCGCGACTGCTCACCGCCCGGCTGCTGAGCGGACGCGACCTCGTGCTCACCGCGACGCGCGCACATCGCGACGCCGTGCAGGAACTGGCGCCGATGCTCTGGAAGAAGACCTACACGATCCTCGAGGCAGCCCGCCTCGCAGATGCCGACGAGACCGTCACGGTGGAGGGTCTGGCTCGGGCGAGGTTGAGCATCACCACTGACGATCCCGCGCTCGACGTGGAGGATCCGATCGGTCGGGACCCCGAGGTGTTCGACCGGACCGGAGCGCAGATCAGCGATGCGGTGGACTCCATCGTCCGCCTGTTGGGCCGCGGTTGAGCAGGTAGTCACGGCGTGGCCGAGCGGCCAGGGCTCTGCCGGGACCCGTGCACCAGAGGCGTCAGGGGTCCAGCGGTTTACGGCGATCCAGATCCCGTAGGAATTCCGGATCGTCGTCGGGGGCGATCACGCGCGGGGGAGCCGGTCGTGAGCCGGGCCCGAAGGCCCGCCACAGCAGGATCGCCACGGTCACCACTCCGATGAGTGCAAAGAGCCAGATCACTCGAACCTCCTTCCCACCACGATACGTATCCTGGGGACCATGAGCGAGCGAGACGAGTCAACACACCCCGCCGACGGGGCAGCCGACCCGGTGGCCACCCCGGCAAGCACCCCGGAGGTGTCCTCGCCTGGCGCGCGACTGGCCCGCAACATGGTCTTCTACACGATTGTCCGCCTCCTGCTAGTGGTTGCGTTGACCCTGCTCATCATCGGGGTCGGCAATCTAGCGGGGGTGCAGGTGCCCGTGCTGGTCGCTGCGATTATCGCCGTGCTGATCGCGCTGCCACTGTCGATGGTGCTGTTCAGCCGGATGCGAGCAGAGATCAACTCTGATATTGCTGCAGTCGACGCCGGGCGCCGCGAGAAGCGCGACGATCTCCGTCGGCGGATGAACGAGGCCTGAGACGACCGACCGCCCGGGCGGTCAGTTCTGCGGGCCGCCCGGCCAGAACGACCCCGGCCAGCGGAACGCGGGGAACCTGACGGAGGCCTCGCCCCCGATAGGGGCCTCCGGTCCTGCAGTTCCCAACCCGGCGGACGGACTGGTGGACAGCACTGATGTCAGCGGACCCGGCTGCTGGACCTGCGGCGCCTCGGTGACCGTAGGTACCGCGGTTGGTTCGGACGATTCGGGCCCCGCGGGGCCGTCGTCGCCGGGCGCCGTGGCGCCGGGGGTCGTCGTCCCCGGGGTGGTGGCTCCGGGGGTAGTCGTGCCGGGGGTGGTCGGCTCGGTTCCGCCGGGGCTCGTGACCGGCGGCGTGGTGGGTGAGGCCTCATCCGGCGAGGTCACCGGGGTGACCGGGTTCTCCGTGCCAGGGGCAGAGGTCTCTGGATCGTCCGGCTGCGCGGTCGATTCTCCCTCGTCGAGCATGTCGCGGTCATCGTCGAACCCGATGTCGGTCCGCGGCTGGGCCGGCGTCCACTTCTCGCTCGTGGTTCCGCCGGGCGTGACGGTGCTGGGCGGCGCGTAGGTTCCGGCCTCCTCGTCGGGCACGTACAGCGCCCCGGGGGCCGGTTGGACGCCGATGTAGTACCTGCTCAGGCAGTGATCGGTGACGTTCCGCGACCCATCGGTGAAGATGGTCAGGCCCGGGGTCCCCCCGTCGGCCTCGGTTGCACAACGTGCGATGAACCGCCCGGGTTGCTCGTCACGTTCCGTGGTGGCGGCCGGTGACGCAATCTCCGACGCCGTAACAGAGAGCGGCGCCTCGGAGAGCACCTGTGGGTCCGGCTGCGCGCACGACGCGGCCACCAGCGCTGTTGCGCTGACGGCAAAGAGAACCCGATTTCGCATAACGATAGTGTCTCAGTTCTGTCAAAGGATGGCTACCGGTCGGGCGGAGTTTAAGCATTCTCACGAGCGGACGACGGCTCGAGGGCGGACTGTGTCACCCCGTGCCGACACGGGATCGGACTGCGCCGAGAGCGGCGACCGCAGCGGCGACGACCGCCGCGAGAACACCTCCGACCCCCACCTTCACCAGATCGACGACTGGCACGCCCTCGTTACCGATCCCGGTGAGGCCGCTGAACACACCGCTGCCCAGCCCTGTTCCGGCCCCGGCCAGGGCGGTCGCTCCGGCCGTACCGAAGGCCGCCCCCAAGGCCACGCCGAGGGCCGCGGCGCAGGCCGCCACCAGCAAGGTCTCAAGGACGAGCATGAGCCACACACCAGTACGAGTGACGCCCACTCCGCGGAGCAGTGCAATCTCCCGAGTCCGTTCGCGAACCGCCAGAGTGAGTGTGTTGGCGACCCCCACCAGCGCGAGCGCGACCGCCACCGCGAGTAGGAGTGAGCTGGAGGTGAGCACGGTCCGGACCGAGGTGGCGATCTGTTCGCGGGAGGCGAAGCTCTCAGTCACCGCCAGGTCGGGGGCGGCCTCGACCACGGCGGAGCGCACGCCCTGCAGCGCCGCCTCGAGTTGCTCGTGGTCCAGGGAATCGTCCATGCGCAGCCACATCTCGGTGCGGGGTACGAACCGGGCAGGCAACTCTACCTCATCTGGCCACGGCGAACCGTCCGGCAACTGTGCCACGGGCCAAGCGGGCACGCTTCCGGGTGCGGCCAGCGCCCACTGGTCGCTGGTCCGACGCACTACCAAGTCGCGGGCGTCGTCGTCGGAGAAGAAAGTGAACCGGACGGTGTCGCCGTCGCGGGCTCGGGCGGCGACAGGGGAGGACTCGGGGAGCACTATCTCCCCGGGGCCTGGCAGGACGACCTCGCGGCGCATCACGTTGCCGATCCGCTCCGGCTCGGCCACCCGCAGGACCGTTCGTTTGCCCTGCGGATCTTCGGCATACATGTCCGTCACGACCGATGACTCAATTACGCCTGGCAGCTCCGCCAACGTCCTCGGTAGGTTCTCGGGCAGAAGGTCGCCGCCGGGGGCGGTGACAGCGATGTCCAGCGGGACCCTGTCGACGAGCCGCGCCTGGATCGCCGGTCCCAGCAGGGCGATCCCGGTCACCATCGTCGAGGTCAGCGTCACGCCCACCACCACGGCCGCCGAGGTGGCGGCGGTGCGCCGCGGGCTACGCGCCGTGTTCCGCGCGCCGATCAGACCGACCGGACCGAGCAACACTCCCACGACACTGCCGAGCGCCCCGAGCAGGGTCGGCAGGGCCCCAGCAGCCACGGCCAGCACCCCCAAGAAGGCGAGGACGCCCCACGCTCCGGCCTCGACGACGTCACGCGCAGCCACCGCCGCGGACATGGAATGCCAGCCGAACATCGCCACCGCGCCGCCCACCGCGACCATCGCGAGTCGCAGCCACCACGGGTCGGGCCGCACATCCGCCGGGCGCAACGCCGCCAGTGGACTGCCGGAGGTGGCCCGCCACAGCGAGGGAATGGCGGTGGCGAGAGTGACTCCGACACCCACCGCGGCGGCGAGGAGGAAGGCGGAGCCGGGGACGCTCACCTCCTGCAGGGGGATCGTCACACCGAGTCTGGGTGCCTCCTGGGCCGCCAGCGAGACTGCAGCGCGGCCCAGTATCAAACCGACCGCGGTGGCCAGTGTGCCCACGAGCAGGGCCTCGGCCATTCCGGATAGTCGCAGCTGCAGCCGTGAGGCGCCCAGGCAGCGCAGCAGTGCGGTCTCCCGTACGCGAGCGGCGAACACCACCGCGAAGGTCGTACCAATCACCAGGGCGGCCACCGCCACTGCCAATATCGTGAACGCCAGCAGCGCCCGGCTGTAGACGTCGCGGCTGCCGATGAACGCCTCCGCGAGCGCGTCAGCCTCCGCCGCACCCGTGGAAACCTCGACTGCGGACGTGCCGGGGATTCCGCCCAGGCGTTGCTCGATCTCCGCCGCCAACGCCTCGTCCGGCACGGTGCCGTCCCCGGCCACCCTGATGTCCCCGGCCGCCCCGTTCGGCGCCCACTGCTGGACCTGCTCGTCGACGGTGTAGAGCGGGAACGACGACTTCATGTCCGGCTGCCCCGAGAGGTCGAACAGTCCCACCACCGTGACCACGGCGGGATCGCCCTCGCCGGTCGGCTGCACCTCGAACGTCGCGCCCAACGGAAGATCGGCGTCACTTCGGATCGCCACCTCTCCGGGAGTCGCGGGGACCCGCCCCTCGGACAACGGCTGCCAGCGCAGGCCCTCGTCGGAGGCGAGCGTCGTCGACGTCGTCACCTGTTGCGCGCGTCCCTCCACGCGGACCCGCACGTAGGTCTGCGCGTCCACGGTCGCGGCCCGCACGCCCGGGGTGGCGGCGATGGTCTCGAGGCCGAGCCGCTGGGCCTCGGCGGCCTCCTCGCGCGCGGCGTCGCTGCCGGCGGAGGTGCGGTCGCCGAGGTTCTGTACGAGCACGTCGGTGTCGGCGTACCGCATACCGAAGGTCGCGTCAGCGCTGGCCGTCATGGTGCGCAGGACGCCCACCGAGGCCAGGACGAAACCGACCGCCACGGCGATCGCCAGGACGGTGCCCAGGTAGCGACCGGCGTGCGCGCGCAGCTGGCCCAGCACCAGGTGGGGGCTCACGTGGTGGCCGGCCGGCGGCCGGTGAGCGAGCGCATGGCGGCGTGGACGGCCTCGGGCGTGGGGGAGGTGACCTCGTCGGCGATCCGTCCGTCCGCCAGCACCAACACCGTGTCGGTATGCGCGGCGGCGTGGGCGTCGTGGGTGATCATGACGACCGTCTGGCCGGCCTCGCGGACGCACGCTCCGAGCAGTCCCAGTACGGTCTCGCCGGACTCGGAGTCGAGGTTGCCGGTCGGCTCGTCGGCGAACACCACGTCCGGCCGCGGCAACAGGGCTCGGGCGATGGCCACGCGCTGCTGCTGGCCACCGGACAGTTCGTGGGGGCGTCGCTTGAGCAGGTCCCCGATCCCAAGCTCGCCGACCAGGGAGTCGAGGCGCGCCCGATTCGGGCGGCGGAACGCCATCCGTACCGGCAGCACGATGTTCTCGCGGACCGAGAGCGCCGGGACGAGATTGAAGGACTGGAACACGAAACCCACGCGGGTGCGTCGAAGCCGGGTCCGCCCGGCGTCGCCCAGGCGGGTGATCTCGGTCGAGCCGATCGTCACCGTGCCGTGGTCGGGGGTGTCCAGTCCGGCCAGGCAGTGCATGAGGGTGGATTTGCCGCTGCCGGACGGACCCATTACCGCGGTCCAGCGCCCTTTGTCGATCGCCACGTCCACGCCATCTAGCGCGCGCACCTGCACGCGTCCGTGCGAGTAGGTCTTGCGTAGGTCGTGGGCCCGGATCGCAATCTCGGGGGGTGGGGTCACGGGGGTCCTTCCGTCGCGGCGTGGAGTCCGGAGGTGAGTGTAGGTTCCTCATCCGACACGGCACAGATCTGTGACTGGTGCGACTGGAGTGACGTATGGTGCATGTGTGACTGGGATGGACCCGGTCGTGCCCAGATCTCGGACGACAAGGTGACTTCATGATCCAGCGACGCTCGCACCGCACCGCCCCCCGTTCCCGCTCGCTCGCCGTGGGGGGAGCCCTGGCCGCACTCGCCGTCGTCGGCGGCACCGTTGCGGCCGTCAACGCGCCCTCCGCACTCGACGCCGGCGATATCCGCCTGGCCCAGAACGCTGCCGATCAGGCCGGCCCGCAGGAGCTCCCGCTGGGCACCGCCATCAACCTCGACCTCGAACCCGTCGTCGCCCAGGCCGCTGGCGGCACCATCCCGGCCGGCACGACGGTGCAGGTGACCGGGCTGCCCGACGGCCTCACCCAGGACGGGTGGATCATCTCCGGCACACCCACCCGGGCCGGCGAGTACGAGGTACTCGTCACCGTCTCCAACTCGGGGGTCTCGCGGTCGGAGAAGGTCGCCATCACCGTCACCGACGGCGCGGTCGAACCGGAGGAAGCGACGACGAACCCCTCCGCCACTACCGCGAGCCCCTCTACCACCACGACGAACCCCACTACCGCCACGACGGCACAGTCCGAGCCCACGCTGTCTGCGAGGCCCGGCACCATGACGACCGAGGCTGACACCCTCGGAGCCGGCGAGGGTGTCGGAACCGAGGGCGGAGGCGCGACCGAAGACGGCGCCGAGGTCGGCGCAACCCCGGACCTGTGTGCGGCCCTCGGGGACGGGCAGATGGACGGCGCCTCCCTGGCGCAGTTGTTGCCGATGCTGGTCGGCGGTGACGAGTCCGAGTCGTCGGGCCTCGCGATGGTCCTCATCAACACGGTCGTCAACCTGCTCCCCTCCGTGCTCGGGGAGGGGGGATCGGTCGAGGACCTCGGTTCGGCCGGCAAGCTCCTGTGCACGATCTCCCCGTCGCTGCTCGGTGGCCCGGCCGGAGGCGGCACCGCCGGCGGCGCCGCGACCACGGACAAGGGCACCACGCCCGCGGCCCCGGGTGGGAACGCGACTGCCCCCGGCGGGGCGACCACGGGTGCAGCTGCTCTCGACGGCGGTCCCGCCGCCCTCCTGGGACTGCTCACGACGGGTGCAGGCAGCCTCGGTCAGTAGCCTCCGCGGTGTCCGGGGCAAGACGGCCCCGGGCGCGGGTCGCCGCGATAGAGTCCCCCTGTCGACGTCAGGCGGCCCGATGGGGCGGGTGGCTCGATCACGTCCGTCGCCGTCGAAGAGGGTTAACCACACATGCTCACCCGTAAAGTCGTCACCTCCTCCGCCGCCGCCGCACTAGCGCTGGTCGCCCTGTCCGTCCCGGTCGTCAGTGCTCAGGACGAGGGAGTCGCCACCACCGCCGCCGCTTCCACTTCCGGGGCGGACAGTCCTGCGCTCGGCAGTCTGTCGGGCTCCGTCGACGACGGCTCGCTCGGCGGTCTCGATTCCACCAGGGCAGACGACACGAGCCTCGGCGACCTGGCCCCCGAGACCGACGAGGTGTGCGAGCTGCCCGCGCTCGGCGGCTCGGTCGCCAAGTTCTACCCGCTGTTCGGGGTAGACGGCGTGCCCACCGGCGTGTTCGATCTCATCACCTCGGCGCTGGATTCCTTCCCGAACCTGCTCGACGTCGTCACGGGAGGGGGGCGTGGATCGGCCCTCATCGGAGCGGCCGGCTCGCTCAGCGAGGGTCTGTGCACCTCGATCTTCGGTGGCGAGATGGTCGTGCCGCCGGTCACGGTCATCGTCGACGGTGACGGCACTCCGGTCACCACCATCACCGGCGCGGTCACCGGCAGCTCCAGTGCGGACAGTTCGACCGCCGCGTCGTCCGAGGCCTCCGCCGACGGTTCCTCCCGGGGAGGGGCCGGTATCGATAGCGAGGATGGCGCCACCGAGGTGGGTGCCGATGACCCTCCGTTGGCGACCTCGGTCCCGGTGCCTGGCGCCTGACCCCGTCTCCCGCTCGCCCGCGGCCCGGTCCCCATCAGGGGCCGGGCCGCACACGTGTCCCGTGTCTACTTCTGCACGCCGACCCGTGGCCGGGCTGCGTTCGAGCGCTCGTTAAGCAAGCCTCTACGTGCACATAAATACCCCGAGGGGTGTGTTACCACTGTGACTAACGGGAATGAAGTGACTTATGTGACAGAAGTAGACAGTGGATGTGCAAGTGGTTAGAGTGACTTCTGTAATGGTCTGCGCTCCCGTTCCGAGGAGTGAGCGATCTGAACCCCTCCGGAAGGAACCAGCCGATGCGTGCTCGCCTCGCCCGTCCTCGTCGTATCGCCCGGGGTCGCCTTGTCGCCCCCGTCGCAGCCGCTGCCGCTGTCGCGCTCGTGGGTGGCGTCGTCGTCGCCACTCCCGACGCGCCGACCGTCCGTAGTGAGATCCAGACAGTCGCCGTGGCTGGGCCGTCTTTCAACGCCGGGGCGGAGTTCTCCTTCGACGCCGGGACCCTGGTCCAGTCCAGCCAGTCGGCTGGGTTCGTCGTGGAGGACGTCACCGGGCTCCCGGATGGGCTGACGTACGACGGCAATGGCGGCGTCTCCGGCACCGTCACCACTCCGGGCGTGTACACCATTCAGGTGACCGGGCGGGGCATCGGGGGAGTCATCACTATCCCCGTCACACTGACGGTCAACAACACTGACGGCTCCGCCCCGAGCGGGGCCACGGGTGACGCGACGCTCGGCGTCGACGGCGAGGCCCGGGCCGGTGGCGAGGCCAAGGCCGGTGGCCAGCTCACCACGGGCTCCGACGGCACGGATGCGATCCTCGGCGCCGTGTCCAGCATCGTGACCGCCCTCGGTGGCGACGCTGGCTCGGCGGCCGAATTCGCCGCCGGCTCGACAGGTCAGGGTGGGGTCACCCCCGAGGACCAGGACAGCCCGGCAGCTCCGACCGGTCCGCTCGGGAGCGTGACCAACGGTGAGCTCGGCCTCGGCAGCCTGTCGAACGGCGCCCCGGAAACTCCAGACGTCCTGGACACCGAGAACCCCAGTAACCCCGACAACCCGGACAACGGCTCCCTCGGGACCACCGGCTCCACCGGCGGCGGCGAGGCGACCGGTGAGGCCACCGGCGGCCTGGACACGCAGAGCCTGGGCCCGCTGGCCCCGCTCGGCTCCCTGATCGATTCAGAGGCCCAGACCGGCTCGACCCCCGGCGGCGACACCGGGACCACCGGTTCCACCACCACCGGCGGGACCCAGACCGGTGTCGAAACCGGCGCTGGTGGGGACCTCACCGGCGGTGGCGAGATCACCGTCCCCGGGTCGTCCTTCCCTGCGGACACCGGCTCCCTCGGTGCCCTGGCCCCCGGGCTGGCACTGACCGGCGCCGCCCTCCTGGGAATCGCAGGGCTCAGCCTCGCGCTGAACGGAGGCTCCTCCATGCCGGGTTCCACCGCGATCCTGCCGGCCCTTCCCGGCTCGACCACCACGGGTGGCACCACCACCGGCGGGTCGAGCGACACCGGCAACGGTGGCTCGTCCGGGTCGGTCGCCCCGACAGTGGCCGCCGGCGCCCCGAGCACGGTCCAGGCCCCCGGTCCGACCGTGGCCAACGGACGCGGCTGACCTGCAGACTCCCGGCGGCCGCACAGGTCGCCGGTGACCACCTCCACCCCGGGGCCGTCTCACTTGGTGAGACGGCCCCGGGGTGTGGTGTATCCGTGGGATACGGTGAAACGGTCGCGATCTCGCGGCGGTAACCGTCGAAAGGCCTGCATGCGTATCTCCCGTCCTGTCACCGCTTCCGCTGTAGCACTCGCCGCCATGGCCGCGGTCGGGGCCGCCTCAGGACAGGCTGAGGCGCCCCACCACGCGCCCGTGGTCGTCGAGGCGACAGACGTCGCGCCCGCCGCACTGCCGTCGCTGACGCTGCGGGTCGGTGAGTACATGGAGCGGCGGGTCAGCGACTACGTCACTCCGCCGCCGGGCGCCTCGATCCAATTCCAGGGCTTGCCGCCCGGGTTGACCTACGACCCGGCCACCACCGCGATCCGGGGCACGCCCACAGTCGCGGGCGTCTACAAGCCGGTCGCGACCGCCTACATTTTTGGGGTTCCGGTCCGTACCGAGTCGACCACGGTCACCGTCACCGGCGGCGGTGCTGCGCCCGCTCCGGCACCCGCACCCGCACCCGCACCCGCACCCGCCCCGGCTCCCGCGCCCGTGGCGCAGCCGGCGCCGGGCACGATCAACATCGCCGACATCGACGCCCTGCCCGTGCCGAACGAGGTCAAGGACGCACTCAAGGGTGCGGCGCTGGCCATCAATGACGGCATCCAGTCCGCCTGGACCGCGGTTCCCGAGGGCTCGCTCGGAAAGTAGTCCGTGCGACGTCTGACGGCGGCCGTCTCCTGACATTGAGGGAGGCGGCCGCCGTCTTCTCTTATCCGGACGTTAGAGCGCGGCGATCACGAAGCCGACGCTGACCAGCACACTCCAGGCCAGCATCGCCATGCCGGCCAGTCCGAGCGCGGGGATGAGCCCAGCGCCGGTGGCGCGTGCCCGCACAGGGCCGTTCGCCTTCCACGCCCCTGGCAGCGCCAGCAGTCCCAGGAGAGCCCAGGGCGTCGCCGGGATCAGCGCCAGCGTCGCCAGCAGCGGCACCAGCAGTTCCAGTACCGCATGCAGGCCGCGGGTGTTGGAGTCGCCCAGGCGCACGGCCAACGTGATCTTGCCCGACTCCGTGTCCGAGGGGATGTCGCGCAGGTTGTTGGTGAGGTTCACTGCGCACGAGAAGCTGCCCACCGCGACGGCTGCGACCACCGCGTACCAGGTCACAGACCCGAGCTGAGTGAACTGCGTGCCGATCACCGCAACCAGGCCGAAGAACACGAACACCGCCACCTCGCCGAGCCCGCGATACCCGTATGGGGCCCTGCCCCCCGTGTAGAACCAGGCGGCGAGGATGCACGCCACTCCCACCAGGATCAGCCACGGCGCCGACGTCGCACTAAGCACCAGCCCGGCGAGCCCACCGAGGCCGAGGAACCCGAACGCCGCCCGCTTCACCGCCGCAGGCCGAGCCAGCCCGGAACCCACCAGCCGCAGTGGGCCGACGCGGTCGTCGTCAGTGCCACGGATGCCGTCGGAGTAGTCGTTCGCGTAGTTGACGCCCACGATGAACGACCACGCCACCACCAACGCCAGCAGCGCCTGCCACCACACGAACCCGCCCCCGAGCGCTGCTGCCGCCGAGCCGACCAGCACCGGTGCGAACGCATTGGGCCAGGTCCTGGGGCGTGCGCCCTCGAGCCAGTGGGAGAGAGTGGCGCCCCCGGGCTCGGCGGTGTGGGTGCCGTAGGAGTCAGTGGCGGGATCGGTCTCGCGGCTCATGGCCCGATTGTCCCATCGACGAACCTTGAGGCGACTGCGCGTCGGTCAACTTTGCCGCCCGGCAGCTTGGGGAACCGCTCCAGAACGGCGATGGCGGCCGGGGCGGAGTGTCCTCCCAGCGATGCGGTCACATGTTCACGCAGCTCGTCCGCAGACGCGGTGGATCGCAGTGTCACGGCCGCGACGGGCCGGGAACCGAGACGGTCGTCCGGGATCCCGACGACGACGACATCGACCACCGCCGAATGCTGTCGGAGTACGTCCTCCACGGCTTGCGGGAGAAGCGTGAGCCCACCGACGCTCAACGCCTCGTCGAGCCTGCCGAGGATCTGCAGTCTGCCATCGGGGCCGAGCTGCCCCGCATCGTCGGTGCGGAACCATCCCGACCGGGCGAACGCGGGATGGTCAGGTGCATTCCGGTACCCCAGTGCGAGCTGCGGGCCGGCCAGCCAGACGCGGCCCTCGTCGTCGTCGACCTCGATCCGTGCCCCGGGGAGCGGGCGGCCGTCGTACACACATCCACCCGCGGTCTCGCTCATGCCGTACGTCCGGACCACGCGGATACCGGCGTCGGCGGCGCGGGCGAGCAGCTGCGGTGCGGCCGCGGCCCCGCCGAGCAGTACGGCGTCGAGATCAGCGAGCGCCGCGACCGCATCGGACGAGCCCTCATCGAGCACCTTGGTGAGCTGGCTCGGGATCAGGGAGGTGTACGCGCGGGACGCCGTACCCGTGCGGCACGCGGCGACCGCATCGGGCAGCTCGGCGGGGTCGAACCCGCGCGTCACGTCCATCACGAGGGGCTCATTCCCGGCGCGCAACGATCGAAGGATCACCTGCACGCCGGCGATATGGTGGGCGGGCAGGGCGAGCAGCCAGCGGCCCGGGCCGCCCAGGACGGTGTCGGTCGCCGCGGCGGAGGCGGCCAGCGCGGCGGCCGAGAGCATCGCCCCCTTGGGCGTCCCGGTCGACCCGGACGTGCTCACCACCAACACGGCGCGGTCGTCGATCAGGTCACCGGGGCGCTGGCTGTCAGTGAGGACGCGCGTGCGCGCCGGATCGTCGGCCGGGACCGGGAGGAGAGCAGGCCCGCGGTCGGCGAGCATCTCCTCCAGCGCTGGAAACACCTCGGCGACCGCCGGACCACCGGGCACGGTCAAGGTGCGCAGTTCGCGGGAATCGGCCATCGCCGTGCAGTCCTTGATCGTCAGTAGTAGTAGGGGTAGTCGTCCCAGTTGGGCTCGCGCTTCTCCAGGAAAGCGTCCCGCCCTTCGACGGCTTCGTCGGTCATGTACGCCAGCCGCGTGGCCTCGCCGGCGAAGACCTGCTGTCCCATGAGCCCGTCGTCGGTGAGGTTGAACGCGAACTTGAGCATCCGCTGCGCGGTGGGCGACTTGCCGTTGATCTTGCGCGCCCACTCGATCGCGGTGTTCTCCAGGTCAGCGTGGTCCACCACCCTGTTGACCGCGCCCATCTGGAACATCTCCTCGGCCGTGTACGCCTCGCCCAGGAAAAAGATCTCGCGCGCGAATTTCTGGCCCACCTGCTTGGCCAGATAGGCGCTGCCGTAGCCGGCGTCGAAGGAGCCGACGTCGGCGTCGGTCTGCTTGAACCGGGCGTGTTCGCGGGAGGCCAGCGTCAGATCGCTCACCACGTGCAGCGAGTGTCCTCCGCCGGCGGCCCACCCGCTCACCAGGCAAATCACCACCTTGGGCATGGTGCGGATGAGCCGCTGCACCTCGAGGATGTGCAGCCGACCGCCCTCGGCCTTTACCCGCGCCTCATCGACCTTGTCGGCCGTGGCGCCGGCGACGTCCGAGTCGTGCTCGGTCGAGTACTGGTACCCGGACCGGCCGCGGATGCGCTGGTCGCCCCCCGAGCAGAACGCCCAGCCGCCGTCCTTGGAGCTGGGTCCGTTGCCGGTGAACAGGATGGTGCCCACGTCCGGGGAGCGGCGCGCGTGGTCGAACACCCGGTACAGCTCGTCCACGGTGTGTGGGCGGAACGCGTTGCGCACCTCGGGTCGGTCGAACGCGATCCGCACGATCCCGTTGACCCGGCCCTCGCCGACGTGCCGGTGGTAGGTCAGGTCCGTCAGGTCGACGCCGCTCCGGAAGCCCTCCACCTCCCGCCACTGCGACGGATCGAAGGGGTTGGCGGCCTGGTCCCGTGCTGCGGCGGTCTGCTCAGTCATGGGTTCGACGTTAGCGTGGTGCTATGACATCCGTACCGGGCCCCGAGTCGATCGACGATCTGCTCGCCCGTGTGCGTGTGGTGGCGTTGCCGATGCGGGTGCGATTTCGCGGCATCACCGAGCGCGAGGTCGCGCTGGTCGAGGGCCCGGCGGGGTGGGGCGAGTTCGGACCGTTCCCCGAATACGACGATCCCGAGGCCGCACCCTGGCTCGCCTCGGCGCTGGAGATGGCGTGGCAGGGGCCGCCGGCGCCCCGGCGGACGCGGGTTGCGGTCAACGCCACGGTGCCGGCGGTCGCGGCTGGTGAGGTCGCGGACGTCCTCGATCGGTTCCCGGGATGTATGACGGTCAAGGTCAAGGTGGCAGAGAGGGGCCAGCACCTCGTCGACGACGTCGCCCGCGTTGCCGCCGTCCTCCAGGCCAGGCCGGGCGCCCGCGTGCGGGTGGACGCCAACGGGGCGTGGTCGGTCGCCGAAGCCGCCCACGCGATCCGGGTACTGGACCAGGCGGTACGCGCCGCAGATGCCAGTCGTGCGCCCGGCACCGGCCCGGTGTCACTGGACGGGCCGGGGCTGGAATACGCCGAGCAGCCCTGCGCCAGCGTCGACGAGCTGGTGCAGCTGCGGGCCCGCCTGGCCGCCGACGGCGTGGTGGTGGACGTGGCGGCTGACGAGTCCATCCGCCGCGCGGAGGATCCCCTGCGCGTCGTGCGGGCGGGTGGCGCCGACCGGGCGGTGGTCAAAGTCGCGCCGCTGGGCGGGCCGCGGCGACTGCTGGCCGTGGCCGCCGAGCTGGGGGTGCCGGTCACGGTGTCCAGCGCGCTCGACACGGCGGTGGGGGTGGCTGCGGGGGTCGCCGCTGCTGCGGCTCTCCCCGGTGGGGTCGGGGCCGGAGGGTGCGGTGCGTCCGGCGACGGATACGACGACGAGATCCCCGCCGCCGGACTGGGCACCGGCGGGTTCTTCGTCGAGGACGTGGTCGAACCGGGCACATTCGCTCTGGAGGACGGCCATCTCCCGGTTCGCCCGGTGACCCCGGACCCGGCGCGGTTGGAGAGTCTGCGCGCGGTCGGCGATCGGCGTGACTGGTGGCTGGACCGGATCCGGCGCTGTCACGACCTCCTTTGAACCGTCGGCAGCCGCACGCCCCCCAACAGCGCGCAATCACTGCATACGCGCGCGAAATAATCTCAGCGTTTGCAGCGGTTACGCGTGTATGTGCCCGTTGTGTCTGCCGGTCGGCAAATCGCTGAGGACGGTCGCGGTCACCACACCGTCGTGTGCCAACTCGTAAGTACCCGGGTCCGTCCAGCCGGTTGCGGTCATTGCCTCGTGCCGGATGTCCACGTTGTTCTAACCTGATCGCGCAGGTGGTCAGTGAGCGAGGGGTGGGGCGATGGCGGCGACGGACGGGGCGAGGATCCCGCTTCGGGATCAGCTGTGGCTACGCATGGACCGCCCTGACAACCTCATGTACATCAACTCGCTGATGTGGTTCTCGCGTATTCCCGACTGGGATGCCGTTGCCGAGGCGATTGAGTCCAGGATGGTCCAGCCCTTCCCGGTATTCCGCCGGGTACCGAAGCGTCGGGGTCGACACTGGTATTGGGTCGACGACCCCGACTTCGACCTTACGAACCACATCGCCCGCCGCCGCCTACCCGCACCCGGTGGACGTGCCGAGGCGGAGGAGCACGTCGCCGAGCAGATGGGGGTGTCACTGCCGGACGATCGTCCGCTGTGGCGCGTCGAGTTCATCGAGGGCTATCACAGTGACGGGGCGGAGGAGGAGGGCGCGCTGCTCCTGTTCTGTGTCCAACACGGGGTGGTCGACGGCATCCGGCTCACCGAACTCGTTCTGGACCTGTGCGATCGCGAGGACGATGCGCCGCTGCCCAAGGTCGGTCGCGACCTGTCGGCCGGGTCGAGCGGGATCCTCGGCGCGGTCGGTGCCGTCCCCGGGGTGGGGGCCGGGGTGGTCAAGGACTCGTTCGGAATCGCTCGGGGGCTGACGGGCTCGGCGCTGAGACTGCCCAGAACACTGAGTCGGCTGACCAGGGATGTACTGGCGCCGGGACGCGAACTCTCGCGGGTGCCGACCCGGGCCGTCGAGTCCCTGACCGAGGGCATCAGTCCCACCAACGTCACCATGAACACGTATCGCTCGGTTTTCCGCCTGCTGTTCGAGCCGCGGTCGCCCGCGTTGCCGTGGAGTGGGAAGGCCCGCCGCCGCAAGAAGGTCTCGTGGGTCTCGGGCCTCGACTTGGCGGCGGTGAAGCGGGTCGCACAGGCGCACGACAGCACTGTGACCTCCGTGATGATCGCCGCGGTGTCCAAGGCTCTTACCGAATATCTCGACGCCCATGGCGACCGTCGCGTCTCGGACATCAACCTGATGGTGCCGGTCTCGGTGGGGTCAGGCGGGCAGGAGGAATCGGGGGAGCTGGGCAACCACATCACGCTGGTGCTCATGCGACTGCCGCTGGGCATCGAGGACGCGGAAGAACTACTGGACGCCATCACCACGTCCATGACGCGGGTACGGTACTCGCTCGAACCGCACGTGACCTTCGCGACGATCCTCACGGTGGCCGCGGCACCCGACCCGATCGCCCACGCGGCGATCGACCTGTTCGCCAACAAGACGGTCGGCCAACTCACCTCCGTCCCGGGGCCCGTCGGGCCGGTCTCCCTGGGCGGAGTCACGGTCGACGGCATGCTGGGCTGGGTGCCGATGAGCGGCAACCAGGCACTGGGGATCTGCATATTCAGCTACGACGGCGTCGTCACTGTGGGGATCGCGACCGACGCCGAACTCATTCCCGACCCCGGCGAGGTCGCGCGCCGGATCGAGGCGCATTTCGCCACCTTCGATGGCTGGGACGACCAAACCTGAGCGGACCACGCCTGAACCGACCACGCCTGAACCGACCGCACCTGAATCGATCAGGCGCGAATCGGCGGCGCCGCGGGCCCCGTCACCACCGAGGTGCGGGCACTTCGGGGTGAGCGGCGAACCACGCGCCGATATAGGACATGTCGATCGCCTGGTCCTCGGCGATCAATTCGTACATCGTCCGGCTGTCGATGGCTTCGCGGAGAATGTCGGCGTGCCCGGAATGGCGAGAGATCTCGTTGAGCGCGTGCAGTGCGGCCCAGCGTCCGTTGAACGGCGGCAGGTCCGGGGGAAACCAGGGCATCTCGGTCGGGATTGGGACCACGGCGTCCAGGTCGGCAGTGCGCAAGTGCGCGAGCGCGACGGCGTGCCGTCGGTCGTATTCGGCCAGGATCTTCACGGCGGTGGCGTCGGGATCGACCCGGTTGACGGCCTCGGCCCAGGCGAACGCCTCCGTGATTGACCGCCCGGTGTCCGGTACGTCGGGGGCTGCCGCAGCGCGACCCAGCCAGGTCGCCGCGACCTCGCCGATGTGCAGGAGGAGCCAGCCCAGCGTCAGTTCGCTGGAGGGGATCGGCCGGGCGCGGAGCTGGTCGGCGGTGAGTCCGTGGACGGTCGACCTGGCGTTGATGAGCGCGGTGTTGGTCCACTCGAGCAGGGTGTCGCGCTCGGTGTCGTGGGTGGCGGGGAACAGGGGCATGACGACTCCTAGGTCGAAAGTGGGTGTGGGTCAGCGGGTGGTGGAGTAGAGGTAGCGCAGCAGGCACATTTCGGCCCCGTGGTGGATGACCTCGCGGTCGATGTGCAGGACCAGTGCGGCCGTGGGGTGGTCGGCCCACGGGCCCTCGGCCGGGCCGATCGGGGTGGCGAGTGCGTCGTCGTCGAGCCCCTTCACGCCGTCGCTCCAGCCGGCGTAGGTGAGGTCGAGTTGGGCGGTCCAGTCGATCGGACGGGCGGCGGTCATGGGGGTCTCCTCGGTCGCGGTGTCCGCACAGCGTGTCAGGCGAACCGGACAGGACCGGTCCGCTGAGGGTGGGACACTGCTGCCATGACCGGGGACCGCATGGGCGAGGCGAGGACTCCCACCACCCAACGGGTGCTGGGCCTGCTCGATCTGCTGCAGCGGCGGTCGGTGTGGACGGGCGCGGAACTGGCGGACGAGCTCGGCGTGACCACCCGCTCGATCCGCAGGGACGTTGGCCGGCTCCGCGACCTGGGCTATCCGGTGGAGTCGGAGCGCGGGGCCGGCGGCGGGTACCGGCTGGGAGCTGGTCGGCGGCTTCCGCCGCTGTTGCTCGACGACCGCGAGGCCGTGGCCGTGGCGATCGCCCTCCGGTTGGCCGCCGGTGGGGCGGTGGCGGGCGTCGGCGAGCACGCACTGAGGGCCCTGACCAAGCTGGACCAGGTGATGCCGAGCCGGCTGCGCGAACGGGTCGCCGCCGTCAGCGAATCGATGGTCGCACTGCCGGGGTCGGACGCCCCGGTGGAGCCGGAGTTGCTCATCGACCTGGGGCACGCGGTCCGCGGCACCGAGCAGGTGCGACTGGAGTACCGGGACCGGGCGGGCCGCGAGACCGAGCGGCGGGTGGAGCCGTACCGGATCGTGGTGCTGGGCCGGCGTTGGTACCTGCTGTCCTACGATCTCGAGCGCGCGGATTGGCGCACCTTCCGACTGGACCGCATCCGGGCCGTGCACCGCAGCCGTTGGCGGTTCACGCCGCGCCCCGACGTGCCCGATCCGGCTGCGCATGTGCAGCACGCCGTGACCGCGGCGCCGTACCAGCACCTGGCCCGGGTGCTGGTGTTCGCGCCTGCGGACAAGGTGGCCGAACAGTTCCCGCCCACCTACGGGACGGTCACCGAACTGCGCGCCAACGACCACCCGGACGGCCCGGCCTGCCGTCTGGAGACGGGGGCCGCCGACCTCGACGTGTTGGCCTGGTACCTCGCGCGGTTGCCGGGCCCGTTCGCTGTGGAGTCACCGGACGGCCTGCGTGATCGGTTGGCAGAGGTGGCCGAGCGGCTCGCACATGCGGCCGGTGCGTCGCCCGGCCCCGACTAGGCTGGGGGCGATGAATCCCACAGCGAGCAACCCGAGTACCGCGCAGGCCCGTGTCCTGGTCGACGAGCTGATCCGCCACGGGATCACCGACGCTGTACTGTGCCCGGGTTCGCGGAGCGCTCCGCTGGCACTGGCGCTGGCCGCCGCCGAGCGGGCCGGTCGGCTCGTCCTGCACGTGCGGATCGACGAGCGTGCGGCCGGGTTCACTGCGCTGGGGCTCGCGCTGGGCTCGAAGCGGCCGGTCCCCGTCGTCGTCACCTCCGGCACCGCGGTGGCCAACCTTCACCCGGCGATGGTCGAGGCCGCCCACTCGGGCGTACCGGTCCTCGCGCTCACCGCCAATCGGCCGCCCGAGCTACGCGGCACCGGCGCCAACCAGACCATCGACCAGGTGGGGTTGTTCGGGCCGCACGCCCGCGCGGTCGTCGAGCTGGGCGCGGCCGGGGATCCCGAGCTCGAGCACCGTCACTGGCGTTCCGCGATCGGCCGGGCCATCCTCACCGCCACCGCGGCCGGCGATCCCGGACCGGTGCAGGTCGACATCGCGTTCCGCGAACCACTCGTGCCGGCCGAGGGTGACGAGGGCTTCTCGGTCGGGCCCGGTACCCCGGGACACGACGACGAGGTCGGCCCCGGACCGGAGATCGGTCGTCTGCCGGAGGGGCGTCCGGGCGGACGTCCGTGGGTGCAGCGTGCCGGGGCGGGGGTCGACTCGGCTCCGGCCGCGTCGGCTGTGGCGGTGGATCTCACACGGCCCACCTTGGTGGTGTCGGGGGTCGGGGCGGCTCCAGTCTCCGGGCTGGTGGGCGTGCCGACGGTCGCCGAGCCCGGCGCGCCCGTCCCGCTGCACCCGGTACACCCCTTGGCGATCCCGGCGCTGCGGCCCGAACAGGTGGTGGTCACCGGCCGGCCGACGCTGCACCGCGCCGTCACCCGGTTGCTGGCCGACCCGGACGTCGACCTGGTGATCCTCGACGCCGGACCGCGCTCGCCCAACCCCACCGGCAGTGCCGCAGAGCTCGCCGACTCAGTCCTCACCGGGTGGGGCGTGGATCCCGAGTGGACCGAGACCACCGCCCGTGCCGACGCTCATGCCCGCGCCGCCGTCGACCGGCTGCTGGACCAGCATCTGAAGACCGGCGCGCCGACGGGAATGCACGTGGCCCGTGCCGTGGCCCGCGGGATCCGGGCCGGGGACAACCTCGTGGTGGGCGCCTCCAACGCCGTGCGCGACTTGTCGTTCGTGGGGCCGCTCGATCCCGACGTGTCGGTGTACGCCAACCGGGGGGCATCCGGCATCGACGGCACGATCTCCACCGCCATCGGGGTCGCGCTCTCCGCGCCGGGACGGACCGTCGCGCTGCTGGGCGACCTGACCTTCCTACACGATGTCTCCGGACTGTTGCTCGGCCCGCGAGAGCGGCACCCCGACGACCTGACGATCGTGGTGGCCGACGACGACGGCGGCGGCATCTTCTCCCTGCTCGAGCAGGGAGAGCCGCGCCTGGCCGCTGACTTCGAGCGCGTATTCGGCACCCCGCACGGCGCGGACCTGGGGGCACTGTGCGCGGGCGCCGGGGTGCCCTTCACCGACACCGACCCCGCCGGACTCGAGGCGCTGCTCTCGCTTCCGTCCGTCCCGCACGGGCACCGCGACATCGTCCCCGAGGGCCTGCGCGTGGTGCGGGTGGCGACCGACCGGCAGGGCCTGCGCGACCTCCACGCCGCCCTACGCTCGGAAGCCGTGGCGGACGGGTGACCGCGACGACGTTCTCGACGGGCCGGGCCCGCCGCGCCGTCCGCACCCGGCGGGGTGTGCGGGTGGTCGCGGTGATCGCAGGGGTGTTCTCGCTGCTTACCGCCGTGCTCATTGTGCTGGCGTGCTTCATCGACGACCAGCGCATCGACCGGGACATGGGCAGCGCCACCGCCACCGTCACCGAGGTCACCGACCGGCGGGCCGCCGTGGAGTTCGATACCGGCGGCGGCCGTACCGTGCGTCCGGTGACCGGAGTGTTCTACCCGACCGGGCTCATCGAGGGGCAGCAGGTGCAGGTCGAATTCCGCCGTGCCAACCCGGACCTCGTGCGGGTGTCCGGCCGCAGTTGGACCGTCGCCGTGGTTCCCGCCCTGTCCGTTCCCGCGGTGGTCGTCCCTCTGGCGGTGCTCATGTACGCCACCGCGTCCCGGCGGGGTCACCCGTCGCCTCCTCGAGTTCCCCGCATGGTCCGGCGCTGACCTGGCGGTCGGTGGCTCGGCCGGGCAGCCCGGTCCGCCCCGCTCACCCGGGGCGGGTAGCGTCGACGGCGTGTCCCGCGCCAATCTCGACAAGCAGCCCAGCGACGTCGCGTCGATGTTCGACGGTGTAGCCAAGCGCTACGACCTGACCAACACCATCCTCTCCGGCGGTATGGATCACGTGTGGCGTCGGCGGGCCCGCTCGCTGCTCGCACCACGGCCCGGGGAGCGGATCCTCGACTTGGCCGCCGGCACCGCCGTGTCGACCGTCGAGCTCGCCAAGTCCGGCGCCTGGTGCGTGGCCGCAGACTTCTCACTCGGGATGCTGCGCGCGGGCTCGGGTCGGGATGTGCCCAAGGTCGCGGGGGACGCGATGGCGCTGCCCTTCGCCGACGACGCGTTCGACGCCGCCACCATCAGCTTCGGATTGCGGAACGTCCAGGACACCGCCGCCGGGCTACGGGAGATGGCGCGCGTGGTCAAGCCCGGTGGGCGGCTTGCGGTGGTGGAGTTCTCCACACCCGTCTTCCCGCCCTTCCGCGCGCTCTACATGAACTACCTGATGCGGGCACTGCCGAAGATCGCCACGAGCGTGTCGTCCAACCCGGATGCATACGTATACCTGGCCGAGTCGATCCGGGACTGGCCGGACCAGCAGGCACTGCTCGAGTTGGTCGAGGCGAGTGGCTGGGAGCGGTGCAGCGTCACCAACCTCACCGGC
The DNA here is from genome assembly GCF_008369165.1 of Dietzia sp. ANT_WB102. Taxonomy (NCBI): domain Bacteria; kingdom Bacillati; phylum Actinomycetota; class Actinomycetes; order Mycobacteriales; family Dietziaceae; genus Dietzia; species Dietzia sp. ANT_WB102. Next base: position 1,514,292 of record NZ_VOBA01000001.1, read on the forward strand.
GGGATCGCAGCGATCCACCTGGCCCGCCGCCCCGCCTGACCCGCCCGCTGCGACACCCGCTGTGCAATTCCCCGCCCTCTCGGGGTGCGCTGTCGCTGTGCACCCTTTCCGGCCGGATGTGCTGCCGGTCTGGTCCATTCCCGACGCGTAAGCCGGATGAGAGGAGCCGGGATCTCAGTCGGCGAAGAGCGGCCGCCGGTCCAGCCGCCGGGCGATCGAGCCCGCCGCCCGCCAGCCCCGGGCCACCACGTCGCGGTCCGAATCGGCCACCGTGTTGGACATGCACCGCACCGCCGCGGTCATCAACGCCTGCGAGCGCATCCCGACGGGCCCGGCCACCGGCAGGAACTTGGGGTAGGTGAGAAGGCGGGCGGCATCCCGGGCGATCGCGAACGACTCGCCGTACGTCTGCCGCAGCACTTCCGGCCACGCCCGCGTGAGACTGCCGTCGCCAGCGACGATGAGCTCGGCGAGCAGGCGGCCCCCCTCGAGCGCGTAGTCGATGCCCTCACCGTTAAGCGGATTCACGCACGCCGCAGCGTCACCGACTGCCGCCCAGTTGGGGCCGGCCACCTTCGAGACGGCCCCGCCCATCGGCAACAGCGCGGACGTGACGGCTCGCGGCTCGTCCTCCAGCGCCCAGTCGCCGCGGACGCTGCGGGCGTAGTGCTGCAGTAGGTCCTTGACCGCCACGTTCGCCGGCCGCGCCGACGTCGCCAGCGCGCCCACACCGAGGTTGACCTCGCCATCACCGAGTGGGAACACCCAGCCGTAGCCCGGCTGGATGGCCCCCGCCTCGTCGCGCAGCTCGAGATCGGACCCGATCCACGGATGATCATGCCGCCCGGACCGGACATATGAGCGTGCCGCCACCGCGTACACGGTGTCGCGATGCCAGGTCCGGCCGAGCAGACGACCCACCGGCGACCTCACGCCATCGGCCACCACGAGAGTTCGGCACTCGATGCGACCGCCCTCGGTCCGGACTGCAGTCACCTCGCCGTCGTCGCCCGTCTCCACACCCGTGACGCGCACGCCGTCATGCACCGCGGCGCCCGCCTCGACGGCCGATTGCCGCAGCCGGTCGTCGAACACCGTCCGCCGCACCGCTGACCCGGTCCCACCGTGCTCACCAGCCGGCCACGGCACCACACGTTCGTGACCGAAACCCCGCAGTTCGAGACCGCGGATGGTGATCCGATCCCGCGCCCACCCGCCCAGCCCGAGCCGGTCGACCTCCAACATCGCCCGCGGCGTCAGCCCGTCGCCGCAGGTCTTGTCGCGCGGGAACTGCGCCGCGTCCAGCACCGTGACCTCGCGCCCGGCACGCGCCAACCACGTGGCGGTCGCCGAACCGGCCGGGCCGCAGCCCACCACCAGGACCTCGGTCGACGCGGGAAGACCCATACGTGACTCCATGCGCTCCATGGTTGCAGGTCCGCGGGAGCGGCGGTCGCCGGGACCTCGGGCGGGGTGGGGTGCCGCAGCCCCCGAGAGGGGACCGTAGTCTGTCGGGCAGGGGCGGTCGACGCCGACCCGAACCCGGCGACGAGGACGAGTGGGGATGTCGAGCGATTCAGTGACCCGCACTGCGGAGATGGCGACCGACCACACGGTAGCGGGCGTGGACGTCGGTGATGCCGACCTCGCGGCCGTGTTGCGTGAGCGGCTCGACGAGGTCGAGAAGCTGCTCGTCGGTCGGCTCCAGACCGGCGAGGACTTCCTCTCCGAAGTCGCCCTGCACCTCGTTACCGCCGGCGGCAAGCGGTTCCGGCCCCTAGTCACCCTGCTGGCCGGCGCCCTAGGGCCCACGCCCGACCGAGAACGGCTCGTCAAGGCCGCCGTCGTGTGCGAGATGATCCACCTGGCGACGCTCTACCACGACGACGTCATGGACGAGGCAGCCATGCGCCGCGGAGTCGAGTCGGCCAACAGTCGCTGGGATAATTCCACCGCGATCCTCGCCGGCGACTTCCTCTTCGCTCACTCCTCGATGCTTCTCGCCGATCTCGGCCCCGAGGCCGTCCAGCTCATCGCCCAGACCTTCGCTGAGCTGGTGACCGGGCAGATGCGCGAGACCGTCGGACCTGGCGTCGGGAGCCGCGACGACGACGCCGCCGGCCACTACCTGCGCGTGATCTGGGAGAAGACCGGCTCGCTCATCGCCGCGGCCGCCCAGTTCGGCGGGGAGTACTCGGGGGCGACCGCCGAGCAGATCCAGCGGCTGCGCCGCCTCGGCGACGCCGTGGGGATCGCGTTCCAGATCGCCGACGACATCATTGACATCGTTTCGCCGACCAGCGAGTCGGGGAAGACCCCGGGCACGGACCTGCGGGAGGGTGTGCACACCCTGCCGATGATCTACGCGATGGAGGCCGGCTCCGCGGACAGCGCACGGTTGCGCGAATTGCTCGCCGAGCCGCTGACCGACGACGCCGAGGTCGCGGAGGCGCTCGAGTTGCTGCGCGCGTCCGATGGCATGCGGCGTGCACGCGCGACGCTGGAGAAGTACGTGGATGACGCCATGACCGAGCTCGACGCACTTCCGGGTGGCCCCGCCAACGAGGCGTTGCGCCGGCTGGTGCGCTTCACCGTGGACCGCGTCGGCTGACCTGCCGGGGCTATTCCGGTCAGCTCGATCGATGTGAGTGTCACTATCGGGAGTGTGGACGTCAGGTAATGCGTGTGCGGCGCGGGTAGAGAGCGACCTGGGCCGCCTTGACCACCAGCGTCACGGGCACCCCAGGCGCAAGCGTGAGTTCGGCGGCCGATCGGCTGGTGATCTCGGCGTCGACCCGCTGGCCGTCCCGGAGTTCGGCGGTCACCCGCGTCAGCGCACCGGCGGGGGAGAGGGAGACCACTCGAGCGGGCCAGGAGTTCCGCGGGCTCGCGGCCGGCGGTCGGGCCGTGGACGCGACGTGCGAACCAGCCGGCACAGGGTGGTCGCCACCGAGTGCCGAGGACGCGGTAAGGCCGGGGTCGACGTAGACCGCCACTGCCCGCGGATCGACCGTAGCCACCGCCCGCACGCCCGGGCGCCACTCCTCTCCCGTAGTCGTGCGGACTCCCGAGATGACGTCGCCGCCGGGCGTGCGCAGCCCGTCGTTCTCGACCGCACCCTCTACCAGCGAGACCCCGGCGAGGCGCGCGGCGAAATCGGACGCTGGTCGCGCGAGGACCTCCTCGACTGTGCCGGATTGGGTGACGCGGCCGGAGATGATGACGACGACATCGTCGGCCAGCGACCACAGGTCCAGTGGATCATGGGTCACCAGGACCACGGCCCGTCCGGTGAGCCGATCGGCCAGAAGGCTCCGGATCGCGGGGGCGACCTCCACGTCGAGGGCGGCCAGTGGCTCGTCGAGCAGGACGAGTGCAGGATCCACTGCGAGGGCCCGCGCAAGGGCGACGCGTTGAGCCTGCCCTCCGGACAGTTCATGCGGCCGGCGGTCGGCGAGATCAGCGCACCCCACGGCGTCGAGCTCGGCGCGGGCGCGGTCGAGCGCCGCCCGCCCCCGGAGCCCACGAGCACGCGGGCCGTAGGCGACGTTGTCCAGGGCGGTCAGGTGGGGAAGCAGCCCGGGCCGCTGCTCGAGCGCGACCACGCGGCGGCGGTGCGCGGGCAAATGTGTGCCGGGGGAGCTGGCGAGGCGACCATCGAGCCGGACCTCGCCGGAGTCGGGTCGCAGGTGCCCCGCGAGCAGTGACAGGGCTGTGGACTTGCCCGCACCGTTGGGGCCGACGAGTGCCAGCCGGCGGCCCGCGGGGAGGGTGAGGTGGAGGTCGACGTCGCGGTCGGCGACCCGGCAGGCCAGCTCGGCCGCGGGGCGGTCAGCCACGGTCCATCACTGCCCGGCGGGCGACGAGTGCAGAGACAGTCATGAGCACGGCCGCCACCGCGATGAGCACCACTGCCAGAGCGAGGGCGGTCTCGGTGTCGGCCTCGCGGCTGAGATAGATCTCCAGCGGCAGTGTGCGCGTGGTGCCCTGGAGGGAGCCGGCGAAGGTGAGGGTGGCACCGAATTCCCCGAGTGCGCGGGCGAATGACATGGTGGCGCCCGCGACGAGGGCGGGCAGGACCAGTGGCAGCGTCACGGTCGTCAGGACGCGGGAGGGGGAGGCGCCGAGCGACGCGGCGGTTCGCTCGAGGCCGGAGTCCACCGAGCGGAGCGCGCCCTCGAGCGCCAGCACCAGGAACGGCATCGCCACGAATGTCTGAGCGATCACCACGGCTGCGGTGGTGAACCCGATTTCTATCCCCCACACGGACAGGTGCCGGCCCACGACGCCGGTGCGGCCGAACGTGATGAGCAGCGCCAGGCCGGCCACGACCGGGGGCAGGACCATCGGCAGCGCGGTGATCGCGCGGGCGAGCGCCGCCAGCGGACCGCGACTGCGCGAGAGCAGCACCGCGAGCGGGGCCCCGAGCAGGACGCATAGCACGGTGGAGACCGCGCACGTGCGCACGCTCAACCACACTGCGTCGCGGGCGGCCTCTGAGGACAGGAGTTCGGGAATCCGCGCCCAGGGCACACGGATCGCCATGCCGGCCAGGGGCAGCGCCGCGAGTAGGACGGTGAGGGCTGCGACCATGAGCAACCACCGGGGGAGCGGCGGACGGGTCACGGCGGTCCGAAACCGTGCTCGGCGAGGACCGCGCGACCTTCCGGGCCGGTGACGGCGTCGACGAACCGACGGGCCAGTCCGGGGTCCGTGGCGCGATCGAGCGCGGCCACCGGGTAGACGTTCGGCAGACCATCTGCGCCGACGATCGGGACCTGCTCGACCCGGTCCGCGACGGCGCGGGCGTCGGTGACGTAGACGATCCCTGCATCGGCCTCACCTGACTCGACCTTGCCACGGACGTCCGTGACCTTCGACTCCTCGCTTACCGGGCGAAGGGTGATCCCGGCCCGAGCAGCCAGTTCTCGGGTCGCGTTCCCGCAGGGCACGACGGCCGCGCACACGACGAGCCGAGCGCCATCCAGCGACTCGTCGAGCCCGGTGATCCCCGCGGGATTGCCCGGCGGGGTGATGAGCGTGAGCACGTTGGTGGCCAGGGGCGTCGGTTCGCCCGCGACCAGCCCGTCGGCGACGGCGCGCTCCATGGTGCGAGTGTCGGCGGAGGCGAACACGTCCGCCGGCGCGCCACCGGCGATCTGGTCGACCAGACCGGAGGAGCCGTCGAAGGAGAGTCGAACGTCCACGCCCGGGTTGGTCCGCTCGAACTCCTCCGCCAGGTCGGTGAAGGCGTCAGTCAGCGACGCGGCGGCGAAGACGGTCAACTGTCGGCGGTCCGCGTCGTCGTCACCGGTCGCGCACCCCGCGAGCGCGGACAGCCCGACGGCGGCGACCAGTGCGGTGGTGCGGAGGTGTCGTCCCGCCAGACCACCCGGTCCGCGCCCACCCCCGCCGATGCGGAACGGCATCACTGGCGGGCTAACGGTAGTTGGTGAACTGCAGCGCCACCTCGAAGTCCGCGCCCTTGAGCAACGCGATGCACTCCTGCAGGTCGTCGCGCTTCTTGGAGGACACGCGGATCTCCTCGCCCTGGATCTGCGCCTTGACCCCCTTGGGGCCTTCATCCCGCAGCAGCTTGGTGATCTTCTTGGCGTTGTCCTTGTCGATGCCCTGCTTGAGTGAGCCGACCAGGCGGAAGGTCTTGCCGGACGGCATGGGGTCGCCCACCTCGAGTGCCTTCATGCTCAGCCCGCGGCGCACCAACTTCTCCACGAAGACGTCCTTCGCGGCCAGCACCCGGTCCTCGGAGTTCGCAACGATCTCCACCGCGTCCTCGCCCTTCCATTCGATGCTCGCATCGGTCCCGCGGAAGTCGTAGCGGGTGCTCAGCTCTTTGGCCGCCTGGTTGAGGGCGTTGTCCACCTCCTGGCGGTCGAACTCCGAAACGATGTCGAACGAGGACTCCGAAGCCATGGACGCACTCCTGTCATTGGGGGATGTCCCGGCCAGGCTACCCGCCCCGGGCCGGGCCGGAGGCAGGCGGAGCACCACCCCTGGGCACCCCGATTTGGTACCAGCGGGCACCGCCGTTGTATCGTGTCGTAGCGCCCACAAGGGTGCACGCCAGATTGCCCGAGCGGCCAAAGGGAGCGGATTGTAAATCCGTCGGCTTAGCCTTCGTTGGTTCGAATCCATCATCTGGCACTCGGAGACCCCCGCCACAAGCGGGGGTCTTCGTGCATTTCGGGCATCGATGCCGGTGATCCGTGAAAATGTGGATAGGCGCGGGCGCCCGCGTCACGTTCACACGACCTGCCCGCCGCATCTCGTCGACGAGAATCGAGGTGAGACGTATCCACGATGGCCCCGGCTCCGAACAACAGGACATGACACTCCTTTCGATGAATGCTGCCCATCGGATGACCACTCGGGACCTACCGACCGGACTGGGTCCCGCAGTAGATGAGTGGGCCGGTGACCTGGAGCTGACCACCCGCTCCGGCAAGGGGATGCGCTCCGCGCTCTTCGATGCCGTGTACACAGCCGCCGGGGGTGACGACGAGACGGTGCGCGCTGTCGCGTGCCGGGCGTTGGAGCTCCTGCACGAGGCGTTCCTCGTCCACGACGACCTGGCGGACGGGGACAGCGAGCGCCGCGGCGAGCCCAACCTGCAGGGGCGCACCACCGCGCGGGCCATCGCCCACGGGATCGGGGTCGGGCCAGCCGGACACCTCGGTCAGGTCGCCGGACTGCTCGGCGGCGACCTACTGCTCGTGTCGGCGATGGCCGAGTTCGCCCGCATTCCTGTGCCGACCCCCGTGCTGCACCGCGTTCTGGACGAGGTGCAGAGCGCGGTCGTGGCGTCGATCGCGGGGGAGTACGCCGACGTCCACGGCACAGTCGAGCGCGTGCCCCCCGACCGTGAACGGGCACTGGCGATAGGTGGCGCAAAGACCGCCGCCTACTCCGTCTGCCTGCCCCTGGTGGCGGGTGCGGTGCTCGCCGGCGCGTCCGACGAGGTCATCTCCACGCTTCGTGAGGCCGGCCACCACCTGGGGACCGCGTACCAGGTGATCGATGATGTACTGGGCGTGTTCGGTGACCCGGCGGTGACCGGCAAGTCCAACGAGGGAGACCTGATCCGACGCGCGCCGACGGTTCTGCTCGCCTACGCGGCCACCACGGGGGCGTGGCCTCGTATCGCCGCCGAACCGGACCCCGGGACCGCCCGCGAGTTGCTGCGTGAGATTGGTGCCCGTGAGCACGCGGTGGGCATCGCCGAGGATCTGGTCACCGCCGCCCGCGCCACGTTGGATTCGCCGGCAGTGCCCCACGATGTCCGAGCCGCCCTCGGCCCCCACCTGGCCGCCGCCCTGGAGAGGACCCGATGACCCAGCAGAGCCCCCACGCGGAATTCACCGACGCCGCCCGCCGGTGCAGTGAGGTGATCCTGCGTCGGTACTCGACGTCGTTCGCGCTGGCCTGTCGGCTGCTCGCGCCCGCCACCCGACCGCACGTCGCCGCGATCTACGCGTGGGCGCGGGTCGGGGACGAGGTCGTCGACGGCGCGATGGAGGACCCGGTTGCCGCGCGCGAGCTCATCGCCGAGGCGCGCCGCCGCACCCACCGTGCGATCGAACGCGGACTGGACCCGGATCCGGTGACGCACGCGTTCGCCGACACCGCGCGTCGGTTCGGCATCGACGCGCGCCTGGTGGACCCGTTCTATGACTCGATGGAGGTGGACATCGACGTCACGGAGCACACCGAGGAGTCGCTCCGCCGGTACATCCACGGTTCCGCAGAGGTTATCGGCGAGATGTGTCTGCGCACGTTCGCCGGTGGGGGACTGGGTGACGACGACGAGATGGCCGCCGGAGCGCGTGCACTAGGTGCGGCGTTCCAGAAAGTGAACTTCCTCCGGGACATCCGGGAAGATTTCATGGACCTCGGTCGCAACTACCTGCCGGGCCGTGACCCGCGGGCACTGACAGAGAAGGACGTGCTCGAATTGGCCGACGATGTGGACGCGGATCTGCTCGTCGCCCGTGCGGCGATCAATCGGATCCCGGGTCGCGACCGCCTGGCGGTGGCCGCCGCCCACGACCTGTTCGCCGAACTCAATGACCGCCTGCGGGCGGCCGGCGCGGCCGGGGTGAGCGCGGGCCGGGTGCGGGTTCCCGATCCCGTCAAACTCGCGGTGATCGGCCGGGCTGCCGCCGGGCGTGGCCGGTCCGGTGCGCGTCCCGGCGCCGAGCGCGGCGGGCGTGCCCGCGGCAGGACGGTGACAAAATGAGCCCCCGGCCCGCCCCGGACGGGCCCGTCGTAGTGGTGGGCGGCGGCATCGCCGGTCTGGCGACCGCCGCGCTGCTGGCCCGCGAAGGACGCCACGTCACGCTGGTCGAGGCGTCCGACGAGGTCGGCGGGCGCGCGGGGAGTTGGTCTTCCGCCGGGTTCCGCTTCGACACCGGCCCCTCCTGGTATCTCATGCCGGAGGTCTTCGATCACTTCTTCCGCCTCTGCGGTACCTCCGCCGACGAGCAGTTGGACCTGGTGCGCCTGGACCCCGGGTACCGCGTGTACTTCGAGAACCGCCCAGAGTCGGTCGACATCCGTTCCGACCGGGCCGCCTCGACCGCGCTGTTCGAGTCTCTCGAGCCGGGCGCCGGACGCGTCCTGGGCAGGTACCTCGACTCGGCGCGGGCCACCTACGACCTCGCGCTGAAGAGGTTCCTCTACACCAACTTCACCTCGTATCCGGCGCTGGTGCGTCCCGATGTCCTGGCTCGCGCGGGTGCGCTGGTGGCCCGCCTGGTGCAGCCACTGCACTCGTTCGTCGCCCGCCGGTTCTCCGACCGACGTATCCAGCAGATTCTCGGCTACCCGGCGGTGTTCCTCGGGTCCTCGCCGTATCTGGCGCCGTCGATCTACCACCTCATGAGCCACCTCGACCTCACCGACGGAGTCCTCTATCCGCGTGGAGGGTTCACCGAGGTGATCACCGCGGTTCGGCGGGTGGCCGAGCAGCAGGGCGTGCACATCCACACGGGCACCGAGGCGATCGAACTGGTCACCACCTCCGACGCCCCGGGCGGTCGCTGGTCCGGTCGGAACAGGGCCCGGGTGAGGGGAGTCCGGGTGCGCGACCGCGAGGGGCGGGAGCGGACGCAGCCGGCCGCCCTCGTCGTCGGCGCCGCGGACCTCCACCACCTCGAGACCCGGTGGCTCCCAGAGAACCTCCGCACCTACCCGCAGTCGTACTGGGACTCCAAGACCCCCGGGCCCGGCGCGCTGCTGATGCTGCTCGGCGTGCGCGGAGACTTGCCGGAACTCGCGCACCACACGTTGTTGTTCACCGACCGCTGGGAGGAGGGCTTCGACGCCATCTTCGGCGACTCGCCCCATATCCCCGACCCGGCGTCGCTCTACGTGTGTCGACCCAGCGCCACCGATACGGACCAGGACGCCGGCATCGCACCGGAGGGGCACGAAAACCTTTTCGTCCTGGTCCCCATCCCCGCGGATCCGTCGCTGGGCCACGGCGGTGTGGACGGCGCGGGCGACGCGACGATCGAGGCGGCGGCCGACCAGGCCATCGCCCAGATCGCCGACTGGACCGGCATCCCAGACCTGGCCGAGCGAATCGTCGTGCGCCGCACCATCGCGCCCGCCGACCTCGAGGCCGACCTCGGCGCATGGCGCGGCACCGCCCTCGGCCCCGCGCATACGTTGGCGCAGAGCGCGTTCTTCCGCACCCGCAACGTCAGCAAGTACGTCGACGGGCTGTACTACGCAGGCGCCTCGACGATCCCCGGGATCGGGCTACCAATGTGTTTGATCAGCGCCGAGTTGGTGCTCAAGCACGTGCGCGGTGACACGAGTACCGCGCCCGTGGCCGAGCCGGGCGGGGGCACTGTTTTCGATCGGCCCGCCTTCGAACGGCCCGCCGAAGGCGGGGGCCCGGTGTCGGCGAGGTGATCGGGCTGGCCTACCTGGCGGTCCAGGTCATCTCGATCACCGGCATCCTCGTCATCGACCACCGATGGAAGCTCGCGGCGTTCCGCGCGCCGGCCGCGACCGCGCTCGCCGTGACCGCGTCGGTGGCACTGCTGCTCACATGGGACGTCCTCGGGGTGCGCAGCGGGGTGTTCTTCCGCGGGCAGACCGACTTCATGACCGGGCTACTGGTGGCGCCCGAGATCCCGCTCGAGGAGGTCGTGTTCCTAGCGTTCCTGTCTCATCTCGCGCTGGTGTGCGCGACGGGCGTGGTCCGGGCAGTCGAGCACGCCTCGTCGCGACGGCCCGGCAACGCGGGGGAGCGTTCGTGAGTATCTACTCGACCATCAACTTCACCATGACCATCCCCGTCGTGGTCGCCGCACTCATCGCGTTGTGGCGCCTGCGTGGGGCCGAGCGTCGCCGCTGGCTGGTCGGGGTCGGCGGCTCACTCGTGGTGCTGTTGATCCTCACCGCGATCTTCGACAACATCATGATTTCGGCCGGGCTCGTGGCCTACGACGACGCGGTGACCAGCGGCGTTCGCCTGGGCGTGGCCCCGATAGAGGACTTCGCCTACGCCGTCGCGGTAGCCGTGTTCGTGCCGTCGGTGTGGTTCGTGCTCACCGCGGGGCCGCGCACCGGCGACCGAGGCACAGGGGCCGACAACGAAGAAGCTGGCCACGCGGCGGGGAGCGTCGACGACGTCCTGATCCGCACCCCCGAGCGCCCTGCCACACCGGGGCTGCTCACGACACTGTTCTGGTCGTCCCGCCCGGTGTCGTGGGTGAACACCGCCGCCCCGTTTGCGCTGGCGTACTTCTTGGCCACGGGTGGGTTCGACCTTGTCGGGGTGATCGGCACGATCTTCTTCCTGGTGCCGTACAACCTCGCGATGTACGGGATCAACGATGTCTTCGACTACGAGTCGGACCTGCGCAACCCGCGCAAGGGCGGGGTGGAGGGGGCGGTGCTGGAGCGGTCCCGGCACACGGCGACGCTCGTGGCCTCGGCCGTGACGACCGTGCCGTTCCTCGTGTACCTCGTGGTGGTCGGCACGCTGGAGTCGTCCCTGTGGTTGGCGGCGAGCGCGTTCGCGGTGATTGCCTACAGCGCCAGGGGGCTGCGGTTCAAGGAGATCGCGTTCCTGGACTCGGTCACCTCCGCGTTCCACTTCGTCTCGCCGGCGATCGTCGGATGGACCATCGCCGGGGCGGACCTCAGCGGCGGAGTGTGGGCGTGCCTGGTGGCGTTCATGCTGTGGGGCGCGGCATCACAGGCGTTCGGCGCCGTGCAGGATGTGCGCTTCGACCGCGAGGCCGGCCTCTCCTCTGTCGCGACCGTCCTCGGTGCGCGGGCCGCGGTGTGGTTCGCGCTGGCTTGTTACGCCGCCGCGGTGCTGGTGTTGCTCATCGCGGCGCCGTGGCCTGCATCGGGCGCGGCGTTCGCCATCCTGCCGTACCTGGCCACGGTGGCCGCCTACGGTCGGGTCACCGACGCTACCGCCGAGGCGACCAACGAGGGCTGGAAGCGCTTTCTCGTGCTCAACATGCTGGCCGGGTTCTGCGTCACGCAACTCATCCTGTGGGCGGTGCTCGTCTGGGCCTGAGCCCGGTGGAGGGACGGCGGGGCAGGGGGCCGGGGCGCGGGCCGCGGCAGGGGCCGGGGTCGGGGCGGGCAGACAAGCAGCGCACCTGCCGACGGTCCGCTGGCACTTCGGCATACGCGCTGTTTGTGGTCCATTCGGCGAGCGCACCCCGGAGGTGCGCGTACATTCCGGCATCGCAGGTCACAGCGCGAGACCCGCAGGCTGCCGAGCTCAGCGCTGGACGCGCTCTCTCCAGCGCTGCGACGGCGGGCTCGTGCGCCAGTTGCGGAAGATCGTCCGGAACGCCCGGGAGAAGCGTCGCCGCATGGCCGCCGGGTCGTCGAAGGGCCGCGCCGAGATCCCCACGGTCAGAGATCGGTCCACCAGTAGTCGGTCGTCGGCGCCGAACTGGAACGACAGGTCGATGTCGTCGTGCAGCTCCGGGTCAATCCTGTTGACCCCGCCACGCACCCGCTCCCACGCGCTCCGGCGCATCGCCAGGTTGGAGCCGAAAAGGACCGGGTGGGCCATGGCTGCGCCAACGGAGACGAAGAACGCATCCATGTAGAGAAGCTTCGCGGCGCGGGCCCGCCAGCCCGTCAGCCCGATGAACTCACCCGGGCCGGAGACCGCGTCGAGCTGGGAATCGGCCGCGAACGCCGCCTCGACCCGCGCAAGCCACTCCGGTCCGGGCCGGGAGTCGGCATCGAGCCTGGCGATGATGTCGCCGGTCGCCGAGTCGTAGCCGGTCGCGGCCGCAGCGGGGATGCCGCGACGTGGTTCGGCGACAACCCGGGCGGCTGCGCCGAGAGCCACCGCGACACTGTCGTCCGAGCACCCGTTGTCCACCACGACCACCTCGTCGGGCAGGCGCGTCTGTTCGGCGAGAGCGGCCAGACACCCCTCGAGTTCGCGGGCGTCGTCTAGGACGGGGATCACCACGGAGATGCGCACCGGACCATCCTGCCAGGGGCCCGTGAACCGCGCCCGACAAGGCGATTTGTGTCGCGTTCGACCGTGTGTGTAATCTGCTAGAGGCTTACGCGCCGAGCGGTTGGGACTCCAATGGTGAAGCGCGGCCCGCCCCCTTAGCTCAGTCGGCAGAGCGTTTCCATGGTAAGGAAAAGGTCGTCGGTTCGATTCCGACAGGGGGCTCGCACTGTGCGGGGCGGCTCGATCGTCCGACTGGCAGGGCATGCCGGTGTAGCTCAGCTGGTTAGAGCGCACGACTCATAATCGTGAGGTCGGGGGATCGAGTCCCCCCACCGGTACGACAACACCACGAAGGTCGCCCGCGTATGCGCGGGCGGCCTTCGTTTTTCTCGGGGTGTCCTCGCCGGCTCCGTTCGGCGTCCGCGGCCGCGGTGCACCCGCGCTCACCCGCCTACGCCCTCCGGTAACGTCGGCGCCTGTGAGCACAGACAACGCTGATGACCTCGTCGTCGTCGGAGATCCGGTCACCGTCACCGACGAGGTGGTGGCACGCTTCGCCGAGGCTGTGGGCGCACCTGCCGGGCAGGTCCCGGTCACCCTCGCGGCCTCGCTGACGGCACCGGTCCAACGCGCGGTGATGGAGCACTCGGCGCTGCGCATCGACCTGGCCCGCACCCTCCACACCGCACAGTCCAGCGAGCACCACCGTCCGATCCGCGTGGGTGACGTCCTCACCGCCACTGCCACCGTCACCGGCGTCCGCTCGGCGCGCGGTGGACGGATGATCGGGTTCGACACGGTGTTGCGCGACGCCGCCGGCGACCCCGTCCAGACCCTGAGTAGCGCACTGCTCACCGCGGAGGTGCAGGCATGACCGACCGGATGAGAACGACGACGACGGGGACTCCCGCCGCCGGGGACGTCCTGCCGTCGCGGATTCTGCCGCTCACGCGGGATGACCTGCGCCGATACGCCGAGGCGTCAGGGGATCACAATCCCATCCACCTCGACGACGAAGCGGCCCGCGCGCTCGGTCTGCCCGGTGTGGTGGCCCACGGGATGCTGACCTCGGCCCTAGCTATCGGGGTCGTGGCCGAGTGGGCAGGGGGAGCGGATCGTGTGGTGGCGACCGCGTTCCGCTTCGCCGGGCCCGTGGTGGTCCCCGCCGACGTCCCGGCCCGGCTGGAGGTGACGGGGGCGGTGCGCAAGGTAGCCGAGGACTCCTCAACCGCCGACGTTGCGCTCGCGGTGACCTGCGGTGGGGCGAAGGTGTTCGGAAAGGCGATCGTCACGGTCTCGCTCGAGGGGTGACCCGCGACGATTTCGGGCCACCGGCTGCGCTGTCGTACACTGGGACGCCCGACCGAACGCGGTCGCGGACCGCGCTGCCCGAGGCAGTCGCCGACACTGTAGAGTCGAGGCGTTCGTGCGGCCCGCAGCGCGGGATGGCACGGGTGGCCGGGTGACCGGCCGAAGGGGCGTAGCTCAATTGGCAGAGCAGCGGTCTCCAAAACCGCAGGTTGCAGGTTCAAGTCCTGTCGCCCCTGCACTTCCCGCAAGCCAGACGACCCGGAGGTAGCCGCGTGAGCCAGGATCGCGACGACGACGTCGACATCAGCGGCGCCCGCGATTCCGACGCCGCCGCTGCCGTCCCGACCGGCAAGGCGGGCCGCGGCGACACTGCTGTGGCGGGCCGGGTCCGTACGGACGCGGACAAGCCGGAGGACACGCGGACCGCCCGCACGAATCCCATCCAGTACATCAAGCAGGTGGTCGAGGAGCTCCGCAAGGTCATCTGGCCTACGCGAAACCAGATGGTCACCTACACCATCGTGGTGTTCCTCTTCCTCATCTTCATGACCGCGCTGGTCTCGGGCGTCGACTTCGGCGCGGGCAAGCTCGTCGAGCTCGTCTTCGACCGCTAGAGACCTGCCGCTGGGGTCCGGGGCGAGATCCGGACCGCCGAACTTCGAGAGGACCGCATTTCCGTGAGCGACATCGATCAGAGCCCCGAGGCCGAGGGCGCCGAGCAGGCCGCGACCGAGGCGGACGCGGTGCTCGGTGACACGGCCGCGGATCCCACCGAGTCCGACGCCGGCGCCCCTGGCGCCACAGACGATCTCGAGACGGCCCTCGACGAGGACGTCGAGGGCGAGACCATCCCCGAGGGGGACGAGACCGAGGCGGAGAAGGAGCTGGCCGAGTCGGCCCTCGAGACCCCCGACGAATCGACGGACGAGGCCCCCGCTGTGGAGGCTGCTCCCACGATCGATCCGGTCATCGCGTTCAAGCGTCAGCTGCGCAAACTTCCCGGTGACTGGTTCGTCATCCATTCGTACGCCGGGTACGAGAACAAGGTGAAGGCCAACCTCGAGACCCGCGCCGTGACCCTGGGCGCAGAGGACAAGATCTTCCAGGTCGAGGTCCCGGTCGAGGAGTTCACCGAGGTCAAGAACGGCCAGAAGAAGGTCGCCAACCGCAAGGTCCTGCCGGGCTACGTGCTCGTGCGCATGGAGCTCGACGACGAGTCGTGGGGCGTCGTGCGCAACACCCCCGGCGTCACCGGGTTCGTCAGTGCGACGGGCGGCGCTTCCGGCAGCCCCACTCCGCTCTCCTTGAGCGACGTGGCCAAGTTCCTGGCGCCCAAGCCCGAGAAGAAGTCGGTCGCTGCTGGCACCGCCGACGACTCGGGCTTCGCCCCGCAGAACGTTGAGGTGGAGTTCACGGTCGGCGAGTCGGTCACCGTCATGGACGGTCCGTTCGCTACTCTCCCCGCCTCCATCTCCGAGGTGGACCCGGCCGCCCAGAAGCTCAAGGTCCTCGTGTCGATCTTCGGGCGCGAGACCCCGGTCGAGCTCGGCTTCACGCAGGTCGAGAAGATCGACTGACATTCAGAACTCCCACGACGACCCGTCCCGCGCCCGGCGTGGGGCGGGTCGCTCGTCTGTGAGCATGGCCCGCCCCGGCGATTAGGGTTCCGACACGCGGCGCGCGTACACTCTCCAAGGTTGCGCCTGTCTTCCCGCGTGCCCTCCGAGGGGGGCCGTGTGGGGGCGTGGTGCACACGACAGTCGGCCTCCCGCGTGTACAGCGCGGAGCCGAGATCCAGTCGAAGAATCAGGAAGACGATGCCTCCGAAGAAGAAGAAGGTCTCAGGGCTCATCAAGCTCCAGATCAACGCCGGTGCCGCCAATCCGGCTCCGCCGGTCGGTCCGGCTCTGGGTGCCCATGGTGTCAACATCATGGAGTTCTGCAAGGCCTACAACGCAGCCACCGAAAACCAGCGCGGAAACGTCGTGCCGGTCGAGATCACGGTCTACGAGGACCGTTCTTTCGACTTCAAGCTGAAGACGCCGCCGGCCGCCAAGCTCCTGCTCAAGGCCGCTGGCCTGCAGAAGGGCTCCGGCACCCCGCACTCCGCCAAGGTCGGCAAGGTCTCCATGGACCAGGTCCGTGAGATCGCCCAGACCAAGCTGGAGGACCTCAACGCCAACGACGTCGACCAGGCCGCGAAGATCGTCGCCGGCACCGCCCGCTCGATGGGCATCACGGTCGAGGGCTGATCTCCACCACCGAAAACAACTGTGGGAGGGCAGCTCAGGCCCGCACCACACCCGACCGTCGCGTGATCGACGCGGCAGGAATGGAATTCACATGAGCAAGAACAGCAAGGCCTTCAAGGCCGCAGCTGACAAGGTCGACCGCACCAAGCTGTACTCGCCTCTGGACGCCCTGGCACTGGCCAAGGAGACCGGCTCGACGAAGATGGACTCCACCGTCGAGGTCGCCATGCGACTTGGCGTCGACTCCCGCAAGGCGGACCAGATGGTCCGCGGCACCGTGAACCTTCCGCACGGTACCGGTAAGACCGCCCGCGTCATCGTCTTCGCGGCCGGCGAGAAGGCCACCGAAGCAGAGGCGGCCGGCGCAGACGTCGTGGGCTCCGAGGAGCTCATCGAGCGCATCCAGGGCGGCTGGCTCGACTTCGACGCCGCGATCGCCACCCCGGATCAGATGGCCAAGGTCGGCCGTGTGGCCCGCGTGCTCGGCCCGCGTGGCCTCATGCCCAACCCCAAGACGGGCACCGTCACGATGGACGTCACCAAGGCCGTCAACGACATCAAGGGCGGCAAGATCACCTTCCGCACCGACAAGGCCAACAACCTGCACTTCATCGTGGGCAAGGCGTCCTTCACCGCCGAACAGCTCACGGAGAACTACCAGGCCGCGATAGACGAGATCATGCGCCTTAAGCCGTCCTCCTCGAAGGGCCGCTACCTCCAGAAGGTCACCATCTCCACGACGACCGGACCCGGCATCCCGGTCGACTCGTCGGCGATCTCCAAGCTTCTCGAGGCGGACAGCGACGCATAAGTGAGCTGACCAGCTCGGCTGAAGGCCCCGCGACCGGACAACCGGCCGCGGGGCCTTCCCGCATTTCGGGGCCGGCGCCCCCGCGGGAGCACCCGGATACGGGAGGATGACCCCATGACCACCCGCTCGACGAGTTCCGTCACCATCCGCGACGTCGCACTGCGCGACGGGCTCCAGCTCACCGATGGCAGGCTGTCCACGGAGTCCAAGATCGCTCTGGTCCGGACTCTGCTCGCAATCGGGATCCCGGAGCTCGAGGTGGGGTCCATGGCGCGTCCGGACCTCGTGCCTGCGCTGGCGGACACACTCGAGGTGGTCGCAGCCCTCGATGAGGCCGAGCGCGACCGCTGTTGGGTGTGGGTCGCGACGCCGGGGCACGTGCGCCGCGCGGCGGACGCGGGGGTCCGCCGCTTCCAGTACTGCTTGTCGGTGACTGACGAGCACAATATGGCCAACATCGGCCGCGACACTGCTACCAGCATGGACGCGCTGCCCGAGGCCATCGAGACTGCGGCGGCGGCCGGTGGCGCCGTCCAACTCTGTCTGGCGACCTCCTTCACCTGTCCGATCAGCGGGCCGGTCGATCCAGAGCGGGTTCTGGAGCTGGTCGCCGACCCGCGTGGGGAGGGCACCGTCGATGTGGTGTTGGCCGACACGCTCGGCCAGGCGCATCCGCAGCAGGTGGGCGACCTCGTTGCCGCCGCAGTCGGGCCAGCCGGGGAGCGCCGGATCGTCTTCCACGGTCACGACACGTGGGGGATGGGCGTCGCAAACACGCTCGCGGCGGTGGGCGCGGGGGCGCGGATGGTGGACGCCGCGCTCGGTGGACTCGGGGGCTGCCCGTTCGCCCCGGGCGCGTCCGGGAATACGGCGACCGAGGACGTGCTGTTCGCGCTCCGGCCCGACTGGCTCGACCCCGGTCGATTCCACGAAATCGTGGCAGCCTCCGGTCGAATGCTCGCCGAGCTCGGTGAGGGGTCACGGTCTCGGACATCGTCCGGAGCTCACGGTAACGGCCGACTGTTCGAGTGGACCCTGCCCGTGGGCTGACGCTGGTACCGGCCGCATGACAAAGACCGGTCCCGGCCGGCACCAGGCCATCCGGTCGCCGCGCGGCGGGTCAGATGACCCCGCGGGCGGTCAGATCGGACAGGCGCGGTTCGTCGAAGCCGAGCAGATCGCGATAGACGGCCTCGTTGTCGAAGCCCGGCTCCGGCGCACCACCGCGCCATACCGTCCCGGGTGTGCCGCCGAGGACGGGCACGATGCCGGGGCCGAGCACGGTGTCCTCCACGCCCGGCACGGTGTGCGGGATGATCATGTCGCGGGCGAGGAACTGCTCGTCGCGAACAACGTCCGCGACGGTGTTGACCGGACCCACCACCACTCCGGCGGACTCGAGAATCTCACGGATCTGCTCGGCGGTCCGTTCGGCCGCCCAGTCGGCGATGATCGCGTCGATCTCGTCCTGGTGCATCCCTCGCGCAGAGTGGTCCACGAACCGCGGATCCTCGGCCAGTTCTGGACGCGCCATCGCCCCGCACAACCGGCGGAAGACGGTGTCCTGGTTTGCGGCAATAATCACCCACAATCCGTCTGCGGACCGGTACAGGTTCGACGGGGCGATGCCCTCGAGTCGGGTGCCGGAGGGGCCGCGCACGACCCCGGCCGCGTCGTAGTCCGGGATGACAGACTCCTGCACCGCCAGGCACGACTCTGTGAGCGCGACGTCCACCACCTGGCCCCGGCCGGTGGTGGTGCGGGCCAAGAGCGCCGCGAGGATCCCCTGCACGGCGAACATCCCGCCGAGGGTGTCTCCGATTGACAAGGCCATGCGCGGCGGTGGCATGCCCGGGAAACCATTGAGGTGTCGCAGGCCCGACACCCCCTCGGCGACCGAGGCGTAGCCGGCGCGGGCGGCCTGCGGGCCGGTCTGGCCGTAACCCGACACTCGACCGAGTACCAGGCCCGGATTGATCTCGTGGAGTCGTTCGGGCCCGAGCCCCCATTTCTCCAGGGTGCCGGGGCGGAAGTTCTCCACCACGACGTCGGCGCGGGCGACCAGGTCGAGAAAGATCGCAGCGCCGTCGTCCGAGCGGAGGTCGAGGGTGATGGACTCCTTGTTGCGCGCGTGCACTGTCCAGAAATGGCGACGTCCGTCGCGCTCGCCCTGGCCCCATGTGCGCAGTGGGTCCGGGCGACCAGGGTCCTCGATCTTGATTACCCGGGCACCCATGTCGCCGAGGAGACGGCCGGCGAACGGCCCGGCGATGAGGGTGCCGAGTTCCAATACGAGCATCCCGGCCAAGGGGCCGCTGCGATCCTGCGCGAGATCCTGCCGTAAGACGTCCTGACCTGCGCGTCCCCGTGACACTCCCACGTGCGTCGATTCACCCTCTGTCATGCCGGTGCCTCCTCATCGCGCGGGATCGATGACGTCAAGACCCACGCCTGGCAGAACCATAGGTGCACAGTCTTCTCCTCGGTGCGGGTCAGACGGCCACCCGGACCGTGAGCGCCCTGCGCTTGATCCGCGCCGAGAATTCGGTCACTGTGCCGCAGTCCTCGCCGTCGATCTGGAACGCCCCCGGTTTCTCCAGAACCCGGGCGGTCACCTCGACGCCCTGGCGGAAATCCACGGGGAGAGTCCGGCGCTCGTCCTGCTCGCCAGCGGGCGGTGCCTTCCGCCGTAGCGCGGTGAGGCGGTGACGGACGGTGTGCTGGGCCAGGACGGTGCCGGCCTGCGCCCATTCGATAACGCCCTTTGCGCGCAGCGCCATGACGTCGAGCAGTCCGTCGTCGATCACGGCGGCAGGGAGCAGGACCATCCCGCCCTGCAGCATCCCGCAATTCGCGACGAGCAACATCCGCGCACGGGTCTGGACGGGAGGTCCGTCATCCAGCGAATACTCCAGTTTGATTCGGTGTCCGCGCACCAGTGTGTTCGCGAATGACCCGACGTATGCCAGCCAGCCCACCCTAGCCTTGAGATCGGCGTCGGTGCCCGCGATCATGTCGGCGTCCATCCCTGCTCCGAGCATCACTAGGAACACGTCGTCGTGGGACTCACCGTCCCCATCGGTGTACCGGACCTCGCCGAGATCGATCGCCCGGCTCCGGCCGCTCATGGCGACGTGCAGCGCGCGGTCGATATCGTCCAGCGGAATGTCGAGGTTGCGGGCGAGCAGGTTGCCGGTGCCGAGTGGGACCAAGCCCATGGGTACCGAGGTGCCGAGCAGGCCCTGGGCCACCGACCGGACGGTGCCGTCGCCGCCGCATGCGATCACCAGCCCGACACCGTCGGCGGCCGCTCGTGCCGCTTGGCCGGTGCCGGGGTCCTCCTCGGTGGTCGCGTAGAAGACGGGGTCCGTCCAGCCGTGCTTGGACGCCCTCGCCTCGGCGCGGCGGCGCACCTCGTCGAAGCCGACTTTAGTGGGGTTATAGACGACGGCGAGGCGGGACGGGGTTCGGGACACTGCACCAATGTGTCAGAAAGCCGAACGGGCCGCCATTCGCAGCTACCGGGACGATTTGGTCCGCGCGGTGGGCCACCTATAGTCTGAATCCGAAGTTTGAACGCCCGAGGGTCCTGCTCTCGGGCACCTGATCAAGTTTCACCGAAGACCGCAGGTCGCCGCTCCCGCCGGGGGTGGTCGAAGGGTCCGGGAGCGCCCGGACGGCCCGCGCAGGAGAACACCGGTCAGCGTCGGAAGTGCCGTGGGTCCCCGGGCCCGCGCCATCCCCTCCACGCCCCGTGCCGCCTGCGCACGGGGCGTTCGTGTTTTCTCGGGCGAGATGATGCAGAAAGGAGGCGAAACATGGCAAAGCCCGCAAAGGTCCAGGCCGTCGAGGAGATCAAGCAGCACTTCCAGAACTCCTCGACCGCCGTGGTCACCGAGTACCGCGGACTCTCCGTTCCGCAGGTCACCGAACTGCGCAAGATACTGGGTGACGGGGCCACGTACACCGTGGCGAAGAACACCCTGGTCAAGCGTGCGGCTGAGGAAGCCGGAGTCGAGGGTCTCGACGACCTCCTGTCCGGCCCCACCGCCATCGCGTTCGTCACCGGTGAGGTCGTGGACGCCGCCAAGGCGCTCAAGAACTTCGCCAAGGACAACAAGGCGCTCGTCATCAAGGGCGGTGTCATGGACGGCTCCCCGCTGTCCGCCACCGAACTCGACAAGATCGCCGAGCTCGAGTCCCGTGAGGTCCTGCTCGCGAAGATGGCTGGTGCCCTCAAGGGTAACCAGACCAAGGCCGCCGGCCTGTTCAACGCGCCTGCTTCGCAGCTGGCACGTCTGTTCGCGGCGCTCCAGGACAAGAAGAACTGACACACCCCACATGTTTCCGGGCCGTCTGACGGCACCGGGACCAACAGAAAGGACGCCACCATGGCGAAGCTCAGCAACGACGAGCTGCTCGAGGCCTTCAAGGAGATGACTCTTCTCGAGCTCTCCGAGTTCGTGAAGCTGTTCGAGGACACCTTCGAGGTCACCGCAGCCGCTCCGGTCGCCGTCGCGGCCGCCGGTGCCCCGGCTGCCGGTGGCGAGGCCGCCGCCGAGCAGGACGAGTTCGACGTCGTCCTCGAGTCGGCCGGCGACAAGAAGATCGGCGTGATCAAGGTCGTGCGCGAGCTCGTGTCCGGCCTGGGCCTCAAGGAGGCCAAGGATCTCGTCGAGTCCGCCCCCAAGGCGATCATCGAGAAGGCCGACAAGGAGGCCGCCGAGGCCGCCAAGACCAAGCTCGAAGAGGCTGGCGCGACGGTCACCCTCAAGTGATCTGACGTACCACTGCTTCACCAGGGGCGGCCCGGCGACAACGTCGGGCCGCCCCTGGCATCTGTCTGGTGTCCGTGCGCTCGCCAGACAGCAGCCGTCGATAACGGGACACTTATCGGGGGCATGTAACAAAGCACGGCGTCGGAGCGGTAGTTTACAGTGACCGTGGCCACAGATCAGGGCTGCAGTGAGGAGTGGTTGACGTGGGTGTCGAGGTTTCCGTTGAGGGTCTGACCAAGTCCTTCGGTTCACAGAAGATCTGGGAGGACGTCACGTTCACGCTTCCCGAGGGTGAGGTCAGCGCTCTGCTCGGTCCGTCGGGCACCGGCAAGTCGGTGTTCCTCAAGTCGCTCATCGGGCTCCTGCGCCCGGAGCGCGGCAAGATCATCATCGACGGCACGGATATCCTGCAGTGCACCGCCAAAGAGCTCTACGAGATCCGGAAGCTGTTCGGGGTCCTGTTCCAGGACGGTGCGCTGTTCGGGTCGATGGACCTCTACGACAACGTGGCGTTCCCGCTGCGAGAGCACACCCGCAAGTCGGAGTCCGAAATCCGTGACATCGTCATGGAGAAGCTCGAACTGACCGGTCTGACCGGCGCCGAGGGAAAGCTGCCCGGCGAGATCTCGGGCGGTATGCGCAAGCGGGCCGGCCTTGCGCGTGCGCTGGTGTTGGACCCGGAGATCATCCTGGTCGATGAGCCGGACTCTGGTCTCGACCCCGTGCGTACGACCTACCTGGCGCAACTGTTGATCGACATCAACGCCCAGATCGACGCCACGATCCTCATCGTGACCCATAACATCAACCTCGCCCGCACGGTCCCGGACAACCTGGGCATGCTCTACCGCAAGAACCTCGTCATGTTCGGTCCGCGAGAGGTCCTGCTCACGAGCGAGGAACCATCGGTGCGCCAGTTCCTGCGTGGGTCCAAGCTCGGCCCGATCGGGATGTCCGAGGAAAAGGACGACGCACAGATGCGTGCGGAGCAGGCGGAGGCCGATGCCGGTCACAACGACGGGTCGCCGGGCGAAGACGAGGTCAAGGGTGTCCCGCCGCAGATGCAGCCCACCCCGGGTAGCCCCGAGCGCAAGGGTGAGACGCGACGCGAGAAGCGCGTGGCCGAGATGATGGACACGCTGCCGCCCGAGGCGCAGGACGCCATCCGGGCAGAGTGGACCGCCCGGGGCCACGGCAACAGTAAGGCCTCGGCCGAGGCACCCCAAGCGTCGTCCAAACCCTCCAGCGAGTCCGCGGCTCCGGCAACGTCAGCGGCGCCCGCCGGAGTCGCGGCACCAAGTGCGGGAGTCGACGACCACTACGGTTCCGCAGAGAACTAAGGCGGCGGAATCCGGCGGGGGGAGACAGATGGCGGAGGGCGCAGCTCAGCAGCCTGAAGGTACGACCGGGGTGGCACCTGCGGACGTCGGCAACGGAGTCCGTAAGGCCGTCGGCGAAGCCGGCAAGGTGTTCCGGCTGTTCCTCGAGGTGCTGCGGGGCATATTCAGGAGGCCGTTCCAGTTCCGTGAGTTCATCGGGCAGTCGTGGTTCATTGCGTCGGTGACGATTCTGCCGTCGGCACTGGTGGCGATCCCCTTCGGCGCGGTGGTCGCGATGCAAACAGGTTCTCTGGTCCAGCAGCTCGGGGCGGAGGCGTATACCGGTGCGACCGGCGTCCTCGCGGTCGTCCAGCAGGGTGCGCCGCTGGTGACCTCTCTGCTCATCGCCGGGGCGGCCGGGTCCGCGGTGGCGGCCGATCTGGGCGCCCGCAGCATCCGCGAGGAGCTTGACGCCATGCGGGTCCTGGGCATCGACCCGGTCCAACGCCTCGTCGTGCCCCGGGTGTTGGGGATGATGCTGGTCGCGGTGCTGCTCAACGGGTTAGTCTCGATCGTCGGTATCGCCGGCGGGTACGTGTTCAACATCCTCCTGCAGGGTGGCACCCCCGGTGCCTACCTCATGTCTTTCGGTGCGCTCGCCCAACTACCGGACTTCATCATGTCCTCGATCAAGGCCCTGGTTTTCGGACTCATCGCGGGAGTCGTGTCCTCGTACTGCGGCATGAACCCCAAGGGTGGGCCCAAGGGGGTCGGCGACGCCGTCAACCTGGGTGTCGTCCTCACCTTCCTCCTGCTGTTCTTCGCCAATCTCATCCTCACGGCGATGTATCTGCAGATCGTTCCGCCGAAGGGGTCATAGATGGCGATCCACACAGATGTCGGACCCACCCGGGCCCGGCTCCGCGCCATGGTCCGCGGCCCAGTAGCTTCATTCGACTCCCTCGGCGACCAGCTCGCCTTCCACCTGCGTGCAATCCGGTGGATCCCGCAGACGATCATCCATTACCGCAAGGAGGTGCTGCGGCTCATCGCGGAGGTGACGTTCGGCGTGGGCGTGCTCGCCGTCCTCGGCGGGACGATCGGCGTCATCGTGATGATGAGTGGATTCACTGGTGTGGTCGTGGGTCTACAGGGTTACGCAGCCCTCGACCAGATCGGCAGCTCGGTGCTCACCGGGTTCCTGTCCGCGTACGTCAACACCCGTGAGGTCGCTCCGCTCGTGGCGTCGTTGGCGCTCTCCGCCACCGTCGGGTGCGGCTTCACCGCCCAACTCGGCGCCATGCGCATCTCCGAGGAGATCGATGCGCTAGAGGTAATGGCGATCCCGAGCGTGCCGTACCTGGTCACCACGAGGATCATCGCCGGGTTCGTCGCCGTCATTCCGCTCTACGTGGTGGGCCTGCTGTCGTCCTACCTCGCCACCCGAGGCGTCAACACGATTATCCAGGGGCAGTCGACGGGCTCGTTCGACCACTATTTCCACCTCTTCCTGCCACCGGAAGACGTGATCTACTCCTTCGTCAAGGTGATCATTTTCGCGTTCGTGCTGGTGATGATCCACTGCTACTACGGCTTCACCGCGACCGGCGGACCCGCCGGTGTCGGCGTCGCAGTGGGCCGCGCGGTCCGGACGACGATCGTCGTCGTCGCCATACTCAACTTCTTCGTCGGACTCGCCCTCTGGGGTACCACCACGACCGTTCGGGTGGCCGGATGAACCAGCTGTCCCCGGCCCGCACCCGGCTTCTGGCCGCGCTGTTCATCGTGCTGGCGGTGGCGTTCGTCGGAACGACCATCGCAATCTACAATCGCTCGTTCACCTCCTCCGACAGCGTCGCGATGATCACAGACGACATGGCCTACTCGCTGCCCAATGACGCCGACGTCAAGGCCCGCGGGGTCCTCGTCGGCCGCGTCGCGGGCGTACAACCCGACGGTGACCGCGTCCGCGTCGACATGGAGTTCGACCCCGCCTTCATGGACCAGCTCCCGGCCAATATCAGCGGTCGGTTACTACCCAAGACCCTGTTCGGCGAGCGGTACGTGGACCTGGGTTTTCCCGAACAGCCCGTCGGCACGATCGAACCCGGCAGCACCATCGAGCAGGACACTCGCGGAAACGCGATTGAATTGGGCCGCGTCCTGGACGGACTGCTCCCGGTGCTCGAGGCGGTCCCGCCGCAGAAACTAGCCGGGACCCTCGGCGCGCTCAACCAGGCCCTGGCCGGTCGCGGTGACGAGATCGGCGCGAGCCTGGTGGAGATCGGCCAGGTCTTCCAGGGCATCACCCAGGAGATGCCCGCCCTGGAATCCGGCCTCGCCGACCTGGCAACCTTCTCGCAGACCTACTCCGAGGCGCTCCCGGACCTCATCCACGCCCTCGATGCGCTTCGCACCACAGGGGACACCGTGGTTCAGCGACGCACCGACATCGCCGACGGTCTCGGTCGCATTACCCGGTCGGCGGAAACCCTCACCGGATTCCTTGCGGACAACCGCTCGGACCTCATCGCATTGGCGGCGGACTCCCGTACCTCACTGGAGTACCTGGCCGAGTACGCCCCGGCCCTGCCCTGCACTGTCGAGAACTTCATGGTCGCGTTGGACCGATCCGATGCGATCCTCGGGGTCGGGGACCCGCACCCGGGAATCCGGGTGACGATCGAGGTGGTCAACCCCAAGGGTCGGTATGTACCGAACCAGGACGAGCCCCGATTCTTCGACACCCGGGGACCGCGCTGCTACGAACCGGTCCGGGAGCCCGAGAACTTCCCCGCGGCGCCGGGCGGGGCGATCGCCGACGGCTCGTTCCAGCCGCCGTCGCGCAACCCCGGCCCGCAGTACATTCCTACCCTGCCCAACCCGCTCGATCTGGACGGTCCCGTTCCCGCCATGCGTAGTCGCGGCACGGTCCCCGCCGCGCCCGGTCGGGCCGTGCCGGAACAGCCAAACCTCCCGTTCCCGTCTACGGTGACGGCTGGGCGGGACCCCGAGGTGATGGCCATGGCGTACGCGGGGTCGCCGGTGGAGACCGACACGGTCCGTACGGTGTACGGCGTCGCGACGTCCCGTGACGCCGCCGAGATCCCCGACTGGATCGGTGTGATCGGTGCCCCGGCGCTGCGAGGGACGGAGGTGGCCTTCCGGTGACCACCAAACTCAAGGCGCTGTTCCGCGGCGGGCTCCTGTCGTCCTTCATCAAGCTGCTGGTGTTTATCGTGGTGACCGGCTTGTTAAGCATGGTTCTCGCCAACACGATCCGAGGTGGCACACGCGAAGACGGCATCGAGTATTCGGCGATCTTCTCGGATGTCACGATGGTCGAGAAGGGCGACGACGTGCGCATCGCCGGCGTGGTGGTGGGGCACGTCACCGACTTCGAGGTTCATGACCGCGACAAGGCCAAGGTGTACTTCACGATGGCCGGCGACCGGACCCTGCCCGCCAATGTCCACCTGACGCTCAGGTTCCGCAATATGATCGGTCAGCGCTACATGAACATCGCGCGAGAGCCGGGTCCGGTCCAGCCGACCCTGCCCGAGGGCACCACCATCCCGATCGAGAAAACCTCACCGGCCGTTGATCTCACGGCGTTGTTCAACGGATTCCGTCCACTTTTCACGACGCTGCAACCCGACGATGTCAACGCACTCGCGGATTCGCTCGTCCGGGTCCTTCAAGGGGAGGGCGGCACCGTGACCAGCCTGGTGCAACAAACCGGGCAGCTCACCAACCACCTGGCCGACCGCGACCGCGTGATCGGCGAAGTGATCGACAACCTGACCCGGGTACTGGAGACGATCAACGAGCGGGACGTGCAATTCCAGCAACTCGTCGTGACGACCCGGCAACTCGTCGAAGGGCTGGCCGACGAACGAGACGCTATCGGTAGTTCGCTCGACTCGGTGGCGGACCTGACCTCGTCTGCGGAAAACGTCGTCGCCGCTACGCGGCCTGCCGTCACGGAGTCACTCGACCATCTCAAGCTCGTCAGCGACAACCTGGCAGACAAGGAGGACAAGCTGGGTGAGGTCCTGCACAACTTGCCGATCAAGACCGACAACCTCATCCGAATGGGGTCGTTCGGCTCCTGGTTCCAGTTCTACCTGTGTGGTGCCGACATCGTCCACGGGCCCGGAAACGACGTTCCCAACCTCCTTCCGTCCGGAGGGCCGGCACTCAACCACACGCTGTACACCAACGTCGCACCGCGGTGCCATGAAGGGGGCATCTCGTGACCAAACGCAGGCCGGACCAGCCCAGGGTCGGAAACGCCACCTTCGGCGCCATCGGAGTGATCGCGATCCTCGTGCTCACCCTCGGCTCGTTTCAACTTGACTCCCTGCCTTTTGTCGGCGCGGGCCCCAAGTACGAGGCGTACTTCTCCGAGGCTGCCGGCCTGACAGATGGCAACGAGGTACGCGTGGCCGGTGTCAAGGTGGGAGTGGTGACCGATGTGAAACTGGACGGGGACAAGGTCCTCGTCGGGTTCCGCGCCAAGGACGCGTGGCTGGGAGACGACACCAGGGCGAGCATCCAGATCAAGACCGTGCTGGGGCAGAAGTACCTCGCGCTCAATCCGGCGGGCACCGGCGACCTCGACCGGTCCCAGCCGATCCCGCTCGAGCGGACGGTGGCCCCGTACGACGTCGTCACGGCCTTCTCCTCGGCCGCCGAGACCCTCGACGAGATCGACGATGCCAAGTTGGCCGAGAGCCTCGACACGCTCACCGATGCCATGCAGGCCTCACCGGAGGAGTTCCGGGGCGCGGTCGACGGGGTCGCGCGCCTGTCCCAGACCATCTCCAGCCGCGATGAGGAACTGCGGCAGCTGCTCGAGGCAACCAAAACGAGTTCAGGGATCCTGGCCGAACGCAACGACGACTTCCGACGCCTCATCATCGGCACCGGCCAACTCCTCGGTGAACTCAACCAACGGTCCGAGAGCCTCAAGCTGGTCCTCGCCTCGACACGCGGACTGTCGACTGAGCTCCGGCGGCTCGTAGGAGACAACGAGGCGAAGTTCGGCCCGACCCTGGACAGCCTCGACTCCGCCCTGAAGATCCTCACCGACCACGAGGAGGACCTCAAGAAGTCCATCCACAACCTGGCACCCTTCTACCGGCTGTACGCCAATCTGCTGGGCACTGGACGGTGGTTCGACTCCGTAGTCACCAACCTCATCCCGCCCGGGATACCTGAGCCGCCCTTCTACCCGGGTGCCCGCACACCGGCCCGACAGAGTGGGATCAAATGATGCACAAGAAGCTGCCGTACTGGTTGGTCGCGCTGCTCCTCGTCGTCGTCGTCGCCATCGTGGCTGTCACCTATTTTGCCGTCACGCGGTTGGGTCGGACCACCATCACTGCCACGTTCCCGTCGGCGGTGGGCATCTCCAAGGGCACGGACGTCCGGATCCTCGGCGTAACCGTCGGGTCTGTGGACGAGGTGACGCCGATGGGCGACACCGTGGAGGTTCGCCTCCACGTGAAGCGCGGGATCGACGTCCCGGCGGATGCCAAGGCTGTCCAGGTGACCCCGTCGGTGATCCCAGACCGCAATGTCCAATTGGTACCGGCCTACGCGGGTGGCCCGACGATGGAGTCCGGCGCGCACATCCCGCTGGAGCGGACCGCGACACCGGTTGAGGTCGACAAGCTCTACGCGTCAATCGAGGACCTCACGGAGGCCCTCGGCCCGGACGGTGCCAACCGCGAGGGAGCGCTCGACCGGTTCGTCGCCACGTCGGCCGACACCCTCGCGGACAACGGCGCTGCACTCGGGCGCTCGATCGATGAACTGTCCAAGGCCGCCACCACCCTCGCGGACTCGAGCCAGGACATCAGTGAGACCGTGGTCAACCTGCAGTCCTTCGTCACGATGCTCGCCCAGAACGACGCACAGGTTCGCGAGTTCAACTCCCAGATGGCGACGTTCAACCAGACCGTGGCCGGGCAACGGGAGGACCTTCAGGGGGCGCTCGGCGAGCTGAGCTACGCGCTTGCCGACGTCGCGCGACTGGTACGGGACAATCAGGACATCATCCGCAGTAACGCGGACCGCCTGGTCACCATCAGCCAGATCACCGCCGATCAGCGCGGCGACCTGGAGGAGATCCTCAAGGTGGCGCCCCTCGCGCTGTCCAACCTCATCGGCGCCTACGACGCAGAGTCGGGGACCCTGTCGATGCGGCCCAATATCCCGGAGACACAGAATCCGGCCGGCATCCTCTGCTCGCTCATGAAGCTCGGGCGCCTCGATCCAGGTAACGAGATGTTCCGGGAACTCGACAACTTGAGGCGCGCCGACATCCAGGCGTGTGAGGCGCTGGCCCCGCAGCGCAACCAGGAGCTGCGGGCCGCCAACCCGGACCTGCCGCTCGGAGTCCTGGCGGGCGAGATGAAGCAGTCCATCCCGGTGCCCGGCACCGTCGAGGGCAATCGCGGGTGGCCGATGACCCCCGCCTCTGAAGGGGGACGTGGATGACCTACTTCACGGCCACGTTTGTCCGCGCCGGCCGCGCGCTGGGCGCCGCCGCCCTCGTCGCGGCGCTAGCAGCCGGATGCTCCCTGAACCTGGAGGACTACACCCTGCCGGGCGGCGCGGACGTCGGCGACGATCCCATGGAGGTCGCCGTCCAGTTCGACGACGTGCTCGACCTGGTGCTGCAGTCATCGGTGAAGGTCAACGGGCTGGACGCCGGACGGGTCACCGGAATCTCGCTCGCTGAAGACGGGTGGACCGCGCAGGTCGACATCGTTCTGCGGAATGGTCTCGAGCTGCCGGCCAACACCGAGGCCTCAATTCAGCAGACCAACCTGCTGGGGGAGAAGTTCGTTCAGCTCACGCCGCCGAAGGATGAGGCACCGCACGGGCGGCTGACGGACGGGGACGTCATCTCCACCTCCAACACCCGCACGGCGACCGATATCGAGCAGGTCCTCGGCGCCCTGTCGCTTCTACTCAACGGCGGTGGCGTCGATCAGTTGCAGCCGATCGTGTCGGAGTTGCTGAAGGTGACGGACGGCCGCGAGGAGGGCCTCACCGAGACCCTCCGCTCCGCAGACGAGCTCATCTCCGGGCTCAACCGTCAGCGCGACAGCATCACGGCCGCGCTCGACGGCGTGAACCTGATGACCTCGCGGGCCAACGACCAACGCCAGCAGATCCAGGCCGCTCTCGACGAACTCCCCGCCGGCGTGGCCGTCCTGGAGGAGCAACGCCCCCAGTTCGTGGAGATGTTGCGCCGGATCGACGCCCTCGGAGAAGTGGGGTCCAACATTCTATTGACCAGCCGTGAGGACCTGATCGCCGACCTGCGCGCGCTGCGCCCGGTACTGCAGTACCTCGGGGAGTCCACGCCCGACCTCATCGAGCTCGCTGGCTTTGTGCCCACCTTCCCGTTCCCGGACTCGTCGATCCCCTCGACCGTCGGCGGGTCCGCCAACGTGTTCCTGTCCATTGACGCGACCATTTCCGAGACGCTCCGCAATCTCGGTGCCAACCAAGGTGACCCGGTGCCCGTGCGGCCGACCACCACCCGCGGTCCCTACAACGTGGACCCCGGTAACCCGTGGGAGGGGACCAACGGCCCGGACCGGCGGACGACCATCGTGCTGCCGCTGCTGCCGGTCCCCCCAGTCATGGACCGGGCCGTCGTGCCCAGACCCGCACCGGGTACCTCGGAGTTCTCTGAGACGTACCTGCCCGAGCCAGGGGAGCCCGGATACCGATGAGCAAGACACTGAGAGCCCAGCTCATCGCCTTCTGTGTTATCGCCGCGCTCGGCGTGACCTACGTCGGCGCCAAATACGTTCGCCTGCCCTCCCTGTTGGGCATCGGGCAATACACGGTCCACCTCGACCTGCCCGACACCGGCGGTGTGTTCACTAACGCGGCCGTCAATTACCGCGGTACGCCCGTCGGGCGTGTGGGGGAGCTGAAGCTGACCAACGACGGTGTGCGGATCGAACTGGACCTGGACTCCAGTGCCCCCGACATCCCCGCAGACACGGTAGCCGTGGTCGCCAACCGTTCGGCGATCGGCGAGCAATACGTCGACTTGCGGCCCAACAGCTACTCGGAGCCATACCTTCAGGACGGGGACGTGGTCTCCGCCGGTCGTGAGGCGCTTCCGGTCCGGGTGGAGGACCTGCTCGCCTCGGTCGACGACCTCTCACGCTCGGTGCCGCTGGACGACCTCAAGGTGGTGGTCGACGAACTCGGCAAGGCGGTCGAGGGCCGCGGTCCTCAGCTCCAACGACTGTCCGACTCCTTGATCCGACTCTCCGACGAGGGCGTGCGCACCATGCCCCAGCTGCAGGCGCTGATCCGTGACGGGGCAACCGTCCTGAACACCCAGGCAGACCAGTCGGGGGAGATCATCAACTTCTCGCGCGACCTCCGGACCGTGACGGAAGCGCTACGTGATTCTGACTCCGACCTCGAACGGCTCATCACCACCGCCCCCGAGTTCGCCGACGAGACCCGGTATCTCGTGGAGAACTCGGGCGAGCCGCTCTCCCGGACGGTGGGCAATCTGTCCACCACGATGAAGACGATCGACCCGCTCGCTCCGTCTTTCGTGGTGTTGTTGCAATTGCTGCCAGCGCTGTCCGGAGGTGGCCTCTCCGTCGCGCCGGGGGATGGCACTATCCACTTCGGTCTGGTGCTGGAGATGGATAACCCGACACCCTGTACCCAGGGGTACGAGGGAACGTACGAGATCATCGAGCAGATGAAGGCTCAGGACCCGGCGTTCGACCCGCAGGAGCAGAGCTTCCCGCCCAACTACGACGCGCGGTGCACGGTGCCGTTCGGCAGTCCCACCGCGGTCCGCGGCGCCGACCGGGTCGAATACGCCCACCCGGACGTCACTCAGCCATGGGACGCCAAGCCCAAGATCGATCCGGATCGGTTGAACCTGTCCGTGGCCGCCGAGCAGCTCGCAGTCCTCCAGGGGTTGATCCCGCGGTGACGCCGCGACCGGGCGATGATCGGGCACGAGGGGGTTCCGGTACCGTCGCCGCCATGAGATCTGAGGAGACGAGCGCGGGAGCCGACGCCGGGGGCAGTGTCCCGAGGTGGCTGACGATCGTGTCCATCGTGGTCCTGGTCGCCGGCCTGGCCACGCTGGGGGTGTTCGGCGTCCGGTACCTCCAGGCGAGGTCGGACCAGGAGGTCGCGCAGGAGCGTGAGGCGGTCGCGGATGTCGCCGCCCAGGTCATCATCAACGCCTTCAGTTTCGATCACCGCAGCGTGGACGATTCTCTCGAGCAGCTAGCCGCGTCGTCGACGGGGGATTTCCTCGCCGAGCAGGAACAGTGGGCCGGGGACGTACGCACGCGTGTCACGGAGCAGAAGGCGGTCACCACGGCGACGGTCTCGCACACTGCGGTCGAGGAGCTCGACCGCGAAGCCGGGGACGCGGCGGTGTTGGTTGTATTCACCGCGCACTCCGAGCGCGAAGGCCAGGAGGACATCACCGGCCGTCAGGCGATGCGTGTGGACCTCACGTTGGAGGACGGGCAGTGGAAGGCCGACGCGGTCAACCAGGTGGGTGTGACCGTCCCGGTCGGACAGTCCAGCCAGTCAGTGCAGGAACTGCGGACGCCCGGGACCGACCGCGCACCACAGGACCCGGCCGGGGAGAAGGAGTCGTCCACCCCGGCGCCGACCACTTCCGCCGGGCGATGAGAAGGAACGGGACAAACTGATGCCACCCATCAAGAGGACCCCGAAATCTGTCACCCCGCCGGCCCGGCGACGACTGGCTGGCCACGGCGGACCGACCCGTCCGGAGACCACCCCGCGGGTTGGGCAGACCGGAGACGACGAGGTGCGCGCGCGCACGACACGCGACGGATCCAGGGAAGCGGCAGTTCGTCGTCGTCCCCAGGCCCGGACGCTCACCTACGCCGCTCTAACGGTGGGGGTCGTGGCCGGAGTCACGGGGGCGTTCCTGGCGACCGAGCCAGGCGTCTCGGTCGAGAACCGGGCATTTGTCGACCGGGCAGCCACCGACGAGGTTCTCGCCGCCGCGACGACCAACGTCCAACGGCTCGTGGCGATCGACCACGAGAAACTCGACGACTACCACGACTCCCTCGGCGAGTTCCTGACCCCAGCGCTCGTGGAGGAACTCGACAAGAACTGGCCGGCCCTGCGCGACAGCTACGAGCAGACCGCCACCACCGTGGATGCGGAGGTGCGTGAGGCCGGACTGTCCTACCTGCAGGACGACAAGGCCGAGGTCCTGCTGGTCCAGGACGTGTCGATGTCACGGGACGGTGTAGCCGCAGGGAGCACCAGCGGCACGTATCTGGTCGGTCTCGACAAGGTCGACGGCGTGTGGAAACTGTCGCGAATTCCGGATCTGCCCTCCTGATGAGGGGCGACTTGCAGCCGATCCCGCAACCGACCGCGCCGGTTCCTTGACGAACGGGCTTTCACCCGTCACCCTTTAGGGGCATCGGGCTGGTTCCAGACAGTCCGGGTGCGACGTCCCGACCGGGGGCCGATGAGGCGAAAGCCACGAGGGCAACCAGCGCAGAGACGGACGCCGCGCCACGCACGCGAACAGCCTCCGGGGGCAACTCCGTAGAAGGCTGGACTTTGTCGCCGCCTTCCGATAGATTAGGTCGTTGCGCTGGCTGCTATTTGCCCTCCCGTCCGTCCGTGACGGCTCACTCCCGGTTTCACCGGGTGATTTCCGAGCCTGTACGTACCGCGGCGGACCAGGGTGGATACCCGTCGGCGGACCGCTCGCAGATATATCTGTGATCACCGCCCGTGGTGATCACGTGAGGTGCTGGAAGGACCCATCTTGGCAGTCTCCCGCCAGACCACGTCAGTCTCCACCGTTCCCGGTGCGCCCCGGAGAGTTTCGTTCGCGAAGCTCACCGAGCCGTTGCCGGTGCCGGGACTGCTCGACCTCCAGACGGAGTCGTTCGAGTGGTTCATCGGTTCGGAGGAGTGGCAAGAGAGGGCCGCCTCGCGCGGCACCACGAACCTCGAGGGAGGCCTGGAGTCCATCCTCAAGGAGATCTCCCCGATCGAGGACTTCTCCGGATCCATGTCGCTCTCGTTCTCGGAGCCCTATTTCGAAGAGGTCAAGGCATCCCTTGAGGATTGCCGTGAGAAGGACCGGACCTACGAGGCCCCGCTGTTCGTCACGGCCGAGTTCGAGAACACTGAGACCGGCGAGATCAAGTCCCAGACCGTCTTCATGGGTGATTTCCCCATGATGACCGACAAGGGCACGTTCATCATCAACGGCACCGAGCGGGTCGTCGTCTCCCAGCTCGTCCGGTCGCCGGGCGTGTACTTCGACCGCTCGCGCGACAAGTCCACGGAGAGGGACGTCCACTCCGTCAAGGTCATCCCGTCACGTGGTGCGTGGCTCGAGTTCGACGTGGACAAGCGCGACACCGTCGGCGTCCGCATTGACCGTAAGCGTCGCCAGTCGGTCACCGTGCTACTCAAGGCTCTCGGGTGGACCACCACCGAGATCAAGGAGCGCTACGGTTTCTCCGAGATCATGATGTCCACGCTCGAGAAGGACACGGTCGAGGACACCGACCAGGCCCTGCTCGAGATCTACCGCAAACTGCGCCCGGGTGAGCCGCCGACCCGCGAGTCCGCCGAGGCGCTCCTGGAGAACCTGTTTTTCAAGGAGAAGCGTTACGACCTGGCCCGGGTCGGCCGCTACAAGGTCAACCGCAAGCTCGGCCTGCCCGACCCCGAGGGGGATGCCACCACCACGCTCACGCGTGAGGACATCGCCGCCACCATCGAGTACCTGGTCCGTCTCCACGCGGGCGAGAACTCGATGCAGGTGTCCGGGGGCCGAGAGGTGCCGGTCGAGGTCGACGATATCGACCACTTCGGTAACCGTCGCCTGCGTACCGTGGGTGAGCTCATCCAGAACCAGGTCCGCGTGGGCCTGTCCCGCATGGAGCGTGTCGTCCGCGAGCGCATGACCACGCAGGACTCCGAGGCGATCACCCCGCAGTCGCTCATCAACATCAGGCCCATCACCGCGGCGCTGAAGGAGTTCTTCGGAACCTCCCAGATGTCGCAGTTCATGGACCAGAACAACCCGCTGTCGGGCCTGACCCACAAGCGTCGTCTCTCCGCGCTGGGGCCCGGTGGCCTGTCGCGTGAGCGCGCCGGCCTTGAGGTGCGCGACGTCCACGCCTCGCACTACGGCCGCATGTGTCCGATCGAGACCCCCGAGGGTCCGAACATCGGTCTGATCGGTTCACTCTCGGTCTATGCCCGGGTCAACCCGTTCGGGTTCATCGAGACCCCGTACCGCCGGGTCATCGACGGGGTCGTCACCGACCAGGTGGACTACCTGACTGCGGACGAGGAGGACCGTTACGTCGTCGCGCAGGCCAACTCTGAGATCGACGCAGAGGGCAACTTCGTCGAGGACCGGATCCTCGTACGCAAGAAGCACGGCGATGTCGAGATGGTCCAGCCCGGCGATGTGAACTACATGGACGTTTCGCCGCGCCAGATGGTCTCCGTGGCCACCGCGATGATCCCGTTCCTCGAGCATGACGACGCCAACCGAGCCCTCATGGGGGCGAACATGCAGCGGCAGTCCGTCCCGCTCGTGCGTTCCGAGGCGCCGCTCGTCGGTACCGGTATGGAGCTGCGTGCGGCCGTGGACGCCGGCGACGTGGTCGTCAACACCAGCCCGGGCATGGTGGAGGAGGTCTCGGCCGACTTCATCACCGTGATGGACGACGACGGTGGTCGCCAGACCTACCGCCTGGCCAAGTTCGCCCGCTCGAACCAGGGCACGTGTTCCAACCAGCGGCCGATCGTGGACGAGGGTGACCGGGTCGAGGCCGGACAGGTCTTGGCGGACGGCCCCTGCACCGAGAACGGCGAGATGGCGCTGGGCAAGAACCTGCTCGTCGCGATCATGCCGTGGGAGGGCCACAACTACGAGGACGCGATCATCCTCTCGCAGCGCCTGGTGGAGGAGGACGTGCTCACGTCCATCCACATCGAGGAGCACGAGATCGATGCCCGCGACACCAAGCTGGGCGCCGAGGAGATCACGCGGGATATCCCGAACGTCTCCGACGAGGTCCTGGCGGATCTCGACGACCGCGGGATCGTGCGCATCGGCGCCGAGGTCCGTGACGGTGACGTGCTCGTCGGCAAGGTCACGCCCAAGGGCGAGACCGAGCTGACGCCGGAGGAGCGCCTGCTGCGCGCCATCTTCGGTGAGAAGGCGCGCGAGGTGCGCGACACCTCGCTCAAGGTGCCCCACGGCGAGTCCGGCAAGGTCATCGGCGTCCGCGTGTTCTCGCGGGACGACGACGACGATCTGCCCCCCGGCGTCAACGAGCTGGTGCGCGTGTACGTGGCGCAGAAGCGCAAGATCCAGGACGGCGACAAGCTCGCCGGCCGCCACGGTAACAAGGGCGTCATCGGCAAGATCCTCCCCGCGGAGGACATGCCGTTCATGCCCGACGGCACGCCGGTGGACATCGTCCTCAATACGCACGGTGTCCCTCGTCGTATGAACATCGGTCAGATCATGGAGACCCACCTCGGTTGGCTGGCCAAGGCCGGCTGGGAGGTGCCGCGTGAGGCGGACGGCTCCCTGCCCGAGTGGGCGGCCAAGCTGCCGGAGGAGATCCACAGCGTCGAGGCCGGCACCAATACGGCCACCCCCGTCTTTGACGGCGCGGCGGACACGGAGATCACCGGACTGCTCGGCTGCACCCTGCCGAACCGTGACGGTGAGCGCATGGTCCAGGCCGACGGCAAGGCGACCCTCTTCGACGGTCGCTCCGGCGAGCCCTTCCCGTACCCGGTGGCCGTGGGCTACATGTACATCCTCAAGCTGCACCACCTCGTGGATGACAAGATCCACGCCCGCTCGACCGGTCCGTACTCGATGATCACCCAGCAGCCGCTCGGCGGTAAGGCCCAGTTCGGTGGCCAGCGCTTCGGTGAGATGGAGTGCTGGGCGATGCAGGCCTACGGCGCCGCGTACACGCTGCAGGAGCTGCTCACCATCAAGTCCGACGACGTCGTGGGCCGCGTGAAGGTCTACGAGGCGATCGTCAAGGGCGAGAACATCCCGGAGCCGGGTATTCCCGAGTCCTTCAAGGTGCTTCTCAAGGAGTTGCAGTCGCTGTGCCTCAACGTCGAGGTGCTCTCCAGCGACGGCCAGGCAGTCTCCCTGGGTGATGGAGACGACGACGACCTCGACCGCACCGCCGCGAACCTGGGGATCAACCTCTCGCGCGATGAGTCCTCGGCGGCCGACGAGCTGGCCCAGTAGGCGGGAGGGCGGCCCACGCCGCCCCAGCCCCGCACCCGACAGATTCGAGTTCCACCTCGGCGGGCCCCATACCGGCCCCACCCCGGAAGGGGCCCGCCATCATCCCACCCGGGAAAGGACGCCTACGTGCAGGACGTCAACTACTTCGACGAATTGGTCATCAGTCTCGCGACTGCCGACGACATTCGTAACTGGTCCTACGGCGAGGTCAAGAAGCCGGAGACCATCAACTACCGCACCCTCAAGCCGGAGAAGGAGGGCCTGTTCTGCGAGAAGATCTTCGGTCCCACCCGGGACTGGGAGTGCTACTGCGGCAAGTACAAGCGCGTGCGCTTCAAGGGCATTATCTGTGAGCGTTGTGGCGTCGAGGTAACCCGCGCCAAGGTGCGTCGCGAGCGCATGGGGCACATCGAGCTGGCCGCGCCGGTCACCCACATCTGGTACTTCAAGGGTGTCCCGTCGCGACTCGGCTACCTGCTTGACCTGGCGCCGAAGGATCTCGACAAGATCATCTACTTCGCCGCCTACGTCATCACCAGCGTCGACACCGAGCTGCGTCATAACGAGTTGAGCACCCTCGAAGCCCAGGTCCTCGAGGAGCGCAAGATCATCGAGGACGAGCGCGACTCCGACATCGAGGCTCGTGCCAAGAAGCTGGAGGCCGATCTCGCTGAGCTCGAGGCCGAGGGCGCCAAGGCCGACCAGCGCCGCAAGGTCAAGGACGGCGGCGAGAAGGAGATGAAGAAGATCCGGGAGTCGGCCCAGCGTGAGCTGGACCGCCTCGACGAGATCTGGACCACCTTCACCAAGCTCGACGTCAACCAGATCATCGTCGACGAGGGCATCTACCGCGAGCTCGAGGACCGCTTCGGCGAGTACTTCGAGGGTGGCATGGGCGCCGAGGCGATCCAGTCGCTGCTGCTGAACTTCGACCTCGCGGCCGAGGCCGAGTCGCTGCGGGAGATCATCCGCAACGGCAAGGGGCAGAAGAAGATCCGGGCCCTCAAGCGGCTCAAGGTCGTCTCCGCGTTCCTGCAGTCGGGGAACCACCCGGCCGCGATGGTGCTCGGTGCCGTCCCGGTGATCCCGCCGGAGCTGCGTCCGATGGTCCAGCTGGACGGTGGCCGCTTCGCCACCTCGGACCTCAACGACCTCTACCGTCGCGTGATCAACCGCAACAACCGCCTCAAGCGACTGATGGACCTCGGTGCCCCCGAGATCATCGTCAACAACGAGAAGCGGATGCTCCAGGAGTCCGTCGACGCGCTGTTCGACAACGGCCGTCGTGGCCGTCCCGTCACGGGTCCGGGCAACCGCCCGCTCAAGTCCTTGTCGGATCTCCTCAAGGGCAAGCAGGGCCGGTTCCGCCAGAACCTGCTCGGCAAGCGCGTCGACTACTCCGGCCGTTCGGTCATCGTCGTCGGCCCGCAGCTGCAGCTGCATCAGTGCGGTCTGCCCAAGCTCATGGCCCTCGAGCTGTTCAAGCCGTTCGTCATGAAGCGGCTGGTGGATCTCAACCACGCGCAGAACATCAAGTCCGCCAAGCGCATGGTCGAGCGCCAGCGCGACCAGGTGTGGGACGTGCTCGAAGAGGTCATCGCCGAGCACCCGGTGATGCTCAACCGTGCGCCCACACTGCACCGCCTCGGCATCCAGGCGTTCGAGCCACAGCTCGTAGAGGGTAAGGCCATCCAGCTGCACCCGCTCGTGTGTGAGGCGTTCAACGCCGACTTCGACGGTGACCAGATGGCCGTGCACCTCCCTCTGTCCGCGGAGGCCCAGGCCGAGGCGCGCATCCTCATGCTCGCCTCGAACAACATCCTGTCGCCGGCGTCGGGGCGCCCGCTCGCCATGCCGCGTCTGGACATGGTGACCGGCCTGTACTACCTGACCCGTCTGGATGAGGGCGCGACCGGCTCGTTCACCCCGGCCGCCGAGGACTCGCCGGCCACCGGCGTGTACTCGACCCCGTCCGAGGCCATCATGGCCGTCGATCTGGGAGTGCTCGACATCCACGCCCCGATCCAGGTCCGCATGACGCACCAGCGCCCCAGCGCCGAGATCGAGGCGGAGCAGTTCCCCGAGGGCTGGACACCGGGGCAGGAGTGGCTGACCGTGACCACGCTCGGTCGCGTCATGTTCAACGAGTTGCTCCCGGCGGACTACCCGTTCGTCAACGAGCAGATGCCCAAGAAGCGTCAGGCCGTGATCATCAACGACCTGGCCGAGCGCTACCCGATGATCGTCGTGGCGCAGACGGTGGACAAGCTCAAGGACACGGGCTTCTACTGGGCCACCCGCTCGGGTGTCACCATCGCCATGTCCGACGTGCTGGTCCCGCCGGCGAAGAAGGAGATCCTGGCCTCGTACGACGCCAAGGCCGAGCGCCTGGAGTCGCAGTACGACCTCGGCAAGATCACCGACGAGGAACGCAAGTCCGACCTGGTCAAGCTCTGGCAGGAGGCCACTGACGAGATCGGCCAGGCCATGGAGGCCAACTACCCGGACGACAACCCGATCCCCACGATCGTGAAGTCGGGTGCGGCGGGCAACATGACCCAGATCCGCGCACTCGCGGGTATGAAGGGTCTTGTCACGCGGCCGAACGGCGAGTTCATCCCGCAGCCGATCAAGTCCTCGTTCCGTGAGGGCCTGACCGTGCTCGAGTACTTCATGAACACGCACGGCGCACGTAAGGGTCTGGCCGACACCGCCCTGCGTACCGCCGACTCGGGTTACCTCACCCGTCGTCTCGTCGACGTCTCGCAGGACGTCATCGTGCGCGAGACCGACTGTGGCACCACGAAGGGCGTGGAGACGACCATCGCGCGTCCGGCCATGGACGTCCAGGGCAACCCGACCGGTGCCCTCGAGCGCGATGAGCACGTAGAGACCTCGACGTTCGCCCGGACGCTGGCGGAGGACGCGACCG
Source organism: Dietzia sp. ANT_WB102 (assembly GCF_008369165.1). Lineage (NCBI taxonomy): Bacteria > Bacillati > Actinomycetota > Actinomycetes > Mycobacteriales > Dietziaceae > Dietzia > Dietzia sp. ANT_WB102. The sequence continues at coordinate 1,554,508 of NZ_VOBA01000001.1, forward strand.
ACGCCGACGGCACGGTCATCGTCGCCGCCGGTACCGACCTCGGCGACCCGACCATCGAGGCGCTCATCAACGCCGGCGTGGAGAGGGTGAAGGTCCGTTCGGTCCTCACCTGCACCACGGGCACCGGCGTGTGCGCGACGTGCTACGGCCGCTCGATGGCCACGGGTCAGCTGGTGGACATCGGCGAGGCGGTCGGCATCGTCGCCGCCCAGTCGATCGGTGAGCCGGGTACCCAGCTCACGATGCGTACGTTCCACCAGGGTGGCGTCGGTGACGACATCACGGGTGGTCTGCCGCGTGTCCAGGAGCTCTTCGAGGCCCGCGTGCCCAAGGGCAAGGCTCCGATCGCCGAGGAGGCCGGACGGATCCGCATGGAGGAGGAGGAGCGCTTCTACACGATCACGATCGTTCCGGACAACGGTGCGGACGAGATCGTCTACGAGAAGCTCTCCAAGCGTCAGGGCCTGGCCCACATCGAGCTGGAGGACGGCTCTTCCCGCCCGATCGCGGACGGCGACCACCTCGAGCGCGGGCAGGCCCTCCTCGAGGGCCCGGCCGATCCGCACGAGGTGCTGGCCATCCTGGGACCGAACGGTGTGCAGAGTCACCTCGTTGACGAGGTTCAGAAGGTGTACCGCTCACAGGGCGTGTCCATCCACGACAAGCACATCGAGGTCATCGTCCGACAGATGATGCGCCGCGTCGCAATCAACGAGTCCAACAGCACCGAGTTCCTGCCCGGTGCGCTGGTCGAGCGTGCCGAGCTCACGGCGGAGAACCGTCGCGTGCTCACCGAGGGCGGTTCGCCGGCCTCGGCGCGGCCGGTCCTCATGGGCATCACCAAGGCCTCGCTGGCCACGGACTCGTGGCTCTCCGCGGCGTCCTTCCAGGAGACCACCCGCGTGCTCACCGACGCCGCCATCAACAAGCGGTCGGACAAGCTCGTGGGCCTCAAGGAGAACGTCATCATCGGTAAGCTCATCCCGGCGGGTACCGGTATCAACCGGTACCGCAACTCGACGGTCGAGCCCACCGAGGAGGCCCGCGCCGCCGCGTACTCCATCCCGGACTACGGCGACGGCTTCTACGGCCCGGAGGACGGCTTCGGTGACGCCACCGGCGCCGCCGTCCGCCTGGACGACCTGGGTTACTGATCGGCCCGCGTGACCGTCTGACGGTCGCGCGTCACCGCCACCACCGGACCCCCGAGCGCATTGCGCGCCGGGGGTCCGGTGCGCTTCTCCGGCCGTGTGCGCCACTGTGGCGAACGTGTTCTAGACTTTCCCGATGTGCCCGTCGCCGCCCGCGACATCGCCGACGGTGGGCCGACGACCATGAAGGAGGCGATCGACCGTGCGGATCGCGCTGCTCTCTTACCGGAGCAAGCCCCACGGCGGAGGCCAGGGCGTCTACGTCCGACACCTCAGCCGTGAGCTGGCAGCACTCGGACACACGGTCGAGGTGTTCTCGGGGCAGCCCTACCCGCAACTCGACCCGGGCCCCGTGCTCACCGAGGTCCCGAGCCTGGACCTGTACAACGACGCCGACCCGTTCCGTACGCCGCATCCGCGGGAGATCCGCGACATGATCGACGTTCTCGAGGTGGTCACCATGTGGACCGCCGGGTTCCCGGAGCCGCGGACCTTCAGCCTGCGGGCGGCGCGCACGCTCCGTGAGCGTCTGGACGACTTCGACGTGGTGCACGACAATCAGTGCCTGGGCTCCGGCCTGCTGGACCTCGAGAAGGCGGGCTTCCCCGTGGTGGCAACGGTGCACCACCCCATCACGCGGGACCGCGCGCTCGCGATGAAAGAAGCTCCCCTCCGCAAGAAGATCACCACGTGGCGTTGGTTCGGGTTCCTCGGCATGCAGAAGCGCGTCTCGCGCCGACTGCAGGAGATCATCACCGTCTCCAGCAATTCCGCGGAGGACATCGCCACCGACTTCGGTGTGGACCCGGACCGCATCGTGACCATCCCACTGGGTGTGGACACCGACCGCTTCCACCATCGCCGGGTGCGCGAGCCCGGCCGCCTGGTGTGCGTGGCCAGTGCCGACCAACCACTCAAGGGTGTGCCGGTCCTGCTTCGCGCGCTGGCCAAGGTCCGCGAGGAGCATCCCGGTGTGCGTCTGACGCTGGTGTCCAAGCTCAAGCGCAAGGGTGAGGCTGCGCGGCTGCTGGACAAGCTGGACCTGCGCGACGCGGTGGACCTGGTGTCCGGGGTCGACGATGACGAGCTCGCCGATCTCGTCGGATCGGCCGAGATCGCGGTCGTGCCGAGCATGTACGAGGGATTCTCCCTGCCGGCGGTGGAGGCCATGTCCAGTGGGTGTGCACTCGTCGCGACCCGTGCCGGCGCGCTGCCGGAGGTCGTCGGCACCGACGACTCGGCGGCTCGCCTGGTCGAACCGGGCGATGTAGACGCCCTTGCCCGCGAGATCAGTGCGCTACTGTCTGACCCGGCCGAGCGCGCCCGGCTCTCCGAGGGGGGCCGCGCGCGGGTCATGGAACGCTACAGCTGGGCCGCCGTGGCCCGTCGTACCGTCGAGGTTTACGAGGCGGCGATCGCCCGGGTCCGCGGCGTGGTCCTGCCGGACCTGACGGCGGGACCGGTCCTCGGGCCGGATCAGGCAGAGATCGACGAGCACGTCACCGACGTGTCCGAGGTGCTCCCGGAGTCCGGAGAGTACGACATCCGTGAGCAGGAGGACGCCGCATGTTGACCGCTGATTTCGACCGTCTGGGGGTCACCCCAGGTATGCGGGCGATCGACGTGGGGGCCGGACTAGGTCGCCACACCTTCGAGCTCTACCGGCGTGGCGCAAATGTCACGGCGTTCGACCAGAACGCCGACGAGATGCAGCAGGTCTCCGACATGCTCGCCGCCATGGAGGCCGAGGGCGAGGGGCTGCCCACCTCGAAGGGCGAGGCAGTGACCGGAGACGCGCTGAACATGCCGTACGAGGACGCCACCTTCGACCTGGTGCTGATCTCCGAAGTCCTCGAGCACGTGCCCGAGGACACCACAGCGATCGCCGAGCTGGTGCGAATCCTCAAGCCGGGCGGCGTCGCCGCGGTGACCGTGCCCCGCGAGTGGCCCGAGAAACTCTGCTGGAAGCTGTCCGACGCGTACCATTCCAACCCGGGCGGGCACTGCCGGATCTACACCGCCGAGGAACTGGGGTACAAGCTCCGCGCCGCCGGCCTGGAGGTCACGGGTACCGGATTCGCCCACGCGCTGCACGCCCCGTACTGGTGGCTCAAGTGCGCGGTGGGTACGGAGAACGACGACCACCCGCTGCCCAAGGCCTACCACAAGCTCCTCGTATGGGATCTGATGAAGGGTCCCTGGATCACCCGCACCGCAGAGAAGATGCTCAACCCGGTGATGGGTAAGTCCATCGTCTTCTATCTGCGTAAGCCCGTGGAGGCCTGATCGCCCGTGCAGACGCCCAACAACGACGTCTCCGACAACCGTCCGGTCCCCGCGGTGCCGGGAGTCCTCGCCGCCGACGCGGTCCGCGCTACCGGCGAGTGGATCGCCTCTGTGCAGAAATCCAGCGGCGAGATCCCGTGGTTCACCGGTGGGCACACCGATCCGTGGGATCACGTGGAGTCCGCGATGGGACTGTCCGTCGCTGGCCAGTGGGAGGCCGCCGAGCGGGCGTACGGATTCCTCCGCGACACCCAGCGGACCGACGGCTCCTGGCCGATGAAGTGGCAGGACGGTCACATCGCCGATGGTGACATCGACTCCAACTTCTGCGCGTACGTCGCGGTGGGCGTGTGGCACCACCATTTGGTCGCCGCGACGCCGGGGTTCCTCGAATCTATGTGGCCGACCGTGCGCCGGGCGCTCGACCTGGTTCTGACGTTTCAGGGGCCCGAGGGGCAGATGTGGTGGGGCGCGGGACCGGAGGGGTTCTGCGACGAAGCCCTGATCACCGGCTCGTCCAGTATTCACCACGCGCTGCGGTGTGGGGTCGCGATCGCTGAGGAGCTCGGCGGAAGTGCCCCGGACTGGGACGCCGCCGCCGACAGGCTGGGCCACGCTCTGCGCGCACACCCGGAACTCTTCACGCCGAAGGATGAGTTCTCGATGGACTGGTATTACCCGGTCCTGGCGGGCGTGATGGTGGGGGAGCAGGCCCAGGCGCGCCTCGACTCCCGGTGGGACGATTTCGTGGTGGACGGCCTGGGTATCCGCTGCGTCGACCACCGGCCCTGGGTCACCGGGGCCGAGACGTGCGAGTTGGTGCTCGCACTCGAGGCGGCTGGGCGGCACGAACAGGCCCTGCAGCAGTTCACCAATATGCAGCACCTGCGCGACGTCGACGGTTCCTACTGGACCGGCCTAGTATTTGCCGACGGCAAGCGGTGGCCGGTCGAGCTGAGCACATGGACCGCGGCGGTCATGCTGCTGGCCGCGGACGCCCTCTCGCGCACCACACCGGGCAACGAAATCTTCCGTTACGTCACGAATCACACCATGCAGCGACTGCAATCGCAGCCGGGAGACCCGGCCGATTGCGTACCGGGCGAGGTCTGCCCACCCGAGGTCGTCGTGCGCTAACCTTCTCCCAAACCCCCGCTGGACACCTGTCTGGTCAGATGTCGGGAGACGGGGGTAGTGCACGAGGGAGATCGCATGGAATTCGGACTGACCCTGTTCACCAGTGACCGGGGCATCCGCCCGACCACGGCTGCCGTGGCTGCCGAGCGGGCCGGGTTTTCGGCGTTCTACGTTCCTGAGCACACCCACATCCCGGTGCGCCGCGAGGCCGCGCACCCGGGCACCGGCGGAGCGGAACTGCCCGACGAGCGGTACAGCCGCACCCTGGACCCGTGGGTCGCGCTGGGTGCCGCCGCGGCCGTGACGTCGACCATCCGGCTCGGGACGGCTGTGGCGCTCCCGGTGGAAAGCGATCCCCTCACGCTGGCCAAAACCATCGCGTCGGTTGACCATCTTTCCGACGGCCGCACGGTGCTCGGCGTGGGATACGGCTGGAATCTCGACGAGTTGGCCGACCACAATGTGCCGCCCGGGCGCCGTCGCACCATGTTGCGCGAGTATCTCGAGGCGATGCGTGAGCTGTGGACGCACGACGAGGCCGAGTACCACGGCGAGTTCGTGGACTTCGGCCCCAGTTGGGCGTGGCCCAAGACTGTCCGGAAGCCTGGCCCTCTCACGCTCGTCGGTGCGGCGGGCACCGAGAAGAATTTCAAGTGGATCTGCCGCAGCGCCGACGGCTGGATGACCACCCCGATCTCACGGGACATCGCCGACAGCGTGCGCCGATTGCGCGAACTGTGGGCGGAGGCGGGCCGCGACGGCGAACCGTACATCGTGGTCCTCGACGGCAAGCCGGACCCCGACAAGATCGAGGGCTACCGCGACCTCGGCGTCCACGAACTCGTCTACGGCACCCCGGACCGATCCGAGGACGAGGTGCTGGCGTACATCGACCGCCTCGCCGGAAAACTCGGCCTCAGCGCCTCGGTCTGAGCCGGCCGGGCTCTCCTGCACGCCCCATCAAGGCCGGGTCCGACGGTACGGTCGGGGTATGGATACCAGCGCCCCCGTCGGCCCCGTCGTCGTCATCACCGGAGCCGGAGGCGGCCTCGGGGCGGCCACCGCCGCCCTCTACGCCGCCCGCGGTTGGCACGTCGTGGCCGCCGATCTCGAGGCGCCGCCCGGCGGGGACCACATCACCCCCGTCGCCACGGACGTCTCCGACACCGCGTCCCTCACCGCACTGGCCGACCGGGTCCGCACCGAGCACGGTCGCCTCGACGCGGTCATCACCTTCGCCGGCATCCTGGGGATCGGACCGGTGGCCGAGACGGATCCTGCAAAAGTGCAACGGGTCCTGGACGTCAACGTCATGGGCACCGTGCGCACCGTCCACGCACTCTGGGACCTGCTCCGTCAGACCCGGGGCCGGGTGGTGCTCATCAGCTCTGAGACGGGCCCGCAGCACAGCATGCCGATGAACGGCGCCTACGCCATGAGCAAGCATGCGATCGAAGCCTACGGTGACGCGCTGCGTCGCGAGCTGATGTTCCTCGGGGTGGAGGTGGTCATAGTGCAGCCGGGCCCGTTCCGTACCGGAATGACCGCCTCGATCCGACGCCGCTTCCAGGAATCCACCGTCCCCGGTTCACCGTTCGCCGCGATGGCCGCTGTGATGGGCGAGATGGCCGCCGGAGAGGACGACAAGGCCACCGACCCTTCCGTGCTCGCCGAGGCCGTGTGGACGGCCGGCACCACCGCCCGGCCCCGCCACCGCTACGCCGTGCGGTGGGATATCGGCCGGCGCCTGCTGGACCACCTGCCGGTGTCGGTGGTGGACAAGGCGCTCACCCTTGCGCTGAGTGGCAAGATCGACGCCAAGAAGCTCGAGTTGCGCCGCGAGGCGGTCGATGCCCGAGCTGAGACGATTGAGGTGGCGGAATGAGCAACCTGGACCCCCGCCCGACCGAGATCGAATGCGAGCCAGGCGGGGCACCCAACGGCCCGCAACGGGGTGGGGCCTCCGTGGAAATCATCACCTCCCGCGACGTCCCACTCGGCGGGCCGCGGGCGATGACGGTCAGGCGGACCCTGCCGCAACGCCAGCGCTCGCTCATCGGCGCCTTCTGCTTCGTAGACCACTACGGGCCCGACGACGTCTCGCTCAGCGGCGGCATGGACATCCCGTCGCACCCACATACCGGACTGCAGACCGTGAGCTGGCTCTTCGAAGGCAATGTCACACATCACGACTCCGGTGACAACCACGCCGTGGTGCGCCCGGGAGAGCTCAACCTCATGACCTCGGGCGCGGGCATCTGTCACACCGAGGTGTCGACCCAGGACACCACCGTGCTGCACGGAGTGCAGCTGTGGGCCGTGCTCCCCGACGAGCACCGCGAGAGCAGTGGCCGCAGGTTCGACCACTACGTGCCCGAGCCCGTCCGTGTCGACGGCGGATCCGTGCGGGTCTTCATGGGATCCCTGCTGGGCTCGTCGTCGTCGGTGGCGACCTTCAGCCCTCTCGTGGCCGCCGAGATCCTTCTTGATCCCGGCGCCGAACTGCGCTTGGACGTGGACCCGGAGTTCGAGCACGGTCTGCTGGTCGACACCGGCGACCTCACCCTCGAGGGCGTGACCGTGGCTCCGGCCCATCTCGCGTACACCGGCGTCGGCGAGACCACGCTGACCATCCGCAACAGCGGAACAACGACCGGTCGCGCGGTCCTCATCGGCGGGACGCCGTTCGAGGAGGAGATCATCATGTGGTGGAACTTCATCGGCCGGACCCATGACGAGATAGCGCACTACCGTGAGCAGTGGGAGGCCGAATCAGAACGGTTCGGTCGTGTGGACGGGTACATCGGCCACGACCCGCAAGGCCTGACCCGGCTGCCCGCCCCGACACTGCCAAACACCACCCTCAGACCGCGTGTCAACCCGCATCCGCGCGCGCAGACCCAGCCGTACCACCAGGAAGCTGATTAGGAACGAGCCGGCCACAACGCAGAGGAGAGTAGAGATGACCGAGTCCACAGACGGGCGTGTCCACTTCCCCGACCACGGCAGCGAGCGGCTGCGCAGCGGGGAGGCCTGACGTGGGTGTTCCGCAACTGGACCGGGTACAGCGAGAGGTCTACAAGCAGCTCGTGCGCACCGCAGTCGCCTCGCGGGAGTCAGCCATGGACGCCGGGCTCGACGAGGCGCTGCTCGAGCTGGTCAACGTGCGCGTATCGCAGCTCAACGGGTGCGCCGCCTGCCTGGCCACCCACGTGCCGGCAGCGCGGAAGGCGGGCGTCTCGGAGAGAAGGCTCGACCTTCTCCCGGCCTGGCGGGAGCTCGACGAGTTCGGCGGACCCGAGCAGGCCGCGCTACGCCTGGCCGAGACACTCACCAACCTGGACGACGTCGATGAGCGCGCTGAGGCGACAGCGGACGCGGCCGAGTATTTCTCGGATGAGCAACTCTCGGCGCTGCAGTGGACGATCGTGCTGATCAACGCGTTCAACAGGGTGTCGATCGCCAGTCACCACCAGCCCCGAATCGACGACTGAGTAGCCGCTGACCAACGCGCACGCACGGGCCTCCTCGCGGCCGGAAGCGCAAGCGGCGTCCCAGGGCTACGGTGGGCGGTGTGAGCGATAAGCCGGACGTCAGGACCCTCGGCGAGCTACGCGCCGCCGGATACATCAGCCGCACCCTCCGTGAGGAGCTACGCGGGAATCTGCTTGCGGCGTTGGCCGCCGGGCGCAACCCGTGGCCGGGCATGCACGGCTTTGACACGACGGTGATCCCTCAGGTCGAGCGCGCGATCATCGCCGGACACGACATCGTGCTGCTCGGTGAGCGCGGACAGGGCAAGACCCGCCTGCTGCGCACACTCGTCGGATTGCTTGACGAGTGGTCACCCGTCGTGGCCGGGTCCGAACTGGGTGAAGACCCGCTGATGCCGATCACCGAGCCCACCCGCGAGCGGATCGCCCGCGAGGGGGACGCGCTGCCCGTCGAGTGGCGGCACCGCACCGAGCGCTACGTGGAGAAGCTGTCCACCCCGGACACCTCCGTAGCCGACATGATCGGCGACGTCGACCCCATGCGGGTCGCCGAGGGCCGGCGACTGGGCGACCCGGAGACCATCCATTACGGGCTGGTGCCGCGCGCGAACCGCGGGATCGTGGCCCTCAACGAACTTCCCGACCTGGCCGAGCGGATCCAGGTGGCGTTGCTCAACGTCATGGAGGAACGGGACGTCCAGATCCGCGGCTACGTTCTTCGCCTGCCACTGGACGTCCTGGTGGTGGCATCGGCCAACCCGGAGGATTACACCAACCGCGGTCGGATCATCACTCCGCTCAAAGACCGGTTCGGCGCCGAGATCCGCACCCACTACCCACTGGACCTGGCCGACGAGATCCGGGTAGTGCGGCAGGAAGCCGAACTCACCGCCGAGGTACCGGATCCCCTGCTGGAGTTGCTCGCTCGGTTCACCCGCGAGCTACGGACCTCCGACTCGATCAACCAGGCCTCCGGCGTCTCCGCGCGGTTCGCGATCGCCGGAGCCGAGACGGTCGCGGCGGCGGCGCGGCGGCGAGCGGCCGTGCGGGGTGTCGACGACCCCGGCGAGGCCGTGGCGCGGCTCGTCGATGTGGATGCTGCGGTGGAGGTCCTGCGCGGCAAGATCGAGTTCGAACCCGGCGAGGAGGGGCGAGAGACCGAGATCCTGCGGTACCTGCTGCGCACCGCCACGGTCGACGTGGTGCGCGAGCTGTTCCGTGGGGTCGACATGGCCCCGCTCGTCGAGGCATTCGACGGGTCGGTGACCTTGACGACCGGCGCGAGCGTCACCGCCGCGGAGTTCCTCGACGCACTGCCGGAGTTGTCCGAACCAGGGCTCTACGACGAGATCGCCGAGCGGGTGGGGGCGACCAACGCCGGCCAGCGGGCCGGCGGCATCGAGCTGGCGCTGGAGGGGCTCTACCTCTCGCGGCGCCTGTCCAAGGAGACCGGGGACGGCGCCGCCGTCTACGGCTGACAACGCCTGGTGGCCGCTGGCCGCCTGGAACAGGAGGTGCGCGATGTCGCGACCAGAGCCCCGCGCCCGCTACGGGCGCTATGTGGGCGGGCCGGACCCGCTCGCGCCCCCGCTCGACCTGTCCGAGGCGCTCGACGCGGTCTCCGAGGGCGTCATGGCCGGGTACTCCCCGGAGCAATCGCTGCGCGAGTTCCTGCGCACCGGCGGGCGCGACCAGCCGGGCCTCGACGAGATGGCCGGACGGGTCCAGCGTCGCCGACGCGAACTACTGCAACGGCACCGCCTGGGCGGCACGCTCGAAGAGATCTCGGCACTGCTCGATGAGGCGCTCCTCGCCGAGCGTGGACAGCTCGCACGCGACACCGGCATGGACCCGATGGACCGCACCCTGCGGGAGATGACCATCGAGAACCTGCCGGACTCCCCGGCCGCCGCGGTCGGGGAGCTCAAGGACTACGACTGGGCCTCGACAGACGCACGCGAGGCCTACCGCCGGATCCAGGACCTCATGGGAGCCGAGGCGCTCGATGCCCGCTTCGCCGGGATGAAGCAGGCGCTGGAGAACGCGACCGACGCCGACCGCGCCGCGGTATCCGAGATGCTCTCCGATCTCACCGACTTGCTCGACAAGCACGCTCGAGGGGAGGACACCCCGGAAGACTTCCGCGACTTCATGGACAAGCACTCCGACGCGTTCCCGGAGCAGCCGCGAGACGTCGACGAGCTGATCGACACGCTCGCGAAGCGCGCGGCCGCCGCGCAACGGATGATGCGCTCGATGACCCCGGAGCAGCGGGAGGAGCTCATGGCCCTGTCGCAGCAGGCGTTCGGCTCGCCTGAGCTCATGGAGCAGCTCGGCCGACTCGACGGGTTGTTGCAGTCCTTGCGGCCGGGCGAGGACTGGGATGGCTCCGAGGACTTCGAGGGCTCCGAGGGGCTGGGGATGTCCGAGGGGACCGCGGCGATGGCCGAGCTCGGAGACCTAGACCGGCTTGCCGAGCAGCTGTCCCGAAGCGACAGGTCCCCGCTGTCCGAACTCGACCTGGAGGCGGTGTCCCGGCACCTCGGGCGCGAGGCCGCGGTGTCCGTGCAGACCCTCGCGCGACTCGAACAGCAGATGCGCGATTCGGGATACCTCACCCGCCGGCAGAACGGTGACCTCAGGCTCTCCCCGGCCGCGTTGCGCAAACTCGGACGGTCACTGCTCCACGACGCGGCCCAGCGGCTGTCCGGCCGGACCGGCGCGCGTGAGACCAGACTGTCGGGGGCTGCGGGGGAGCAGACGGGGTCGAGTCGGGCCTGGGAGTTCGGCGACGTCGAGTCCTGGGACGTGCCGAGGACCGTCGGCAACGCGATCTCTCGCATCGCCGCCGAAGGGGGAGAGCCGGGCGCCGGGATCCGGTTGCTCCCCGAAGATATCGAGGTCCGCGAGACCGAGGCGCGCACCCAGGCCGCGGTGGCCCTGCTGGTGGACACGTCGTTCTCCATGGCGATGGAGGGCCGATGGGTGCCGATGAAGCGCACGGCCCTGGCGTTGCACCACCTGGTGAGTACCCGCTTCCGGCAGGACCGGCTGCAACTCATCTCGTTCGGTCGCTTCGCCCAGACCCGGACGGTGGAAGACCTGCTGGCCCTGGACGCCCAGTACGAGGCCGGCACGAACCTGCACCACGCGCTGCTGCTCGCCGGGCGGTACTTCCGCGAGCACCCGACGATGCAGCCTGTGCTGCTCATCGTCACCGACGGTGAACCCACCGCCCACCTGCTCAGTGGGGGCGAGCCGTGGTTCGCCTACCCGCCGGACCCGGAGACCATCCGCACCACGGTGGACGAGTTGGACCGCGTCGCACGCTTCGGAGCCACGACGACCTTCTTCCGGCTCGGCGACGACCCGGGGCTGTCCCGGTTCCTCGACGCGCTGGCCCGGCGAGTCGATGGCACGGTGGTCGCGCCGGACGTCGACGACCTCGGAGCGGCGGTGGTGGGCCGGTTCCTGCACTCGCGGCGCGGCCGCTCCTCGCCCGGCGACCCGTGGAGCGCCGGAGGTCGCTGGGCCATGTGAGAGCGGCCGCTCACCGGGCTCAGGGCATGGGCGCGCCGACCTCGCCCGAATCCCGGCGCAGCACGCGCAGCGAGTCGACGGAGCGGACCTCGGTGAACTGGCCAGATTCCAGGGCGCGGCAGTAGATCTCGTACGGGGGACGGCCGCCGTCCTCCGGATTCGGGAACACGTCATGGATGAGCAGCGCCCCGCCGATCTTCACCCACGGGGCCCAGCCCTCGTAGTCGGCCTGAGCGGCCTCGGAGGAGTGGCCTCCGTCGATGAAGACGAACGACGCGGGCGTGCCCCAGACGCGGGCCACCTGCTGGGAAGTGCCCACGGCGGCGGTTACCACCTCGTCGAGCCCCGCATCCCACATGGTGTGTCGGAACGCACCGAGGGTCTCGAGGCGGCCGGTGTGCGGGTCCACGAGCGTCGTGTCGTGGTAGTCCCAGCCTGGCTGATGTTCCTCGGACCCCCGGTGGTGGTCCACGGTGACGATGCTGCCGCCGGTCACGCGGGCGGCGGCACCGAGGAACACCGTGGAGCGGCCACAGTAGGTGCCGATCTCCACACCCACGCCGTCGCCCAGGAACTCGCAGGCGATGTCGTACAGGGTGGTGCCCTCCTCCAGCGGCATGAAGCCGGGGGCGGCGAGCGCTACGGCGAGCAGCGAAGGCTCGATCTCGGGTGCGGTCATGGGTTTCAACCTAGCGTCCGTCTCTCAGCTCTCGGCGCGGTGGGCGGACTTGCGGGCCCGCGCCACGTGCGGGCCCACGACGTTGCCGAGTGAGGTCCCGTTGGGCCACCCCACGTAGTAGCAGAGGAACAGCACGATCTCTTCCAGTTCCTCCGGCGTCAATTCGCCATTGCCCAGCGCCGCGCCCACCTGGATGTCCGCGATGTCGGTGTTGCCCTGGGCGGTCAGCGCCCCCAGGAGCAGGAGGCGGCGATCGCGGTGGCTCAGGCCCGGGCGGGACCAGATCCTGCCGAACAGGTGGTCCGCCGTCTCGGCGAAGTAATCACCGGGCCCGTCGGACATCTCGAAGCCGTACACCTCGGTCATCATGGCCAGTCCGTGCTCGCGCTCCGGGCTCATCCCGGCGTCCGCAGTGTCGCTCATCGGTTCTCCTCGTCGTCGTGGTCGTGTCTGTTCCCGCCGGCGTCGTCGACGTCTGCTGCGCGCGCGAGTTCACCCGGTCCCACGCCGAACCCGGCGCCCAGGTCGCGCAGGGCGATCGTCCCCAGGGGCAGATCCACGCCCAGCCGAGCGGCGAGGCCCAGCGCAAGGGACAGGTCCTTCTCGCCCAGCCCGCGGACGTGGGTGAACACGCCGTGCCAGAAGTCGTCGCGGGGGATGGGTGCGGTGGTGTCGCGGAGCATCACGGCTCCGGCGCCCCCGGTGATCGTGTCGGTGTGGCGGACCACGCGGCCCAACTCGGCAATGTTGATGCCCGCGGCCTCGGCCAGTCGGGAGGCCTCCGTGGTCGCGGTGAAGGAGATGAAGTGCAGGAGGTTACGGGCCAGCTTCATCCGGGTCCCTGCGCCCACGTCACCGGCGTGGACCGGCATGCCCGCCCACAGTCCGAAGACCGGCGTGCATGCCTCGTAGACCTCGCGCGAACCTCCGACCATCACGGCGAGCTGACCCGACTTCGCGCCCTGCGCGCCGCCGGAGACTGGTGCGTCCACGAGGTGGACACCGGAGGCCGCACACACCTCTGCCAGCTCTACGGCCGTGGAGTCGGAGATGGTGGAGTGCACGGCGATGATGGTCCCCGGAACAGCGGTTCGCAGAATCCCGTCCGGACCGTCGACGACCTCGCGCACCTGCGAGTCGTCGAGCACCGTTACCGAGATCAGTCGTGCCGTGCGGGCGACGTCGGCACCGGTCGCGGCGGCAGTGGCACCCTCGGCCACGAACGGCTCCGTGGCCTCGGGACGCACGTCGCACACCACGAGTCCGCCCGGCCAGGCCAGGAGGCGTTTCGCGATGGGTGCCCCCATGTTGCCGAGACCGATGAACCCCACCGGGGCGGGGGAGTCTTCAGGCCCGCCGGGGCCGATGCCCGCCGTGGGGATCTGTCCCCCCGGGACCGGATCGCTCATGATCGGATGACCTGTCCGCCGTCGACGTTGAAGATCTGGCCGGTGATCCACGATGCCTCGTCCGACAGCAGGAAGAGCAGCATGCCCACCAGGTCCTCTGGCTGGCCCATCCGTTTCAGTGGCAGCTTGTCGACCATGTCCTTGACGATGGATTGGGGGGTGGTGGTGCGATTGGCCTCGGTGTCGATAGGGCCGGGAGCGATCGCGTTGATGCGGATGTTCGAGCCGCCCAGCTCGGTGGCCAACTGCTGGGTGAGGCCGTTGACGCCTACCTTGGCCAGGCCATAGAAGCCCGAGTAGAGCCACGCCGCGGTGGAGGACTGGTTGACGATCGCACCCCCGCCGCCGGCGGCCATCTTCTCCCAGCAGGCCCGAACCATGAGCAGTTGGCCGTTCAGGTTCACCGACATGAACTTCTCGTAGTACTCCCACGGGACGGTGATGAGGAAGTCGAGCTTCATGCCGCCGAAGATCGCGGCGTTGTTGACGAGGATGTCCAGCCGCCCGAACTTCTCCACCGCCGCCTCGGCGCAGGCATTCGCCGAGTCCGGGTCGGAGACGTCCGTGTGCTGGAAGAACGCCTGCCCGCCGGCAGCGACGATCTCGGAGGCGACGCGTTCGCCGCCCTCGGCCGAGACGTCGGCGACAACGACGTTCGCCCCCTCGGTGGCCAGCGCCTTGGCATACTCCTCGCCGATGCCGCCGGCGGCTCCGGTCACGATGGCGGTCTTGCCGTCGAAGCGTCCCATGTCGTGTGTATCTCTTCCTGTCGGTGGGATGGTGTGAGGTGGTCGCGCGAGTGGGTGGTCGCGCGGGTGCTGCGGCCTCAGGCCGGGGTGGCCACGGACTTGATCTCGAGGTACTCCTCGAAGCCCTCGCGGCCCATCTCACGGCCGATCCCGGACTGCTTGTAGCCACCAAAGGGAACGTCTGCGCCGTACCAGACGCCGCCGTTGACGCCGAGGGTCCCGGTCCGGATACCGGACACGACCCTCTCGATCCGCTCGGGGTCGGTGCCCCACACCGCGCCGGACAGGCCGTAGGGGGAGTCGTTGGCGATCCGGATGGCGTCCTCGTCCCCGTCGTGGGGGATGACGACGAGGACGGGCCCGAAGATCTCCTCCTGCGCCACGCGCGCGGAGTTGTCCAGGCCGGAGATGAGGGTCGGCTCCACCCAGAACCCGCGCTCCTTGCCCTCGCCGGTGGGGCGAACGCCCCCGATCTCGATGGTCCCGCCCTCGGCGACGGCCAGCGCGATGTAGCTCTCGATCCGCTCGCGCTGGACGGCGGAGATCACCGGCCCGCAGAAGGCGCCGGGGTCGCGTGGATCCGTTGGCGCGAACGAGGCCATGGCGCCCTTGGCCGCCTCGACGGCCTCGTCGTACCTCTCCCGCGGCACGACCAGCCGGGTGGTCAGCGCACATCCCTGGCCCGCGTGCGTGCACGCGTTGAGGGCGGTCATGAAGCAAGCAGAGTTCAGGTCGGCGTCGTCGAGCACCACCGCGGCGGATTTGCCGCCGAGTTCGAGGAAGACCTTCTTCAGCGTCTCGGCGGCGGCGGCCATGATCTTCTTGCCGGTCGCGGTGGACCCCGTGAACGAGACGAGGTCGACGCGTGGATCGGTGGTCAGCTGCTCGCCGAGCCCGTGGTCGGACGAGGAGACCACATTGAGCACACCGGCGGGGATGTCGGTTTCCTCGGCGGCGATACGGGCCACCGCGGCGGCGATGAGCGGGGTGTCGGGGGCGGGCTTGAGGACCACGGTGCAGCCGGCGGCCAGCGCGGGGCCGATCTTGGCGAAGTTGATCTGGTTGGGGAAGTTCCACGGGGTGATGGCGCCGACAACGCCGATCGCCTCTCGACGAGTGGTGCGTGTTGAGCGCACGCCCATGACCTCGGACTCGCCGAGCTCGGTGACCCAGTTGTAGGTCTCGGCCAGGTCGGCGAGCCAGCCCAGGTCCGCCACGGGGCCCTCCAGCTGGGGTCCGGTGGTGAACAGGTACGGCGCCCCGACCTCGGCGATGGTCAGTGCGCGCAGTTCCTCGATGTGGGATTGCAGCGCATCGCGCAATTGCCGCAGGCACCGCGCGCGGAAGGCGTGGTCTGTGGACCAGTCGGTGGTGTCGAACGCGTCGCGAGCGGCGGCGATGGCCGCGTCCATGTCCTCGCGCCCGGCGTCGGCAGCCTGGCCGATGATCTCCTCGGTGGCGGGGTTGAGGACGTCGAACGTGGCGCGTCCTGCCGCTGGACGCAGGTCGCCGCCGATCAGCAGGGGGGCGGTGTAGTTGATGCTCGTCGTCACGGGGAGCCTTCCGTCGGGATGGGTGGACAACTGTCTAGACGGTAGTCCGACGGGTGGTGTACTGTCCAGACACATGTCCAGTGATCTCCGGTTTGAATCGACGCGGCGCAGGCTCAACGGCCAGCAGGCCGAGACCGTCGACCGTCTCACCAGCGCCGCGGTCGAGGTGCTGCGGGAGAAGGGGCCCGGGGGCCTCGCCGTCCGCGCCGTGGCAGCCAGGGCCGGCGTCGCACCAGCGACCGCCTACACGTACTTCTCCTCCAAGGGGCACCTCATCGCGGAGGTGTTCTGGCGACGCCTGGACGACCACGTCACCGAGATGCCCGACGGCGGCTCGACCGCTGACCGGGCGGTCGCGGTTCTCCGCGACGTCGCACTCCTGGTCGCCGACGAGCCGGAACTGTCCTCGGCAGTCACCGCTGCCCTGCTGGGCGACGACCCCGAGGTCTCCCACCTGCGGGTCCGGATCGGCACCGACATCCGACGTCGCCTCGTGGCGGCGCTGGGGGAGGAGAGCGACGACGACGTGGTCAACGCGCTGGAGATGGTCTATGCCGGCGCCCTCGTCCGAGCAGGGATGGGCTACGGCTCCTACTCGGACATGGCAGACGCCATCGAATCCGCTGCACTACTCATCTTGAGGTGACACGCACCATGACCACTGCGACGCCCGGTCCGCTCGTGTTCAGCCCTTACGACTACGCGGTACACGAGGATCCCTACCCGCTCTACGCCCGTCTCCGCGCGGAGGCGCCGGTCTACCACAACCCGGACCTCGACTTCTGGGCGCTGAGCAGGCACGCGGACGTCCGCGAGGCGTTCCGCGCACCAGACGTGTTCTCCAACGCCATGGGGGTCTCGCTGGACCCCGCCGCGTACGGGCCGCACGCCTACAAGACGATGTCCTTCCTCGCGATGGACGATCCCCGCCACGCCCGCCTGCGGAGGCTGGTGAGCAAGGGGTTCACCTCCAGGCGCGTAGATGCCCTGTCCGAGGGGATCGCGAGGATCTCGCGACAGTACTGGGACGAGTGCCTGGCACGGTCCCGGGACGGGGAGACCATCGACTTCGTCGACGACTACGCAGGCAAGTTGCCGATGGACGTCATCTCCGACCTCATGGGGGTGCCGGACTCGGACCGGGAAGAGCTGCGCCGGTTGGCCGACCTCGTCATGCACCGCGAGGAGGGCGTGCAGGACGTCCCACATGATTCCATGGTGGCCGCGCTCGACCTCATCACCTACTACCAGGGCATGGTCGCCGACCGCCGGCGGGCACGGACCGAGGATCTCACCTCCGCGCTGCTCGACGCCGAGATCGACGGCGAGAAGCTCGACGAGGACGAGATCCTGTCGTTCCTCTTCCTCATGGTGGTGGCGGGTAACGAGACGACGACCAAGTTGCTGGCCAACGCGCTGTACTGGGGCCACGAGAATCCCGAGCAGTCGCAGGCCGTGCTCGACGATCCCGCCCTGGTACCGGCGTGGGTGGAGGAAACCCTGCGCTTCGACACCTCGAGCCAGATGCTCCTGCGCACCACCACGCAGGAGGTGACGACCCGGGGCGTCACCATCCCCGCCGATCAGAAGGTTCTGCTGCTCATCGGGTCCGCCAATCGCGACGAGGAGGTCTTCGGCCACGGTGACACGTTTGACCTGGGGCGGGATACCACGGCGAGCCTGAGCTTCGGCCAGGGGCCCCACTTTTGCCTGGGGGCGCATCTCGCCCGGCTCGAGGGCCGCATCGCGCTCGACATGATCGCCCGCACGATCACCGGCTACGAACTGGTGCCCGGCGCGGAGCGTGTCCACTCCTCCAACGTCCGCGGCTTCGCCCATCTGCCCATGCGAGTCGAGGTGGCGCGCTGATGAGCCTACGGTTCCCTTCCCACCCGGACGCTTCCGAGCGTCCCGCCCTGGTCACCGGGGCCTCCTCGGGCATCGGCCGGGCGAGTGCCGAGTCGCTCGCGGCACTCGGTCACCCGGTCGTGGTGGGCGCACGCCGCGAGGATCGGCTCGACGACCTGGTGCGCACCATCCGCGACGCCGGTGGCGAGGCCACGGCCCGGGCAGTCGACGTCACCAACGCCGACTCCGTCGCAGCGTTCGTCTCCGCGGCCGCGGATGCGTACGGCCCCGCGGAGGTGCTGGTCTCCAGTGCGGGGAGCCTGAAGATGGCGCGGGTCTGGGAGATGGACCCGGACGACTTCGCCGCCCAGCTCGACATCCACCTGCTCGCCGTTCACCGCCTGCTGCACGCGGTCTTGCCCGGGATGATCGACCGCCGCCGCGGGGACGTGGTGCTCATCGGCTCCGACGTGTCCTACACGGCCCGGCCGCGCTCCGGCGCGTACGTGGCGGCCAAGGCCGGACTCGAGACCATGGCCACACAGGCCCGCCGGGAGCTCGAGGGCACAGGGGTCCGGCTCGGCGTGGTCCGGCCCGGTCCGGTGATGACCGAGATGGGCACGGACTTCGACCAGGACACCGCCGAGGCCATCATCAACGAATGGGTCAGGCACGGATTCGGTCGTCATCCCCGGATGTGCAAACCCGCCGACCTCGCCAGGGGGGTCACCGCCATGGTGTCTATGCCCCGCGGCGCCCAGATCACCGAGCTGGAGATCCAGCCGGAGGCCCCCATCGAGGAGGACTACTCGTGAGCAGCATCGACAGTTCCACTGGCGAGTCCACCGACTTCTCGGGACTGGCCGAGCCGCAGCGCGTGTCCGGCGGCGAGGGCGAGCTCGGCCACATGGACGAGCTGCGTACCGACCCGATCAGCCTGTTCTGGCGGGTCCGGGAGGAATGCGGCGACCTGGGTGTGTTCCGGATCGCCGACCGCGACATCTGTCTGGCCTCCGGCGCGGCCGCGAACGAGGCGTTCTTCCGGGCGCCCGACGAGGCGCTGGACCAGGCGGCCGCCTACCCGTTCATGACCCCGGTGTTCGGTGAGGGCGTGGTCTTCGACGCCAGCCCCGAGCGCCGCTCGGAGATGCTGCACAACACCGCCCTGCGCGGTGACCACATGCGCCAACACGCCGTCACCATCCCGCACGAGGTCCAGCGCATGGTGGCCGAGTGGGGCGACGAGGGCGAAATCGACCTGCTCGAGTGGTTCTCCGAGCTCACGATCTACACCTCGTCGGCGTGCCTCATCGGTCCCAAGTTTCGCGAGCAGCTCGATTCCCGGTTCGCGCACCTGTACCACGACCTGGAGCAGGGGACCGACCCCCACGCCTACATCGACGCCTACGCCGACATCCCTGCGTTCCGCAAGCGCGACGCGGCTCGCGCCGGGCTGGTCGAGCTCGTCTCGGCAATCATGGACGATCGCGTCGCCAACCCGCCCACGGACAAGGAGGACCGGGACCTACTCGACGTGCTGGTCTCGGTGAAGGACGACGACGGCACGCACCGGTTCACCCCGGACGAGGTCACCGGCATCTTCATCTCGATGATGTTCGCCGGGCACCACACGACCTCGGGGACGAGCGCCTGGATGCTGATCGAGCTGCTCAAGCATCCCGAGTACCTCTCGCAGGTCGTGGCGGAACTCGACGAGGTCTACGCGGACGGAGCCGAGTACAGCTTCGGCGCACTGCGGCAGATGCCCAAGGTGGAAAACGCCCTCAAGGAGACGCTGCGGCTGCATCCGCCGCTCATCATCCTCATGCGCGTCGCCCAGGAGGATGTGCGGATCGGGGACTTCGTCGTCCACGCCGGCCAGACCGTCGCTGCCTCGCCGGCGGTGTCGAACCGGCTGCCGGAGGACTTCCCCGATGCGGATGCGTTCGACCCGGACCGCTACGCGGAACCGCGGCAGGAGGACATCGTCAACCGCTGGACCTGGATCCCCTTCGGTGCCGGTCGGCACCGCTGCGTGGGGGCGGCGTTCGCCCAGCTGCAGATCAAGGCCATCTTCTCCGTCCTGTTGCGGGAATTCGAGTTCGAGCTCGCCCAGCCGGCGGGGAGTTACCACAACGACCACTCGAAGATGGTCGTCCAGCTGGCCCAGCCGTGCACCGTCCGCTACCGAAGGAGGCAGCGCTGATGGGCGGGGAGTCGCCGATGCAGGTCGAGGTCGACTTCGACCTGTGCCAGGCCCACGCGGAGTGTCAAGCCGAGGCGCCCGAGTGGTTCACCGTGCCCAAGGGGCCCGAGGCGAAGGTGCGGGCCAAACGGGGCCGAATCCCCGACAGTCAACTCGAGGCCGTCAAGGCCGCCGTCAAGTACTGCCCGACACAGGCACTGCGCCTGGTCGACTACCCAGAGCCCCAGGAGTGAGAATCGTGACCCGATACGACCGTGCCGAAATCGCCCAGTTCGTGCAGCGCTGGCTCGAGGCCAACGCGGAGTGCGAGCGGAACAAGGACTGGACGCCGCTGGCCGACTTCTACGCCGAGGACGCCACCTATGGGTGGAACTACGGCACCAAGGACGACTTCATGGCGGTCGGCCGGGACGAGATCCGCGACATCGCGCTCGGGCAGGAAATGGCCGGACTCGAAGGCTGGGAATACCCGTACATCCGCACGATCATCGACTCGGAGACCGGGGACGTGTTGTGCCTGTGGAAGCAGATCGCGCGCGACACGGTGGACCCGAAGACGGGCGAGCCGTACGAGGTCCACGGGTTGGGCGGGTCGTGGTTCCTCTACAACGGGAACCAGCAGTGGGCGTGGCACCGCGACTTCTTCGACTTCGGCAACGTCGTCGACCTGTTCATGCGCATGCACGAGGCCGACGCACTCAGCGATTCCATGAAGCAGCGGTTCGAGGCGGCCGGGGACAAGCCGGCGGGCTGGTACCGCATCGAGGAGAGCCCGGCCCCGCTGTGGCCGGTCTCCTCCCCAGACGAGGTCTGAGTCCCGTGCGCCCGTCCTCGCCGCCCGATCCCCTCGAGGCGCTGGACCACGCCACGCTCGCCCGGCTCCTGCCCGACCTGCTGCTCATCGGCCAGCTCATCGATCGGGCCGGCATGCCCGCCCTGCTCGGCGAGTTCGGCGTCAATGGCATGAGGGACGTGGCGATCGAGGAATGGCAGGCAGCCAGTCCCCACTACGCCCGCCGGATGAAAGACGCGCTGTCGATCACCGGCGACGGGGTCGCCGAGATCTTCAAGGGATTCCAACTGGACGTGGGCGCTCCGCCGGAGTTCATGGACTTCCGGTACTCCGTGACCGACCACGACAACGGTGAGTTCTGGCTGGATCATTGCGGCGCCCTCATGGACGTCGAACCGATGGGGGACCGGTTGGTCACGACCATGTGCCACGACATCGAGGACCCCACCTTCCCCGCCACCGCGCTGGCCACTAACCCACTCGCGGTCGTCGAACCCATCCACCGCCCGCCCCGCGCCCCTGCGGGGCGCACCCCGCACTGCCACTGGCGGGTGCGGATCGACCCGGATGGCGAACCGTTCCCGGTGCCGGAACCAGCTTTGGAGTCGGCGTCCAGCCGGATCATCAATTTCCGGTTCGACCCCCCGGCGCCCCGGGACTCCTCCGACGAGGGGCCGCGCGACGACTATGCGGGGCCATTGCTGACCGACCTGGTCTTCACGGAGTTCACCTCCGCCGCGCTCATCCGGGTCATCCGCGAGGTCTACCTGCAGATGCACCTGCTCGCCGTGGGTTTCCACCAGTCGGTGCGGCGTCGGTCGGATACCGAGACCGCCGACCGGCTCCTGGCCTATCAGGCCACCGGCATCGCCGGTGTCGCAGCGGGCCGGATCCGCGACGTCCTGGGGGCCGCAGCGGACGCCCGTGGGTTGGCCGCCGTGCTCGACCTGCACCCGTTGGCCGGTCCGACCGCCTACACCGGCTTCTCGTCGGGGGTGTCCGCGGACGGTGCCGAGGTGATGGTCCGCTGGGACACCACGGCCGACGGGTTCGCCGACGACACCTGGCTACCCCTGCTCGCGCGGGACGACCTCCGTCCTCTCGCCGCCGCCGCCCAGGCCGTCGACCCGCACTGGATCGTGGAGCGACTCCCCTCGGACGGCTCGCACGTGGCGGCGGTCCTGAAACTGGGGGGCCGGCCCGTCGAGGAGAGCGAGGAGGTCGCCGTCACCCGGCTCAGCACCGGCGCGGCGTTCACCTTCGGACCCACCCGCACTCCGCTCCCCATCACGCCCGTCTGAGCCGACCCAACCCGAAGACCCCGCTCCATTCGAGTAACCCGCCCCGGAGGACCCCGTAGTGGCACACAACCTGGCAGACCTCCTCGAGCACGCGGTCGACGCGTACGGAAGCGACCGGCTCGCCGTGGTGGAGGACGAGCGCCGGCTCACCTACGCGGACCTGGAGGCGGAGGCCAACCGTTGGGCAGACGCGCTGGCCTCCCGGGGGGTGGGGCCCGGCGATCACGTGGCGGTCCACCTGCGCAACGGGGTGGACTGCATCGCGCTGTTCTTCGGCATCCTCAAGCTCCGCGCCGTGGCCATCAGCATCAACTACCGCTACACGGGATCCGAGCTGAGGTACTTGTACGACTACTCCGACTCGTGCGCCCTGGTCTTCCACCGCGAGTTCACCCCGGCGGTGGCGGGGGCGGTCGGGGACCCGGAGCGGCTGCGTCACCGCATCGTGGTCGAGGACGGGTCCGAGGCGGGGGAGCTGCCTCCCGGCACGCTCGACGCCCGGGAGCTGCTCGCCGCCGCCTCGCCGGACCGTGCGCCGGTGGAACGCAGCGCCGACGACCTTTTCCTCGTCTTCACGGGCGGTACCACCGGCAAGCCGAAGGGCGTGATGTGGCGCCAGGAAGACCTGTGGCGCAGCCTGGGTGGTGGCAGCGACTACTACACCGGGGAGCCGGTCCCCGACGAGTACCACCAGTCCCGTGCCGGCCTGGGCGGGGAACCCGCGCGCTACCTCGTGCTGCTCCCGCTCATCCACACTTCCGGGCTCATGCCCTCGTTCACCGCGCTGTTCTCCGGGGGCACGTGCCACTACCTGCCGCACTTCCGGGCGGACGACGTGCTGGAGGAGATCGAGAGCGAGAAGATCCAGATCGTCGTCCTCGCCGGCGACGCCATGGTGCGGCCGATGCTCGAACGGATGCGCGGCACCGGTACCGACACCTCGACCGTGTTCATGGTCAGCTCCGGCGCGGCCCTGTTCTCGCCGTCGGTCAAGGCCGAACTCCTCGAGCTGCGCCCCGATCTCATGATCATGGACGCGTTCGGGTCCTCCGAGAGCGGCTTCGGCGGGTTGGGAGTGGTGACCAGGGCCAACGTCGACGACGGATCGCTGTTCGCCGACCACGGCCCCCGCATCCCCCGGGGCAGCGGCCTGCAGCTGGTGGACGACTTCGACGAACCGCTACCCGACGACTCCACCGAGATCGGATGGATCGTCAAGGCCGGCTACCAGCCCAGTGGCTACTACAAGGACGCCGCCAAGTCGGCCGAGACGTTCCGCGAGATCGCCGGGACCCGGCGGGTCTTCACCGGTGACCGTGGAAGGTACGACGGCCCAGACACGATCATCATGCTCGGCCGGGGAAGCCAGGTGATCAACTCCGGTGGCGAGAAGATATTCGCCGAGGAGGTCGAGTCGGCGCTCAAGGCCGCCGAGGGCGTGCAGGACGCCGTGGCGCTGGGCGTGCCGGACGAGCGATTCGTCCACCGGGTCGGGGCCGTTCTCCAGTGGGATGACGGCCACACCGGCGACTTCGCTGCCCTGGAGGAGGCGCTGCGCACGACCCTGGCGGGGTTCAAGATCCCGGTCGCGTTCTGGGTCGTCGACAAGGTGGAGCGGCACCCCAGCAGCAAGACGGACTACGGGTGGGCCAAGCGGACCCTCGCCGACCGCGAGCCCGACCACGACCGCCGGCAGTGACCGCGCTCCACCTGGGCGGGCGCGCCTACGTCGTCACGGGGTCCTCCCGCGGGATCGGGGCCGCGGTGGCCGAGGACCTGGCGGCCCGGGGCGCCGACGTCGTACTCAACGGCCGGGATCCACGGGCGTTGGCCGAGCACGTCGACGATCTCGCGGCACGGTCGACGGGCCGGATCCGCGGCGTCATCGGATCGGCGCACGAGCCCGCCGTGGCCGAAGAACTGCTCGCCCGGGCGAGGGAGGGGAACTCGATCGTAGGCGGGCTCATCACCTGCGCCGGGGTGCCCGAACCGGCGGGGTCGTCGATCCTCACGGTGTCCCACGCCGACTTCGCCGACCTCATCGACGCCCACCTGGGCTCGGTGTTCGCCCCCTGTCGGGTCTTTGCGCCGCACCTGGTGGAGACGGGATCGGGTGCGATCGTCACGACATCGTCGTTCGCCTGGAAGGGCGACTACGGCGGGACCGGCTACCCGGCAGGCAAGGGCGCCGTGACGTCACTGACGATGGCGATCGCCGCGGAACTGGCCGAACACGGGGTCCGGGCGAACGTCGTGTGCCCCGGCGCGCGCACCCGTCTGTCCAGTGGCGAGGCCTACGAGGAGCAGATCCGGGACCTGGGCCGGCGGGGCATGCTCGACGAGCTGAGCGTGGCCGGAGCACTGGATCCGGCGGGGCCAGAGTACGTCGCGCCCCTCTACACCTATCTAGCCTCCGACCTCTCCGAGGGGATCACCGGCGGCGTCTTCGCCGGATCGGGAGGCTTCGTCGGCCAATTCCCCACGCCGGAGGCGCAGATCCTGGCGTACCGCGACTTCCACTCGCATCCGCCGTGGACGCCCGAGGAGATCGACGGCATCGTCCGGACGTGACCCGAGTCGTGACCTCGGCCGCACCGAAGCCGCCTGCGTCGCCGAGTGGTCGATCCCGTTCACGAAGTCCCAGTTGGGACTCGCTCGATGGGCACGTTTGCGACCACTCGCCGAACCGGGGGGCCTGCGGTGCCGAGCCGCCGCCGCGTGTTCAGCGCAGAGCTTCCTCGCGGAACTCGCCGGGAAAATCCACCGCCGGACCGTTGTGTACCTCACCTCTGCGGAGTTCGACCCGTCGGATCTTGCCCGAGATCGTCTTGGGTAGATCGGTGAACTGCAGACGCCGGACCCGCTTGTATCCAGCCAGGTGTGTGCGCGAATACTCAAAGATCTCGCGCGCCGTTTCCTCGTTGGGCTCCCAGCCTCCCGCGAGGACGACGAACGCCTTGGGCACGCTCAACCGCACCGGATCGGGTGAGGGAACGACCGCGGCCTCGGCGACCGCCGGATGCTCGAGGAGAACCGACTCCAACTCGAACGGCGAGATCCGGTAGTCGGAGGACTTGAACACATCGTCGGTGCGGCCGACGTAGGTGATGTAGCCGTCCGCGTCCCGCGAACCCACATCACCGGTGTGATAGAAGCCGTCTTCGTAGGCGGCGGCCGTGCGCTCGGGGTCACCGTGGTATCCGACCATCAGGCCGAGCGGTCGGGGATCCAGTCGCAGGCAGATCTCGCCCTCCGCACCGTCGCCGGCGACCTCCTCCCCGGTGGCCGGGTCGACCAGGGCCACGTCGAAGCCCGGGCAGGGGCGCCCCATTGAGCCGTCCTTGATGGGCTGGCCCGGGGTGTTGGCGATCTGCACGGTGGTCTCGGTCTGACCGAAGCCGTCGCGGATCGTCACGCCCCACGCGTCACGAACCCGGCCGATGACCTCGGGGTTGAGCGGTTCCCCGGCGCCCACGGCAAGCCGGGGCGGGACTCGAAGCTGGGTGAGGTCGGCCTGGATGAGCATCCGCCAGACCGTCGGCGGGCAGCACAGGCTCGTCACGCCGCACCGGTCCATTTCGCGCATCATCGCCGTCGCGTCGAAGCGTGAGTAGTTGTAGATGAACACGCACGAGCCGGCGATCCACGGCGTGAAGACATTCGACCAGGCGTGCTTGGCCCAGCCGGGGGAGGAGACGTTGAGGTGGACGTCACCGGGCTGCAGGCCGATCCAGTACATGGTCGACAGGTGACCGGCAGGGTAGGAGGCGTGGGTGTGCTCGACGAGCTTGGGCTTGCTGGTGGTGCCGGAGGTGAAGTACAGCAGCAGGGTGTCGTCGGCGTGGGTGGTGTGGCTGGGTTCGAAGTCAGCTGATGCGTCCATCGCGGCCGCGAGGTCGGTCCACCCCTCGGGTGCGCCACCCGCCGAGATGCGCTGGTAATCCCCGGAAATGTCAGTGAACCGCTCGGCGAGCTCGTCGCGGGCGATGACATGCTTGATCCCGCCGCGCGCGATGCGATCCCGCAGATCGCCCTCTGCCAGCAGGGTGGTGGCGGGAATGACCACCGCGCCGAGTTTGATCGCCGCCAGCATCACGTCCCACAGTTCGACCTGGTTGGCGAGCATGAGCAGGATTCGGTCGCCGGGTTCGACACCTCGCTCGCGCAGCCAGTTCGCGGTGCGGTCCGAGCGGATCCGCATCTCATCGAACGAGTATTTCGCCTCGGTCGGGGCGCCGCCGCCGTCGTGCTCCTCGACGATCCACAATGCGGGGTCGTCGTTCCCCTCTGCCTGCACGTCGAACCAGTTCAGCGCCCAGTTCCACTCGTCGAGTTCGGGCCACGCGAAGCCGTTCCGCGCGGCGTCGTAGTCCTGCGCGTGCGCTTGGAGGAAGTCGCGGGAGGCGCGGAACCGGGCGGTGGCCTCGGTGGGCAGCGGGGACATGAAAGCTCCGTTCGACGAGCCTGGGGGTGAGTCAGCTCACAGTATGGCCCGCTTCGGAGGTGGCGGTACACCCGAAAGGGGAGGGTCACGGGCTGGTCGGGGCGCGCCCCTGGATTACTAGGAGTTGCAAGTATAGGGTGATGAGCATCACGGGACAGGGGTGTGCGGGCCGCAGTGCCCGCCGCCCCACTGAGGAAGGGACGTCCATGTCGGATCTCAGGCAGGTCGAGCACTACATCAACGGCGCGCGGGTCGCGGCCACCGGGGGGCGCACCCAGGAGGTGCTCAACCCCAGCACCGGCAAGCCACAGGCGGTCGTACCGCTGGCCACTACGGCCGAGGTCGATGACGTCATCGCCAAGGCTGCCGCCGCGCAGAAGGCGTGGGCTGCGCAGAACCCGCAGAAGCGTGCTCGCGTGCTCATGCGTTTCGTGGATCTGGTCAACCAGAACATGGACGAGCTGGCCGAGCTGCTGGCGATCGAGCACGGCAAGACCACCCCGGACGCCAAGGGTGACATCCAGCGCGGCCTCGAGGTAGTGGAATTCGCGATCGGTATCCCGCACCTGCTCAAGGGCGAGTTCACCGAGAATGCCGGCACGGGCGTGGACGTCTACTCCATGCGGCAGCCGCTCGGCGTGGTCGCCGGGATCACCCCGTTCAACTTCCCCGCGATGATCCCGCTGTGGAAGGCCGGACCGGCCATCGCCTGCGGTAACGCCTTCGTTCTCAAGCCCTCCGAGCGGGACCCCTCCGTGCCCGTGCGCCTGGCCGAGTTGTTCACCGAGGCGGGCCTGCCGGACGGCATCTTCCAGGTCGTGCACGGCGACAAGGAGGCAGTGGACGCGATACTGAACAACGACACGATCCAGGCCGTCGGCTTTGTCGGTTCCACCCCGATCGCGCAGTACATCTACGAGAACGCCGCCCGCACGGGCAAGCGCGCCCAGTGCTTCGGCGGCGCCAAGAACCACGCGATCATTATGCCGGACGCCGACATGGACCAGGTCGCGGACGCCCTGGTCGGAGCCGGTTTCGGCTCCGCCGGCGAGCGCTGCATGGCCATCTCGGTAGCCGTCCCGGTCGGCGAGGGCACGGCCGAGGCGCTCCTCGAGAAGCTGCTGCCCAAGGTCAAGGCGCTCAAGGTCGGCCACAGCCACGATCCGCAGTCCGACTACGGCCCGCTGGTAACCCCCGAGTCCAAGGCCCGGGTCCTCGACTACATCGAGCAGGGTGAGAAGGCCGGTGCGGAACTCCTCGTCGACGGTCGCGGCGTGGGTGCCTACACCGGCGAGTTCAACGGGGAGGACATCTCCGGGGGCTACTACGTCGGGCCGACGCTCATGGACAAGGTCACCCCGGACATGAGCGTCTACACCGACGAGATCTTCGGCCCCGTCCTCGTGGTTGTCCACGCCAAGGACTTCGAGGAGGCCCTCAGCTTGCCGAACGACCACGAGTACGGCAACGGCGTGGCCATCTTCACGCGCGACGGCGACGCCGCCCGCGAGTTCGTCTCCCGCGTCGAGGTCGGCATGGTCGGCGTCAACGTGCCGATCCCGGTCCCGATCGCGTACCACACCTTCGGTGGCTGGAAGAAGTCCGGATTCGGAGATCTCAACCAGCACGGCCCGGAGTCGATCAAGTTCTACTCCAAGGTCAAGACCGTCACACAGCGCTGGCCGTCGGGCATCAAGGATGGCGCCGAGTTCGTCATCCCCACGATGGACTGACCGGCTCGCCCCCAGGAGAGGAACCCATGTTCACCCTTGATGACGACGACAAGGTCATCGTCGACGCCGCACGCGACTTCTCGGATAAGCGGATCGGTCCCATGGCGCAGGAGTGGGACGAGACCCACCACTTCCCCAAGGACGTCCTCCGCGAGGCCGCCGGGATGGGCATGGGCGCGATCTATGTCTCCGAGGACGTCGGGGGCAGCGGGATGCGTCGCCTGGACGGTGTGCGGATCTTTGAGCAGCTCGCCCGCGGGTGCCCGTCGGTGGCGGCCTACCTGTCGATCCACAACATGTGCGTGTGGATGATCGACGAGTTCGGCACCGACGAGCAGCGCCAGCAGTGGATCCCCGAGTTGGCCTCGCTCGACAAGTTCGCGAGCTACTGCCTCACCGAGCCGGGCGCCGGGTCGGACGCCGCGGCGCTGCGCACCAAGGCTGTCCGCGACGGCGACCATTACGTGCTCACCGGCACCAAGCAGTTCATCTCCGGGGGCGGCCAGTCAGACGTCTATCTGGTGATGGCCCGGACCGGGGACGCCGGACCCAAGGGGATCTCGGCGTTCCTGGTCCCTGCGGACTCCGACGGGCTGAGTTTCGGCCCGGACGAACGGAAGATGGGATGGAACGCCCAGCCCACGGCGCAGGTGATCATGGAGGGCGTCCGGGTGCCGGCCGCCAACCTCATCGGCGGAGCGGACACCGGCGGGGAGGGCCTGGGCTTCACCATCGCGATGCGGGGGCTCAACGGCGGGCGCATCAACATCGCCGCGTGCTCGCTGGGCGGGGCACAGGAAGCGTATTCGCGGGCGGTGGCGCACGTGCGGGACCGCGAGGCATTCGGCGGTGCGCTCATCGACGAGCCGACAATCCGGTTCACTCTGGCAGAGATGGCCACGGAGCTGGAGGCCAGTCGGCTCCTGTTGTGGAGGGCGGCCGCGGCGTTGGACGCCAAGGAGCCGGACCACGTCGAACTGTGCGCCATGGCCAAGCTCTTTGTCACCGACCGGTGCTTCGACATCGCCGACCGGGCGCTGCAGCTGTTCGGCGGCTATGGGTATCTATCCGAATACGGAATCGAGAAGATCGTGCGGGATCTGAGGGTGCACCGCATCCTTGAGGGTACGAACGAGATTATGCGCGTTGTCGTCGGCAGGGCCGTCGCCGCGCGCGGACTGGGAGCGTAGAGGTGTCGAACGAAGTGCTTACTGTCGCTTTTCTCGGTCTCGGCAACATGGGCGGGCCCATGGCCGCCAACCTGGTCGGCGCCGGGCACGAGGTCCGCGGGTTCGATCCCGTGCCGGCCGCGCAGGAGTCCGCGCGCGCGGCGGGTGTCAGCGTGTGTGACACGCCGGCCGAGGCGGTCCACGGGGCCTCGGTTGTCATCACGATGCTGCCCAACGGGGCCCTGGTGCATTCGACCTATGACGACGTCCTGGGTGAGGCCGGAACGGGCACACTGTTCATCGACTCGTCCACCATCTCCGTCGACGACGCCCGCGCGGTACACGCAAAGGCTGTGGAGGCGGGGATGGTGCAGGTGGACGCACCGGTCTCCGGAGGCGTCAAGGGCGCGACCGCCGGCACACTCGCGTTCATGGTCGGCGGCGAGGACGAGGCGTTCGCCGCCGCGCAGCCGGTCCTCGAGCCGATGGCCGGCAAGGTCATCCACTGCGGTGCGGCGGGCGCTGGCCAGGCCGCCAAGGTCTGCAACAACATGGTGCTCGCCGTCCACCAGATCGCGATCGGCGAGGCCTTCGTCCTGGCCGAGCGATTGGGGCTGGAACACCAGGCGCTGTATGACGTCGTCACCGGCGCGACCGGAAACAGCTGGGCGCTGCATACCAATTGTCCCGTGCCCGGCCCGGTGCCCACGTCGCCGGCGAACAACGACTTCGCTCCCGGCTTCGCGACGGCTCTCATGAACAAGGACCTCGGGCTCGCCCTGGCGGCCCTGGAGAGCACGGGCACGGTCGCGCCACTGGGTGCGGCGGCGGCCGCCCTGTACGACGAGTTCGCACAGGAGAACGGCGCCAAGGACTTCAGTGCGATCATCACCAGCATCCGCGACTCCGCGCGGGGCTGACCGCCGCCACTCTCGGGAGTCGACCATGCCCATCCTTCGACCCAGTGATTCGGACGCCGTCCTCGGCGCCCTGCGCCGCGCGCGACAGGAGTCCGGTCTGCCGATCGTGTTCGCGGGGCAGGTGGACGGGGAGACCGCGAAGCTCACCCGCTTCATCGGTGTCCGCACAACCTCCATGCAGGGCCTGGCTGTGGCCAAGGGGCGTGGGCTCGGGGGACACGTCATGGCCTCCGGACGCCCCGCCACGGTCCGCGACTACGAGGACTGCTCGAACATCACGCGTGACTACGCCGACGCTGTGGGTCAGGAGGGCCTGCGGGCCATCATCTCGGTGCCGGTGATGGTCTCAGGTGTCGCCCGGACGGTTCTGTACGGGTCGGCGCGGGTGGCTACGCAGTTCGGCGACCATGTCGCCAGGACTTTCGGCTCGGTCGCCTCGGATCTGGCTTCCGAGTTCCACATCAGGGATGAGGTCGACCGCCGGCTGCGGATGGCAGACCTCGCCGCCGCCGAGCACTCGGTCGGCTTCGAGGTGGCGGACCGGGAGCAGCTCCGGGTCCTGCACGGCGAGCTGCGGGCCATCGCCGCCGAAATGGGCGATCCCGCACTGAGGGAGCGACTGCTGGCGGCAGGCTCGCAGCTGGCGGGCGTCGGGCGGGCCCCCGACGTCGGCGATCTCCCGGCGTCAGCCAAGTCGGTGCTCTCTCCTCGGGAGATCGACGTACTGGCGCAGGTTGCTCTTGGCTGCTCCAACGCCGAGGTGGGGGCGCGATTGTCGCTCTCTCCCGAGACGATCAAGGCGTACCTACGCAATATCGGCACCAAGCTCGGGACCCATTCGCGGATGGAATCGGTCGCTCACGCCCGGCTCCTCGGAGTCCTGCCCTGAGCCGACCCGCGTAGGAAACCGAAACGGGCGCCCCGTGCTCCGCCCCAGTGGCGGGAGCTGGGGCGCCCGTCTCTTTTGCGGGTAAACGGGACCTGGATGTGGCACGGATCACCTTCCATCCACTTTCGGGTGTATCGGGTGTGGCGACAATCACATACCTTCATGACTGATCGACGTACCTGCGTCGGGAGATAACGACCACGCCGGCGAACACCTGCTCGGCGCCCCTTCATAACACTGGAGTTGTCTTGACAGCCACAAACCTCCCGGCGGGTGATTCGGCACCACTGTCGCCGAACCTCCCCCCGGTCCCGCAGAAGACCTCACTCGCGAAGGTCGCCGCCGCGTCCTCGATCGGCACGACCATCGAGTGGTACGACTTCTTCATCTACGGCACCGCGGCCGCACTGGTTTTCCCGACCCTGTTCTTCCCGGGTCAGGATCCGGCCGCGGCGACGCTGTCGTCGTTCGCGACCTTCGCCGTGGCGTTCTTCGCCCGTCCGGTCGGCGCGGGCGTGTTCGGACACTTCGGTGACCGGATCGGCCGTAAGCGCGCGCTGGTCTGGACGCTGATGATCATGGGCGTCGCCACGGTGTTCATCGGACTCCTCCCGGGCTACGAAACCGGCGCGTTCGGGGCATTCGAGAACGGCATCGGCATCATGGCGCCGATCCTGCTCGTCGCGTGCCGCTTCTTCCAGGGCTTCGCCGTGGGTGGTGAGTGGGCGGGCGCGACTCTGCTCACCGCCGAGTACGCGCCCGTGGGCAAGCGCGGGATGATGGGAATGTGGCCGCAGCTCGGAGTCGCCTTCGCGTTCTTCCTCTCCTCCGGAACCTTCCTGCTGTTCTCGTTGATCGCCGGTGACGGTGCGGACGTCAACAGCCCGTTCATGCAGTACGGCTGGCGTATCCCGTTCCTGCTTTCCGCCGTGCTCGTCCTGGTCGGACTGTGGATCCGTATCTCCATCGAGGAGACTCCCGTCTTCAAGCAGGACCAGGCTCGCACGGAGACCGGGGCCGTGGTCAAGAGAACCCTGCCCTTCGCTGATGCCGTTCGGCACCAATGGAGGGAGATCCTCATCGCCGGAGGCGCCCTCACCTCGTTGTTCTCCCTGTTCTACATGGGCACCTCGTTCCTGACGAACTACGCCACCAAGAACCTCGACCATTCACGCCCGTTCGTCCTCGGCATGGGCATGGTCGCCGCCCTGGTCTTCGGCTGTGCAATCGCCGTCTCGGCCATGTACTCGGACCGGATCGGTCGGAAGAAGGTCATCGGCACCTCGGTCGCGCTGGCCATGGTCTGGGCCCTGTTCGTGTTCCCGATCCTGGATACCGGGTCGCCGATAGCCTTCGCGGTGGTCCTCCTGGTCACCCTGATCATCTTCGGCATCGCCTACGGTCCGGCCGGTGCCCTGCTTCCCGAGCTGTTCCAGGCCCGGTACCGCTACACCGGTGCCGGCCTCGGCTACAACCTCGCCGGCATCCTCGGTGGCGCACTTCCGCCTCTCGCCGCCGCCGCGATGGTCGCCGCGGGCAACACGCTCGGGGTCGGGATCATGCTCTCGATACTGTCCGCCATGTCCATGCTGTGTGTGGTGGCCATGACCGAGTCGAGCAAGAACGTGATGCACGCCGATGCGGAGATCACCCAGGACCGCGCCCTCGCCACCGAGGTGCCGTGACCCGCACCTGCGGCCACCGCGGACCGAGGTCCTGACGGGATCCGCCCTCAGAGCAGCCGCGCCCGGCCCCACCCGAGAGGGGGCCGGGCGCGGTGCTGTGTCGAGTCACGCGAGCATCCACGACGCCGCCGCGTCGCTGACCTGCGGCGCTGGAGGGGCGCCCCGTCAGAAATCTCCAGCGGACCGGCGCAGCGACGCGATGGCCTCGATGAGCGCCACCTGCTCGTCCTGTTCCATCCCCGGATCGGCGAACACGCCGGTGTTGAGCGCGGTGGTCGCCTCGGCAACCACTCGGCGGCCCTCGGCGGTGATCTCCACCAGCGTCGTTCGACCGTCAGTCGGGTGCGGCCGGCGCTCCACGAGGCCCGCGTCCAGCAGGCGCTTCATGGCGCTGGTGACGCTGGTGACGTGCACCTGGAGACGCTCGGAGGCCTTGGTGATCGGCAATGCGCCAGAGCGCGAGAAAGCCAACAGTC
Organism: Dietzia sp. ANT_WB102; assembly: GCF_008369165.1. Classification (NCBI taxonomy): domain Bacteria; kingdom Bacillati; phylum Actinomycetota; class Actinomycetes; order Mycobacteriales; family Dietziaceae; genus Dietzia; species Dietzia sp. ANT_WB102. The sequence continues at coordinate 1,587,970 of NZ_VOBA01000001.1, forward strand.
GCAGCAGCTCGTAGCGGGGAAAGGACAGGTTCCACGGGCGCAGGGTCTCCTCGACCCTGGCCAGAAGGATCTGGTGGGCCCGCATCACGGAGGTCACCACCGTCATCCCCTGGGCGGCGTCGATCCAGCCCTCGCGCTCCCAGTTGGCGCGCGCCTGGTCGATGCGATCTGGGATCGGGGCGGTCCTGGGGGGCAAGGCTCACTCCTGGATGGCAGGACGGGGACGGTGCGGTGAGTCTATCCGCCCGCCCCGCACTCACCCGCTAGACCTGCGGGATCGCCGGGCTCACCACATGAGGGGTACCCGCGTGTTCGCGAGGCGTGGTTACGTGGGTCCTGACGATAAGCTCCGGATCATGAGCAACGCCGTCCACCATTCGGGAACCGCGTACGACCCGTCACGAATCCGCCACCCGCATTTCCAGGGCCTGGTCACCGACGCGACGTCCGCGGTCTCCCGGATTGCCAACGGAGACACCGTGGCGATCAGCGGGTTCGCCAGCGCCGGCACCCCAAAGGCGTTCGCCGCGGCGCTCGCGGAGCGGATCCGCACGGTGCGAGCGCGCGGCGGCAACTTCAGCGTCAACCTTCTCACCGGGGCGTCCGTGGCCAACGAGACCGAAGCGGCCCTCGCCGAGGTCGACGGCATCGCGCTTCGTATGCCGTACCAGAGCGAGCCCACGGCACGTCGCGCGATCAACGCTGGCCGTATGGATTACGTCGATATCCACCTGTCGCACGTCGCCCAGCAGGTGTGGGAGGGGTACTACGGGAACGTGGACGTCGCCGTGGTCGAGGTGGCGGCCATAACCGACGACGGCAAGCTGGTGCCGTCGATGTCCGTGGGCAACAACAAGACGTGGCTCGAGGTCGCTGACAAGGTGATCCTCGAGGTGAACTCATGGGTCCCGCTCGGTGTGGAGGGTATGCACGACGTCTATTACGGCACCGCGCTGCCTCCTGATCGACGTCCGATCATGCTCACCCGTCCGGATGACCGGATCGGACAGTTCCACCTGGAGGTGGACCCGGCCAAGGTCATCGCCGTGGTCCCGACCTCCGCGAAAGACTCCGAGAGTGCACTCACTGCACCGGATATTGTCAGCGAGGCCATCGCTGGTCACGTGGTTGAATTTTTCGAGCACGAGGTCGCGCGCGGCCGGATGCCCGCGGGTAGCCTCCTCCCGCTGCAGGCGGGGATCGGGAACGTCGCCAACGCGGTGCTCGCCGGTCTCGCGGCAGGGCCTTTCTCGGACCTCACCTGCTACTCGGAGGTCATCCAGGACTCCATGCTCGGGCTTATCCGCGAGGGTAAGGTCTCGCACGCCTCGGCGACCGCGCTCGCCCTGTCACGGGCGGGGCTTGAGGAGTTGGTCGACAACTTCGATCTGTACCGGGAGCACATCACGCTGCGTCCGCAGGAGATCAGCAACCACCCCGAAATCGTGCGGCGGCTCGGAATCATCGGGATGAACGGCATGCTCGAGGCCGACGTGTACGGAAACGTCAATTCCACCCACGTGGGAGGGACTCGGATCATGAACGGCATCGGAGGATCAGGCGACTTCACCCGCAACGGGTACGTGTCGATGTTCCTCAGCCCGTCCACCGCGAAGAACGGTTCGGTGTCGGCGATCGTGCCGATGGTCCCGCACGTCGACCACACCGAGCACGACGTCCAGGTGATCGTCACCGAGCACGGACTCGCCGACTTGCGCGGCCTCAGCCCGCGCAAGCGGGCGCGTCTCATCGTCGGTCACTGCGCCGATCCCGCCTATCGGCCCCTCTTGCACGACTACCTCGACCGGGCCGAGGCACGTCCCGACGCAGGCAACACTCCGCATATCCTCGAGGACGCCTTCTCCTTCCACACGCGTCTCGCCGCGACGGGGAGCATGCTGGGGTAGGCGCCCACCCCTGATCGACAAGGAGTCCGAGGACTGATGACGAGCACACAGAGTCCCCTGCGTATCGGCAACGTCTCGGCATCGCGGGCCGACCGCGCCACGGCGACGGCCGAGTTCCTCGCTGCGGCGGCTCTGGACGTCCTCGCGCTCGACATGCTGTCTGACGAGGCGATGCTCGAGCTCGCCGAGCAGCGTGCGGCCGGCGGACCTGGCTACGAGGGTGCGGCGCTGGTCCAGATCGGTGAGTGCCTCGACACGCTCGGAGCCGGGGGAGTGCGGATCGTCACCAACGCCGGCGCCCTCGACCCCGAGGGGCTTGCTGCGGAACTGCGTGAATCGGCCAGGGCGGCGGGCATGGATCTCGCCGTGGCCTGCGTTGACTCCGGCGACGTCACGGACCGGGCAGTCGAACTGGGGCTCGGGGAGGCCGACGTCGCGACGGTGCGTCACGGTGCATTCGGCATCTCAAGGGCGCTGGCGGCCGGCGCCGTCGTCGTCGTCACCGGGCGTGTTAGTCGCGAGGCGCTCGTCGTCGGCGCCGCAGCAGCCCACCACGGCTGGACGCCGTCCGCACTAGACGCCCTGGCCGGATCTGTCGCAGTGGGGCACGTGATCTCCGGTGGCCCCGGCGCGACCGGCGTCGTGGACTCCACTACCGACGTCACCCGCACCACCGATCCGGTCACCGGCGGGTACCCCATCGCCGAGATCTCCGACGACGGGTGCGCGGTCATCACACGGCATCCGTCGGCCTTCGGATCGGTCACGGTCGGGACCGTCACCGATCAGCTCCTCGATGGTGTCGCCGGGGTGCGGTACGCGGCCCCGGACGTGGTCCTCCGGCTCGACTCACTCCGGTTGGCGCAGGAGGGCACGGACCGGGTCCGCATCAGCGGCGCACGCGGTGAGGCGGCGCCCCCCGTCGTCGCGGTGGTCGCCATGACCCGGGGGACGCCGGACGAGGGGAGCCCCGCCCGGGTCGCCCGGCCCCTGGCCCAGGAGGACGCGGGCCACTCGGTCGTTTTGCCCGACGGCACACGCGTCGCGGTCCCAGTCCCCGCGGAGACCGCTCCCATCGGGTCGGGACAGTTGCCCTCCCCGTGGGCCCCTGGCTCGGTTCCGGGCGGGGAGCCCGTGACCGCGGTGCTGGGTTCGGTGGCGAGCGTGCGCCGCGGGGTCATCGGCCGCGGGGTCAACATCGCGGTGTGGACGTGGGACGACTCGGCATTCGCCTGGCTGGTCGGGGAGCTCACCGTTGAGCGGTTCCGTGAGTTGATCCCGGCGCTGGACGGCATGGACGTCCGTCGGTACCTGTTGCCCAATCTCCGAGCGGTCAACCTCGTCGCCCGGCCGCCGCGGGGCGAGGTGTTGCGCCCTGGGCTCGGGGCCGACCTCGCCGCCGCCCACCTGGAAATCCCCGGCGAGCTGCTCGAGGTCGGTCCCTAGTTCCGACCCCGGTCAGTGCATCGCGCGTAGCTCGACCTTGCGGATCTTGCCCGTGGCGGTGCGGGGGATGGCGTCGACCACCACGACGTCTCGCGGCCGGTGCGAGTGCGAGAGCCGTTCGGCGCCGAACTCCATCACGGAGGCCTTGAGGTGTTCCTCTGCTGGCGCTCCCTCGGCGGGCACCACCACCGCGATCACGAGTTCGCCCCACTTGGGATCGGGGCGCCCTACGCACGCGACCTCCGCGACGTGTGGGTGATCGAGCAGCACCTGCTCCACGTGCAGTGAGGAAACGTTCTCGCCGCCGGACTTCACGATGTCCTTTACCCGGTCCGCGAACCACACCACCCCTTCCGGATCAATCCGGCCCAGGTCCCCGGAGTGCAGGTGCCCGCCCGCGAAAACCCCGGCGTTGGCCTCCGGGTTGTTCCAGTAGCCCTCCATCACGGTCGGGCCGCGGTAGGCGATCTCGCCGTCGGTGTCGGGCGGCAGCAGTTCGTCCCCGCCGGGTTCGCAGATGCGGTTCTCGGCGACGGGGGTGGGGTAACCCCATGAGTCGGGTTTAGTGGAGCCCAGTTCCGGCCATTGCATGACGGTCGCCGGGGTGCATTCGCTCATCCCGGAGCCCAGGACGATCTTCGCGTCGGGCATCGCGGTCTCGAGTCGGCGGCGCACCTGCTCCGGCATCTGCGCCATCGCGTAGAGGGCCACCTCGACCGACGACAGATCGAGGCCCCGGTCGGCCCCCTCGGCGAGGGCCTCGAGCATGAGGGGCAGCGCGACCAGGTGGGTGGCGCGGACCCGCGCCACGGTGTCGACGTACGTCACCGGCTCGAATCCGGGGAGCAGGTGCACCGTGGCGCCCATGGTGATCCCGGGGACCAATACGCCGTTGAGCGCGGCGGTGTGGAACAGGGGGAGGGGGAGCACTGTGATCGAGGCCTGCGCCCCCCACGCCAGGCCGAAGACCGCGCCGTTGGACAGGCCGGCCATCGTCACCGCGAGGTGCGAAGTGAGCACGCCCTTGGGGCGTGACGTGGTGCCGGAGGAGTACAGGCACTGAACGATCTGGCGGTCGGCGATCACCGTGTCCGGGTTGGAGTCGTCCCCGGCGAGCAGGTCGTCCCAGCCGAGCACGGCGGGACCGCCGGCGGGTGCCTCCAGGCTATCGGGGACGCCCCCGATGACGACGACGGTGCGGATCGCGGGAATGGCGGCCACCGCCCCCATCACCAATTCCGCGAGTGAGCCGTGAACCACGAGGATGCGGGTTCCGGAGTCGGTGAGGGCATGCGTGATGTTGTCCAGCCCGGACAAGAGATTGATGGGCAGTGAGACCATCCCTGCCTTGGCCGTCCCGAAGTAGGTGGCGACGAACTCACGACAGTTCGTCGACAGGATCGCGACCGGCTCCTCCTCCTCGATCCCGTGCGCGACCAGCCCGTGGGCGAACCGGTTGGCGATCGCCTCGAGTTCGGCGTATGTCCACGATCCAGTGTCATCGCTGACGGCGGTCCGGCCCGAGAAGGTTGCTGCCGCGCGTGTGGGGATGTCGCCCACCGAGCAGCGGCGGGCCAGGGCGTGGTCGACGGGATCGATCCCGGTCAGATCTAGTCGCACGGTGTCTCCAGAAGCGTCGGGTGTCCCACGCCGGGAGTGACGGGGATCACCAACATTCACACTGCCAGGGGCCACCCAATAAAGCAAGCATTCATGCTTGCTTTATTTCGGCAGGGGTGGGATTGTTCTCGTCATGACCAACTCCCAGCCCTCCGCGACGGAGGACCCTCATGCGGCCCTCGTGGCGCTGAATGCCCGAGTGGACGAACTCGTCGAGACCGCGGGTGCCGATCGTTGGAACACTGGTACCCCGGCCGAGGGCTGGGACGTCGCCATGCAGATCGCCCACCTGGCCTGGACGGACGAGGTGTCCCTCACCGCCATCCGCGACGCCGGAGCATTCCAGGCTGTTGTCGAGAAGGCCATGGAGGACCCCACCGGCTTCGTCGACGTGGGTGCCGCTGAGATCGCAGCCACCGGTCGCGAGGAGGTCCTGGCCCGCTGGCGCCTGGCCCGCGGTGAACTCGGCGATGCGCTCAAGGCGGCCGACCCGGGGGAGAAGATCCCATGGTTCGGTCCGCCCATGCGCCCCGGATCGATGGCCGCCGCACGAATCATGGAGACCTGGGCCCATGGATTCGACGTGGCGGACGGACTCGGCGTCTCCGTGAGCTCTGACCCGGCCTTCGTCGGAGCTCTGCCCCACGTGGCCAAGCTCGGGTTCAAGACCCGTGCCTTCTCGTACGCCATGAACGGGCTCGAGGCCCCCACGTCCGAGATCCACGTCGCCCTCACCCGAGATGACGGCACCGTCATCGAATTCGGGCCCGCAGACGCCCAGCAGCGGGTCACCGGCCCGCTTCTCGACTTCTGCCTCCTGGTCACCCAGCGCATCCACCGCGACGACACCGCTCTCGAGGCGCAGGGCGAGGACGCATCCCACTGGCTCGACATCGCCCAGGCCTTCGCCGGGGTCGCCGGAGACGGCCGCGAGAAGGGAACACGAGCATGACCGTGAACAGCACCCCACTGCGGGTCGGAAATATGTCCGGCTTCTACGGCGACCGCATCTCCGCCATGCGCGAGATGCTTGAGGGTGGCGAGTTGGATGTGCTCACCGGGGACTACCTGGCAGAGCTGACCATGCTGATCCTCGGTCGCGACCGGATGAAGAGCCCCGAACTCGGCTACGCCAAGACGTTTCTCCGCCAGCTCGAGGACTGTCTCGGGCTGGCGCTCGAGAAGAAGGTCAAGATCGTCGCCAACGCCGGCGGCCTCAACCCTGCCGGACTGGCCGACGCGATCCGCGAACTCGGCGCGAGGCACGGGCTGGAGCCGAAGGTCGCGCACGTCGAGGGGGACGACCTGATCGACAGGGTCGACGAACTCGACATTCCGGCCGATGCCGGTCTCCCCGTGACCGCCAACGCCTACCTCGGTGCGTTCGGCATCGCCCGCTGCCTGGACGCGGGCGCCGACATCGTCGTCACCGGGCGGGTCACCGACGCCTCGGTGATCGTCGGGCCCGCCATCAGCCACTTCGGCTGGGGGCGCGACGACCTCGACGCACTCGCCGGCGCCACCGCTGCCGGGCACATCATCGAGTGTGGAACACAGGCCACAGGCGGCAACTACGCGTTCTTCAACCGTGGCGAGATCGCCGACCCCGTCACCCCGGGTTTCCCGATCGCGGAAATCTCCGCCGACGGCACCTCGGTCATCACCAAACACCCCGGGACCGGCGGCGCCGTCACGGTAGGCACTGTCACCTCTCAGTTGCTCTATGAAGTCACCGGCGCCCGCTATGGCGGACCCGATGTCGTCACCCGCCTTGACACCGCCCGCGTCGAGCAGGAGGGGCCGGACCGGGTCCGGGTCTCCGGCGTCCGCGGCGAGACCGCACCGCCCACCACCAAGGTGTCCGTCACGTGCCTCGGTGGCCATCGCAACGAGATCACCTTCCTGCTCACGGGTCTGGACATCGAGGACAAGGCCGCGTTGGTCGAGCGCCAGTTCCGCGCCGGTCTGGAACGCGAACCAGCCGAGCTGCAGTTCCGTCTCCAGCGAACCGACCACCCCGACGCTGACACCCAGGCCGCCGCCACCGCGATGCTCACCATCGTCGGCTGGGACACGGACAAGGACATCGTGGGCCGCGCGTTCTCGGATGCAGCCGTCGCCATGACCCTCTCCAGCTACCCGGGCGCCACCCCCAGCGGCCCGCCCGGACGCGGCGCGCCCTACGGCGTCTACATCCCCGCCTACCTCTCACAGGAGACCGTGCCGCACATCGCCGTGCTGCCCGACGGCACCCGGGTGGACATCGACCCCCCGGTGGCGATGGCGGAGATGGGCGACGGGCACGCCTCCGACGGTCTCGACGCAGAGGGCGAAGCGTTGCCGGAGTTCACCCCGGTGACCGGACCTGCCACTCGTCGCCCCCTGGGTGACGTCCTCGGGGCGCGCTCCGGAGACAAGGGAGACACCGCCAACATCGGGTTGTGGGCCGGCGACGCCGAGGCCTACTCCTGGATGCGCGACACCCTCACCGTCGACGAACTCCGCCGCCTCCTGCCCGAGACGGCGGATCTGCCTATCGAGCGCTATGAACTTCCCAAACTGGGCGCGGTCAACTTCGTGATCGACGGACTGCTGGGCAAGGGTGTGGCCCACGGGTATCGCTGGGACCCGCAAGCCAAGGGGCTGGCGGAGTGGCTCCGCTCCCGCGTCGTCGACATCCCCGACCGCATCACGGCCCCCGTCCCGCCAGCACCGGACCGGGCGAAGGAGGACCTGTGACCATCCCTCGCAGTACGGCCCCCGCCATCCCCCCGCACGTACCGGGCGATCCTTGGTACTCCGAAGAGCGTCTCGCGCTGCGTGAGACCGCCACCCGCTTCGCCGAGCGCGACATCCTGCCCTACCTGGACGAGTGGGAGGCCGCGGGCGCGATTCCGCGCGAACTGCACCGCAAGGCCGGCGAGCTGGGCCTGCTCGGGGTCCCGTTCTCCGAAGAGGTCGGCGGTGGTGGCGGCAACGCGATCGACTCACTGGTGGTGTGCGAGGCCCTGCACGAGGCCGGGGTGTCCGGCGGCGTGTTTGCATCGCTGTTCACCTGCGGCATCGCCGTTCCGCACCTGGCGCAGTCGGGTACGCGGGAGCAGATCGACCGCTGGGTCAGGCCCACCCTCGCCGGTGAGATGATCGGCTCCCTGGCCATCACCGAGCCCGGTGGGGGATCGGACGTCGGGCACCTGATCACCACCGCTCGGCGCGACGGGGACCACTTCGTGGTCAACGGCGCCAAAACGTACATCACCTCCGCGACCCGCGCCGACTTCGTCGTCACCGCGGTCCGCACCGGTGGAGACGACCTCAAGGGCGCCGCCGGGGTCAGCCTCCTGGTGATCCCGACCGACACCCCCGGCTTCCACGTCTCGGCCCCGCTGGACAAGCTCGGCTGGCGCGCATCGGACACCGCTGAACTCACGTTCACCGACTGTCGCGTGCCGGTGGAGAACATCGTCGGCGCGGAGAACGACGGATTCGCCCAGATCGCGATCGGCTTCGTCAGCGAACGTGCGGCGCTGGCCTGCCAGGGGTACTCCCACGCTCAGCGCTGCCTCGACATCACCCTGGACTGGGTGCGCGAGCGTGAGACCTTCGGCCAACCACTGCTGTCGCGGCAGGCGGTGCAGAACACGGTCACCGAGATGGCCCGTCGAATCGACCTCGCCCGTACCTACACGCACCATTGCGTGAACCTGGCAGTGTCGGGGCACGACGCGATCGCCGAGGTCTGCTTTGCCAAGAACACGGCCGTCGAATGCGCTGAATGGGTTGCCAACCAGGCGGTTCAGCTCTTCGGCGGGCTCGGCTTCATGGCCGAATCGGAAGTGAGCCGCCAGTACCGCGATGTCAGACTCCTGGGCATCGGCGGAGGCACCACCGAAATCCTGACCACCCTCGCCGGACGACGTTTGGGGTACACCGCATGACCATCCTGCGTTCCACGCTCGACACCACCAGCCCAGAGTTCAGCGCCGCGAGAGAGGCGATGGAGGGCAAGCTCGACCAACTCGCCGCGGACCTCGAACCGGCGCTGGCCGGCGGCGGCGAGCGCAAAGTCGCCCGCCACCGCGACCGCGGCAAGTTCACCGCCCGGATGCGGATCGACATGATCCTCGATCGCGAGTCCCCGTTCCTCGAGCTATGCGCACTCGCCGCCTGGGGGTCAGACTTCCAGACCGGCGCCTCCGTGGTGGCCGGGATCGGCGTCGTCGAGGGCGTCGAGTGCCTGCTCATCGCCAACGACCCCACGGTCAAGGGCGGCACGTCCAACCCGTGGACCCTGCGCAAGATCCTCCGGCTCAACGACGTCGCCATGAAGAACCGGCTCCCGGTCATCAGCCTCGTCGAGTCCGGTGGCGCAGATCTGCCCACGCAGAAGGAGGTGTTCGTCCCCGGTGGCGCGCTCTTCCGCGACCTCACCCGACTGTCCAAGGCCGGCATCCCCACCATCGCCGTGGTCTACGGAAACTCCACCGCCGGCGGCGCCTACGTACCGGGCATGAGCGACCACGTGGTGATGATCGAGGAGCGCTCCAAGGTGTTCCTCGCCGGCCCGCCGCTGGTCAAGGCGGCCACCGGAGAGATCGCCGACGAGGAGACTCTCGGCGGTGCCGACATGCACGCCCGGGTCTCCGGGCTCGCCGACTACCTCGCAGTTGACGAGGCCGATGCCGCCCGCGTCGCGCGCGGCATCGTGCGCCGACTCAACTGGTCCAAGAAGGGGCGTGCCCCCCGCGCCGAGGTCCTCGAACCGCTCTACGACGACGAGGAGCTGCTCGGCATCGTCCCGGAGGACCTCAAGATCCCCTTCGACCCGCGCGAGATCATCGCCCGGATCGTCGACGGTTCCGACTTCGACGAGTTCAAGCCCCTCTACGGGGCGAGCCTCGTCACCGGATGGGCCGAGATCCACGGCTACCCGGTGGGGATCATCGCCAACGCCCGCGGCGTGCTCTTCAGCGAGGAGGCGCAGAAAGCCACCCAGTTCATCGAGTTGGCCAACCGGTACAACACTCCACTGCTGTTCATGCACAACACCACCGGCTACATGGTCGGCTCGGAATACGAGCGAGGTGGGATCATCAAGCACGGCGCGATGATGATCAACGCCGTCTCGAACTCCGAAGTCCCACACCTGTCGCTCATCACCGCGGCCTCGTACGGCGCTGGCCACTACGGCATGTGTGGCCGGGCGTTCGATCCACGGTTCCTTTATTCGTGGCCCAGTGCCAAGTCTGCTGTCATGGGCGCGCAGCAGCTCGCCGACGTCGTGACCTCCGTCGCCGCCGCGGCCTCCGCCGCCCGCGGCCAGGAGATGGACGCCGAGACCATCGATGGTCTCAAGAGCGCAATCGCCGACCAGATTGAGAAGGAGTCACTGCCGGCGTTCCTGTCGGGAATGCTCTATGACGACGGCGTCATCGATCCCCGCGACACCCGGACGGTGCTGGGCCTCAGCCTGTCCGCGATCCACTCCGGAGAAGTCGCCGGAACCGACCGCTTCGGCGTCTTCCGGATGTGAGGAACGAAACCATGAACGCACCACTCACTTCAGTACTGGTGGCCAACCGCGGCGAGATCGCCCGGCGTGTCCACCACACCGCCCGCACGCTCGGCATGACCACGGTCGCCGTTTTCTCGGACGCCGACGCGAACGCCCCGCACGCCCGCGAGGCTGATGCCGCCGTTCGTCTCCCGGGAAACACGCCCGCGGAGACCTACCTGCGTGGTGATCTCGTGATCGAGGCCGCCCTCGCCGCCGGCGCCGACGCCATCCATCCCGGATACGGTTTCCTGTCCGAGAACGCCATGTTCGCCCGTGACGTGATCGCTGCAGGCCTGACGTGGGTCGGCCCGCCGGTCACCGCGATTGAGGCCATGGGCTCGAAAATCGAGGCCAAGAAGATGATGGCCGCGGCGGGTGTGCCGATGCTCACCGACCTCGAACCCGCCGACGTCACCGAGGACATGCTCCCGGTCCTGGTCAAAGCCTCCGCAGGTGGCGGCGGTCGCGGCATGCGCGTGGTCCGGACCGTGGACTCGCTGTATGACGAGATCGACCGGGCCAAGCGTGAGGCCAAGTCTGCCTTCGGCGACGACGCGGTCTTCTGCGAGCGCTACCTCGAGCGGGGCCGGCACATCGAGGTCCAGATCATGGCGGACTCCCACGGCACCGTGTGGGCGGTGGGGGAGCGGGAGTGTTCCATCCAGCGCCGCCACCAGAAAGTCATTGAGGAGGCGCCCAGCCCGCTCGTCGAGCGGACCCCGGGGATGCGCGAGGCGCTCTACACGGCGGCCCGCGACGCCGCCGCAGCCATCGGGTACACCGGCGCCGGCACCGTTGAGTTCCTGGCCACCGACGACGGCGAGTTCTTCTTCCTCGAGATGAACACCCGCCTCCAGGTCGAACACCCGGTCACGGAGGCCACGACCGGTCTCGATCTGGTGGCCCTGCAGTTCGACGTGGCCGCGGGCCTTCCGCTCCCTTCGGCGGAGCCGCCTGCTGCCCACGGATGGTCCGTCGAGGCCCGCCTCTACGCCGAGGACCCGGCGAAGGACTACACGCCGGGTTCGGGCACCCTCTGGGCGCTCGACATCCCCGGGGTCTCGTCCCGCTTCGAAGGGCCGCACCGCCCGGGGATCCGGCTGGACAGCGGCGTCGAACCGGGTCCCGACGGCGCGCTCATCGGGGTGCACTACGACCCGATGCTCGCCAAGGTCATCTCGTACGGCCGCACCCGCGCGGAAGCATGCGCCTCCCTCGCGGGCGCCCTGGACCGTGCCCGGATCCACGGCCTGGTCACCAACCGCGCCCAACTCGTCCGCGTACTGCGCCACCCCGAGTTCATCGCCGGGAACCTGTCCACCGCGTTCCTCGACGATCACGGCTCCGACGCGCTCGCTGCACCGCTGGCAGACGATGAGGCGGTGAGGATCTCGGCATTCGCCGCAGCCCTGGCGTCCGGGGTCGCCGGACACACCGCGGGGCCGGTGGCACTCGCTCCGGCCGGATTCCGCAACGTCGGCCGGACGTTGCAGACGCGCACCTTCCGCCACGGTGAGGACGAGTTCGAGGTGGCCTACACCCGTGGCCGCTCCGGGCCCAGCCCCCACGGCGACTTGTCCGAGTCAGTCATCGTCGAAGACGTGGGTACCGACTCTGCGGTTTTGGAGGTGAGGGGGGTTCGCCGGGGATTCACCGTCTCGCGCTACGAAACCCCAGGCGCGGACACCATCGTGGAGGTCGACTCACCCCTCGGGCCCGTCTCGTTGATCGAGCCGCCGCGGTATACCGACCCTTCCGCGGAGGTCGCTGCGGGATCGCTGCTGGCGCCCATGCCGGGCGCTGTCATCCGCGTCGCGGTCTCCGTCGGCGACACCGTCACCGCCGGCCAGCCGCTGCTGTGGATGGAGGCCATGAAGATGGAACACACCATCTCGGCCGCCGTCGACGGAGTCGTCACCGAGCTCCCGGTCGAGGTCGGCACCCAGGTCGAGTCGGGGACGATCCTCGCCGTCGTCTCGGACACAGACACCCCCACCGAACAGGAATGATCACGATGACCGACATCTCACAGATCCCGAACCCCGTTGTTGACACCGACGAGCAGAAGCAGCTCCGGAAGGTCGCCTACGACCTGGGCGCGCGCTATGGCATGGAGTACATGCGCTCCAAGTCAGACGCGGGGGAAACCACCGACGAGCTGTGGAGCGAGGCAGGCAAGCTCGGATTGATAGGTGTGAACCTGCCCGAGGAATACGGCGGTGGCGGGGCCGGAATGACCGAACTCGCGATTATCGAGGAGGAGCTCTCTGCGGCAGGTACCGGGCTGCTCATGATGGTGGTCTCTCCCGCCATCAACGGCACGATCATCTCGCGTTTCGGCACCGAGGAGCAGAAGAAGCGCTGGCTTCCCGGCATCGCGTCGGGGGAGACGATCACCTCTTTCGCGATCACCGAACCGGACGCCGGTTCCAACTCTCACGCCATCACCACCACCGCACGCCGCGACGGGTCCGACTACCTGCTCAGCGGGCAGAAGACCTACATCTCCGGTGTCGACCAGGCGCATGCGGTTCTCGTGGTGGCCCGCCTCGAGGGAGCCACGTCCGGAAAGCTGCAGCCTGCGCTGTTCATGGTTCCCACCGATGCGCCGGGCTTTGAAAAGACGCACATCCCCACGGAGGTGCGTACTCCCGAGCGGCAGTTCCAACTCTTCTTTGACGACGTACGCCTGCCCGCCGACGCGCTCATCGGGGACGGAGACACCGCGCTACTGATGCTCTTCGCCGGCCTCAACCCAGAACGCATCATGGCATCCGGCATGGCTATCGGTACCGCCCGCTATGCCATGGACAAGGCGACCAAGTATGCCAACGAGCGCACTGTGTGGAAGACCCCGATCGGTGCACATCAGGGCTTGGCCCACCCCCTCGCGCAATGCAAAATCGAGATGGAGCTGGCGCGGCTGATGATGCGGAAGGCCGCCGCGCTCGTGGACGCAGGCCTCGACGACCTGGCCGGAGAGGCCGCGAACATGGCCAAGTACGCGTCCGGCGAGGTGTCGGCACGAACCGTCGACCAGGCGATCCAGACACTCGGTGGACACGGATTGTCGGTGGAGTACGGGCTCGCCGGGATGCTCGCCGCCTCGCGTCTGCCCCGCATCGCCCCGGTGAGCCGAGAGATGATCCTCAATTACGTGGCCCAGCACTCGCTCGGGCTGCCCAGGAGCTACTGAGGTGAGCGACGTGGCCGAACAGGAAATCGTCCACTACGAGACCAGCGGGGGCGCGGCGCGCATCACACTGGACTCGCAGCACAACCGGAACGCTATCTCGACCGCGCTGGTCGAGCAGCTTCACGAGGCGTTGGACCGGGCCGCACGGGACGACTCCGCCCGCGTTGTCGTCCTCGGACACGCCGGCGGGACGTTCTGCGCCGGAGCGGATCTCTCCGAAGCGTCGGGGGCCGGAACCGCCCAGTCCAGCCCCGAGGAGCAGGCCGCCGAGCGGACGCGGATCTTCCTGGACCTGCTGCGGGCGATCATCTCGCACCCCAAGCCCGTGATCGCGGCAGTCGACGGGCATGTTCGCGCGGGCGGCATGGGCCTGGTGTCGGCGTGCGATTTCGCGGTCGCCGGCCCGGCGTCGTCCTTCGCCCTGACCGAGGTCCGCCTCGGTCTGGCGGCGGCGATGATCTCCGTGCCGCTGGCCGCGCGGATGAACTCGAGAGACCTCGCGCGGGCCCTGCTCACGGGCGAGAAGTTCGACTCCGCACATGCGCTGCGGATCGGGCTGGTCTCCGAGGCTGTCGAGGACGTCCGCAGCGCGGTGGACGAACTCGTGGCTGCGTTCCGGCCCTGCTCACCCCAGGGCCTCAGGGAAAACAAGGCACTGCTCGCGGCGCCCCTGCTGGCCGAACTCGACGCACGGGGGGAGGAGCTCGCAGGCGTCACCGCACGCCTGTTCACCACCCCCGAGGTCGCCGAGGGGATGGCCGCGTTCCTCGAACGCAGACAGCCCTCCTGGGCGAACGACGCAGAGTAGCGTGACGGGTGACACTGGTCACGTGACCAGTGTCACATCACCCGTCACCCCTTCGTCGAGGAGATCACGCATGCGCACCAAGGCAGCCATCATCAGGGAACCCAAACAGGACGGCTGGGAGGTCGTCGAGGTCGATCTGGGCGATCCGAGGGTTGGTGAGGTCCAGATCAAACTGGCAGCGTCCGGCCTGTGTCACTCCGACGAGCACCTCCTCACCGGCGACCTGCAGTTCGAGACCTACCCCATCATCGGCGGTCACGAGGGCGCCGGCGTCGTCACCAAGGTCGGAGAGGGCGTCACCGGAATCGAAGAAGGTGACCACGTCGTCCTGGCGTTCATCCCCGCCTGTGGCACCTGCCCGCCCTGCGCGGAGGGGCTCCAGAATCTGTGCGACAACGGTGCCGGCCTCCTTACCGGCCGCGCGATCAGCGACGACACCTACCGGGTCCACACCGCAGAGGGCGAACCCGTCGCCGCGATGTGTGTTCTCGGCACGTTCTCTCCGTACGTGACCGTCCACCAATCCTCGGTCGTCAAGATCGAGAAGGACATCCCGCTGGACAAGGCGGCACTGTTGGGCTGTGGCGTCGCCACGGGCTGGGGGTCGGCCACAGAGATCGGCGGTGCCAAAGAAGGCGACGTGGTGGTCGTCGTCGGCGTGGGCGGTATTGGTATCAACTCGGTCCAGGGCGCGGCCGCCGCAGGGGCGCGCGCGATCGTCGCGGTCGACCCGGTCGAGTTCAAACGCGAAAAGGCCAAGGAATTCGGTGCCACCCACACCTGTAGCTCCATGGACGAGGCGATGGCCCTGGTCGGGGAAATCAGTTGGGGGCGGATGGCAGATCTGGTGATCCTCACCATGGGTGTCGTCACCGGCAACGACCTACTGCCCGGCCTCCTCCTCACCGGCAAGGGCCGACGGTGTGTAGTGGTGGGACTCGGAGACATGATGGCCGTCGACGCGCAGATCTCCATCCTCGACCTGGCCATGCAGCAGAAAACTCTCCAGGGCGCCATCTTCGGTGGCACCGGACCGCGCAAGCAGATCCCCCACTTGCTGCACCAGTACCGCGCAGGGAACCTCAAGCTCGACGAATTGGTCACGAAGACCTACCGGCTCGAGGACATCAACCAGGGATACCAGGACATGCGCGACGGCAAGAACATCCGCGGAGTGATCATCTACGACGAGCAGGACTGGTAACAGGAGGACACATGACGGCACCCGAGCATCGCGCCCCCAAACAGGATAGAAGCCGTATCACGCGGGAACGCCTGCTCGGTGCCTCGATAGACCTCCTCGCAACGCAGGGCTGGGCGGCGACCACCGTGGGGGCGGTGGCCGCCGCCGCCGGCGTCTCGAGGGGCGCGGCCCAACACCACTTCCCCACACGCGAGGATCTCATCACCGCCGCGCTGGGACACATGATCGAGCAGCGGTTGGAGGACGTCCGACGGGGCGGTCTCGACGTTCCCGACCCTGGACCCGAGCGCACCGTAGCGGTCGTCGGGTTCATCGTTCAGCAATACACCTCGGACTTGTTCAAGGCCGCCCTCCACGTGTGGACTGCCGCGGCGAGCGACCCGGCTCTGCGCGAGCGCGTCCTTCCGCTCGAGAACCATATGTCGCGTGAGATCCTCACCATCGCTGCTGCAGCCCTGGGCCGCGACCCTAGCGACGTCCGGATCCGGCGCGCCCTCCAAACCACCCTGGACCTCTCCCGGGGGCTGGGGCTTGCAGACGTACTGTCCGACGACTCGGTGCGCCGCGACAAGATCGTCAGATTCTGGGCACAGACGCTGGACACGGTTCTGTGTGAGGCTGGCGACCCGTCCCCGGCGGACACCGCGAACGCCCCATTTTGACCGCTGCTCCCTCGGGCGGTTAGGCTTGACCATCGTGCTCGCAGTATGCGAGCTGGAGGATCGTGCCCGGTAGGCCAGCGAGAGCGGCTGACGTGGTCGGCTGTGCGCGGTAACAGGCGCGCGAGAGTCCGGAAACGAGCAACGTCCCAGTGACCGGTGGTCGCCCCAAGGGGAGGCCGCCAGCTAGAGAAAGTCGGTTCATGCCAACCATCAACCAGCTGGTCCGCAAGGGCCGCCAGGACAAGAAGTCGGCGACGTCGACGGCTGCCCTCAAGGGTTCGCCCCAGCGTCGTGGCGTGTGCACCCGCGTGTACACCACGACCCCCAAGAAGCCGAACTCCGCGCTCCGTAAGGTCGCCCGTGTGCGCCTGACCACCGGCATCGAGGTTTCCGCCTACATCCCCGGTGAGGGCCACAACCTGCAGGAGCACTCGATGGTGCTCGTTCGTGGCGGTCGTGTGAAGGACCTTCCGGGTGTGCGTTACAAGATCATCCGCGGTTCGCTCGATACCCAGGGTGTCAAGGACCGCAAGCAGGCCCGCTCCCGCTACGGCGCCAAGAAGGAGAAGTAATGCCACGTAAGGGTCCCGCCCCGAAGCGTCAGCTCATCAACGACCCGGTGTACGGGTCGCCGCTGGTGACCCAGCTGGTGAACAAGATCCTCACCGACGGCAAGAAGACGACCGCTGAGCGCATCGTCTACTCGGCGATGGAGATCTGCCGCGAGAAGACCGGCACCGACCCGGTCATCACTCTGAAGAAGGCCCTGGACAACGTCCGCCCGGCCCTCGAGGTCCGCTCCCGTCGTGTCGGCGGCGCCACCTACCAGGTGCCCGTCGAGGTCCGCCCCGGTCGTTCGACGACCCTGGCGATGCGCTGGCTGGTGACATTCTCCCGGCAGCGTCGTGAGAACACGATGGTCGAGCGTCTGGCCAACGAGATTCTCGATGCCTCGAACGGTCTGGGTGCCGCGGTCAAGCGCCGCGAAGACACCCATAAGATGGCCGAGGCAAACCGGGCGTTCGCTCACTACCGCTGGTGACGCGGTGGGACCCCGGTCGGGGTGTGGGTATCCACTTCCCCCCGGCCAGGGTCCCGTGGTCACCCGCTGGGTGGCATCATTGAACAAGGCCCGTACCGGTCGCACCGCGTGAAGGTACCGGCAGGAAAACCGACCCGGTTCGGACGGTCGACAGCGACCGCACGGGCCACCGACGACTCACATTCGGGAGAATCCGTGGCACAGGACGTGCTGACCGACCTCAACAAGGTCCGCAACATCGGCATCATGGCGCACATCGACGCCGGTAAGACCACCACGACCGAGCGCATCCTGTTCTACACGGGTGTCAACCGCAAGGCGGGCGAGACGCACGACGGCGCCTCGACGACTGACTGGATGGAGCAGGAGAAGGAGCGCGGCATCACGATCACCTCGGCCGCGGTGACCTGCTTCTGGGACGACAACCAGATCAACATCATCGACACCCCGGGACACGTCGACTTCACGGTCGAGGTCGAGCGGTCGCTGCGCGTCCTCGACGGCGCCGTGGCGGTCTTCGACGGCAAGGAGGGCGTCGAGCCGCAGTCCGAGCAGGTGTGGCGCCAGGCCGAGAAGTACGACGTCCCGCGTATCTGCTTCGTCAACAAGATGGACAAGCTGGGCGCGGACTTCTACTACACGGTCCAGACCATCATCGACCGGCTCGGCGCTAAGCCCCTGGTCCTTCAGCTGCCCATCGGTGCGGAGGACCAGTTCGACGGCGTCGTCGACCTCCTCACCATGAAGGCGCACGTCTGGCCCGGCAAGACCGAGATCGGCGCCGACGCGCAAATCCAGGACATCCCGGCCGATCTCCAGGAGAAGGCCGAGGAGTACCGCGAGAAGCTCCTCGAGACGGTCGCCGAGACCGACGAAGCCCTCATGGAGAAGTACTTCGGCGGCGAGGAGCTGACCCTCGAAGAGGTCAAGGCGGCTATCCGCAAGCTCACCGTCAACTCCGAGATCTACCCGGTCCTGTGTGGATCCGCGTACAAGAACAAGGGCATCCAGCCCATGCTCAACGCGGTCATCGACTTCCTCCCGACTCCGCTGGACGTCGGCGAGGTCCACGGCCACAAGGTCGGGGACGAGGAGACGGAGATCCTCCGCAAGCCGTCGAAGGACGAGCCGTTCTCGGCGCTGGCGTTCAAGATCGCCGTCCACCCGTTCTTCGGCAAGCTCACGTTCGTGCGCGTCTACTCGGGCCGTGTCGACCCGGGCGCCCAGGTCGCCAACTCGACCAAGGGCAAGAAGGAGCGCGTCGGCAAGCTGTTCCAGATGCACGCGAACAAGGAGAACCCGGTCGACGAGGCTGTCGCCGGCAACATCTACGCGTTCATCGGACTCAAGGACACCACGACCGGTGACACCCTGTGCGACCTGAACAACCAGGTTGTGCTCGAGTCGATGACGTTCCCGGACCCGGTCATCGATGTCTCCATCGAGCCCAAGACCAAGGCCGACCAGGAGAAGCTGGGTACCGCGATCCAGAAGCTCGCCGAGGAGGATCCGACCTTCTCTGTGCGACTGGACGAGGAGACCGGCCAGACCGTCATCGGCGGTATGGGCGAGCTGCACTTGGACGTCCTCGTCGACCGTATGAAGCGTGAGTTCAAGGTCGAGGCCAACGTCGGCAAGCCTCAGGTCGCGTACCGCGAGACCATCAAGGGCTCGATCGACAAGTTCGACTACACCCACAAGAAGCAGACCGGTGGTTCCGGTCAGTTCGCGAAGGTGCAGATCGCGCTCGGGCCACTGGACCAGGAGGCCGTCGAAGAGGGCGAGACCTACGAGTTCAGTGACAAGGTCACCGGTGGCCGCGTGCCCAAGGAGTACATCCCCTCCGTGGACGCCGGCATCAGGGACGCCATGCAGTACGGCATCCTTGCCGGTTACCCGATGGTGAATGTCAAGGCCACGCTCGTCGACGGTGCGTACCACGAGGTGGACTCGTCCGAGATGGCGTTCAAGGTCGCCGGCTCGATGGCCTTCAAGGAGGCTGCTCGTAAGTGTCAGCCCGTGATCCTTGAGCCGCTCATGGCGGTCGAGGTCATCACCCCGGAGGACTACATGGGCGACGTCATCGGCGACCTCAACTCACGCCGCGGCCAGGTCAACGCGATGGAGGAGCGCGCCGGCGCCCGCGTCGTGAAGGCCAACGTGCCGCTGTCGGAGATGTTCGGCTACGTCGGCGACCTCCGGTCGAAGACGCAGGGCCGGGCCAATTACTCGATGGTCTTCTCCCACTACGCCGAGGTTCCGGCGAGTGTGGCCAAGGAGATCATCGCCAAGGCGACCGGCGAGTAACCGGTATGGTTCCGCCCGCCACCCGGCGGGCGGAACCGATGCCGGCGGCGCACGGTCGAACCTCCGGGTGGCCGCCGGTTCGTGCCCCACGGCACGATGAGTAAGATCAGACCCCACACAATGCAGTGCCCACCTCAACGGGTGGGGACAGACCAGTCCAGGAGGACAACAAGTGGCGAAGGCGAAGTTCGAGCGGACGAAGCCGCACGTTAACATCGGCACCATCGGTCACGTCGACCATGGCAAGACCACCACCACCGCGGCCATCACCAAGGTTCTGGCGGACACCTACCCCGAGCTCAACGACGCTTTCGCGTTCGACGAGATCGATAAGGCGCCGGAGGAGAAGGCTCGTGGTATCACGATCAACATCTCCCACGTCGAGTACCAGACCGAGAAGCGTCACTACGCGCACGTCGACGCCCCCGGTCACGCCGACTACATCAAGAACATGATCACCGGTGCCGCCCAGATGGACGGCGCGATCCTGGTAGTGGCGGCCACCGACGGCCCCATGCCCCAGACCCGTGAGCACGTGCTGCTCGCCCGTCAGGTCGGCGTGCCCTACATCCTTGTCGCCCTGAACAAGTGCGACATGGTCGACGACGAGGAGATCCTCGAGCTCGTCGAGATGGAGGTCCGCGAGCTGCTGGCCTCGCAGGACTTCGACGAGGACGCCCCGGTCGTCCACATCTCGGCGCTCAAGGCTCTCGAGGGTGAAGAGAAGTGGGTCCAGGCCGTTCGCGACCTCATGCAGGCGTGCGACGACTCCATCCCGGACCCCGAGCGTGAGACCGACAAGCCGTTCCTCATGCCCGTTGAGGACGTCTTCACGATCACCGGCCGTGGCACCGTCGTCACCGGCCGTATTGAGCGTGGCAAGATCAACGTCAACGAGGATGTCGAGCTCATCGGCATCAAGGACAAGGCCACCAAGACCACCATCACGGGCATCGAGATGTTCCGTAAGCTTCTCGACTACGGCGAGGCTGGCGACAACGTCGGTCTGCTCGTCCGTGGCCTCAAGCGCGAGGACGTCGAGCGTGGTCAGGTCGTCATCAAGCCGGGCGCCTACACCCCGCACACCACGTTCGAGGGCCAGGCGTACATCCTGTCCAAGGACGAGGGCGGCCGTCACACGCCGTTCTTCAACAACTACCGCCCGCAGTTCTACTTCCGCACCACGGACGTGACCGGCGTCGTGACCCTCCCCGAGGGCACCGAGATGGTCATGCCGGGCGACAACACCGAGATGAGCGTCGAGCTCATCCAGCCGGTCGCCATGGATGAGGGCCTGCGGTTCGCGATCCGTGAGGGTGGCCGCACCGTCGGCGCCGGACAGGTCACGAAGATCATCAAGTGATGTATTGATCGACTGGTCCGGGACAGCTCCCGGACCACCGACCAGTGCGAGCAGAGAAGGGCGCCCCGCCGTGAGGTGGGGCGCCCTTCCTGCGTTTCGGCTCCGTCGTGGACGTTCGGGGGAGTGTGTATCCGTTCTACCGTCGACGACCGAGGAAGCTCATCGCGACCGACAGTCCCACCGCGGCGACGCCGGCCAAGGCGGTCACGGCCACGGCAGCCACCTGTTCCGCAGTTGGACCGTGTTCAGTGCGTCCGGGCCCGGCGACTCCGTGCCGGCGGTCGACCTCCTCGAGCGCTCGGAAGAGCTCCTCGGGATCGCCCCCGGCATCCGGGTGGTGCCGGAGGACAGCCTGCCGTCTGTCCCTCTTGTAAGCGGCGGGGTCCCGCGGTTCGCGTCGGCTGTTCACGATGTGATCTCCTCCGGAGGTGTACGCACTTATCCACTAGACGCTACCGAAACGAGCGGTCCCGGAACGTCGACGCCGCCGGGCCGGCGCGGCCGACGGGTGAGGCGGATTTTGCCCTCGTGGCCGACGTGCTGCATACTGGTCAAGTTGCCCGGACAAGGCGGCTATCCCGTATGGGCCCGATGGGTCCCGCGGGGAGTCGGGTTGGTCGGGCGAGCACGACCAGGGCGGGTGAGCGATCACCCGCCGGAAAAGTGGGAGGGCGACACGCCCGACCGCGTGAACGCGTCGTGATACGTCAACAGCGGCAGCGGATCGGTCCGCCGTCATCCTCTCCTCCCGTGAGAGATGCGGCACTCCGTCCTCTGGAGGTCTTGTAGTCGTGTCACGCCCGTGGGCGCGCGACGGGGGCCTCCACGATGGAGCACCGATGCACGGGACCGGGCGATCGACGGTCTGACGGTGTCACACATGACAAGCGAACACACAGTGTCCCCGCGCGGCGAGGGCGCTTACGACAGCCGCCCTCACGGGCGGGAGGAGAAGAGGACGAAGTGGCGGGACAAAAGATCCGCATCCGGCTCAAGGCCTACGACCATGAAGCTATTGACGCCTCGGCCCGCAAGATCGTCGAGACGGTGACCCGGACGGGTGCTCGTGTCGTCGGTCCAGTGCCGCTGCCCACCGAGAAGAACGTCTACTGCGTCATCCGCTCGCCGCACAAGTACAAGGATTCGCGTGAGCACTTCGAGATGCGTACCCATAAGCGGTTGATCGACATCCTCGACCCCACGCCGAAGACCGTGGACGCGCTCATGCGCATCGACCTGCCTGCCAGCGTCGACGTCAACATCCAGTGACCTCCGACCGCGTAGCGGTCAGCAAGCAACGTGCAGCGGAGACAGTGAACAGATGACTAACACCGAGATCAAGGGAATCCTGGGCGCCAAGCTCGGCATGACCCAAGTCTTCGACGAGAACAACCGGGTGGTTCCGGTTACCGTCGTCAAGGCCGGGCCGTGCGTCGTGACCGGGATCCGTACCCAAGAGACCGACGGCTACAACGCCGTCCAGATCGCGTTCGGCGCGATCGACCCCCGCAAGGTCACCAAGCCGGTTGCGGGCCAGTTCGAGAAGGCCGGGGTCACTCCCCGTCGCCACCTCGCCGAGATTCGACTCGATAATGCCGAGCAGGCAGCCGAGTTCGAGATCGGCCAGGAGATCGGCGCCGACGTGTTCGAGGACGGCGCCTTCGTCGACGTCACCGGCACGTCCAAGGGCAAGGGCTTCGCCGGCACCATGAAGCGTCATGGCTTTGCAGGCCAGGGCGCCTCGCACGGTACGCAGGCCGTGCACCGCAAGCCGGGTTCCATCGGCGGGGCATCGACCCCGGGCCGCGTCTTCAAGGGCAAGTCGATGGCGGGCCGGATGGGCAACGATCGCGTGACCACCATGAACCTCAAGGTCCACAAGGTGGACGCCGAGGCCGGCGTCCTCCTCATCAAGGGAGCCATCCCGGGTCGTAACGGCGGCCTCGTGATGGTCCGTTCCGCAGTGAAGGGCGGTGCGCGCGCATGACCACCACGGAGAACACCGTGAACCTCAAGCTGGACGTCCGTACCCCGGCGGGCAAGACCGATGGATCGGTCGAGCTTCCCGCCGAGATCTTCGGCGTCGAGCCCAACCTGCCCCTGATGCACCAGGTCGTGGTGGCGCAGCTCGCCGCGGCCCGTCAGGGCACCCACTCGACCAAGACCCGTGGCGAGGTCCGCGGCGGCGGCCGCAAGCCGTTCCGCCAGAAGGGCACCGGCCGCGCCCGTCAGGGCTCGACCCGTGCCCCCGCCTACACCGGCGGCGGAACGGTTCACGGCCCGAAGCCCCGCGATTACTCGCAGCGCACCCCGAAGAAGATGAAGGCCGCCGCCCTCCGCGGTGCCCTCTCCGACCGGGTCGCAGGTGACCGGCTCCACGTGGTCACCGAGCTCGTCGCGGGACAGAAGCCGTCGACCTCCGGTGTCCGCGAGTTCCTCGGCACCCTGTCCGACCGCAAGAAGTTCCTGATCGTCGTCGGTCGTGAGGACGTCGCCGCATGGCGTTCCGTGGCCAACCTCGATCACGTCCACCCGATCGCTCCGGATCAGCTCAATACCTACGACGTGCTCAACGCTGATGACGTCGTGTTCTCGGTCGAGGCTCTGGACGCGTTCGTCACGCAGGCGAGCCGTTCGCTCGCCGGCAAGGCAGCGAAGGAGGCCGACAAGTGAGCACCGTCGCCGATCCCCGGGACGTCATCCTCGCCCCGGTCGTCTCCGAGAAGGCCTACGGCCTGCTCGAGCAGGGCGTGTACACGTTCCTGGTGGCCCCGGGCGCCAACAAGACGCAGATCAAGATCGCCATTCAGGAGATCTTCGGCGTCACGGTGGAGTCCGTGAACACCGCTAACCGTCAGGGCAAGCGTAAGCGCACCCGCACCGGGTTCGGACAGCGCAAGAGCACCAAGCGCGCCATCGTGACCCTCGCGGCCGACAGCAAGCCCATCGAGATCCCGGGTCTGACCGCCTGACGGCGGGAAGAGTTAAGGACGAGAGAACCTCATGGCTATCCGCAAATACAAGCCCACGACTCCCGGTCGTCGCGGCTCGAGCGTCTCGGACTTCGCCGAGATCACCCGCTCGACGCCCGAAAAGTCGCTGCTGCGCCCGCTGAGCAAGACCGGCGGCCGCAACGGCCACGGCCGAATCACCAGCCGTCACAAGGGTGGTGGACACAAGCGCCAGTACCGCGTCATCGACTTCCGTCGCAATGACAAGGACGGCGTCGTCGCCACCGTCGCGCACATCGAGTACGACCCGAACCGCACCGCCAACATCGCTCTGCTGCACTACGCAGACGGTGAGAAGCGGTACATCCTTGCCCCGCGGAACCTCAAGCAGGGCATGAAGGTCGAGTCGGGCGTGAACGCCGACATCAAGACCGGCAACAACCTCCCACTCCGGAACATCCCGGCGGGCACCGTGGTGCACGCCGTGGAGCTCCGGCCGGGTGGAGGTGCCAAAATGGCCCGCGCGGCCGGCGCCGGTATCCAGCTGCTCGGCAAGGAGGGGGCCTACGCCTCCCTCCGTATGCCCTCCGGTGAGATCCGCCGGGTCGACGTGCGCTGCCGCGCCACGATCGGCGAGGTCGGCAACGCCGAGCAGGCCAACATCAACTGGGGTAAGGCCGGCCGCATGCGGTGGAAGGGCGTTCGCCCGACCGTCCGTGGCGTGGTCATGAACCCCGTCGACCACCCGCATGGTGGTGGCGAGGGTAAGACGTCCGGTGGACGTCACCCCGTCAGTCCGTGGGGCCAGCTCGAGGGCCGGACCCGCAAGCCCAATAAGGCGAGCGACAGCCTCATCGTCCGTCGCCGTCGCACCGGTAAGAAGCGCTAAGGAGGGAAACTAGGATGCCTCGTAGTCTCAAGAAGGGTCCGTTCGTCGACGAACACCTCCTCGCGAAGGTGGACGTACAGAACGACAAGGGCACGCATCAGGTCATCAAGACCTGGTCCCGTCGCTCGACGATCCTGCCCGATTTCATCGGCCACACGTTCGCCGTCCATGACGGCCGCAAGCATGTGCCCGTGTTCGTGTCCGACTCGATGGTGGGTCACAAGCTCGGCGAGTTCGCGCCGACGCGCACGTTCAAGGGGCACATCAAGGACGATCGGAAGAGTAAGCGTCGATGAGCACTGATACGAAAAAGACCGACGACGGTACGGAGGCGGCCGAGCAGCAGCTCTCCGCGCGTGCCACCGCCAAGTTTGTCCGCGTCACGCCCATGAAGGCGCGGCGTGTGATCGACCTGATCCGTGGCAAGGACGCCGGCGACGCGTTGGACGTCCTTCGGTTCGCGCCGCAGGCGGCCAGCGAGCCGGTTGCCAAGGTCCTCGCGTCAGCGATGGCCAACGCCGAGAACAACCTCGACCTGGACCCCCGGACCCTCGTGGTGACCACGGCCTACGCCGATGAGGGTCCGACCCTCAAGCGTTTCCGTCCGCGTGCCCAGGGTCGTGCGTTCCGCGTGCGCAAGCGCACGAGCCACATCACCATCGAGGTGACCAGCGTGCCTGAAAAGGTCGGTTCCGGCCGGGCACGTCGCAACCAGGGAGGTGCCCGCTAAATGGGACAGAAGATCCAGCCGCACGGCTTCCGTCTCGGCATCACCTCGGACTGGACGTCCAAGTGGTTCGCCGACAAGCAGTACGCCGACTACGTCGCCGAGGACATCAAGATCCGCGAGCTCCTGTCCAAGGGCATGGAGCGGGCCGGAATCTCCGGCGTCGACATCTCGCGGACCCGTGACCGGGTCCACGTGGACATCCACACCGCCCGTCCGGGCATCGTGATCGGTCGTCGTGGCGCCGAGGCAGACCGCCTACGCGGGGAGCTCGAGAAGCTCACCGCCAAGCAGGTCCACCTCAACATCCTCGAGATCAAGAACACCGAGGCTGACGCGCAGCTCGTCGCCCAGGGGATCGCGGAGCAGCTCTCGAATCGTGTGGCGTTCCGCCGGGCGATGCGCAAGGGCATCCAGTCGGCCATGCGCCAGCCCCAGGTCAAGGGAATCAAGGTGGTCTGTTCGGGCCGTCTCGGCGGCGCCGAGATGTCCCGTTCGGAGCGCTACCACGAGGGGCGCGTCCCCCTGCACACCCTGCGTGCCGAGATCGACTACGGCACCTACGAGGCCAAGACGACCTTCGGTCGTATCGGTGTCAAGGTGTGGATCTACAAGGGTGACGTGGTCGGCGGCCGTCGCGAGTCCGACCAGTACGCCCAGACCAGCAACCGTGGCGGTGCCGACCGCGGTCCCCGCCGCGAGCGTGGCGCGGGGCGCCCGCGTCGCTCCGGGGCCCAGGGCACCACTGCGACCAGCACCGAGACCGGCCGCGCCGGTTCCGGATCGGCCGCCGAGGCTCCTGCCGAGGCACCGCAGAACCAGACCAGGGAGGCGTGACAGTGCTTATCCCCAAGCGCGTCAAGCACCGCAAGCAGCACCACCCCGGCCGTAAGGGCGGGGCAAAGGGTGGCACCAAGGTGACCTTCGGCGACTACGGCATCCAGGCCATCGAGCCGGCGTACGTCACCAACCGGCAGATCGAGTCCGCGCGTATTGCCATCAACCGCCACATCAAGCGTGGTGGCAAGGTGTGGATCAACATCTACCCTGATCGTCCCCTGACCAAGAAGCCTGCCGAAGTCCGGATGGGTTCCGGTAAGGGATCTGTGGAGTGGTGGGTGGCCAACGTCAAGCCGGGCCGCATCCTCTTCGAGATGTCGTACCCCAACGAGGAGACCGCTCGCGAGGCCCTGCGTCGCGCGCAGCACAAGCTTCCGTGCAAGACCCGCATCGTGACCCGGGAGGAGCAGTTCTGATGGCTAGTGGAACCACCGCCCCCGAGCTGCGTGAGCTCGACGCCGATGCACTGACCGCTCGTCTGCGCGAGGCCAAGGAAGAGCTGTTCAACCTGCGCTTCCAGATGGCCACCGGTCAGCTGACCAACAACCGCCGCCTGCGGGTCGTCCGCCACGACATCGCTCGCATCTACACCGTCATTCGCGAGCGCGAGCTCGGTCTGTCGGCGGCGCCGGGTGATGCCAAGTGAGTGACAAGGAAACAGCTGTGACTGAGTCCAACGAGAACGCCGAGCGCAATAGCCGCAAGGTGCGGATCGGGTACGTCGTGTCCGACAAGATGGAGAAGACCATCGTCGTCGAACTCGAGGACCGCGTGAAGCACCCGCTCTACGGCAAGATCATGCGCCGTACCGAGCGGGTCAAGGCCCACGACGAGACCGACACCGCAGGAGTCGGCGACCGCGTGCGGATCATGGAGACCCGCCCGCTGTCCGCCTCCAAGCGGTACCGCCTCGTCGAGGTGCTCGAGCGGGCCAAGTAAGCCTGCTCTCGCACGATAAAACGGCCCGGCCCCGGAACCCCGGGGCCGGGCCGTTCTGCATCGTTGTGACCTATCGGAGCAGCTGGTTGTAACGTTCTAGCTCGTTGTTACGAAATCCGGGCAATGTTTCAGCATTCGGACGCTGAACAAAACGACAGGATCGCCACATGGGAAACGGATCGCATATCGATCGACAGGGGAGTAGGGCCCACGATCGACGTGGCGGCTTCCGCACGCTGGCCGCTACCGCGGCGGTGTTTGCGATGGCGGCTTCCGGCCTGCCCTCGGCAGGTGCCCAGAGTCTGGACCCGGGTTCCATCGACCCGGGCTCACTAATTCCGAGTGTGGCACCCGGGAGCCTCCTGGGAGTGCCCTCCCTCAGCGTCGCGGCGCTAACGCAACTCGGCGCCCCGATACCGGTGACGTCAGTCCTCGGCTCCATCGGTGCAATCGGCTCCAGCGAGTTCCCCCGACCGGGCAGCTCCCAGGCACCGTCAGCGGTTCTCGTGGACCGGGATAGATCGATCACCTCGTCTGAGGTGAGGAAAGTCGAACCACTGTTCCCCGGGTCTTTGAACGAGGTTGATCAGCGGGCCGAGGTGTGGACCGTGACGTCACAGTCCATGGAGCGGGAGGTCCGGGTCGAGGTGTACCGGGCCCCGGCGGGTGTCGACGCTCCCAACGTGTACTTCCTCGACGGCGTCGGTAGCGAGGTTCCCTCGGGGTGGAGTACCGGAATGGGGTGGGGTGACCCGGCCCTGCGCGAACGTCAGGTGAACGTGATCGCGCCGACGGGTGGGCCCTCGTCGATGTGGTCTGACTGGGAGACCGACGATCCCGTCCTCGGCGCGAACAAGTGGGAGACGTTCCTCACCCAGGAATTGCCGCCGCTCCTGAAGGCGGGAAAGCCGGGAACCGCAGGGCCGCTGGCCCACAACGGGAGCTGGGGCGTCATGGGCCTGTCGATGGGGGCATCCGCGGCGCTCCACCTGGCGAACGCGAGCGAGATGTTCAAAGCTGTCGCCGGGATCAGCGGTGCCTACTCGACCACCGACGAGCTCGGCTACCAGTACGCGCGGCTTACCGTTGCTGCGCGGCACGGGGACGTCACCAACATGTGGGGACCGCGCGGGTCGACGAGCTGGGCGGAGCACGACACCGTCGCCAATCCCTCCGGGCTCGCCAACAAGGCTGTCTACCTGAGCGCGGCCACGGGGCTCGTCGGATCCAGCGAACTGGGCCGGTTCGGAAGCAACGAGGTCGTCCTCGTCGACGGGCATGTGCTGGAGAAGGGCTCCTACGAGAGCACCCACCAGCTCGAGGCGGCGCTCGGCGGGGTGGCAGGCGTCAAACTGAAGGTGAATTACATGCCGACCGGAATCCACAATTGGCCGGTCTTCGTCACCCAGATGCTTCCGGGAATGGATTACATACTGTCCGGACTGCCGGATGCTGTTCCCAACGGGTCCGATACGACGAACGGGCTGGCGGGTCACGCCGGCGGGTCGGCCGGCTCGGCTGGCTCGTCCGAGGCGGCCGGATCGATCGGTTCGGCGGGTTCTCTGCGCGGAGCGGGTTCGGCGGGTTCGAGTGGTAGCTGACCGGGATTTGGGTCAGCGTCCGCGCGCACCCTACACTGGAGCAGTTGCCCGACCTGTCACGTCGTGATGTGTCGACGGGCGGCATGACCGCGTGTGTCGGGTCGGTATCCGGCACACATTGAATAGACCTGGTCAGGAGAACCATGATCCAGCAGGAGTCGCGGCTGAAGGTCGCCGACAACACGGGTGCCAAGGAGATTCTCTGCATCCGCGTTCTCGGCGGTTCGAAGCGCCGCTACGCAGGCGTGGGCGACATCATCGTCGCCACCGTCAAGGACGCAATGCCCGGCGGCAACGTCAAGAAGGGCGAGATCGTCAAGGCCGTCATCGTGCGCACCGCCAAGGAGCGTCGTCGCCCGGACGGGTCGTACATCAAGTTCGACGAGAACGCCGCCGTCATCATCAAGAACGACAACGATCCGCGCGGAACGCGCATCTTCGGGCCAGTAGGCCGCGAGCTGCGCGACAAGAAGTTCATGCGGATCGTCTCGCTGGCTCCGGAGGTGCTCTGACATGAAGGTTCACAAGGGCGATACGGTGCTGGTCATCTCCGGTAAGGACAAGGGCGCCAAGGGCAAGGTCATCCAGGCCTTCCCGGCGCAGGAGAAGGTCCTCGTCGAGGGCGTCAACCGCATCAAGAAGCACACCTCAAACTCGGCTGCAGAGCGCGGCGCCTCGTCCGGGGGCATCGTCACGCAGGAGGCCCCGATCCACGTGTCCAACGTGATGGTTGTGGATGCCGACGGCAACCCGACTCGGGTCGGAATCCGCACCGACGAGAACGGCAAGCGTGTCCGTGTCTCGCGTTCGACCGGGAAGGACCTGTAACCATGACCGATACCGCTCTTCCCACCGGTTACACCCCTCGCCTCAAGGCCAAGTACGTTAGCGAGATCAAGCCGGCGCTCAACGAGACGTTCGAGTACGCGAACGTCATGCAGATCCCGGGTGTCGTCAAGGTCGTCGTCAACATGGGTGTCGGTGACGCCGCCCGCGATGCCAAGCTCATCAACGGCGCCATCAACGACCTCACGCAGATCACCGGTCAGAAGCCGGAGGTCCGTCGGGCCCGCAAGTCCATCGCGCAGTTCAAGCTTCGCGAGGGCATGCCGATCGGCGCGCGCGTGACGCTGCGTGGCGACCGCATGTGGGAGTTCCTCGACCGCCTGACGACTGTTGCGCTCCCGCGTATCCGCGACTTCCGCGGCCTCTCGGGCAAGCAGTTCGACGGCCACGGCAATTACACGTTCGGCCTCAACGAACAGTCGATGTTCTACGAGATCGACGTCGACAAGGTCGACCGCCCGCGCGGCATGGACATCACGGTGGTCACCACCGCGACGAACGACGAGGAAGGCCGGGCGCTGCTCAAGCAGCTCGGGTTCCCCTTCAAGGAGAACTGACCTTGTCAACCAGGCCGGACCGGCCGTCCTCGCCGGGGCACCGCAGTGCGGTTCCCCGGCGACGGGCAGACGGCCCAGTCGTCTGGTCGCGCCCCGGTGAGAAGAGCACCGGTCGCGGCGGGAACACCGGTAGGTCTAAGGACCTTCCGGATCCCATACAAGAGAACATTCGCACTCTTCGTGATAGGCCCACGACGGACGTGCGCGGCCCACAGGTCGCCGCACAGGACGTGTTGCATGGGAACCGTTACGAGAAAGGAACATGGTCAATCCATGTCGATGACCGATCCCATCGCGGACATGCTGACGCGTGTGCGTAACGCCAATTCGGCGTACCACGACACTGTGTCGATGCCGCATTCCAAGCTCAAGGGCAACATCGCTGCCATCCTCCAGCAGGAGGGTTACATCGCGGGCTACGCCGTCGAGGACGCCGAGGTGGGCAAGAAGCTCACCATCGACCTCAAGTACGGTCCGTCGCGTCAGCGCAGCATCCAGGGCATCAAGCGCATCTCGAAGCCGGGTCTGCGCGTGTACGCCAAGTCCACCGAACTGCCCAAGGTCCTCGGTGGCCTGGGCGTCGCGATCATCTCGACGTCCCAGGGACTGCTCACGGACCGCCAGGCGAACAACAAGAAGGTGGGTGGGGAAGTCCTCGCCCACGTCTGGTAAGGGGGCGAGCAATGTCACGTATCGGCAAGGCTCCGATCACCGTCCCGTCCGGCGTCGACATCAAGGTCGACGGCCAGACCATCACCGTCAAGGGCCCCAAGGGTGAGCTCACCCAGGTTCTGCCGGACCCCATTTCGGTCTCGATCGAGGACAACATCCTCACGGTGAACCGTCCCGACGAGCACCGCGACAACCGCTCTCTGCACGGTCTCTCCCGCTCGCTGGTCAACAACATGGTCGTGGGCGTCACCGAGGGCTACAAGCAGGACATGGAGATCTTCGGCGTCGGCTACCGCGTCGTGGCCAAGGGCAAGGATCTCGAGTTCGCACTGGGTTACTCGCATCCGGTTCCGGTTACGGCTCCCGACGGCATCACGTTCGCCGTCGACGGTGCGACCAAGTTCTCGATCTCCGGAATCGACAAGCAGCAGGTGGGCCAGATCGCCGCCAACATCAAGCGTCTGCGGAAGCACGACCCGTACAAGGGTAAGGGCATCCGCTACGCCGGCGAGCAGGTCCGTCGCAAGGTCGGAAAGACGGGTAAGTGATCATGAGCAGCACCAAGAAGCGTTCCCCGCTGGGAACCGATGCCTCGACAGCACGTCGCGAGGGTCGCACCCGGCGCCACTACCGCCTCCGCAAGAAGGTCTCCGGTACGCCGGAGCGTCCGCGGTTGGTCGTCAATCGGTCTTCACGCCACATCCACGCCCAGATCGTCGACGATCTGGCCGGCCGCACCCTGGCCGCTGCCTCGACCATCGAGGCGGATGTGCGTTCTGTCGAGGGCGACAAGAAGGCCCGCAGCGCAAAGGTCGGCCAGCTCCTGGCCGAGCGCGCGAAGGCTGCCGGCATCGA
The DNA here is from genome assembly GCF_008369165.1 of Dietzia sp. ANT_WB102. Taxonomy (NCBI): domain Bacteria; kingdom Bacillati; phylum Actinomycetota; class Actinomycetes; order Mycobacteriales; family Dietziaceae; genus Dietzia; species Dietzia sp. ANT_WB102. The sequence continues at coordinate 1,619,959 of NZ_VOBA01000001.1, forward strand.
TGCCGTCGTGTTCGACCGTGGTGGCAACAAGTACCACGGCCGGATCGCGTCTCTCGCCGACGCCGCCCGCGAGGGTGGGCTGGAGTTCTGATGACCAACACCACTGCACTGTTCGCTAACGGAAGGACCGTCTGATGCCGGGACGTCAGCGTCGTGACGGCGGAAGCAACGGCCCCGCCGCAGACAACAAGACCACCAACGACAACACCCAGGGCCGCGGCGGAGACCGCGGTCGTGGCCGAGGCCGCGACGATCGTCGCGGCCGCGACGAGGACAAGTCGCAGTACATCGAGCGCGTCGTCACCATCAACCGCGTCTCCAAGGTCGTCAAGGGTGGTCGGCGCTTCAGCTTCACCGCCCTCGTGATCCTGGGTGACGGTAACGGGATGGTCGGCGTCGGCTACGGCAAGGCCAAGGAGGTGCCGGCGGCCATCCAGAAGGGCAACGAGGAGGCTCGGAAGAACTTCTTCCGCGTCCCACTCATCGCCTCCACCATTCCTCACCCGATCCAGGGTGAGGCCGCCGCCGGTGTCGTCATGCTCCGCCCCGCCTCCCCGGGTACCGGGGTCATCGCGGGTGGCGCCGCACGCGCCGTGCTCGAGTGCGCCGGCGTCAACGACATCCTGTGCAAGTCGCTGGGTTCGGACAACGCCATCAACGTGGTCCACGCGACCGTGGCGGCGCTCAAGGGTCTGCACCGTCCCGAGGAGGTCGCGGCTCGCCGCGGCCTGCCGATCGAAGACGTCGCGCCCGCGGGCATGCTCCGTGCGCGTGCCGGACAGGGGGCCTGACCATGGCCAACGTGAAGATCACCCAGGTCCGTGGGACCGTCGGGACGAAGCAGAACCAGCGGGACTCCCTGCGTACGCTCGGCCTCAAGGGCATCCGGAAGTCGGTCGTGCGTGAGGATAATGCGCAGACCCGGGGTCTCATCAACGTCGTAAACCACCTCGTCGTGGTCGAAGAGACGGAGTGAGCATGACCATCAAGTTGCATCACCTGCGCCCGGCTCCCGGGTCGCACGCCGAGAAGATCCGTGTGGGTCGCGGCGAGGGCGGCAAGCGGGGCAAGACCGCTGGCCGTGGTACCAAGGGCACGAAGGCGCGTAAGAACGTCCCCGCGGCGTTCGAGGGCGGCCAGATGCCGATCCACATGCGGCTCCCGAAGCTCAAGGGCTTCAAGAACCGCAACAAGGTCGTCTTCCAGGTCGTCAACGTCGCCGACATCCAGCGGCTGTTCCCGAACGGCGGCGAGGTCGGCGTGTCCGAGCTCGTCGGCGCGGGTGCCGTCCGCAAGAATCAGCCGGTCAAGGTGCTGGGGGACGGGGAAATCTCCGCCGCAGTCACCCTGACCGTCGACAAGGTTTCCGCGTCGGCCAAGAGCAAGATCGAGGCCGCCGGCGGAAGCGTGTCGGAGGCCGGGGCCTGATTTCCCCGGTCGGCCCGTCCGCGGGCCGATGAGGGGTGCAGGGGTCGGGTTCGAGAGTCTCGGACCCGACCCCTGCACTCATCTTGATAGAGTTTTCCCGTTGTGCGTATCGGGGTCGGCGCCCGCCGGAAGGTCGGCGCGAATCGCCCTGGCGCATCTGCTTTCGACGACCGGCGGCCAGCGGCCGACCACGACCAGGAGGACATGTGCTCTCCGCACTCGCGTCCGCGATCAAGGACCGGGACCTGAGGAAGAAGATCTTCTTCACCCTCGGGATCATCATCCTCTACCGGATCGGCGCGCAGATCCCGTCGCCCGGCGTCGACTACCCCAAGCTCCGGGGGCTGCTCGACTCGGCGATGACAGGGGACAACGCCCAGTTGTTCTCCCTGGTGAACCTGTTCTCCGGTGGCGCACTGCTACAGCTGTCGGTCTTTGCGATCGGCATCATGCCGTTCATCACGGCGAGCATCATCGTGCAGCTGCTCACCGTGGTCATCCCGTACTTCGAGCAGCTGAAGAAGGAGGGCCAGTCCGGTCAGGCGAAGATGACGCAGTACACGCGTTATCTCACGATCGCGCTCGCCGTCCTCCAGTCCGCGGGCATCGTCGCACTCGCCGACCGGGGACAGCTCCTCGGTAACGGCCAGTCCGTGCTTATCGACGACAGCATCCTCACGCTCGTCACCATCGTGATTGTGATGACAGCGGGCGCCGCCCTCGTCATGTGGTTCGGCGAACTCATCACCGACCGCGGCGTCGGTAACGGCATGTCGCTGCTCATCTTCGCCGGCATCGCGTCGCGCATCCCGGGCGAGGGCGTGAACATCTACCAGAACTCCTCGACCATGAAGTTCGCGGCCGTGATGTTCGCGGTCGTCCTCATCGTTGTCGCCGTCGTGTTCGTCGAGCAGGGGCAGCGGCGCATCCCTGTCCAGTACGCCAAGAGGATGGTCGGACGCCGCCAGTACGGTGGCACCTCCACCTATCTGCCGCTCAAGGTCAACCAGGCCGGCGTCATCCCGGTGATCTTCGCGTCCTCGCTGATGTACGTGCCGATCCTCATCACGCAGCTGGTCCAGGGGCCCGAGGCCTCGGGTGACGGATTCTGGCAGCGGTACATCATGCAGTACCTGCAGAACCCGTCCAGCTGGGGATACATCCTCCTGTACTTCACGCTGATCATCTTCTTCGCCTACTTCTACGTGGCCATCCAGTTCGACCCGATGGAGCAGGCGGAGAACATGAAGAAGTACGGCGGATTCATCCCGGGTATTCGCCCGGGCCGCCCCACCGCGGAGTACCTGGGTTACGTACTCAACCGGATCCTGCTGTTCGGTTCCCTGTACCTCGGCCTCATCGCGGTGCTCCCCAACGTGTTCCTCGATATGGGCAGCGGGGGTGGAGACATGCAAAACATGCCGTTCGGCGGAACCGCCGTGCTCATCATGGTCTCCGTGGGCCTCGACACCGTGAAGCAGATCGAGGCCCAGCTCATGCAGCGCAACTACGAGGGCTTCCTCAAGTAGGCGCGGTCTCGTCCGAGCAAGCAAATTGTAGAAAGGCTGGTCCCTACCATGCGTCTCGTCCTCCTCGGCCCTCCCGGAGCCGGCAAAGGAACCCAGGCGGCTCTGCTCTCGGAGAAGCTCGGTGTCCCGCACATCTCCACCGGTGATCTGTTCCGCGCGAACATCTCCCAGGGCACCGACCTGGGGAAGGAAGCCAAGACCTACATCGACGCCGGGAACCTCGTCCCCGCGGAAGTGACCAACCGGATGGTCGAGGCACGTATCGGCGAGCCCGACGCCACTGAGGGATTCCTCCTGGACGGCTATCCGCGTAGCGTCGCGCAGGCAGACGCGCTCAAGGAGATGCTGGGCGAGGCAGGACATTCCCTCGACGCGGTCCTCGAGTTCAAGGTCGACGACGACACCGTGGTGAAGCGGATGCTCGCCCGCGGGCGCGAGGACGACACCGAGGACGTCATCCGGAACCGCATGTCGGTGTACAGGTCCGAGACCGCTCCGCTGCTGGAGTACTACGCCGGCGAGGTCAAGAGCATCGACGCCGTTGGTGACGTCGAGGAGATCAACGCACGCGCGCTCGCCGCGCTGGGTCGCTGACGTCCGCCGTGTTCGGCCGATCTCGAAAGAGCGTGGTCACCGCGCGCACCCCGGGTGAACTGGATGCCATGGAGGCCGCCGGCCGTATCGTCGGGAGGGCGCTCGTCGCTGCCCGTGAGGCCGCGGTCCCAGGCGCCAGCACCGCCGACCTGGACGAGATCGTGGAACAGCTCATCCGGGACGCGGGGGCCATCCCGTCGTTCAAGGGATACGAGGGCTTTCCCGGCTCCATCTGTTCGTCGGTCAACGAGGTCGTAGTGCACGGGATCCCCGGCGGCGACACCGTCCTGCGGGAGGGAGACCTCGTCTCCGTCGACTGCGGCGCCATCCTCGACGGGTGGCACGGCGACTCCGCCTGGTCATTCGGCGTGGGCACCCTCGCACCGGACGTCGCGGCCCTCAACGACGCCACGCGGGAGGTCCTTGAGGAGGGACTCCTGGCGATGGCACCGGGAAACAAACTCACCGACGTCTCACACGCACTGGAGGCAGCGACCCGGCGGGCGGCAGAACGCCACGGGATCTCCTTGGGAATCGTCGACGGGTTCGGCGGACACGGGATCGGTCGCGAGATGCACGAATGGCCCTTCCTGGCCAACGAGGGCAAGCCCGGTAGGGGACCGAGACTCCAGGAGGGGTCGGTCCTGGCCATCGAGCCGATGCTCGTCCTGGGGGGAGAGACCGACACACGGACTCTGGCCGATGACTGGACCGTCGTCACGGTCGACGGATCGCCGGCGTCTCACTGGGAACACACTGTCGCCGTGACCGCCGACGGGCCCCGGATTCTCACGCCTCGGCCGGGGGACTGAGCAGGCTCCACGATTCGCGACGACTCGCCCTGGTCGACGGGTGGGCTCAGCGTAGGCCGTCAATGATGTCGGGATAGAGTATGTGCCGGTAATCAACATCCGTTCCGAAAGGTCACGACATGGTCGCGCGACGCGAGTACCCTGCACGCCCGTCTGCGGCGCGGGGGACAGTCGCACTGCTCGTGATGTTCGCCGTTGCCGTTGCCGCCATGGCGGGCCCCGGAGTCCCGGCCTCGGGAGCCCAGTCCGTGATGGACAACGCCGGTGGTTCCATCATGGAGCCCCCTCAGCCCGGGCCGTTCTACCAGGCGGACCCCGGGGTGCTGGCCGCGGCAAGCCCGGGCGAGGTCATCAACACCCGCGATGTCACCATGCCGGCATTCACGGGATACCGCGTGACTGAGATCGCTTATCGTTCAACCGATACGCGGGACCAGCCGCTGCTCGCGACCGCCACGGTAGTGCGGCCCCACCATGCACGGCCCAATGGACCGGTATTGAGCTACCAGCATTACCTCAATTCTCTCGGTCAGAGTTGTGCTCCGACAGAGACCCTCGTCAACCCGACTCTGGAGACGGTCCAGGACAACGCGATGGCCTTCCTGCGACTGCGCCTGGACCAGGGATGGACGGTCATCATCCCTGACCACCTTGGACCGAAGGTCGCATATCCGGGGGGTCAGCTCTCGGGGCGTATCGCGCTCGACGGGATGCGCGCAGTCCGGGATGACCCGCGGTTCGATTCGGCCCACAGCCGTTTCGGGGCCCTCGGGTATTCCGGGGGAGGGATCGCCAGTGCCTGGGTTGGGTTGATGCATGACGATTACGCGCCCGACGTTAACCTCGTCGGCGTCGCGCAGGGCGGAGTGCCGACGGACATGACGACAATGGCGCGGATGATCGGGAACCTTCCGCACCCGGCATTCGGTCTTGCGTTCGCGGCTGCTGTGGGGATGGCGCGTGAGTACCCGGAGGCAATCCGGCTCGAGGAGAAACTCACTCCAGACGGGTGGGCGCTCTACCACCAGCTCCGGGGCCGATGCACCGCGACCCTACTGGCACTGGGAGCGTTCAGGTCGGTGCCGATGGTGCTGGAGGGCGGGGACCTCATGGCCGAGGAAGGGCTGATGCGCGCGTTCGCGGAGAACAGCGTCCTACTCAGTCCTGACGTGCCCCGGGTCCCGGTCTTCATGTGGCACTCCGCCACCGACCCGCTGGTTCCGTTCTGGGACGCAGAGCAGACCGCCAAGCGGTACTGCCGTGAGGGCGCCCTGTTGACGTGGGAGCCGGGGCTCGCACCAGAGCACCTGATAGGTGCCGTGGAGAAACTCCCTGCCGCGATGAACTGGCTACAGCAACGATTCGACGGTGTTCCCGCGGCGCCGGCCTGTTACGTCTGATCGGCCGGAGCCGTGCGGTCCGCGGCGGCGCTTCGGGTCCGATTGGCGCACAGCTGTGACCTGACGTAGGCTTATACGTCGGTGTGCCCACCAGTGCACCAGAATCCGGTAGACGTCACCCGGGGAATCTTGGAGGACCGTAACCAGCATGGCAAAGAAAGACGGAGCCATCGAGGTCGAGGGCCGTGTCGTTGAGCCGTTGCCGAACGCAATGTTCCGCATCGAACTCGAGAACGGGCACAAGGTCCTCGCCCACATCAGCGGGAAGATGCGGCAGCACTACATCCGCATTCTCCCCGAAGACCGCGTTGTCGTGGAGCTCTCGCCCTACGACCTGACCCGGGGTCGGATCGTCTACCGCTACAAGTAAAGACGCTCAACTCCCCGCACCAGCCGCCGTCCCTTCGTTTGGGTCGGCGGATTCACACCCTCGGTTGCGGAGGCCGGGGCCCCGTACGGTTGCTCATCGCGAGATGACCATCCGGATCGGGGACGGTCGGGGAGCAGACCTACCGCACGACGAAAGAGACACGCCACATGGCACGCCTTGCCGGCGTTGATCTCCCACGTGACAAGCGTATGGAGATCGCGCTCACCTACATTTTCGGCATCGGTCGCACCCGGTCGCTGGAGATCCTGGAGCGTACGGGCATCAGCCCGGACCTTCGCACCAAGGATCTCAGCGATGAGCAGTTGACCGTCCTTCGTGACGACATCGAGGGCAACTACAAGGTGGAGGGTGACCTCCGCCGTGAGATCCAGGGCGATATTCGCCGGAAGATCGAGATCGGTAGCTACCAGGGACTTCGCCACCGTCGTGGCCTGCCGGTCCGTGGCCAGCGCACCAAGACCAACGCCCGTTCCCGTAAGGGTCCGAAGAAGACCGTCGCCGGAAAGAAGAAGTAATGCCCCCCAAGTCACGCGCTGCGGGCCCCAAGAAGACGGGCCGTCGCAGGGAGAAGAAGAACGTCGCTCACGGCCAAGCCCACATCAAGAGCACGTTCAACAACACCATCGTCTCGATCACCGACCCCACCGGTGCCGTCCTGTCCTGGGCGTCCTCCGGCCATGTCGGCTTCAAGGGTTCGCGCAAGTCGACGCCCTTCGCCGCCCAGCTCGCCGCGGAGAACGCGGCCCGCAAGGCGCAGGAGCACGGCGTCAAGAAGGTCGATGTGTTCGTCAAGGGCCCCGGCTCGGGACGTGAGACCGCGATCCGTTCGCTCCAGGCCGCCGGCCTCGAAGTGGGCACGATCTCCGATGTCACCCCCCAGCCCCACAACGGCTGTCGTCCGCCCAAGCGGCGTCGAGTCTGAGCCGGAAGGAACGCACTAAACCATGGCACGTTACACCGGCCCTGTCACCCGCAAGTCACGCCGTCTGGGCGTGGACCTCGTGGGTGGAGACACCGCATTCGAGCGTCGGCCCTTCCCGCCCGGTCACCACGGCCGTGCGCGGATCAAGGAGTCCGAGTACCGCACCCAGCTGCAGGAGAAGCAGAAGGCTCGCTTCACCTATGGCGTGATGGAAAAGCAGTTCCGTCGTTACTACGAGGAGGCGAACCGCCGCGCCGGCAAGACCGGTGAGAACCTCCTGCAGATCCTCGAGTCGCGACTGGACAACGTCGTGTACCGCGCGGGTCTCGCACGGACGCGTCGCCAGGCACGGCAGCTCGTGGCCCACGGCCACTTCCTGGTCAACGACCAGAAGGTGACCATCCCGAGCTACCGCGTCTCGCAGTACGACATCGTCGACGTCCGCCCCAAGTCGACCAAGATGGACTGGTACGAGATCGCCCAGGAAACCCTCGGCGAGCGTCCCGTCCCGGCGTGGCTCCAGGTCGTCCCGACGACCCTCCGGGTCCTCGTCCACCAGCTCCCCGAGCGCGCTCAGATCGATGTGCCGCTTCAGGAGCAGCTGATCGTCGAGCTCTACTCGAAGTGATCTGTCCTCCCTCGTCGCCGGGCGGGCCGCACACCGCGGCCCGCCCGGCGACGGTGGGTTCCCACGGCGTCAAATAGCGGGCGTCGAGAATCGAAAGAGGTAGCACATGCTCATCTCCCAGCGGCCCACCCTCACCGAGGAGGTCGTCTCCGAGAACCGCTCGCGGTTCGTGCTCGAGCCCCTCGAGCCCGGTTTCGGCTACACCATCGGCAACTCGCTGCGGCGCACGCTGCTGTCGTCCATCCCGGGCGCAGCGGTGACCAGCATCCGTATCGAGGGGGTACTGCACGAGTTCACCACCGTGCCGGGCGTGAAGGAGGATGTCACCGACATCATCCTCAACCTCAAGGGCCTGGTCGTCTCGTCCGTCGATGACGAGCCGGTCACCATGTACCTCAAGAAGCAGGGGCCGGGTGCCGTCACCGCCGGTGACATCGTCCCGCCCTCCGGCGTCGAGGTGCACAACCCGGACCTGCACATCGCCACCCTCAACGAGAAGGGCCGCCTGGAGATCGAGCTGGTCGTCGAGCGTGGCCGCGGTTACGTTCCCGCTGGCCTCAACAAGGACGCGGGCCACGAGATCGGCCGGATCCCGGTCGACTCGATCTACTCGCCCGTGCTCAAGGTCACCTACAAGGTCGAAGCCACCCGTGTGCATCAGCGCACCGACTTCGACCGCCTGGTCCTGGACGTCGAGACCAAGAACTCGATGACCGCCCGGGACGCCCTGGCGTCCGCCGGCAAGACCCTCGTCGAGCTCTTCGGTCTCGCCCGTGAGCTCAACGTGGAGGCGGAGGGCATCGAGATCGGGCCGAGCCCGGCCGAGGCCGACCACATCGCTGCGTACGGCATGCCGATCGACGACCTGGACCTGTCGGTCCGGTCCTACAACTGCCTCAAGCGCGAGGGTGTCCACACCGTGGGCGAGCTCGTGGCCCGCAGCGAGTCGGACCTGCTCGACATCCGCAACTTCGGACAGAAGTCGATCGACGAGGTCAAGGTCAAGCTCGTGGAGCTCGGCCTGTCCCTGAAGGACGCGCCCCCCGGATTCGATCCCGCCTCGGTCGCCGGCTACGACGCCGAGACTGGCACGTGGACCGACGAGGGCGGCGAGGATTACGCCGAGACCGAGCAGCTCTGACGAGCGCCCGGAACACCATTCCTAGGAGAATCTGATGCCCAAGCCCAAGAAGGGCGCCCGCCTCGGCGGATCCGCCGCCCACCAGCGGCTCATCCTCTCGAACCTGGCCACCCAGCTGTTCGAGCACGACGCGATCCGCACCACGGAGCCCAAGGCCAAGCAGCTGCGGCCGTACGCGGAGAAGCTCATCACCAAGGCGCGCCGCGGCACGCTGGCCGACCGTCGGGAGGCCGCCAAGGTCATCCGCGACAAGGACGTCCTGCACAAGCTGTTCGCCGAGATCGGACCCCGGGTGGCGAACCGCGATGGCGGTTACACCCGGATCGTCAAGCTCGAGAACCGCAAGGGCGACAACGCGCCCATGGCGATGATCGCGCTCGTGACCGAGGATCTCGTCTCGGCCGAGGCCTCACGCGCCACGCGTGCCGCGGCCTCGAAGGCGTCCACGGCGCCAGCCAAGACCCCGGCGGAGTCGACTGACGACGTCACGGCCGAGGCCGAGGCCAACAGCCCGATCGCCGACCAGGTCGAGGGCGCTGATGATGCCCAGGTCGACGCTGCGGAGGCGACCGCCGAGGCAGTGTCCGAGGACACCACGCACGCCGAGGGCGAGGACACCGGCAAGGCCTGAGTCCCACTACCGGATCACGCCTTCAGGGCCCCGTCACCGCATCACGCGGTGGCGGGGCCCTCGTCGTTTCCAGAGCGGACGGCGAGCCGTCACAGGACGCCTGCCACCGCTGCCGCCATGGCACGCTGGCCCTGCTCGGTCGGGTGCATCGGATGCGAGCCGGTGTCTACACCGGTGAAATCGGTATACCGGACTTCTGGCTGGGTGCAGGCGTGACGTTCGTCGGCGTCACCAGGCATCGCGACCTCCGCACCGGCGTTCTCGGCAGCCTCGGAGATCGCGCGGTTGACGCGGTCGGTGACGTCGCGGGTCCAGGAGACATCGCCAGGACTGACCCGCGAGAGGAAGTCGCATCCGCCCTCCGCCGGGGGGACGAGCGGCATATACGCGGTCACCACGACCCGCGCTACGGGGGACCGCTCACGAATCCCCTCATGCACCTGGTCGAGGCGGGTGCCGAGCCCGGCGAGCGCCGACGAGACCTCCGCATCCAAGCGATCACGACAGGGGGCCCCGTCGGGAACCCGCGGCGTCTGCGCGACGCATCCGGCGATCGCCCCAAAGCCGATGTCGTTGCCTCCGATCGACAGTGTCACCAGATCGGTGTCGGCCGTCAGGGCGTCGAACTGCGGTGGGGTCGTGGCGATCTGCGGCTCCGTCATGTCGACGGTCCGGGCGCCACCGCAGGTGGCATCCACGAATTCAGCGACTCCCGCTCGCTCGGCGAACAGCGACGGGTAGTTGCGTGTCGAGCGCAGGCACCCGTCCGGCCCGCTCGTGGGGGCGCCGGTCGGGCCCAGGGCGGCGAACGAGTCGCCCAACGCCACGTATTTCGTGACCGGCGCCCGTTCCGGCTCGGAGGTGTCGGTGGCGGCGGGCCCTGCTGCCGCGGGCGGGGCCTCGTCGTCGTCACCGGGTGCACAGGCACCCAGTACGAGGGCGGCGGCCATGCCGCCGGCGAACAACGCGACGAGGCGGGGGGACGGTGGCAACGGCATGGGCCCATCGTGCCGGAATGGGCCGCGGTGGGCGGTGTGGCGGGCGGCCGCGACCGTGGTCTAGCGTCTGTAGGCCGTGAGCACCCGCCGAATCCGCCTCGACGTCGCCTACGATGGCACCGACTTCTCCGGATGGGCCCGGCAGCCCGGGCTGAGGACCGTGTGCGGGGTGCTCGAGGCGGAGTTGGCCAAGATCCTCCGCCACCCCGTGCTTCTCACGGTCGCCGGACGCACCGACGCCGGAGTGCACGCTCGCGCGCAGGTATGCCATCTCGACGTGGACCCGGCGTGGCTGGACCAGCGGTCCCTCGACGGCCGCCCGGAGGCCCTCGTGCGCCGGCTCGCTCGGCTGTTGCCCGCGGATATCGCGGTGATGGACGCCCGGTGGGCCCCGGACGATTTCGATGCCCGGTTCTCGGCGCTGCGCCGGCACTACGAGTACCGGCTCACCACGGCGCCGTGGGGGCCCGAGCCGACGCGCGCCCGGGACACTGCGGCATGGCAGCGTGGCGCCGACGTGGAGGCGGTTCGGGAGGCGTCCGGCCGACTGTTGGGGCTGCACGACTTCGCCGCATTCTGCCGACGACGCGAGGGCGCCACCACGATCCGCGAACTGCAGCGCTTCGACTGGCGCACGGAGCCGGATCCGCGCGGCGCCGATGCCCCCGGTGCGGCCCCCGTGTGGACGGCGTCGGTGAGCGCGGACGCGTTCTGCTGGTCGATGGTGCGCAGCCTCGTGGGCGCGGTGATGGCGGTGGGGGAGGGCAGACGCAGCCTCGACTGGATCACCGGGCTGCTCTCGGAGACCGAGCGGTCGTCCGCCGTTCCGGTCGCGCCCGCGTGTGGACTGTCCCTGGTGGGGGTGGAGTATCCGGCCGACGATGAGCTGGCGGCGCGCAATCGCGTCACCCGTGACGTGCGGCCGGGGCCTGGCGCGCCGGGGATGGCGTCGCCTGGCTGCTGCGGGGACTAGTACCGCGCCGGGCAGGTCAGCCGCGCGCCGCGTCGAGGATGGGGCCTAGCGCGAAGAGCATCACCATCGACCACGTGACGTGGGTGATCGCCGGGCCCAGCACTCCTCCGGTGGCCCGACGCTGGACCGCCGTGACCACACCCAGTATGACGGCCGCGAGTACGAGCAGCGGGATGCCCGCGGTGGCCGTGACCGCCGCGTAGACCAGCGTGGTCACCAGTATCGGCCTCAGATGCGCTGTCGCCGAGAAGACCGCGCCCCTGTGGAAGCACTCCTCAGCGATGCCGTTGACGGCGGTCAATGCGGCCACCAGCGGGAGGTTGCCCACAGTCGCGTGGTCGAGGAGAGCATCGACGGATTCCCGTAGCGGTTCGATCCTCGCCACCACGAGCGCCCCGAGGCAGAACAGCACGGCGAGCGCTGCCGCGGTAAGGACCGACGACACTACTGGTCGGTGTCGGCGGTACGGCTCGCGTCCGACCCGAATCGGACCGGACGCGAACGCGCCGACGAGCCAGACGGTGGCCAGCAGTGCGGTTGCGGGGTAGAACATGGGGTCGCCGGCGGGGATCCGCAGCGCCCATCCGTTCACCGTCGCGCCCACGACGAGAGTGATGACGACGACGAGGACACGCCTCCGGGATGGCCGCGATGGCGCGGTATCCATGTCACCCGTTTGCAGTGCCCGCGAATACCGGTGGGTGGGAGACGCGGGCACCTCCCGCTGGTCACTCATCGCCCGGAGCGCACTCGCCCGATAGTGGGCGGGCGGACCCCCGCCCAGTCGGCATCCGAGGGCAGCAGGCGAGCGGGATCGTCCAGCGGATCGGCTCCGTCCCACAGCGGCGGTCGAGCGGGTCCGTGGGGGACCCGTAGTGCTTCGCGAAGGGCCTCCCGGTAGCTGGTCCGTCCGCCCGGTGGGGGACCGAGGACCTCGTCGGCGTCGTCGACAAGCACTATGGCCTCGCAGCGCAGCGATTCCACCAGTGGCGCGGCCAGACCCGGATCGAGGGGGGTGACCAGTCCCATCCACAGGGAGGAAAGTTTGGGCGTGAGCACGGGGACCGGGACCATGAGCCGCTTACGCAGCCCGGCCTCCTCGGCGTAAACCTGCATCATCTCGCCGTACGTCAGCACGTCCGGTCCGCCCACATCGATGGTGCGGCCACCGTCCGCGAGGCAGGACTCGGCGGGGCAGCTCACTGCCGCGGCCAGGTAGTGGATGACGTCGCGAACGGCGATGGGCTGGATGCGATTCTTCACCCACCGTGGTGTCACCATCCCGGGCAGGCGCGTGGTGAGATGCCGGATCATCTCAAAGGAGGCCGAACCCGACCCGATGACCACACCGGCCTGGATCACCAGTGCGGGCACCGAGGATGCCAGCATGATCTGGGCGACCTCGGCGCGTGAACGCAGGTGCGGGGACAAGGCGGACTCGTCCTCCGGGTGGAGACCGGACAGGTGAACGATGCGCTCGATACCCGCTTCCTCGGCGGCCTGGACGAACGCCTTGGTGGTCTCGCGCTCCTCGCGCGCGTAATCCTTGGCGTCTCCCATGGAGTGCACGAGGTGGCAGGCGACGTCCGCGCCCCGCAATGCTGTGAGCAGTGCGTCGTAGTCGCCGAGCCCTCCCTCGTGGATGGTCACCTCGTCCCGCCACGGCACGTCGTCAAGGCGTTTCGGTGTGCGGGCCAGCACGGAGACCTCGAGACCGTCGGCCAGTAGCCGCGGCACGAGCCGCGACCCGATGTACCCGGTCGCACCGATCACGAGTACCCGCGGGCCGGGCTGATCACTGCGGAAGGGGTGGGGCTGTGGGCGTGGTGGCCTGGTCGCCTCCGGGTCATTCGAGGAACCTGAGGAGAGCCGGGCCAGGTCATGGGGCGTGGTCATACCTACGACACTGCCAGCGTGGGCGCACCTTTGCACCCGCTGGAGACGTCGATCGCCTGACCCGGCCCGGCCACCTCTTCCGGGCCGGCGCGGACGGGCCTCCGGCGCGACCAGCCAGCGCATGTCGGCCGGCTCACGCTGCCCGTGTGACGTGCGCGGCCCCGGTGGTCCATTTCGCCAGCACAACCCGTGTTTTGCCGGACATTTCGGCGGCGTAGGCCACGGGGCGGTGTTCCTGGTTGGGGGTTGAGCTGGCTCAGGCCCCGCAGACTGGAACACGGGCCCGCACCGCCGTCCAGAGACCCGCTCCAGAGTGCTGCCCTGCCAGCCCGGGGCCCGGACCGGACCCTCGTGGAAGCATTTCCCGACCCCGCTCGGGGCGCAGCAGAGTCGCAGTGTGAACGCCCCCCTCGGCCCGTCCGGGTGTGTCGGCGGGGGCACGATCGGAGGGATATCCGGATACTGGGTGGAGACGAGCTCGATGACCGCAGTGATGGGAGGAGACCAGATGGCGATTCGTGCAGCGCGACCCCGGCAGCTCTCGCGGTCGTTGGACTTCTCCGGCGTCCGCATCGAGACGGCCCGGCTCCGGTCGGACCGGGCGGTGACCACCTTCTGGCGGTGGTGGGCCGAGAGTGGCAGGCGGCGGGCGACGGCAGCTCTCGATTCGGGCGACGCGCGCCGGGTGGTCCCGGAGCTCACCTCGCTGATCGAGGCCATCGATCCCGGGTTGTCCTGGGAGTTCGTCCCCGGTCACGAGGGCGGACCGCACCGGCTCACCGTCACCGCGGCCGGCGTGCCCGAGTTGCGCGGCGCGGCCCGCCGATGGCTGGCGGCGGCTCCGGACGCCGACGAGACGTGGTCTTTTGCCGACTTGCGCGAACCCGTGCGGGGTTGCGCGATGTACTTCCGCGGCCGTCGATTGGACTTCGACCAGGCCGAGGTCGTGGTGGACCTCGGCCTGTCCCGGGCGGACGTCACCGTGCACCACCCGGCGTTCACCGGGCTTTCCGGAGCTGACCGGGGGATCGCCGCGTATCTGCTGCTCGATGCGCTGTGTGGGGAGGAGCAGGTGGAGACGTGGGTCGGGTTGATCCGAGCCAACGCGACCGCGCCCGGCATCGAGGCGGTTCAGCTCGCCGACCTACCGCAGATCCTGACCGAGCTCGCCGCGGACAACACCGATGAGGTGGGCGACCCGGCGTGGCAGATCCTCCACGGTGAGACAGACTGCGGGCCGCTCGTGGCCGTGGTCCGGGTGCCGCTCGTCGCCCTGTCTTCGCCGGAGTTCGACCGTCACGTCGCTGTGCACGTGCCCTATACGGATGTTGAGGACGGCGGGTTGCCGGGTTCGCTCTCGCTGCCGGGGCTTCGTGACCTCGAGGACCACTTGGTGGAGCGGCTCGAAGGCAACGGCGAATGCGTGGGGGCGGAAAGCTGCGACGGTCGGCGGCTGATGCACTTCTACGTGGACTCCACCACCCCAGCGCACGAACAGTTGCGTGTGGCCGCTTCCGGGTGGGATCAGGGCGAGGTGCGCGTCACCGTCACCGATGATCCGGGCTGGCGGAAGGTACAGCACCTGAGGGTGTAGACCGCTCTGACGCGGTGGGCCCCTCCGGTAGCGCGAGCGGCCCGACGAACGCGTCCTCACCCGGCCCGGCCACCACCGAGACGCGGTGGGATTCACCAGCCCGTGACTCGACGGAGATCCACCCGTTGATCCGACCGTTCAGGACGAGAGCGAGGACTGCAGGTGCCGCGTCCACTCGGCAATCGGATCAGGGACGATCACCCCTATGTACATCGTCGGCACCGGGCCCAGTGAGTTGAACGTTCATATCGACCTCGACCGACGCCTTAGTCGCCTTTATCAGTCTGCCACAGCTACCGTCGGCATTACCGCGCATCAGGATGGCCACTGGTCTGCGGTCGCCGAAGTGCGAGACCGGACAATAGGGGAGGGGAAGTGACCCCAGACGAGGCCCGCTCGCTCGGCCGCGCTATTCGCGCAGCCCGACTGGAGCGTGGACTATCGCAACTTAAACTCGCCGTCGCCATTGGCTCGAACGGCGGTCAGGTCAGCGTCTGGGAGCGAGGGCAAGTACCAGCCGGGCGAGGGAGGGTCGCACCCGCGTCAAGTTTGTCTCGCGAGCAGCTCACCGCGATCGCCGACGCGCTGAACTGCACCGTTGAGTCCATCGCGGATCGAGCCGCCCTGTCCGCGACCACACGGGTCCTGTACGGGTTGGAGCCGCTCGGCCCGGCCCGCACCGTTGTTGGCGGCCGGCAGTTTGATCTCACAGACGCCGAAGCCGACCGCGTCGCCGACTTCATCACTGGTCTCATTGCCGCCCGCGATTTGCAATAGCTGCCCATTGTCGGAGCGGCTCGATACCGTGCCCGCGTGGACGAGCTGGTATACCGAATCCGCCACGCAGCTGACCAGGTAGGGGAGGGGTGCTTCCTCGAGCTACTGCGTTGGCACCGTGTCGTCTGCAACCTTCCGGGCGACAACAAGCGGTACTGCACACCGCTAATCAAGGGGCGAACCGCAGACGGTGAGCAGTTCGATCACGAAGAGTTCGTGACCATGACATGAAAGTGTCCATCCCTACCGACGGCGACAACTTCATTCGTCGGGAATGCCCGACCTGCGAACGGGAATTCAAGTGGCACCGCGGCCCCATCAACGACATCGCCGCCGCTGAGCCGACGCCGAAGGTCTATTACTGCCCTCTGTGCGGTGTCGCCGCCGGAACCGACCACTGGTGGACCAAAGAACAGCTACAGTACGCCCAATCCCGAGCCTTGCCCTAGGTCCTCGAACTGCTATCAAATGAGACGGGACTTCGCATCGCGTCGACGTCCGCAGTCCCTGAACCGATGACCGAGTCCGAAGATATGGCCATCGTGCAGTCACCATGCCACCAGTACGGGCCAATCAAGGTGCTACCTGGTCACCAGCACCCAATTCACTGCCTGGTGTGCGGATCCGCCTTTGCTGTCGAACCGGAGGGTGTCGAGAGTCTGGGTGCAGAATTGAGAGCGCTTTCATCTGCTTTAAAGTTTCCGGATACATTGCGGTTATGACATCCAGCATCGAGGCGATCATTAGGCGCCTCGCCTCCCGCAAGCCGATGCGACCGGAGGCCACGACGCAAGCCGACATCTATATGTTGCTCACGACTGCGGCGCTTGGGTTGGATACCGATGACGTTGTGACAATGGAGTCCCAGCTCGGCGACGGTACGCGCCGACGTATTGATATCGAAGCTGGCCACGTGGTCATTGAGGTTAAGAAGGACCTGCGTGCTGGTGACTTGGCTGACGCGGAAGAGCAGCTTGCCGGCTACGTAGCCCAGCGAACCAAAGAACTCGGTGGCCGGTACGTTGGCATCCTCACCGATGGCACCGCCTGGCGGCTCTACCACTTGGCTGGCGAGCAGCTTTTCTGCGTCTCCGAGCTAGAACTGAGTCCGCGTGACCCGGACAAGGACGCGCTTCTGGTTTGGCTCGAGTCGATCATGGCGACGCGTGCAAAAATCCGCCCTGTTCCTGCTGAGATCGAACAACGACTAGGGGCTACTTCGCCCGCGCACCAACTGGACTACGCGGCCCTAGCGGTGCTCTATCGCGACAACCGTAACCATCCCGAGGTCAAGCTCAAGCGGGAGCTCTGGGCCAAATTGCTTCGCACGGCCTTCGGAACTGGGTTCGTCGACGACGAAGCCCTATTCATCAACCACACCCTTCTCGTGGTGACGGCCGAATTAGTCGCACACGCGGCGATCGGCTGGGACGTCTCACCGCATGGGCCCCTAACTCCGGCACAGATGACCTCAGGATCGGAGTTCGCTAACTCCCAGATCCACGGCGTTGTCGAGGCTGACTTTTTTGACTGGGTGGTGGAGGTTGCTGGCGGAGAGCAATTCGTCACTGAACTCGGCCGACGCATTGCCCGATTTGAATGGGCGACAGTCGAGCACGACGTTCTCAAAATTCTCTACGAGTCAGTCATCCCCCAGGCGGAACGGGAAGGGCTTGGTGAGTACTACACCCCAGACTGGTTAGCGGACCGCATCGTCGATGATCGTGTCACCGATCCTCTCACTACTCGCTTGGCTGACCCGAGCTGCGGCAGCGGGACTTTCGTCTTTCACGCCGTCCGCCGCTACCTTGAGGCGGCGGAAGCGAACGGAACGTCCACTGGAGAAGCCGTTCTCGGCGTCACTCGCCAGGTCGTCGGAATGGACGTGCACCCCGTAGCGGTCACCCTTGCTCGCGTGACCTACCTGCTCGCAATCGGGATCGAGCGCATCAGCTCCGCGGACCGCGGACCGCTAACCATTCCGATCTACCTAGGTGACTCGATGCAGTGGGAACAAAACCGTGACCTGTTCGGTGGAACGGACAGGGTCACCATTACCACCGCTGGTAACGAACTCGTTGAAGGAGGCGGCGTCCTATTCGGCGACGAGCTTGTCTTTCCCCGGAGCATCCTCGGCGACGCTCAAAGATTCGACCAACTCGTTTCCAGCATGGCTGACAAAGCGCTTGATCTCAGTGGAAAGAAAGACAGCACATTAATAGATCCTGTCCTGCGTAGGTTTGCGGTCACAGAAGAGGAAGCGGCAATACTGACAACCACGTTCTCGACTATGCGAGCCCTCCATCGTTCAGGGCGGAACCATATCTGGGGCTACTACGTCCGTAACCTGATCCGTCCGCTGTGGTTATCCGAACCGGACAACAGGGTGGACCTCCTCGTCGGAAATCCGCCGTGGCTTCGCTACTCGAAAATGACGGAGGCAATGCAAACGCGATACAAAAAGCTCGCCAAGCCACGAAACCTGCTCAATAAAGGACTCGGCGCCTCCGGTCGAGACCTAGCCACGTTATTCGCCGTGCGAGCAGTGGAGCTGTATCTCCGAGACGGAGGCCAGTTCGCTTTTGTCATGCCGCATGGCACCCTCAGCCGCCTCCCACACTCGGGATTCCGAAGCGGAAAATGGGCAGCGGGAACAGGTGACCATCTCACCGTCGCTTTCGAAAGAAGCTGGGACATGGCCGAAACCACAACCGGATTCCCCATGCCCTCCTGCGTCGTTCGTGGACACCGTGCCGAAGTCGCAACTCAACTGCCGTCCCAGACCATCAAGTGGGTCAACCGGCTCCCCAGGGCGGATCTTCCGTGGAGCGAAGCTGAACAACGGACCGTTACGTCACTGGGGACGGTGGCAGCGCTCGGAGATGAAACCGGACCAGGCCCCTCGCCATACAAGTCTCGATTCCGGCAAGGGGCGGTCTTGGCTCCTCGGATGACGTTGTTCGTAACCGAAGCCGATGCAGGCCCGCTCGGAGCGGGAGCTGGCCGCATAGCCGTGGAATCCTTCCGCACCACCCAAGAGAAGAAGCCATGGAAGTTGCAGCCGTCCCTGAAAGGGCGAGTTGAACAACGATTCGTTCGCACGGTGTATCTCGGCGAGACGGTGCTGCCGCACCGGTTTGTGACACCTCGCCAGGCAGTTCTGCCAATCGTGGATGCTGCGATCTTGGAGACACATGAAATCGCCGAGAAGCCAGGCCTCGCAGATTGGTGGGGCCAAGCGGAAGAGGTATGGGAAGACAACAAGTCGTCAGCCGATAAGTCGCGACTTCTAGACCGCATCGACTACCATGGCCAGCTATCTGCTCAGCTGCCAATTGCTTCTCTCCGAGTTGTCTATACGAAATCCGGCAATACGCTGGCAGCCGCGTTGGTGCGCGACGAGTCCGCGGTCATTGACCACAAGCTCTACTGGGCGCCCGTGGCAGCAGAAGCGGAAGGCCACTACCTGTGCGCGATCCTTAATTCCTCAACGCTCCTTGAGCGTGTTAAACCTCTCCAAGCTCTGGGGCTATTTGGCACACGCGACTTTGACAAGAATGTGTTCGCAGTGCCCTTCCCGAGGTTCGATTCGACGGACAGTCTTCATGCGAGACTCTCCGACCTTGGCGCTCGATCTGAGAAGGCGGCATGTTCAGTGGATATTTCAGGCACCCGAACCTTCCAGGCCGCGCGCAAGAAGGTTGCCGCTGCTCTGTTGGAGGCTGGGATCTCTCAAGAGATTGAGGAAGCTGTCGCAGAATTAGTGCCACTGGAAGCCGTGTTGCCTTCGGAAGGCTGACTAAGACCGAAAACGGCTGACGATCGGCATCGCCTCATTGAGGTGCACCTGTACGGGACCCCGCGTTGGACTAAGTGTTGGCTGTTTCGCAGGATTTCTCTCTCTTTTCGACACGGATCCCCGTGAGGTGGAGGCGGTCAAGCCCCTAACAGCGGTCCAACTGGTTCCTCGTTTTTCGTTGGTGGTCAGACGGGTAGTTGCACCAGGTGGTCAGTCCCACCTGCGTCGTCGAGCTGGCACCTGTGTCCGTGGTCACGGTGGGCCTGCAGCAGCAGTCCTGCCAATCCGCTCATCACCGGGGCTAAGTGCCGCGCCTTCCGAAGCAGCTAAATCACGTGATGCTGTCGTGGTTAGGCCTTAACATAGGCACACGTTCGGTTAACGGCGGCGGCAGCCGATCCTTGGTTCAGCCTCCGGCGCCAACTTTTCGGAGGCGCATCGCAACGCCGTCAGGAGTGTGCGGCAAGCCGCAGGCAATTCGGTGCCCGTAGTGACGGTACAAACTCAGGACAACGGCCTCGGCTGTGTCACCGTAATGTATGCCTACGATCCCGACGGCGCGTATGCGCATCTCACGAGAGAAAAGCGTGAATTTGCTGTTCAGCCCAGCGGTCGAGGGGTCGCTTCCAAACCCACTAGGGCCGGACCCTTCAAGAGCGCTGCGCGTGATGCCGAGCTCATGGCTGCCAAGTATCTGCGGGACATTGGGTTCCGCCATGCGTACGCGACACGGCGACATTCGATGGGAAGCGACGTACTCGGATCGAGTGTGGCCGCGCAGGCAAAATGGCAGAACGCCCTTGGGGTACGGCCGGCGATCTAGTCGTTCTTCGGGGCCTGCCATCCCAATGTCGCAGAACGCATTCTGTGCCGCTTCGACTTCAAGGGCTATGCCGCGCCCGCCAAGGAATACGCGGCGACCGCATCGATTGCGCTCTTTGCCTTCGATGGATCGACCAAACGCTGGGCGCCGGACAACGCTTACACTAAGTAACTACTCAATGCGCTGGAGAAGTTGCACTAGACGCACCGCTGAGCGTCTAGATGTGAAGACGAAGATCGTCTCGCCTCCGGTGGTGGCCATATCCCGCGGTGTAGGCGTCCATGCTCTCCGCGGGATCTGACCGATGACCACGGAGCTGAGTTTCGCAATCCTTCGAGCGATCGCGACACAACTCGTGCATACAGTTGACAAGCTGGCATACGCCCGAAGCGATGCTGGGAGAGCTGCCTGCGATGTTCCCTGGCTCGTACAGTTTTGTGGCATAGTCAGTTCATGGCAAAAAATAGTTTAAACATAGCGACCGGGCTTGAACCCGCCGTCGCCCGGTTGCACAAAAAGGCCCGAACAGCACTGGGGCAAAGCCTAGTCGGAAACGAACAGGTTAAGGTAGTAATAACTGGCTCGAGTAACCAAGCCATGATTGGGACCGGCCATAGAGTCTTTGTTTACAAAAAGGGTTTTATGGCTGGAGCCACTTTCGGCTCAGAGTTTACCTCCTGGGAATATAGGACCCTTGTAGGAGTTCAGATTCACACAGGAATGATGTCTGGCGCGTTAGTTCTCCAAGCTCCTGGACAGTCCGGTACCCAAACGAGCATTTGGAAAATGAACGATTCAGACCCTTATAGGGCACCTAATGCCATTCCGTTATCGCGTCCGTTTGATGAGGCCAAGCGGGGGGCCGCAGAACTCAGCCGCCTAATATCGCTGGCACATCACGATTCTGCGGGGTCGTCCTCCGCTGCGGTCAGCGCGGGTGGGGCATCTAGTTCGATCGCGGATGAGCTAGTGAAGCTGTCAGAACTAAAGTCGGCGGGGATTCTGAACGAAGTAGAGTTTGACCAATTGAAAGAACGTCTCTTGGGGGGCTGACTTTTCGAGGGTTTGTGCGCTTAATCTATTGGTCTTGGGTTGCCCTTGCAGTGCCGGGTGCGAATATTTTTCCATTCTGATTACGTGCACTCTTGTGATGGAAATCCGTTCGATCTTATAGTCGACAGCCGCACCTTTCACGATCTCGCTTTAGAGGGACGCGTTTTATCCAAAGGGACAGTGCCGTTCGATTGCGCGCTCTTTGCACACGTAGCCGGGGCCCGGCCGCGTCCGCAGGTCGCGTCAGTGGATGCTCGCGAACGCCTGCGCGAGGCGTGAGATCGTCTGGGCCCGGGCCAACCGCGGAAGGTCAGAGCCGTCCTGGCAGCGCTCGCCGCCGGGGCCCAGCTCGTCGATCACGGACTCGGCCCACGAAACGTCAGCGGCCGAGGGTGAGAGCACCTCGTTGATGTACGGGGCCTGGTCGACTCGCAGGCACAGCTTGCCGGTCATACCCATCTCAACCGCGTGCTCGGCGGCGTCCATAAGGACCTGCGTGTCGTTGGAGATGGTCGGCCCGTCGATGGGCGGAGCCACGCGGGCCATCCGGCTGGCCACCACGAACTGCGAGCGCGTGTACGCCAGTGCGATCTGCGACGAGCCGATCCCGGTGTCGCGACGGAAGTCGCCGACACCGAAGGCCAGCCGCACCACCTGGTCGGTCTTGGCGATCTCCGCGGCCTGTGCGAGGCCGTCGGCCGACTCGACGAGGGCGACAATCGGGGTGTTCTCGGCCAGGCGGGCGGCCGTGAGAGACACGTGCTCGGGGTTCTCGGTCTTGGCGAGCATCACTCCGTCGAGGCCTGGGCAGTGGCCGAGCGCCATGAGGTCTTTCTCCCACTCAGGGGAGCGGACGTCGTTGATCCGGATCCACGCGTGGTTTCCGGCTTCGAGCCACTGACGAACCTCGCGGCGCGCTCGTTCCTTCTCCGACTGCCGAATCCCGTCCTCCACGTCGAGGACCACCACGTCCATCTCCGACCTGGCGGCGTCGTCGAAGCGCTCGGACTTGTCCGCGGGCAGGAGCAACCACGAACGGGCAATGGTCGGCGGGATGGTCGACGTGGAGCTCATGAGTACCGGTCATCCTTTGATCGTGAGGCGGCGAAGGTCGCGCAACAACCCCTCCACGATACGTCGGGCGCTCCCGACGGGCCATGCGGGAACCACCCCTACATCTCGGGTGCGGTGGCCAACTGGATCAGATTGCCGCACGTGTCGTCGACGACAAGCGTCCACACCGGACCCATCTCGGTGGGCGGCTGCACGATGCGGGCGCCCCTCTTCTGCAGGTCGGCATACGCCTGGTGGATATTGTCCACCTCGAACTGCGTGGCCGGGATGCCGTCCTGGTGCAGGGCGGAGGTGTAGGCGCGCGCTGCGGGATGCTGGTTCGGCTCCAGTAGCAGCTGCGTGCCGCCCGGGTCGCCCGGATCCACCACCGTCAGCCAGTGGAAGTCACCGGCAGGGATGTCGTGCTTGAGGATGAACCCCAGCACGTCGGTGTAGAAGGCCAGTGCCTGGGCCTGGTCGTCGACATGAACGGAGGTCACTGTGATGCGCGGCATGCGATCGAGCGTAGGCGCGCAGGGGCCTCCGTCCTGTGCAGCGGCCGGATATCACCCGCTGCGGACATCCCTTGTCCGCATAGCGGACCTTGAGTGTTGACTCGGGCGTTGACGAAGGACACCCTTTTGAGGTGAGTACCCGACCCACTTCCGCGCCGGCGATCGAGGCAGAACACCTCGTAAAGCGATTCGGCGACTTCACCGCCGTCGACGACATCTCGTTCTCCGTGCCCACCGGGACAGTTCTCGGGCTGCTCGGGCCCAACGGTTCCGGTAAGACCACCACGATCCGGATGATGACGACGCTGAGCCCGCCGACCTCCGGAACAGCCCGCGTAGCCGGTCATGACGTGACGCGGGAGCCCGCGAAGGTCCGCAAGGCGATGGGACTGACCGCCCAGTCCGCGACGGTGGACGAGCTACTCACCGGGCGGGAGAACCTTCGCCTCATCGGCGATCTCTACGGACTGCCGAAGCGGGCGGTCAAGGCGCGGGCGGACGAGCTCCTCGAGAGGTTTGCCCTGACCGATGCGGCGACCCGCATCGCCAAGAGCTACTCGGGCGGTATGCGACGCCGACTAGACCTGGCGGCCAGCCTCGTCGCCGCCCCGCCGGTGTTGTTCCTGGACGAGCCCACCACGGGGCTGGATCCAAGGTCTCGCAATGAGCTGTGGGACGTCCTGCGCGACCTGGTCCGGGACGGTACGACGCTGTTGCTCACCACCCAGTATCTCGACGAGGCCGACCAGTTGGCTGACCGGGTGATCGTCATCGACCACGGGCGTGTCATCGCTGAGGGCACCCCGCTGCAGCTCAAGGACCGATCAGGGGCGGCGAGCCTGGTGGTGACGGTGTCCCGCCCGGACGACGTGGATGAAGCAGCCCGGGTGTTGGGTACCCGCATCGCGGACTTCCACGTCGACCGGGACGCCCGCCGGCTCACCGCGCCGTCAGAAGGCGTCTCCGCGCTCGCGGGGATTGCTGCCGCGTTCACCGAGGCAGGCATCGAACTGGATGACATCGGCCTGCAGCGCCCCAGCCTCGACGACGTCTTCCTCTCCCTCACCGGACGCAAGGCGGACGATCCCGAACTCGAGACCATTGATGAGGAGTCACGGGTATGAGTGCCATCGCCGACCCCACCGCGGGTCCGTCCACTGCTGAGCATTTCGCGGTGCCTGCCCGGCCCGACGGGCCGTCCTTCGGCAGGCAGATCTCGGCCCTGACCCGCCGCAACCTGTTTCACATCCGCCGCCAGCCGGAGAACCTGGCGGACGTCACGATCCAGCCGGTCATGTTCGTGCTGCTGTTCGCCTTCGTCTTCGGCGGGGCGATCGCGGTGGCGGGTGGGAACTACCGCGAGTGGCTGCTGCCGGGGATCATGGCGCAGACCATGGCGTTCTCGTCGTTCGTTGTGGCCTCTGGTCTGTGTAACGACCTCAACAAGGGGATCATCGACCGCTTCCGCTCGCTCCCCATCAAACGCGCGTCCATCCTTATCGCGCGGAGCGCCTCGAGTCTCATCCACTCGTCGATCGGCGTGGTGGTCATGTCGCTGACGGGCCTCATCGTGGGCTGGCGGATCCATTCCGGGGTCCTCGATGCCGTACTGGGTTACCTGATCCTGCTCGGCTTCGGCTTTGTGATGATCTGGGTCGGGATCGTCGTGGGCTCGCGGCTCAAGACGATCGAGGCGGTCAACGGGGTCATGTTCACCACGACGTTCCCCATCACCTTCGTCGCCAACACTTTTGCCCCGCCTGAGTCGATGCCGACGTGGCTGCGGGCGATCGCCGAATGGAATCCTTTGTCCGCCGTGGTTCAGGCCATGCGGCAATTGTGGGGCAATGCCCCAGCGGTGGGTCCTGACGCCGCGTTGCCGCTGCAGTACCCGGTGCTCGCGTCAGTGCTGTGGATTGTCGGCCTGACGGCGGTGATCGCGCCGATCGCCATCAGGGCCTTCGACGTCCGCACTCGCGACTGACTCGCGATCCGGTGTCGGAGTCCTTTCCGCGGCTGCGGCCAAGTCGCGCAGGGCGTCGAGGTGGCCGGTGAACGCTTGCCGGCCGGTTCGGGTGAGGGCCAGCCAGGTCCGTGCGCGACCAGTGGACCCGGCGGCCTTGGAGGTGGTCGCGTAGCCGGCGTCGGCGAGGACCTTGAACTGCTTCGACAGGACCGAGTCAGCCACGCCGAGTTCATCGCGGACGGATCCGAACTCCATGGACTCCACTGGGGCGAGCAGGGCGCAGATCCGTAGGCGGTGTGGGGCGTGAATGATCTCGTCGAACTGCGCCGCGGGACGTCTGGACATCATCGGCGACGGGGGGCGACGGCTGTGCCTGCGCGGATCTCGGCGCGCATGGCGTCGTCGACACGGCGTCCCAGCACGATCTGGGCGATGATGGCGACGACGGCCAGCAGAATGGCTAGCCACAGGGGCAGTGCCTGGTCGGTTGCCGTGGGCCAAAGCGAGATGACGAGGACAACCAAGACCACCGCGGCGTAGGCGAACCACCATCGGCGCGAGATGGGGCCGAGATTGCGCATGTCGACCCACAGGCCGGTGGTGCGCTGGTACCCGGCGATCAGAAGGACGATTCCCACCGCGCCGGCCACTGCGACCGGAACCCGGACGATATTGGGCAGGTTGAGGGCGGCGGTCAGCATGATCGCCGCGAGGATCACCGCGAGGGTTGGGTGGTACCACCACGGTGAGATGAGCCGGTCCGCGACGGCCCGGCGCGCAGAGTCGACGTCAGCCAGCGCCGCGGTGGGGTCGTACGGGGCGGGGTCGGGGGAAGTGGGGCGTGGGGGAGAGCCGTTGTTTTCCATGACGGAAACACTAGTCGTCCCTTTCCGTTTCCGCAACGGAAAGGGGCGACTATTCTTGGCGGAGTTCCCGGTGTCTCAGCGCTTCTTTTTGGGCGAGACCCGGATCGTGATGGCGCCGACGACGGGCTCGACCCCGGCATCATCGACGAACTTCAGTGGCACCTCGATGTTCTCGCCGGTGGTGATCACGTCGAAGTCGGGTAGCTGTTCCCACTCGGCGGTCACCGTCATGCCGCCAGTCGACATCGCGGGGTAGCGCACGTTCATTCCCACGGGGATCCAGCGGTGGGTGGTGGGGACCGTGGCCTCGGCGAGCACGCCCATCGCCATCTCGGCGAGGTTGCACGCGGCGATCGCGTGGAAAGTTCCGATGTGGTTGCGGTTGCCCCACCAGCCGGGGCCGCGCACGACGCAGCGGCCGGGCCTCAACTCGACGACGTGCGGCAACGAGCTGCCGAAGAAGGGGGCCTTGAGGCTCACCGCCGCACTGAACAGGCGGGAGCCGAAGGGGAGGCGGGTGGTCTTCTTCCAGAGTCGGTAGGTGGGGGTGGTCGCGGCGGGTGTGGGCGAGGTGGTGGTCACGACGACGATGTTACGGACGGGTAAGTTCCAGGGCGTTTCCAACCGTGCGCGAGCGCGATGCCCTCAGGCGAGGATCTGCGTGCCCTGCCGCAGCAGCGCGTGCAGGCGGGCCTGGTCGGCACCGGGCTCGGCTACCCACAGGCGGTAGGCCGAGAGTGCGATCCCGAGCGCGGCGTGCGCGGTCGCGGAGGGGACCAGATCGTCTACCGTCTCGCCGCGCCTGTCGGCGATGAAGCCGGCCACGGCCCGGCGCCAGTCGGCGTAGACGAGGGTCGAGTGCGCCTGGAGCTCGTCCACGCTGAGCAGGAGCCGCATTCTCAGTCGGTGGACCTCGGTCTGCGACGCGGGGAAGGTGTTGAACTCGATGAGTGCGTCGGCGAGAGCGTCGCGCAGCGGGGTCTGCTCGGGAACCCCCGCCAGGTACTCCAGCATGAGGTCGATCTGATCGTCGAACTCTCCCCATGCGATCGCGGCCTTACCGGGGAAGTAGCGGAACAGGGTGCGGCGAGAGATGTGGGCGGCATCGGCGATCTGCTCGACGCTGGTCGCCTCGTAGCCCTGACGGGCGAAAAGCTCGAGGGCCACGGCCACGATCGAGGCGCGCGTCGTCGATGGACGGCGTCCCGGAGTTCGTGTTCCGGGCATCTCCGGCACTTCCGCCTTTCCCATGTCACGAGAGCTTAGATGAGTGACCCTTGCAACTGGCACTAAGTGCCAATATGATGCAGGTCTCACCGCAATGTGGTGAGGAATGCCCAGGCGAAGACGAGAGGACACGGCATGGAGAACACGCAGAACACCGAGGTCGTGCTGGAGGAGGCCCTCATCGAGGAGGTCTCTATCGACGGCATGTGTGGGGTCTACTGAGATGACCTCCGCAGCAGCGCCGGCCGACGCCGGGCAGGGAGCCGCCTCGGCGGCGTTCGACCTCGACGTCGGCTGGCGCCTGCATCCCGGTGTGGCGCTTCGGCCGGAACCGTTCGGGGCCCTGCTCTACCACTTCCATACCCGCAAGCTCAGCTTTCTCAAGTCGCCGACCATCGTCGAGGTGGTCCGCACTCTCGCCGACCACCCTTCGGCGCGTGCCGCCTGCGCTGCCGCCGGGGTGCAGATCGACGACCCGGGTACCGCGCGGCTGTACCTGCACGCGCTCGGCCAGCTCGCCGCCTCGCGGATGATCGAGGAGACCTCATGACCAGCATGCTCGACCGCCCAGCAAGCCCCGCGCCCGTCGGCCGCCTGGTCGACCAGTTCGAGAGAGGGCTCGACGCCCCGATCTGCCTGACCTGGGAACTCACTTACGCCTGCAACCTCGCCTGCGTGCACTGTCTGAGCTCGTCCGGGCGTCGCGACCCGCGCGAGCTGTCCACCGAGCAGTGCAAGACCATCATTGACGAGCTGCAGAAGATGCAGGTCTTCTACGTGAACATCGGTGGTGGCGAGCCGACCGTCCGTCCCGACTTCTGGGAGCTCGTCGACTACGCGACCAGCCACCAGGTGGGAGTGAAGTTCTCCACGAACGGTGTTCGGATCGACGAGGAAGTCGCGCAGCGCCTGGCCGCCAGCGACTACGTCGACGTGCAGATCTCGATCGACGGCGCGACCGCCGAGGTCAACGATGCCGTTCGCGGCCCCGGCTCGTTCGACATGGCCTGCCGCGCACTCCAGAACCTCAAGGACGCCGGCTTCCGCGACTCCAAGATTTCGGTCGTGGTCACCCGCGAGAACGTCTCCCAGCTCGATGAGTTCAAGGCTCTGGCCGACAAATACGACGCGACGCTACGCATCACTCGCCTGCGGCCCTCCGGCCGGGGCGCCGACGTGTGGGACGACCTGCATCCCCTTCCCGAGCAGCAGCGTGAACTGTACGACTGGCTGGTCGCGCACGGGGAGAACGTGCTCACCGGCGACAGCTTCTTCCACCTGACCCCCTTCGGTGAGGGGCAGGGGCAGGGGTCGCTACCCGGTCTCAACCTGTGTGGAGCCGGCCGCGTGGTCTGTCTCATCGACCCGATCGGCGATGTGTACGCTTGCCCGTTTGCGATCCACGAGCAGTTCCTCGCCGGCAACGTCGTGGCAGACGGTGGCTTCGAGACGGTGTGGCAGACCTCGGAGCTTTTCCGGGAGCTGCGTGAGCCCCAGTCCGCCGGAGCGTGCTCGGCCTGTGACTTCTATGACAGCTGCCGTGGGGGCTGCATGGCCGCGAAGTTCTTCACCGGGTTGCCCATGGATGGTCCGGACCCGGAGTGCGTCCAGGGATACGGTGAGGGACTGCTCGCGGCCGAACGGAGCATCCCGGAGCCGTCGCAGGACCACACGCGGCCGATGGGCCTTGCAGCCCGCAAGCAGCCCACCGGTCCGGTGCCGCTGACTCTGGTCACCACTCCGCCGCGCAGGCCCACCAGCCTGTGCGACGAGTCCCCGGTCTGACCGTCGGCGGCGACATCCCATCAGGCCCGGCGGGGATTCCGCGGGCCGAAACTTAGTTCCCAGAGAAAGAAGCACACCTGTGTCCCGTCTGTCCAAGATCGCCGAGGCCAATCCTTGGCGCCAGAACCCGTGGTTCGAGTCGGTCGCCGAGGCCCAGCGTCGCGCGAAGAAGAAGCTCCCCAAGAGCGTGTACATGGCGCTCGTCGGCGGCAGTGAGGCCGGGGTGACGATCGACGACAATATGGGCGCGTTCTCTGAGCTGCAGCCCAAGCCGCACGTCATCGGCGCCAAGCAGGACCGCGACATGGCCACCACGGTGATGGGCCAGCCTATCAGCCTGCCGGTGATGATTTCGCCGACCGGCGTCCAGGCTGTCACTCCCGACGGAGAGGTGGACGTTGCCCGCGCTGCGGCCGCGCGCGGCACTGCGATGGGCCTGAGCTCGTTCGCATCCAAGCCCATCGAGGAAGTCATCGCGGCCAACCCGCAGACCTTCTTCCAGGTGTACTGGCTGGGCGGCAAGGAGAGAGTCCTCGAGCGGCTCGAGCGTGCCAAGGCTGCGGGTGCGGCGGGTGTCATCCTCACCACCGACTGGTCCTTCTCCATGGGCCGCGACTGGGGCAGTCCCGCGATCCCCGAGAAGTTGGACGCCAAGGCCATGCTCACCCTGGCGCCCGAGATCGCGGTCCGTCCGCGGTGGGCCATGGAGTGGGCGCGTGACGTGGTGACGAACAAGCGGTTCCCGGACCTGACCACTCCGAACCTCGTCAACCAGGGTGAGATGGGCCCCTCGTTCTTCGGCGCGTACGGCGAGTGGATGCACACGCCGCCCGCCACCTGGGAGGACATTGCTTGGGTGGTGGAGAACTACGACGGCCCGGTGATGCTCAAGGGCATCACCCGCGTCGACGACGCCAAGCGGGCCGTCGACGCTGGTGTCACGGCGATCTCCGTGTCCAACCACGGCGGCAACAATCTCGACGCGACCCCGGCCACCATCCGGTGCCTACCGCCCATCGCCGACGCCGTCGGCGACCAGGTGGAGATCCTGCTCGACGGCGGTATCCGGCGCGGTTCAGATGTGGCCAAGGCACTCGCGCTCGGCGCCCGGGCCGTGATGATCGGGCGCGCCTACCTGTGGGGCCTGGGGGCCAACGGACAGGCAGGTGTGGAGAACGTCCTCGACATCATGCGGTCCGGCCTCGATTCCAGCCTCATCGGCCTGAGCAAGTCGTCGATCTCCGAGCTGAACCGCGACGACTACGTGATCCCCGACGACTTCATCCGTCGCCTCGGCGTCTGATCCCGTCTAGGTACCTACCCGGCGCACGGTCGAGCGCGTCAGGGCCGACGCGAGCCCGCTACCTATCCGAAACAACCGAAAAAAGGACACCACCTCCATGGGAGATTTCGACGGCAAGGTCGTCTACATCACAGGCGTGGCCCGCGGCCAAGGCCGTAAGCACGCAATCCGCTTCGCCCGCGAGGGCGCCAAAATCATCGGTATGGATCTATGTGCCTCGCCGTCGGAGTACGTCAGGTACCCCACGACGACACGCGAGGACCTCGACACCACCATCGAGATGGTCGAGGCCGAGGGCGGCGAGATCCTCGCCGAGGTCGGCGACGTCCGTGACCTGGCGTTCCAGCAGGATCTGGTTACGCGTGGTGTCCAGA
Source organism: Dietzia sp. ANT_WB102 (assembly GCF_008369165.1). Lineage (NCBI taxonomy): Bacteria > Bacillati > Actinomycetota > Actinomycetes > Mycobacteriales > Dietziaceae > Dietzia > Dietzia sp. ANT_WB102. Next base: position 1,650,437 of record NZ_VOBA01000001.1, read on the forward strand.
AGTTCGGGGGCCGCCTCGACGTGGTGATCGCGAACGCGGGCATCTGCAACTGGGGCAAGGTCTGGGAGATCGACGAGGCCCAGTGGCAGGACACCATCGACATCAATCTCACGGGCTACTGGAAGACGCTCAAGGCGACGATCCCGCACATGCTTGAGGCCGGAAACGGCGGTTCGATCATCCTCGTGAGCTCGGTGGCCGGCCTCAAGGCGATGCCTGTCCAGTCTCCGTACTCGGCGTCCAAGTACGGCGTGGTGGGCCTTGCCCAGACCACCGCCAAGGAGCTCGGCGAGCACGGCATCCGTGTCAATACCATCCACCCCTACGGCGTCCTCACGCCGATGGGTGGCGAGGACCCCGGCGCACACGAGGTGTTCGAGAACATGCCGCAGTTCCTGCCGCACTTCACGCCGATCCTCGGAATGGGGATGGCCAAGACCGATGACATCTCCGATTCGGTCATGTTCCTCGCCTCGGACGCGTCGCGCACGATCACGGCGTCGACGTTTACCGTCGACATGGGTGCGATCAAGGTCTGATCCCAAGATGGTGGGTGTGTCGGGCGCGGACGGTTGCACGGTGGCCGCCGTGCTGCCCCTCGGGTCCACCGAGCAGCACGGGCCGCATCTGCCGGTCGAGTCCGACACGCTCCTCGCCACTGCGGCCGCCCGGGCCCTCGGCACCAGGACAGGTTCTGCTGACGAGATCACAGTGCTCCCCGCTCTCGCGTACGGCGCGAGCGGGGAGCACCAGTCGTTTCCCGGGACGGTGTCGGTGGGCACGGATGCGCTCGCCGGGACGCTGCTGGAACTCGGTCGCTCGGTGTCGACATGGGCGGATCGACTGCTGGTGGTAAACGGGCACGGCGGCAACGTCGATGCGCTGCGCAGCGCCGTGCAACGCCTTCGCTACGAGGGGCGCGACGCTGCGTGGCTGTCCTGCCGCACCTCCGAGGATCCCACCGACACGCACGCCGGTCACGCCGAGACCTCGCTCCTGCTGCATCTACACCCGGATCTCGTTCGGGTGGACCTCGCCGCGCCGGGCTGCGTCGCACCCCTGCGCCACATCCTGCCCGCGCTGCGCGAGGGTGGGATCGCCGCGGTGAGCCCGAATGGCGTGCTGGGCGACCCCACCACCGCATCACCCGCTGAGGGGAAGCGACTGTGGGAGGCTCTGGTCCAGGACGCCCGCGACCGGCTCGACCGGTGGCGGCCGGGTGACGACGGGATGCTCCGATGAGTGAGGATCCCCACGTCGTACTCGACCGGCGCACCCGCGTTCTGCGGAGCGGGGGCGTGGTGCGGGTCCTCGGCGGCGACCCGGTGACCTTGATCACGCCGTCGCCTGCCGTGTCGGACCTACTGGACGGCGGCGAGGCGCTCTCCATCGACACGCCCGCGGGTGCGGCGCTCGCCCGAGCCCTCACCGACCGAGGGATGGCCCATCCCGCCGGCGGCGCGGCGGGCGCGCGAGCGCTGGGAGCCGTCGCGGTGGTCGTCCCCGTCCGCGACGACGCCGCCGGGATCGCTGCGCTCGTGAAGGCCCTCGCACCGGAACTCGCCAGAGGGCTGCACCTCGTCGTCGTCGACGACGGTTCCACACCGCCCCTCGAGTCCCCGATGCTCGACACCGCGCACCTCCGGCCGACCCCGGCCCCGCTCGGCACCGACACTCCGGGAACGGTCACTGTTCTGCGCCATCACCACTCCCGGGGCCCCGCCGCGGCGCGCAACGCCGGCACCGCCGCGGCGGTCGCGGCCGGGATGGAGGTGGTGGTCTATCTCGACGCCGACGTCATCCCGCTACCCGGGTGGCTCGACGTGCTACTCGCCCGCCTCGACGACCCCCGCGTCGCCGCTGTCGCGCCCCGGATCGTGGCCGCCGACCCCGGACGGTTCTGGGTGCGCGGTTACGAGACGGCCCGCTCGGCGCTCGACATGGGGCCCGAGCCCGCGCGGGTGCGACCCCGTACGCGGGTGGCGTACGTCCCGAGCGCCGCGCTCGCGGTGCGGCCCGACCGGTTGCCGGTACCTCCCGGCGGCGGGGGAGAGGGCCCGTTCGACGAGCGCATGCATGTTGCCGAGGACGTGGATCTGTGCTGGCGCATCGACGCGGCGGGCGGCCACATCCGTTACGAGCCCGCCGCGCGCGTGGCCCACAGACACCGCACGTCCGTGAGAGAGCTGCTGGGGCGGCGGGCGTTCTACGGGCGCGGAGCTGCCCCGCTGGCCGATCGCCACGGAGCGGCCGTGGCGCCGGCGGTCGCCGCGCCCTGGTCCCTCGCCGTGGCGGTGGGGGTGTGGAGCGCCTCTCCGCTGGGGTCGGTGATTGCTGCCGGTGCGATCGCGCGTGCGTGGTGGCGGACCCGTCAGCTCACCGGGAACTCCAGCGCGGCCGCCGAGCTGGTGGCGCGGGGCGCCAGCGCATCGATCTGGCAGCTGCCGGCGGCGTTACTACGCCCGTATTGGCCACTCACCGCTGTCGCGCTCGCCGCGACCGCCCCCTCACGTTCCCGCGCCGCCCGGGGCCTGCGGCGTCGCGTCGTGGTCGCGGCGTCGGCCGAGGGACTGTGGCACTGGTGGACCGCCCGGGATCCGGGGAGTCTCCCGGTCAACGAACCAGTCGGGCACGTTGTGCTCCACCGCCTCGACGACCTCGCCTACGGTGTCGGCGTGTGGCGCTCGGCGTGGGTGGCGCGCTCGGTCGATGCCCTGCGGCCGGAGCTCACGCGGTGACCAGCGATCGAAGAGACGTGGTGGTGGTGGGCGCTGGCCCGGCCGGGTGCGTGATGGCCCGTCGGCTGGCGGAGGCCGGCGCCGACGTCCTGCTGCTGGAGGCGGGCTCGGAACGTGCGTCATCGCGCGCGGGTCTGCTCGACATCGGGCACCGGTCCCGGGTCGTCTCGCGGCATCACGCGACGCTCGGGGATTCTTCTCTCGACCTGCCCCGCGGCCGCACCCTCGGCGGGTCCGGCGCGGTGAACGGCGGTTATTGCACTCCGGCTCGGCCGGTGGACATCGCGGCGTGGGGGACGGATTGGCCGCGGCGGTACGCGGTGGGCCTGGCACGCGCCGCCGAGCGACTGCGGCCCGGCCTGGCACCCATGGGCCCGGTCGCCGCGCGCGTGGCCGCAGCGTTCCCAGGCCGCGTGTCCGCCATCGGCCAGGCGCGCCTGGGCCAGCGGCGCGTGACCGCGTTCGACGCCTGGGACCCGCCCGGCGCCGGAGCCCGAGTGCGCACCGGGGCGAGGGTGTACCGGCTCCGGTGGGAGGGCGGGAGGGTCGGCGGGCGGTGCGACGGCGTGGTGCTCGACGACGACGAGGAGATCAGCGCCCGGCAGGTGGTGCTGTGCGCTGGGTCGATCGGGACGGCCGCTCTGCTCACGGGATCCGGGATCGGACAGGCCACCGGGCACCCGGTCGGCCGGTCTGTGCAGGAGCACCCCGAGTTGTTGTTGGACCTACCCGCAGACCCGGCCCCCGCGCCGGACCCCCAACCGGGGGGCCGTTCCGGCGGACTGCTGCGCCCGCACACCGGGCTGCCGGCCCTGCTCTCCCATGTCGTGCGCCTGACGCTTCCGGCGGGCGTCGCAGCGCTCCGGCCCCGTGGTACCGAGGCGCCCGAGGTTGAGATCCGCCCCTATGCAGTGCCGCTCCATCGCGTCATCCCGGGCCTCGAGCCGGGCCCCCATCGGATCGGGATCGCATTGATGAACCCGGTAGGGCGAGGCCACGTCCTCAGGGATGGGACCGTGCGGCTGGCGGATGACCCGCACGATGCGGCCGCGCTGGCCGAGGCTGCCTCGATGGTGGCGGACCGGTTGGGGCTCGACCGAACCGCCACCGCCTCCACCTCGCACCACCTGTCAGGTACGGCACGGATCGGGGAGGTGCTCGACGATTCGGGACGCGTCCTGGGGGTGGAGGGCCTGCGCGTGGCTGACGCGTCGGCACTGCCAACGCTGCCCCGGTGCGGGCCGTACTACACGGTGCTCGCCGTGGCCGAAGACCTCTCTGCGCGGATGGTTGCCGAGCACGCGTGGTAGAACGAAACGAGAACACGTTCCACCGATGGGGTGGGCGGCAGCCCGGGAGGCCCGTACATGTCGACTACCGAGACGATCTGCGAACCGCAGCAGTTCACGGTCGAACGCGATGGCGGCGTCACCCTGGTCGGCGAGGTGTGGGACCCGGTGAGCCCGGCCGGGGAGGCGCTCGACCCGGTCGAGGAGATCCTCATGCTGCACGGGGGCGCCCAGACCCGGCACGCGTGGAGCCGCGCCGCTCGGCGCCTGTCGGGGGTGGGGTACAGGGTCACCGCGATGGACGCCCGCGGTCACGGTGACAGCGACTGGGATCCTGACGGCGACTACGACATTCACCGTCTGGCCGCGGACCTCGAGGCGATCGTCGCCGAGCGGTTCGTCACGCGACGCCCGGTGATCGTCGGGGCCTCCCTCGGCGGGATGACCGCGATGCTCTCCCTGGGTAGCGGCAAGGACGTCGCGCGCGCACTCGTCTTGGTGGACGTCACCCCGAAACTCGAGGCCGAGGGCGTCGAGCGGGTCGGGGAGTTTATGCGGTCGGGCTTCGACGGCTTCGCCAGTCTGGAGGAGGCTTCCGACGCGATCGCGGCCTACCAGCCGCAGCGTAAGCGACCGCAGAACCCCGAGGGCCTGCGAAAAAACCTGAGGCTGCGGGAAGACGGACGATGGCACTGGCACTGGGACCCCAGGTTCGCCAGCGGCGCCTCGGCCCAGAGTGCTGATGTGGGCACCGCATTCTTCGAGAACCTCGTCCCGCACATCACCCAACCGACACTGCTCATCCGGGGCTCGGCGTCGGACATCGTGAGCGACGAGTCCGTGCGGCACCTGCTCGAGTTGCTACCGCACGCGTACACGATGGAGGTGCCCGACGCCGGGCACATGGTCGCGGGAGACGACAACGCAGTGTTCCTTGACCAGCTCGAGACCTTCCTCGCCGAGGTGCTCGGGTCGCCGCCGCGCGAGGAGGTGTGACGACGGGGATGTCCGGGGAATAACCCGCTCACTCCGACGTTGTCCCTGATTACGCGGGCTGTCATACCCCGAAGGGTATCGATTGCTGCGGAATGTCGTCGCCGGCGCGGGCTGTCCGTAGGCTGGCGGCGAAACGAGACGGGACGAGAGCCGCCCCGTCCGCGCTAGGAGGGCATTCGCATGAGCACCGTCGACATCACGACCGCTGAGTTCGAGAAGACCGTCACCGAGAACGACATCGTCCTGGTGGACTTCTGGGCCGAGTGGTGTGGTCCGTGCAAGGCGTTCGGTCCGGTCTTCGAGAAGGTCTCGGGTAAGAACCCCGAGGTGACCTTCGCCAAGGTGGACACTGACGCCGAGCAGCAGCTGGGAGCGATGCTGCAAATCCAGTCCATCCCGACGCTCATGGCGTTCCGCGAGGGGATCGCGGTGTTCCGCCACTCGGGTGCGATCCCGGAGCAGGCGCTTGACGACCTCGTCGAGCAGATCAAGGGACTCGACATGGATGAGGTCCGAAAGGCTGTAGAGGACGCTCAGGCACAGCAGGGCGACGCACAGTCCTGACCTGCGGGGCGGCGCGTACTCCTCCGGGGAGCGCCACCCGCGGCGGGGCCCACTGGAACAGGTTCTGGTAACCACCCCACAGGGTCACTTCATGGGGCTAAAGTAGCTAGAACACGTTCCAGTGACGGGTCTATCCCGTCGCGCCCGGAGGGAGTTCAATGAAGACCAAGGCCGCCATTGCCCGAGAGCTCGGCAAGCCGTTCGAGATCGTCGAAGCCGAGCTGGACGGACCCAACTTCGGCGAGGTGCTCGTCAAGTGGAAGGTTGCCGGACTGTGCCATTCCGACCTGCACATCACCAGTGGTGACCTCCCGGGGCGGCTTCCGCTCGTCGGTGGGCATGAGGGTGCGGGCGTCGTCGAGGCCGTCGGTGAGGGCGTCACGCACGTCCAGCCGGGGGACCACGTCGTGGGCTCCTTCATCCCCGCCTGTGGCAGGTGTCCCGCGTGTGCGCGCGGAATGTCGAACCTGTGTGACGACGGGCTCAACGGCACCATCGGCGAGATGGCCGACGGTCGCTACCCGTTCACGCTGAGCAACGGTGAGACCGCCGGTGCGATGTGCACCCTGGGCACGTTTTCGCAGTACACGGTCGCCAACATGAACTCGGTCGTCAAGATCCAGGACTGGATCCCGTTCGAGGTCGCGGCGCTGGTGGGCTGTGGCGTCACCACGGGCTGGGGTTCGGCCGTCTACTCCGCCGACGTCAAGGCCGGCGACACCGTCGTGGTCTTCGGTGTCGGCGGGATCGGTATCAACGCCGTCCAGGGGGCCAAGCACGCTGGTGCCCGCTTCATTCTCGCGATCGACACCGACGAGTCCAAGCTGGCCAAGGCCAAGGAGTTCGGCGCCACTCACGTCTATACGGATGTCGAGCAGGCTAAGGCGGAGCTTCCGGGCCTGACGTGGGGGCTCATGGCGGAGAAGGCCATCATCACCATCGGCGTCGCTGACGCAAAGGTGACTTCGGACGCGGTCGATATGGTCGGCAAGCGCGGCGTCGTCGTGCTCACCTCGATGGGTGGGCTCGACAACACCTCCATCTCGCTGACGGGCCTGTTCGTGTCCCAGTACGAGAAGAGCATCAAGGGCTCTCTCTTCGGCTCGGCCAACGCGTTCTATGACATCCCCAACATCCTGCGACTGTGGGACGAGAAGCAGCTCAAGCTGGACGAGCTGATCACGCACCGTTTCACCCTCGACCAGGTCAACGAGGGCTACGAGATCATGGAGAAGGGCGGCGAGGGCATGGTCCGAGGGATCATCGTCCACGACGACTGACCTTGGTGGGGCTGGCAGCGCGGCCAGCCGACAGTCGCAGAAAGATACCCCCGTGGGTACACTGGACTCATCCGGTGGACCCACGGGGGTTTCGCGTCAGCCCGACTGCCACCGATACCAACAGTGATCCATGAAAGGTGCGCAGATGGCAGAGTCAGAGCCCAGGCAGCAGGTACTCAACAGGTTGCGTCGAGCGCGGGGTCAGCTCAATGCCGTGATCGACATGGTCGAGCAGGAACGCTCGTGCAAGGAGATCGTGACCCAGCTCGCGGCGGTGTCCAAGGCGCTTGATCGCGCGGGATTCAAGATCATCAGTGAGAACATTCAGGAGTGCATCGTCCGCGACGGCGAACCCGGCGAGGACGGGGTCGACTTGGCCGAGCTCGAGAAGCTGTTCCTCTCGCTGGCCTGACCGACCGGCCTGCCGCGTGGCAGGCTGGGGACAGTAGCGACTAGACCCGACCAATCAGGTATGACCGACGAGACACGGAGGTGGTCGACATGGACGTCGGAATCGGCACGTTCACCGAGATGGAGTTCGACGAGGCGGTGGAGGCGACCAGGGCAGCGCTGGCGGACCGCGGATTCGGGATCCTCCATGAGATCGATCTGACAGCCACCCTGAAGACCAAGATCGACAAGGACATCGAGCGGGTCCTCATCCTCGGCGCCTGCAACCCGGGATTTGCGGGGAAGGCCTTCGACGTGAGCAAGGACGTCGCGCTGATGATTCCGTGCAACGTGGTCGTCCGCGAGTCGGGAGGTGGGTGTGTGATCGAGGCGCAGAACCCGGACCTCCTCTCGCAGGTCATCTCGGGGGGCCTCCAGGATCTCGCCGACGAGTTGTCCGCCGAGATGCGCGGGATGATGAAGGACCTCACTCGCTGAGTAATCTGGGGGTATGAATCCGCAGCAGTTCAGCGACCCCAGAACCCTGGCGCAGCGGCGACTCGAGGCGATGGTGGGTCGAGGCGAGTTGTCGCTCTCCGAGTTCTCGGACCGCGCAGCCAAGATCTGGGCCGCGACCTGCCCCGCCGAACTCGAGGTGGCGCTGAGCGGGCTACCCGCCGCCGATCCTGGCCTCGCCGGGCAGAATCGCCCGGGGCAGGCGCGCCCGCCGGCCACCCGTCCCGACAGCGCGATCACGGTGGACGACGGTCAGAGGAAGACCTCCGTCCTCGACACGATCAAGCGTGAAGGCCGCTGGATCCTTCCGGACGACTACCGCTTGACGTCCTGGATCGGCGAGATCTACCTCGACGCCCGCGAGGCCGTGGTCGACCGCCCTCGGACGCATCTTCGGTTGGACCTGTGGGGCGCCAACGCCAAGATCCTCCTCCCGCCCGGAGTGTCCGTGGCGATCACGGGCAACCGGACCATGAGCGACCTGAAGATCGACGAAGGACGTTACAACATCAGCGGCGGTCCGCACCTGGACATCGAGATCAACGGGTTCATGGCCAGCGCGAAGATCAAGATCCTCGCAGCGGGGGAGAAGATCCCCAAGACGTGGAAATGGTTCTAACGGGCGCAGATCAGGCACGGCGCCAATTCCGGCGCGGTGGCCCTGCCGGTTCAGCCCTGCCAGTTCAACCCTGCCGTCGACGCCACACGGTGTGCCGGTGCCGCACCTCGCCGTCGTGCCCGGTGACCCGGCTTCGTGGATCGGTGATCCACGCGCCGACCTCGACCAGCTCCCACGCCTCATCGAGTACGGGCGCCAGTACGGTCCCGGGAGCGTCGACGTCGATCTCGGTGACTAGGCACTCGTCCGCCGCACTCAGCGCGGCGTTGTAGACCTGACCGCCGCCCATGACGACCGCATCTGGGCCGGCCATCTCGAGCGCGAGCTCCACCGACCCGGCCCGCTCGGCGCCGTCTTCCGACCATTCAGGGTCGCGAGTACACACGATGTTGCGGCGACCGGGCAGCGGTCGGAACCGCTCCGGCAGCGAGTCCCACGTCGCTCGTCCCATCACCACAGGGAGGCCGGTGGTGGCCTGCTTGAAAAACGCGAGATCTTCAGGGATGTGCCACGGCATGTCCCGGCCGTCACCGATCACCCCGCCGTGGGCCTGCGCCCACACCATTCGCACCTGCAACTCAGACCGCGACGGGGGCTTTGATGCCCGGGTGGTGGTCGTAGCCGACGATCTCGAAGTCCTCGAAGGTGTAATCGAAGACCGAGTCTGCCCGACGCAACCTCAGCTCGGGGTAGGGGTACGGCTCGCGGGACAGCTGCGTGCGGACTTGGTCGACGTGGTTGTCGTAGATATGACAGTCGCCGCCGGTCCAGATGAACTCACCCACCTCGAGCCCTACCTGCTGCGCCACCATGTGAGTGAGAAGTGAGTAGGACGCGATGTTGAACGGGACGCCCAGAAAGAGGTCGGCACTGCGCTGGTAGAGCTGGCAGCTGAGCTTGCCGTCGGCGACGTAGAACTGGAACAGCAGGTGGCAGGGCGGCAAAGCCATGTCCGACAACTCGCTGACGTTCCACGCCGAGACGATGTTGCGGCGCGAGTCCGGGTCAGTTCTCAATAGTTCGACTGCCGATGCGATCTGGTCGATGTGTGCGCCGTCGGGGGTGGGCCACGAGCGCCACTGCACGCCGTAAACCGGCCCGAGCTCGCCGTTGGCATCCGCCCACTCATCCCAGATGGTCACACCGTTCTCGCGCAGCCACCCGACGTTGGAGTCACCACGGAGGAACCACAACAGTTCGTACGCCACGGACTTGAAGTGCACGCGCTTGGTGGTGACCAGCGGGAATCCCTGCGCGAGGTCGTAGCGCAACTGGTGGCCGAACAGGCTCCGCGTGCCCGTGCCCGTGCGGTCCGACTTCGGGGTGCCCTGTTCCAGGACGAGCCGGAGCAGATCCTCGTACGGGGTGGGGACGGTCATGGGGCGGAGTCTACTGAATCCGCGCGCCCGAGCTTCGCCGCAGCCGCGTCGATCACCCTCTCGGCGAGCTCCGGTCGGCACACGAGGATGTCGGGGGAGTAGGTGTTGGGTTTGTTGAACTGGATCGGCGAACCATCGATCCGGGATGCGTGCAGGCCCGAGGCGAGGGCGACCCCCACCGGGGCGGCCTGGTCCCACTCGTTCTGCCCGCCGGCGTGGAGATAGACGTCGGCGTCACCGAGCAGCACGGACAGCATCTTGGCGCCGGCCGACCCCATCGGCTGCACGCGGAGCCCGAGCGTGTCGGCGACCTCGTGTACCCCGGCGGGCGGGTTGTTACGGCTGATCACCATTGCTCCGGAGCTCGGCCCGTCAACGTAGTCGACCTGGTCGGACCGGAATACCCGGCCCGCGTCCGGCAGCCCGACGGAAGCGATGGTGGGCCGGCCGTCAACGACGAGTGCGACGTGCACCGACCAGTCGGAGCGGCCGGTGGAGAACTCCTTGGTCCCGTCGATGACATCGATGATCCACACCCGCGACTTCTCCAGCCGACTCAGGTCGTCCGAAACGCCCTCCGAGAGCGTCCCGTCGTCCGGGCGGTGCACGGCCAGCACGTCATCGGTCCAAGTCTGGGCGACCTCGTTGGCCACGTGCGCCAGCGACCGTCCGTGCAGCAGCCCGCCTGCGCGGGTGCCCCGGACGATGTCCCCGATCCCGGTCGCGAGATGGTAGGCCAGATCGTGGTCGTTGAAGTCGCGCATGCCCACACTCTACGGAGTGGGACGCGCATCACGGCACCTGTCGTACCGGTGCGACATCATGAGTTCATGTCCGACGCCCTGGACCGGTTCCACCCGGCCACAGTCTCCTGGTTCAGGGGCGCGTTCGGCGCGCCCACCGCCGCGCAGGAGGGCGCGTGGGCAGCGCTCGCCGGCGGCGCGCACACCCTGGTCGTGGCGCCCACAGGCTCGGGCAAGACGCTGTCGGCGTTTCTCGCCGCGCTGGACGAACTGCTCCTGGGCCCGGTCGAATCCGATCCGGGGGTCGGCACCGGGAGACTCCGCGCGTCCGGGCCGGGCACGCGGGTCCTGTACATCTCTCCACTCAAGGCACTGGCGGTGGACGTCGAGCGAAACCTCCGGGCGCCGCTCGCGGGGATCGCCCGGGAGGCCGCGGCACTAAACACAGAGACTGCGGACGTGACCGTCGGGATCCGGACCGGCGACACCCCGCCCGACGAGCGGCGCCGCCAGCGCGCGAAGCCGCCGCACGTCCTGGTAACCACTCCGGAATCGCTGTTCCTGCTGCTCACCTCGGCCGCCCGCGAAACCTTGACGGGCGTGGACACGGTCATCATCGACGAGATCCACGCGGTGGCCGGCAGCAAACGTGGCGCACACCTCGCGCTGAGCTTGGAGCGTCTGGACGAGTTGCTCGACAGACCTGCACAGCGGGTGGGCCTCTCGGCGACGGTTAGGCCGCACTCGGAGGTGGCACGTTTCTTGGCGGGAGAGCGCCCGGTCACCGTAGTGGCGCCGCGCTCGGACAAAAGCTTCGAGTTGTCCGTCCGCGTCCCGGTGGAGGACATGGCGGACCTGTCTTCGGCGACGACAGAGGTGTCAGCACCCCCGGGCACGCCGGGGCAGGGGTCGATCTGGCCGCACGTCGAACGGCAGGTGGTTGACCTGGTCACCGCGCACCGCTCGACGATCGTGTTCGTCAACTCACGCAGACTGGCCGAGCGGCTCACCGCCCGTCTCAACGAGATTTATGCCGAGGACACCAATCCCGGCTCGCTGCCCGTCCCGCCGGCCCGGCCACCGGCGCAGTTGATGGTGCCGTCGGAGGTCTCACGGGGCGCGCCACCGGAATTGGCGATGGCCCACCACGGGTCGGTATCCAAGGAGCGCCGCGCGCTCATCGAGGACGCGTTGAAGTCGGGCAGGCTCCGAGCGGTAGTGGCTACCTCGTCGCTCGAGCTGGGCATCGACATGGGGGCGGTGGACCTGGTGGTGCAGGTGGAATCTCCGCCGTCGGTGGCCTCGGGGCTGCAGCGCGTCGGTCGCGCCGGTCACCAGGTCGGTGAGATCTCTCGTGCGGTGGTGTTCCCCAAGCACCGCGCTGATCTGGTGCACAGTGCAGTGACCGTCGAGCGGATGCTCGCCGGTGCGATCGAGGAACTCTCGGTTGTCGCCAACCCCCTCGACGTCCTGGCGCAGCAGACGGTCGCGGCGTGCGCACTCGAGGCCATCGACGTAGAGGAATGGTTCTCGGCTGTCCGGCGTACCGCTCCCTACGCGGGCCTGCCACGATCGGCCTTCGAGGCCACGCTCGACATGCTCGCGGGCAAGTATCCGTCGGCGGATTTCGCAGAGTTGCGGCCGCGACTGGTCTGGGACCGCGATGCGGGCACTCTCACCGGCCGCCCGGGGGCCCAACGTCTGGCCGTCACGTCGGGCGGCACCATTCCGGACCGCGGACTGTTCGGGGTGTTCATGGTGGGGGAGAAAGCCACCCGTGTCGGCGAGTTGGACGAGGAGATGGTCTACGAGTCGCGTGTGGGGGACGTGTTCGCACTCGGCGCCTCGAGTTGGCGTGTCGAGGAGATCACTCACGACCGCGTCATGGTCAGTCCCGCACCCGGGGGTACGGGGCGGCTGCCGTTCTGGCTCGGCGACGACCAGGGGAGGCCCGCCGAGCTCGGTCGCGCGTTGGGTGGCTTCTTGCGCGAAGTGGCGGGTGGCACGGACTCCGAAGTCACTGCGCGGCTCGACAGCGCCGGTCTGGACGAGAACGCCGCGGCGAACCTCCGACGCTTCCTGGCGGAGCAGCGCGAGGCGACCGGTCACGTGCCCAGTGACACCACCCTTGTTGTGGAGCGTTTCCGCGACGAGGTCGGGGACTGGCGGGTGGTGCTCCACTCGCCGTTCGGCGCGCGGGTGCACTGGCCGTGGGCGGAGGCGGTGCGTGCTCGTCTGGCCGCCGCGCACGGGTTCGATGCGGTGCCGGTGGTATCAGACGACGGCATCATCCTCCGGGTCCCGGACATGGGCGACGACGGCGAGTCCGGCTCGCGACCGGGAGCGGAGACGTTCGCGATCGGTGCCGAGGAGGCGGTGGATCTGGTCACCCGGCATGTGGGCGGGTCCGCGCTCTTCGCCTCCCGCTTCCGTGAGTGTTCGGCGCGAGCTCTGCTGTTCCCCCGGATCGACCCGGGTCGGAGGGCGCCGTTGTGGCAGCAGCGCCAGAAGTCCGCGCAGTTGCTCGACGTCGCGCGCCAGTACCCAGATTTCCCCATGATCCTCGAGGCGGTGCGCGAGTGCCTGCAGGACGTCTACGACGTCCCCGCTCTCGAGCGGCTGTTGACCGAGATCGAGTCTCGGACCGTGCGGATCATCGAGGTGGACACGCCCAGCGCGTCGCCTTTCGCGCAGTCGCTGTTGTTCGACTACGTCGGCGCGTTCCTCTACGAGGGTGACTCACCGCTGGCCGAGAAGCGGGCCGCGGCCCTCGCGATCGACCCGTCGCTGCTCGGGCAGCTCCTCGGACGTGTCGAGTTGCGCGAACTGCTCGACACCGACGTGCTGGACTCGATCGAACGGCGGCTGCAGCACCTCGAAGCCGATCGCGCCGCCCGCGACGCCGAGGCGGTGGTGGACCTCCTGCGGCTCCTCGGTCCGCTCACAGTGGAAGAAGTAGCCGCGCGTTCCGCCGACCCCGATGCGGTCCCCGAGTGGCTCGCCTCGTTGGCAGCGGCCTGGCGTGTCGTCACCGTCGAGCATGCTGGCCGGACGTGGTGGGCCGGCGTCGAGGACGTGGCCAGGCTGCGTGATGGTCTGGGAGTGCCCCCACCGCCCGGAGTGCCGTCGGCGTTCCTCGGCGACGTCGACGACCCGCTCGGAGAACTCGTCCGGCGTTACGCGCGCACACACGGGCCGTTCACCGTCGACGCCGTCGCCGAACGATTCGGGCTCGGGGTGGCAGTCGCTCGCGGCGTCCTCGATCGGCTCACCTCCTCCAGCGTGCTGCTCGCCGGCGAATTCCGCCCGAACGCGACCGGACCGGAGTGGTGCGACGCCGAGGTACTGCGTCACATTCGCCGCCGCTCGCTGGCCGCCCTGCGTTCCCAGATCGAACCGGTCTCGCACTCCGCGCTGGGCCGCTTCCTGCCCGGCTGGCAGAGCCTCGGCTCCGGCGCCGAGTCCGGTGTAGACGGGGTGCTCGCTGTGATCGAGCAGCTCGACGGCGTCGCCCTGCCCGCCTCCGCGGTCGAGCCGCTGATCCTGGCGCCGCGTGTGGCGGACTACTCCCCAGCGATGCTCGACGAACTTCTCGCCGGGGGAGAGGTCATCTGGAGCGGGCGCGGACGAGCCGGTTCGCGTGACGGCTGGATCTCCCTGCACCCTGCGGATTCGGCTGGTGCGACCCTGCCGCTGGAACGACCGCAGCCGGAGGGACCTGTCCAACTCGCCGTCGTCGACTCCCTGCGCGGCGGTGCCCTGTTCTTCCGCGACATCGTCGCCAGGGTGAAGGTTGCGACCGCCCCCACCGACGCTGCGGCCACCGCACCCCCCGACGCCGCACCCCCCGACGCTGCGCCCATCATCACTGAGGCGGCGGTTCGCGATGCGCTGTGGGACCTGGTGTGGGACGGCGTGGTCACCAACGACACCCTCGCCCCGCTGCGAGCGGTACTCGCCGGCGGCGGCTCCTCAGGGTCGGGGACTGCGCACCGCTCGCCCAGGTCCTCCGCCCGACCGCGTCGGGCCCGGATGGGCAGGACCACCATGGCCCAATTGAACGGCGCGGTCGCCGCGGGGACGAGGACGCCGCCCATACTCGCTGGTCGCTGGTCGCTGGTGCCTGAGCCGGTCACCGACGCGACCCTGCGCGCCTATGCCTGGGCCGAGACGCTGCTTCTTCGGCACGGCGTGGTCACCCGGGGCGCGGTGGAGGCCGAGGAGATCCCTGGCGGGTTCGCAGCTGTGTACAAGGTGCTGGCGCAGATGGAGGACTCGGGGCGCTGCCGGCGGGGGTATTTCGTCGACGGCCTCGGCGCTGCACAGTTCGCCGCCGGCAACACCATCGATCGGCTGCGGACCTTCGACGACACCGCAGATGACGACCACTGGCCGTCCGGAACGGACGAACCCACCGTTCGTGTCCTCGCCGCGACCGACCCCGCCAACCCTTACGGGGCGGCCCTGCCCTGGCCTGCCGGACGCACGACCGGTGAAGGGACCGGGAACGGATCCGGACACCGCCCCGGCCGAAAGGCAGGAGCCCTGGTGGTACTGGTCGACGGCGTGTGCGTGCTGTTCGTCGAACGCGGGGGGCGGACCATCCTGATCCTCGACGGCCGCGCCGGAGCTGTCCCGCTCGCCGCGGCCGCACTCGCCGACAGTGTGAAGTCGGGCGCGGTCGGCCCACTCACCGTCACCACCCTCGGTGGCGAACCCGTGCACGCGTCCCCCCATGCAGCGTCGTTCGAGAATGCGGGTTTCGGTATCACTCCCAAGGGACTGCGTATACGGCGCTAGTCAGACAACAGGGCTAGCGCCCCGCCTTGAGTCTGAGGCGGCGATTAGTTAGAATATGCGCATTAGTGCATGTGTCGAGAGGGGTCGTATGGGTGCTGGTCACAGTCACATTCGACCGTCCGCGCACGCTGGCGGGCGGCACCGGGCGCGGCTCGCGATCGCGTTCGCGCTGACAGTGGCGTTCTTCGTCGTGGAACTGGTCGCGGGGCTGATTTCCGGGTCCCTCGCCCTGCTCTCCGACGCCGGCCATATGGGCGCGGATGTGGTCGCACTCGGCGCCGCCCTGCTGGCGACGATGGTCGCCACCCGCCCCGACGGGACCGGCCGCCGGACCTTCGGCCGCTACCGCGCGGAGATCTTCGCCTCCGGGCTTGCGGTGCTCATCATGCTCGGCATGGGTGTGTACGTCCTGATCGAGGCAGTCGGCAGGCTTGGCTCCGACGCCCCCGTTGCCACCGGGACGATGCTGGTCGTCGGCGCGCTGGGGCTCGTCATCAACTTGATCTCCCTGCTGTTGTTGCGCAGCGGTTCCAGCGAGAGCCTGGCAGTGCGCGGCGCGTACCTCGAGGTCCTCGCCGACGCGGCAGGGTCCGTCGGGGTAATCGTGGCGGCCCTGCTCATGCGGGCGACCGGGTCGACGGCGTGGGACCTGGTGGTCGCGGTCACAATCGCCGTGTTCATCGTTGTCCGGGCGGTGATGCTCGGACGGCAGGTGCTCGCCGTCCTGGCCCAGCACGCTCCCGCCGGCGTCGACCCAGTGGAGGTGGAGGCCCAGCTCAGGGCCTTGCGTGATGTCGAGGAGGTTCACGACCTGCACCTGTGGACGCTGACCTCGGGAATGGACGTGGGTACCGTGCACCTGGTGGTCGACCCGGGTGCCGATCATGCAGAGGTTCTCGGTGACGCTCGTCGCGTCCTGCTGGAACGGCACGGGGTCGAGCACGTGACAGTGCAGATCGAGACTGCCGGGGTCGTCGGTTGCCGCGAACTGGGGTGGTGAACCGTGCCTGAAGGCGACTCAGTGCACAGAGCTGCGACGCGGGTCCACGAGGCACTCGCCGGGCGGACCCTGGACAGGACAGAGCTCCGGGTACCGAGGTTCGCCGCTGTTGACCTAACCGGCAGGACGGTGGTGGCGGCCCGGTCCCGGGGGAAGCATCTCTTCGTCGTCGTCGGCCCCGACGGTCAGGGACGTGATCCCGTCACCCTCCACATCCACCTCAAGATGGAGGGTCGCATCCACATCCTGCGTGCGGGGGACCGGTGGCGGTTCCCCGCTCACACCGTGCGGCTGCTCCTGCGCGCCGGCGACGTAGAGGTCGTAGGCACCGAACTCGGACTACTGCGCGCCCTGACCCCGGCCGAGGCAGATCGTGCAGTAGACCATCTCGGGCCCGACCTCCTAGGCACAGACTGGGACCCGGTGACGAGTACCGACGAAGTCGTGCGGCGCATCGTGGAACGACCCACCCGCACGATCGGCGAGGCGTTGCTCGATCAGCGCAATCTGGCCGGGATAGGGACCGTCTACCGGGCGGAGCTGTGCTTCCTGCGGGGGGTGGATCCGCGGGATCCCGTAGAGGTGGTGCCCGATCTTCGTGCCACGGTCACGCTGGCACGTCGGATGCTGGTGGCCAACGCCGACCGCACCGTCCGAGTGACCACCGGCGACACACGACGCGGGCGCGAATTGTGGGTGTACGGCCGTGACGGCAAGCCGTGTCGCCGGTGCGGGACCGAGGTGGAGACCTTCCGCCTCGGCGGACTCGCGGACCCGGACGAGCCGAGTGACTCTCTCGACCGCATCGCCTACCGTTGCCCGTCCTGCCAGCCGCGTCGTGCCACACTGGGCGCATCGCCAACGGAGGAGAACTCGTGACCGACCGCAAGACGATTCTGATTACCGGCGCCAGCTCTGGCCTCGGCGAGGGAATGGCCCGCCGCTGGGCCGTGCAGGGAAAGAATCTCGCGCTGTGTGCGCGGCGGCTGGACCGCCTGGAGGAGCTTCGCGCCGAACTGCTGGAAGCGAATCCCTCGATCACGGTGGCGGTGCGCGAGCTCGATGTGGCAGACGGTGACGCGGTGGAGCGGGTTTTCGGCGAGCTCGATGCCGAGCTCGGCGGTATCGACCGTTTCGTACTCAACGCCGGACTGGGCAAGGGTGCCTCAATCGGTACGGGGAAGGCGCACGCCAACCGGGAGACCGCAATGGTGAACGTGGTCGGGACGCTCAACCAGGCCGAAGCGGCGATGGAACTGCTCTTCACTCGGGGTGAGGGGCACCTGGTGTTCATCTCGTCGGTGAGTTCGCTGCGAGGCATGCCGAAGGCCCAGAACACCTACGGGGCTACCAAGGCGTTCGTCTCCGCCCTGGCGCAGGGCCTCTATGCCGAGCTCGACAATGCGGGCAGCCGGATCAAGGTGACGGACATTCTGCCTGGGTACATCCGCACCGACATCAACCGCTCGGTGAAGACCGCGTTGATGACCGAGTTCGACGAGGGCGTCGACGCGCTGGTCAAAGCGATCGACGCCGAGCCCACCCGCGCACTGGTGCCGGCGAAGCCGTGGAAAGCGATCGGCCCGCTGCTGTCGCTCCTGCCCGAGAAGGTCACCCGCCGCTTCGTCTGAGCCACCTGTGGCCCTCTTCGGCCGTGCGGGGCATCGCTTGGCGCGCAGTAGTGGGGCAGAACGGTGGTGTGGGGCGGGCAGGAGGTCGTCAGCTCGCGCCGCGGCAAGTGTCAGGTCCGCGCCCTCCCGATCCCGCAAGCTGGCCGGGCGTCAGCGCCGGCCACGGGCCTCTCGGTATATCTCGACGAGGGAGTCGGTGGAGGAGTCGAAGGACGGGGCCGGGTGGGTGTCGGCGGTGAGGGCGCGAAGCAATTCACCAGCCTGGGCCTTACCCAGCTCGACGCCCCACTGGTCGAAAGCGTTGATGCCCAGGATCGCGGCCTGGGTGAACACCACATGCTCGTAGAGTGCGATGAGCTGGCCGAGGGTGCCGGGGGAGAGGGACGGCGCGAGGATCGTGGTGGAGGGCCGGTTCCCGGGCATGACTTTGTGCGGTGCGAGGGCGGGGTCGACGCCGTCGGCGATGACCTCCTCCTCGGTCTTACCGAACGCCAGAACTCGCGACTGCGCGAACAGGTTGGCCATGAGCAGGTCATGCATGGAGACCGCGTCCGACCCGCTGGACAGGGCGGCGTCCAGGTCCATGCCCGGGCGAGCGATACCGATGAAATCGACGGGCACCAGCTGAGTGCCCTGGTGGAGCAACTGGAAGAACGCATGCTGCCCGTTGGTGCCGGGCTCGCCCCAGTAGACCTCTCCGGTGGGGTAGGTGACGTCAGAGCCGTCGTGCCGGACCGATTTGCCGAGCGACTCCATGGTCAGCTGCTGCAGGTAGGCGGGGAAACGATGGAGATCCTGCGAGTAGGGGATGACGGCCTTGGACTGCGAGCCGAGGAAGGACGTGTACCAGATCCCCAGCAGCGCCATGAGGACCGGAGCATTGTCTTGCGGCGCCTCGGTGGCGAAGTGCTGATCCATTGTGTGGAAGCCCTCGAGCAACTCGATGAACGCAGCCGGCCCCACCGTGATCATCACTGACAGCCCGATCGCAGAGGACACCGAGTAGCGCCCGCCGACCCAGTCCCAGAACTCGAACATGTTGTCCGCCGCGATGCCGAAGTCGGCGACCTTCTCGGCGGCGGTG
Organism: Dietzia sp. ANT_WB102; assembly: GCF_008369165.1. Lineage (NCBI taxonomy): Bacteria > Bacillati > Actinomycetota > Actinomycetes > Mycobacteriales > Dietziaceae > Dietzia > Dietzia sp. ANT_WB102. The sequence goes on from NZ_VOBA01000001.1 coordinate 1,669,466, forward strand.
GAAACGGCGACGAAGTGTGAGGCGATCGCTTCCTCTGATCCCAGTGCCTCGACGAAATGCCGACGCGCCGCATGCGCGTTGGCCATGGTCTCCTGGGTGGTGAACGTCTTGGAGGCCACCACCACCAGGGTCGTGGCCGGGTTGATGTCGGCGAGGGTGGCCGAGAGGTCGGCGGGGTCGACGTTGGACACGTACCGGGCGTGGATGCCTGCCGTCTGGAACTGACGCAATGCGCTGTCGACCATCACCGGCCCCAGGTCCGAGCCACCGATGCCAATGTTGACCACCGTGTCGATACGCTCGCCGGTGTGTCCGGTCCACCCGCCGGAGCGGACGCGGTCGGAAAAGTCGGCCATGCGTGCCAGTACCCCGTGCACGTCGGCGACCACGTCCTGACCGTCGACGACGAGCTCGGCCTCGGCCGGGAGGCGGAGCGCCGAATGGAGAACCGCCCTGTCCTCGGTCGTGTTGATGTGGTCGCCCCGGAACATGGCAGCCCGTTGCGCCGGCAGTTGAGCGGCGTCGGCGAGATCGATGAGCGCGGAGAGGATCTCATCGGTGACCAGGTGTTTCGACAGGTCCACGTGGAGGTCGCCAGCGGTGACCGACATCCGGCGGCCGCGCTCGGGGTCCGCGGCGAACAATTCCCGCAGGGTCTGCTCACCGATCGAGGGGACCAGGTCCTCCACCGCTGCCCACTGCTCAGTTGTACTGATGTCGGTCATGGCATCGAGGCTATCCGGGAATAACAGGGGGCCGCCGCCCGTTCCAGCGATGTGACCCCCAGAGTTCATCCCGGATCCCCCCTTGCCGAGCAGGTCGAGCGCCTCGTCGATGTCGGCGTCCCCGAGCTCGCCGGTATCACCGCCGAGAACCTGCGGGCCCACGCCCGCGCCCTCCCAGACGGTCCGGGCGACGACCGCGCGCTTGTGGCCGTCCACCCGTCCCTCGTGTCGACAGACCGACTGGCCACCCTCATGCGCCGCGACGGCAAGGCGGGCTTCGTCGTCGTCGACATGACAGACCTGGCAGAGTTCACCCCCACCGACGACATCGACGTCCCGGACGCGCCACTGTATTTGCTAGAGGACGTGACACGCGGCGACGACATGCTGGGCTGGACCCCGACCGACGCCCACGCCGAGTTGGCCAATCGGGGCCGCACCCCACTGACCGTCTCGGAGGGGATCAGCTGGCTGCTACAGGAACCGGGGCTGCTCGAACCCGGAAAGTGCTTCATGTGCATCGGCTCGCGCAAACCCAAGGAGGGCGGCGGCCTGGATTCGCGGACGCCCGCACTGTGGATCAGCGGCGGGACAGGCCGAGACGGCAGGGAGAACAAGGGCGCGCCCAAGGTGGGCTGGTGCTGGGCCAACAACCACCACACCTGGCTGGGCTTCGCTTCGACCGCCGTCAGGATCGGGCCGAGTCGGTAACAGGCGCATCTGGTAGCCGGGCGCTCCTCGTACCCCAGCTAGTACCCCAGCCGGCCCCGACCGAGACGCAGGAGCATGCCCGCAAGGGTCTGCCCTTCCTCCCCGAGTGAGGAGAAACGCTCGTAAACCTTGAGTTCCCGGGTGTGCACGAGCTTCGTACCGCCCGACCTCATGCGAGTGCGGCCAATGCGCCTGGAGATCTCGCTGCGGCGGACGATGGCGTCGAGAATCTCGGCGTCCAGGCGGTCGATCTCCAGCCTCAACTCCTGGATCTCGGCCTCGGACAGCGGATCGTCGGTGCCGGAGGGGTCGGTGCCAGGGGAGTGGGGGCCGGCGGGGTCGGTGCTCATGACCGGATTATCCCACTGCTCCACTGCGCCGCAGAATGACCGTCTAGTGTTTCCGCCCGTGGAAAACTTCAACACGTTTCTCGCCAACATCGGATCGGTGATCTGGGGGCCGTTCGTCCTCATCCCGCTGCTGCTCGGCACAGGTCTGTTCCTGACGATCCGGCTGCGGATGCTGCAGTTCCGCAAGCTGGTGCCCGCCCTGCGGCTGGGCCTGGTCAAAAGGAAGGACGACGGCGGCGAGGGCGACATCTCGCAATACCAGGCGCTGACCACCGCCCTGGCGGCGACCGTCGGCGTGGGCAACATCGTCGGCGTCGCGACGGCCATCGCGCTGGGCGGGCCGGGGGCGCTCTTCTGGATGTGGATCACTGCGCTCGTCGGCATGGCGTCCAAATACTCCGAGGCGTTCCTCGGCGTGCGCTACCGCGTCACCGATGCCCGCGGCGAGAAGTCCGGCGGTCCCCAGTACTACCTGCACCGCGGCCTCGCGGAAGTCTTCGGTCGCACCGGCGGCCGGATTGGCCTGGTCCTGTCGATCCTGTTCGCGGTGTTCGCCGTTCTGGCGAGCTTCGGCATCGGCAACATGACACAGGCCAACGCGGTGGCGACCCAGTTGGATAACTCGTTTGGCGTTTCCCATGCGGCTACCGGCATCGTGTTGTTCGTCTGCACCGGTGCCGTGCTGCTCGGTGGCATCAAGGCGATCGGCAGGGTCACGGCCGGGTTCGTGCCGCTCATGATCCTGCTCTACATCCTCGGCGGCCTCGCTGTGCTCGTCGCCAACTCCGAGCAGATCCCCGCAGCGTTCGGCCAGATCTTCTCGGGCGCCTTCACCGGGACGTCCGCGGTCGGTGGATTCGCCGGCTCGGCGATCCTTTACGCCATCCAGATGGGCGTTGCGCGCGGCATCTTCTCGAACGAGTCCGGGATGGGGTCCGCGGCAATCGCGGCGGCGGCGGCCAAGACCACCCATCCCACCCGGCAGGGTCTGGTGTCGATGACGCAGACGTTCGTCGACACCATCATCGTGGTCACCTTCACCGGGCTCGTCCTGGTCACCTCAGGGGTGTGGCAGGAGGGACGGGAGAGTGCCGGGACGATGACGGCCGACGCCTTCGCTTCCGCCCTACCTCAGGGTGACAAGCTCGTCGCCGTCTCGATCGCCTTCTTCGCCTTCTCCACGATCCTCGGATGGTCGTACTACGGCGAGCGGTGTATGGAGCGGCTGGTGGGCGCGCGTGGTGTGATCCCGTACCGCATGGTCTTCACCTGCGTGGTGTTCGTGGGAGCGGTCACCGAGCTCGAGGTGGTGTGGAACTTCTCCGACGTGATGAACGGCCTCATGGCCATCCCCAACCTCATTGGTCTGCTCTTCCTGTCGGGCCTGATCGTCCGCGAGACACGGCACTATCTGGACAACGATCCCGGCCTGACCGCGTCGGCGTCCCAGGTGAAGGAGTTCACGGGGGTCGGTCAGCGCTGAGCCCGGCTTGTCGGATCGAATGGGTAGATTGGACCCACGATGACCGACACCGCACACGCTCCCGCCCGCCCCATCTCACCCCTGCTCGACGGGCTTAACCCACAGCAGGCCGCCGCGGTCACGCACCGCGGCGGCCCGTTGTTGATCGTGGCGGGAGCGGGGTCGGGAAAGACCAGTGTGCTCACCCGACGCATCGCATACCTGCTGGCAGAGGGGGGTGCGCATCCCGGGCAGATCCTCGCGATCACCTTCACTAACAAGGCCGCCGCCGAGATGCGGGAGCGGGTGGCGGCCCTGGTCGGTCCGCACGCGGAGCGGATGTGGGTGGCCACGTTCCACTCGATCTGCGTGCGGATCCTGCGCGCTCAGTCCGCGCTGCTGGGGACGCGGAACTCGAACTTCACGATCTACGATTCGGATGACTCCCGGCGGCTGTTGGGGATGATCGCCAAGGAGCAGCAGCTCGAGGTTAAGAAGTTCACCCCGCGGATGCTGGCAACGGCGATCTCCAATCACAAGAACGAGCTGCGCGAACCGTCCGAGGCGATGGACCGTGCGCTCGAAGACTCCGACCGAACGGGGCAGACCGTCGCGGCCGTATACACGGAATACCAGTCGCGACTGCAGGCGGCCAATGCGTTCGACTTCGACGATCTGATCGGTGAGACCGTGGCGCTGCTCCGTGCGCACCCCGAGGTCGCGGCGTATTACCGACGCCGGTTCCGCCACGTCATGGTGGACGAGTACCAGGACACCAACCACGCCCAGTATGTGCTGGTGCGCACCCTCGTGGGTGGGGTGACGGGGGAGGACGACGGGGTGGGCGTCCCCCCGGCCGAGCTCTGTGTGGTCGGTGACGCCGATCAGTCGATCTACGCCTTCCGCGGTGCCACGATCAGGAACATCGAAGACTTCGAGCACGACTACCCCGATGCCCGTTCCATCCTGTTGGAGCAGAACTACCGGTCCACGCAGACCATTCTGACGGCCGCGAATGCCGTCATCTCGCGCAACCCGGGTCGCAGGGAGAAAAATCTGTGGACCTCTGAGGGCGCGGGCGAGCTGTTGGTGGGCTACGTGGCGGACAACGAGCACGACGAGGCGAGGTTCATCGCCGGGGAGATCGACCGACTGGTGGACTCAGGTGCGGCGTCGTACTCCGACGTGGCGGTGTTCTACCGAACCAACAACTCCTCCCGCGTCGTCGAGGATGTGTTCGTGCGCCTCGGCCTGCCGTACAAGGTCGTGGGGGGCACCAGATTCTACGAGCGCAAGGAAGTTCGCGACGTCGTCGCCTACCTCAAGGTTCTCAGCAACCCGGACGACACGGTGGCGTTGCGCCGCATCCTCAACACCCCGCGGCGGGGAATCGGGGACCGCGCCGAGGCATGTGTGGTCGTTCACGCCGAGCAGCGGGGTATCGGGTTCGGCCAGGCACTGCGAGACGCGGCCGAGGGGAAGGTGTCGCTGCTGCCGACGCGGTCGGTCAAGGCGATCGCCGGGTTCGTGCGGATGCTTGACGAGCTGCGCGGACGCCTTGACGGCGGTGATCACGCCGCCGGGGAGGACTCGGCGCCCGACGTCGGGGCACTCGTGGAAGCCGTGCTGGAGAGCACCGGCTACCGCGCTGAACTGGAGGCGTCCAACGACCCGCAGGACGCCGCCCGCGTGGACAACCTCAACGAACTGGTGGGCGTGGGCCGCGAATTCTCCTCGGAGGCCGCGCTGCAGCGCTCGGCGAAAGAGCAGGGTTTCGGTGTCGAGGCGGACGCTGACGACGAGCTGGACCAGGGGCTGGCCGAGCCCGGGTCACTCGCCGCGTTCCTCGAACGGGTCTCGCTGGTGGCCGACGCCGACCAGATCCCCGACTCCGACCAGGGCCAGGTCACCCTCATGACCCTGCACACCGCCAAGGGGCTGGAATTCCCGGTGGTGTTCCTCATCGGCATGGAGGACGGGCTCTTCCCGCACATGCGGGCACTGGGCGACCCGGCCGAACTGTCGGAGGAGCGCAGGCTCGCGTATGTGGGCATCACGCGCGCCCGCAAGCGGCTCTACCTGACCCGCGCAATGATGCGGTCATCGTGGGGGCAACCCATGACCAATCCCGGATCACGTTTCCTGGAGGAGATCCCCTCCGAGGCGATCGAGTGGCAGCGCGAAGAGCCGGCCGGTGGGGCGGGCTACGGGGACGACGACTCGTACGCACCGCGCCGCCGTTTCGGAGGCGGTTCCGGTGGTGGCTACAGTTCGGGCGGGTTCGGCTCGTCTGGTGGACGGTCGGCGGGGATACCCCGCGCGAAGGCGTCCGGGCCTGCTCTCGAGTTGGCGCCCGGGGACCGGGTCACGCACGACAAGTACGGGCTCGGCAAAGTACTGTCCTGCGATGGCAGCGGGCCGCGGGCCACGGCGACCATCGACTTCGGTGCGTCCGGCAAGGTTCGGCTCATGCTCATCGGGGGCGTGCCGATGCAGAAGCTCTAGGCTCGCGCTTCTGGATTTCGTTCAGGATTAGCTTTCACGAGGTCTTGGGCATCGGCTTGCTGGGATTCATCGCAGACCAGATGAGTATCCAGGTGGTCTTTGTGAGCATCGCTGTGATTCTGGTTGCTGCTCTTGGACCCTCGTTCGTCCTGAAGCAGCGCAGAAGGATCGCTGCCGAGCCGTCCGAGCTCCGGGCCCTGACCTCTGAACTGGAGAAACGCAGATTGATTGACTGCGGGATCCTACGCTTGAAGCGGCGACGCCCCGAACGGTCAGCTACCGGAGGAGCTGGATCCCTCGACGCTGCCGGCCATGGGATCGAGACCGCGCTCGAGTAGCCAGGTCAACGGATCGACGTGGTCCTTGCCTCCGTTGACGAGGACCTCGAAGTGCAGGTGGGAGCCGGTGGAGAATCCGAGCGAACCCATGCCCGCGATCTTCTGCCCGGCATGCACGCGCTCACCGACGGCGACGTCGAGAGACTGCATGTGGCCGTAGACGGTCATGGTGCCGTCGTCGGCCATGATGCGAATCCAGTTACCGAAACCCTGGGCCGGACCGGAGTCGATCACAGTGCCATCCGTGGCGGCGTAGATGTCCGAACCGGGCACGTTCGCGATGTCAATGCCGGCGTGGAAGCTGCCCCAGCGCATCGCATAAGGCGAGGTGAACGCGCCGATTGCGGGCATGGCGACCTTCGGGCGCCGGGCCTGCTCCTCGGCGATCTCGCGCTGGGCATTGATCTCCGTGCCCGCGTAAAGCATCGTGGAACTGATGTCGTCGCTCGAAGGCCCTGCGGCGGAGACTGGGACGACGACGACGGGCTCGGGGGCCGAGGGCGTCGCCGGGGCCGAAGTCGTCGGCGCGCCTGGGGTAGAAGTCGCGGGTGCGGGCTCTCCGTTAGCCAGAAGTGCGATGTCTCCGGCGTCGGCCGAATGGGTGCCCGTGTCACTCAAGGCAGAACCCGCCGACGCGGCGGAGACAGCGGCGCCCGCGGCGATGGCTAGAACGGCTGCACGCCCGCGCAGTGCCTGCGGCGGCGCGGGCATCCGGTGGCGACCGACCCGATGCGCACCGGCCGGCTGGACGACGACGGGGGTCGCTCGTAACTCGTGTTGCGACTTTTCCACCGTGTCGTTTCCCCTCTGTCGTCGCGTCGTGATCTTTTCGTGATGAACGTCGTCCAAAGTAACGGATCGGCAACAGGGCCGCAAGACTCTCGAGGGTGGCTGGGTGAGGGGTGCGTCACATCGATGTGATTCACGCGCCCCGGAGGCGGGGCGGTGCCCGGGTGGGTGGAGTGGTGAATTGGTCCGACTGGGGGCTGGTGCGCTTTGTGATCCAGTGCACACAGCTACCCCCAGGGTGCGACGGGGAACACACCACACGCCTAGGATGAGGCTCGACTCGGCTTTACAACAGGGCCGGGCGAATCTACCCACGTCAAGATGGTGAGCTGATGGATCTCTTTGAATACCAGGCAAAGGCTCTTTTCGCGAAGCATGACGTGCCCACCACCCCGGGGCGCGTCGCGGACACCGCGGAAGAGGCCGAGAAGGTCGCAGCCGAGATCGGCAAGCCTGTCGTCGTCAAGGCTCAGGTGAAGGTCGGTGGCCGCGGTAAGGCCGGCGGCGTGAAGCTGGCAGAGGATGCCAAGGAGGCCCGCGCCCGGGCCGAGGACATTCTGGGCCTGGACATCAAGGGCCACATCGTTAAGAAGCTGCTCGTCGCCGAGGCCAGCGATATCGCTGAGGAGTACTACATCTCCTTCCTCGTCGACCGCGCCAACCGCAATTACCTGGCAATGTGCTCGGTCGAGGGCGGCGTCGAGATCGAGCAGGTCGCCGAGGAGTCTCCGGACCGCCTCGCCAAGATCAACATTGACCCCACGGTCGGTGTGGACGTGGCCAAGGCCCGCGAGATCGCGAAGGCCGGCCACCTGCCGGAAGAGGTGCTGGACGCCGCTGCGGTGACCATCGCCAAGCTGTACGACGTGTTCATCAACGAGGACGCCTCGCTGGTCGAGGTCAACCCGCTCGTGCGCACGCCGAACGATGAGATCCTTGCCCTCGACGGCAAGGTCACCCTGGACGAGAACGCCGAGTTCCGCCACAAGGAGACCTTCGCCGACTTCGCCGATGCGGGCACCACCGATCCGCTCGAGCAGAAGGCCGCGGAGAACGACCTCAACTACGTCAAGCTCGACGGACAGGTCGGCATCATCGGCAACGGCGCCGGGCTGGTCATGTCCACGCTCGACGTCGTCGCCTACGCCGGCGAGAACCACGGCGGCGTCAAGCCCGCCAACTTCCTGGACATCGGTGGCGGCGCCTCGGCCGAGGTCATGGCCAACGGGCTCGACGTCATTCTCGGCGACGAGCAGGTCAAGAGCGTGTTCGTCAACGTCTTCGGTGGCATCACCGCCTGTGACGCGGTCGCGAACGGCATCGTCAAGGCCCTGGAAATCCTGGGCGACGAGGCCAACAAGCCCCTCGTGGTCCGTCTCGACGGCAACAACGTCGAGGAGGGTCGTCGCATCCTCGCCGAGGCGAACCACCCGCTCGTGACCCTGGCCGACAACATGGACTCCGGCGCCGACAAGGCCGCCGAGCTGGCCGCCAAGTAAGAAACAGAGGACCTTACACACATGTCGATTTTCCTCAACAAGGACAACAAGGTCATCGTCCAGGGCATCACCGGCGGCGAGGGCACCAAGCACACCGCCCGCATGCTCGCGGCCGGCACCCAGGTCGTCGGCGGCGTCAACGCCCGCAAGGCCGGCACCACCGTGTCCCACAAGGACGCAGACGGTAACGACATCGAGCTGCCTGTCTTCGGCTCCGTCAAGGAGGCCATGGAGGCCACCGGTGCCGACACGACGATCCTGTTCGTCCCGCCGCCGTTCACCAAGGACGCCATCATCGAGGCCGTGGACGCGGAGATCCCGCTCGCCGTGGTTATCACCGAGGGCGCCCCGGTCCTGGACACCGCCACCGCGTGGAACTACAACCTCGCGAAGGGCAACAAGACCCGGATCATCGGACCGAACTGCCCGGGCATCATCACGCCCGGCGAGTCGCTGGTCGGCATCACCCCGGCCAACATTGCGGGCAAGGGCCCGGTCGGGCTCGTGTCCAAGTCGGGCACCCTGACCTACCAGATGATGTACGAGCTGGCCGACTACGGCTTCTCGACCGCCATCGGCATCGGTGGTGACCCGATCATCGGCACCACGCACATCGACTGCATCGAGGCCTTCGAGAACGACCCGGAGACCAAGGTCATCGTCATGATCGGCGAGATCGGTGGCGACGCCGAGGAGCGTGCGGCCGACTACATCAAGGCCAACGTCACCAAGCCGGTCGTCGGTTATGTCGCCGGCTTCACTGCACCCGAGGGCAAGACGATGGGCCACGCCGGCGCCATCGTCTCCGGCTCCTCGGGCACTGCGCAGGCTAAGAAGGAGGCCCTCGAGGCCGCGGGTGTCAAGGTCGGCAAGACGCCGTCCGAGGCCGCCCAGCTCGCCAAGGAGCTCCTCGACGCCATGTGATCCACTCGCGGTGGTCGGGCCGACCACCGCGAAATAGCGCGCCTCAGCGACCCCCGTCATCTCCGGATGGCGGGGGTCGCGGCGCGCCGGGAGTGCCCCGCGCGGGCGGGAATCTACGGTGGTCAGAGTGAGTCCTCCACGCGTCATCCGGCCCGCGGCGAGTCGGTCGCCTGCGGGCGCCCGCTCGTTGTTGTGGACGGCGGCAGCCGCGGCGCTGCCCGTCATTGTCTCCGTACTGGTGCTGGCGGCGCTCACGCTGGCAGTGCTGCTGTTCGCCGCGGACGGCTTCGACTCGCTGTTCGCGGTCGTCGCGGTGGAATGGTTGGTCGTCAACCGGGTACCGCTGACCGTGGACCAGGTGGAACTCGGGTTCCTACCGTTGTTGCCCCCGCTGCTCTACGTGGCGATCGTGGCCAGGCAGACCCGGGCGGTATTGGCGGACGTCGAGCAGCCGGGACCTCGTGAGGCCGGCGCGGCCGTGGCCGGTGTGACGGTCGCGGGACTGCTGCTGACCGTGTTCGCGACACTGGTGGTGGGATCCGCAGCATCGGATTTCGCGGTGCGCGAATCGTCTCTGGCCACCGCGCTGCTCTGGACCGCAAGCGTGGGGATCGTCGGTTCGGGGCTCGGTGTGTGGCTGTACTTCCGTAGCGAGCTGCGGGAAATCCTCCCACTGTGGATCCGCGGCGGTATCCACCTCGGAACAGCGTTTGTCGCCGCGACGTGGGCGATGGTGACGCTGTTGGTGTTGGTCGGGCTGGTTTTGGCGTGGGAGCCGGTGGGCTCGGTCCTCGAAATAGGCAAGGGTTTCGCGGGCACTGCTTCACTCGCCGGGATCTCGGTGGCGTACCTGCCCAACGTGGTGATGGCGGGGGCCGCACTGATGGTCGGCGGGGAGGCTCACTTAGGCGAGGCCTCTTTCAGCGTGTTTGCGGTGTCGCGCGGGCCAATGCCCGAGGTGCCGTTGGCGGCAATGCTGCCCACCACCAACCCGCACTGGGTGGTGCAGGGGCTGCTGCTGGCGACGGCGTTGGTGGCAGCCGGGCTCGCACGGTCGGTAGCGCACTGGTTCCGCACGACTGTCGACGCGGTCAAGGCGACGTGGCTGGCCGCAGCGATCGTGGCGCTGGTGATCGCGGTGAGCCCCGTTGTGGCGGGCGGGCAGCTGGGGATGCTCGGCACGGTCGGTACAGGGTCGCTCATCGCGGCGTCGATGGCCCTGCTGCTGTTCGGCATCATCGGATCGGCGACCATCGCACTGTCCCTGGCGGGCCTGACGCGGCGCCGAGAACGCGCTGAGAGCGAACTGGATCGACGCCGGCGGCGAGTGGGCACCGTGATGGACGACGCCCCGGCCGAGGGGCCCCTGGCCGAAGATGATGTGGCTGAGGACTCTGTCGGCGGGGGCTCTGTGGTTGCGGGCGACGAGCACCCCGTCGAGGAAGGTGTCGACGATGAGGGCCGCGACGATGAGGGCCGCGACGATGAGGGCCGCGACGATGAGGGCCGCGACGATGAGACCCGAAACGATGCGGCCAGCGACGAGCACGACGGCGCGCATGACGACGAGCACGGACACCTGGTCGACGACGACGACGAGGCGCACCTCGGGCGGCCCGGTACAGGCGCCCCGGTGGACGTGGAGACAACCTCCGACGCTGCTCCGGACGAGGATGCGGCGGGCGACGACGACCCGCCCTCTCCTGCGGCGGCCGAGGACCCGCAGGCCGCAGAGCCCAGACCGGAGGACGCTGGACCCGAGGATGCACGGGCTGACGCGGATGATTCGACCGGTCTGCCTGACGAGGGCCGGGGGGCGGCCGACTAGACTCCCACCCGTGGCCCGCGCACCCGGCGGGTAAGTGCATCGATGGGTAGGAGAGCCGGACGTGGTCGGTAGCGAGACCCTCAACGCCGATCTCGTCAGTTCAGCGTCAGGCGAGACCTGCCGGGTCGTGCTGATGGCGTCCGGCTCCGGAACCGTCGCGCAGAGCGTGCTCGAGGCCTCCAACACGCCCGATTGCCCGTACCGCATCGTCGCCCTGGTTTCCGACCGCGACTGCGAAGCCGTCGCCCGGGCTGACCGAGTCGGCCTCCCCACGGCCGTCGTCCGGCCCGGCGACCACCTCGACCGCGCCGCCTGGGACCGCGCGCTGACCGACGTGGTGAGCGGGTTCGCGCCCGACTGGGTGGTCTCGGCGGGCTTCATGCGCATCCTCGGTGCGGCGTTCCTCGGAGCGTTCGCCGGGCGCGTCGTCAACACCCATCCGGCGTTGCTGCCGGCCTTCCCCGGCGCACACGCGGTGCGTGACGCGCTCGCCTACGGGGTGGCCGTCACCGGCTGCACGGTCCACCTGGTCGACGCCGGGGTGGACACCGGGCCCGTGATCACGCAGCGTGCCGTCCACGTCCACCCGGACGACACGGAGGCCACCCTCCACGAACGCATCAAGGTCGTCGAGCGCGAGCTGCTCGTCGACGTCCTCGCGGCCGCCGCCCGTGGCCGACTCCACATCGAAGGTCGAAAGGTGCACCTAACGTGACCGATTCCCGCAGGCCCGTCCGCCGCGCACTCATCAGTGTCTACGACAAGACGGGGCTCTCCGAGCTCGCCCGGGGGCTCGCCGACGCCGGGGTCGAGATCGTCTCCACCGGGTCGACGGCGCAGCGTATCGCCGACGCCGGGGTCCCCGTGACGCCCGTCGACGCGCTGACCGGGTTCCCGGAATGTCTCGAGGGTCGGGTGAAGACGTTGCACCCGCGGGTCCACGCCGGAATTCTGGCCGACACCCGCAAGCCGGAGCATCTCGAGCAGATCGCCGACCTCGGTGTGGAGCCGTTCGAGCTCGTCGTCGTCAACCTCTATCCCTTCACCGACACCGTCGCCTCCGGCGCCGACTACGACGCCTGCGTGGAGCAGATCGACATCGGCGGACCCTCAATGGTGCGCGCAGCAGCCAAGAATCACCCGTCGGTGGCCGTGCTCGTCGATCCGGCCGAGTACCGCGACGCGCTCGAGGCCGTCGCGGCGGGCGGATTCACTCTCACCCAGCGCCGGCGCCTGGCGGCCGCCGCGTTCCGCCACACCGGCGCCTACGACGTCGCTGTGGCCACCTGGATGACCGCACAGACCGCGGATGCCGACGACGACGGCGTCGCAGGGTTCCCGGTGTGGCAGGGGCAGAGTCTCGACCTGGCCGCCACGCTTCGGTACGGCGAGAACCCGCACCAGAGCGCGGCCCTCTACATCGACGCGGCCGCCGCGCCCGGCCTCGCGCAGGCCACGCAGCTGCACGGCAAGGAGATGAGCTACAACAACTACGTCGACGGCGACGCCGCGTGGCGTTCCGCCTTCGACCATGCGGAGCCGTGTGTCGCGATCATCAAGCACGCCAACCCGTGCGGCATCGCGATCGACGCCGACATCGCGGCCGCGCACCGCGCCGCGCACGAGTGCGACCCGGTCAGCGCGTTCGGCGGCGTGATCGCCGCCAACCGCGAGGTCAGCGTCGAGATGGCGGAGCAGGTCTCCGAAATCTTCACCGAGGTCATCATCGCGCCGTCCTACGCCGACGGCGCCGTCGAGATCCTCCAGCGCAAGAAGAACATCCGCATCCTCTCCGCCCAGCCGCCCGCCGTGCGCGAGGTCGAGCGCAAGCAGATCTCCGGCGGAGTGCTCATCCAGCAGCGCGACGCCCTGGACGCCGACGGTGACGTGGTGGCCGGGTGGACCAAGGCGTGCGGCGCCGACGCCGACGAGCAGACCCTGCGCGACCTGCTGTTCGCCTGGCGCGCCTGCCGCGCGGTCAAGTCCAACGCCATCCTGCTCGCACACGCCGGTGCCACCGTCGGCGTGGGCATGGGCCAGGTCAACCGCGTCGACTCGGCGCGCCTCGCGGTGCAACGAGCGGGGGAGCGGGTCGTCGGAGCCGTCGCCGCCTCCGACGCGTTCTTCCCCTTCGCAGACGGACTCGAGGTCCTCGCCGAGGCCGGTGTTCGCGCGGTGGTTCAGCCCGGTGGGTCCGTGCGCGACGCTGAGGTGATCGAGGCCGCGGAGAAGGCCGGGATGACCATGTACTTCACCGGCGCCCGGCACTTCTTCCACTGACATGACGGGAGCGGAGGCCGCGGGCAATGGGGAAGGCGAACAGCGGGACCATGTGCTCCCGCTGACCGCGCGCGCCATCGCCAAAGCCCGTCGACGCGACGAGATCCTCGCTGCCGCCGCCCGCCTCATGGCCCGGCGCGGGTTCCACGCCGTCCGGTTGGACGACATCGGGGCTGAGGTCGGCATCTCCGGGCCCGGCATGTACCGCTACTTCTCCTCCAAGGAGGACGTACTGGCGGAGATGCTGCTCGACATATCGCGGCGCCTGCGTGACGGTGGGCGCGCCGCGGTCGAGCGGGGCGGCGAGCCCGCGGACGTGCTCGACGCCCTGCTCGAAGTGCACGTGGACTTCGTCGCCACCGAACCCGATCTGATCAGTGTGCAGTTCCGCGACCTGGGCTCACTTCCGGCGACCCCGAGGCACGAGGTGCGCAGGCTGCAGCGCGACTACGCGCAACTCTGGGTAGACGCCCTGGTGCGGCTACGTCCGGAGCTGTCATCGATCGAGGCGCGGGCCCACGTCCACGCGGTGTTCGGTCTGCTCAACTCGAGCCCGCGGCTGCCGGCCATGGCCGAGGCGGAGTTGCGCCAGGTGTTGACGGCCATGGCGGCGGCTGCCCTCCGGTCCTGACGGCGCGAGGCCGGCACCCGCACGTCTCTGCCAGCGGAACGGTCTCCCGGAAGTACAGTGGGCTCCCGTGGACAACTGCGTCGACCCCGGCAGCGTGCCCGGCTCGCCGCCACCAGGACGAGTCGAGACGACGCGACCACTGCACATCGCTTTGTTCCTCATCGGGATCGCCACGTTCGCCCAGCTCTACTCCCCCCAGGGGCTCCTTCCGCTGATCGCCGCCGACCAGGGAGTCACCGCGGACCGGGCGGCGTTGATGATCTCGACCGCCACTCTCGGCCTGGCGTGCGGGGTGATCCCATGGTCGTACATCGGCGACGCGGTCGGCCGCAGACCGGCGATGCTCGTGGCGGTCGGTGTGGCGTGCGTCTTCGCTCTGCTTTCTGTGGCCGTGCCGACCTTCCCCCTGATGCTCGCTATGCGCTTTGGGGAGGGCGTCATGCTCGGCGGGGTGCCGGCTCTGGCCGTCGCCTATCTCAGCGAGGAGGTGCGCCCTGACCGTGCGGCAGTGGCGGCGGGGATCTATGTTTCCGGGACGACCATCGGTGGGCTGACCGGCAGGATCGTCGCCGCGCCTGTCGGAGAACAACTCGGTTGGCGCACGGGAATGCTGGTCGTCACGGCGATCGCGGTCGTTTGTGTCCTCACGTTCGCGGTCACCGCTCCTCCGGCACGCAACTTCACACCCCGGCGCAGCAGGCTCGACGAGGCCGTGGGGCAGCTGCTGGGGAACCTGCGCTCGCCGACGCTCGTGGTGATCTACCTCCAAGCGTTCCTCACCATGGGCGGCTTCGTGGCCATGTACAACTTCCTGGGCTTTCGCCTAGTGGAACCACCGTTCCAGCTCCCCTTGTGGCTGACCAGTCTGATTTTCCTCGCCTATCTCGCCGGCACACTGTCTTCTCCGCGCGCTGGCGTCCTTGCCTCCCGCCTAGGCCGAAAACCCGTGTTGATCGGCGGCAACCTGCTGATGATGGGCGGTGTCTCCCTCGCGCTCGTCCCGAACATCTGGGTGATCATCCTCGGCATGGTGGTACTCACCGCCGGATTCTTCGCCGCGCACGCCGTGGCTGCGGGGTGGGCCGGCGCGTCGGCGGTGGCCGGTCGGTCCCAGTCGACCTCGCTGTACAACCTCGGCTACTACGCAGGATCCTCGGTGTTCGGGTTCCTCGGCGGCACCTTCCTCGCGCTGGCAGGGTGGGCCGGGACCGTCGGCATGGTGCTCGTACTCACCGCGGTAGCCACGACTCTCGTGGTGGCGGTGCTGCCGAGGAACTGATCGGCATCGAGGCTGGAGAGTTTCGTGGTCAGGCGTCCAGGCGGGATCGGAGCGACCTGAGCTCCGCCCGGTAGCGCTTGACGTTGCCGAGCTTCACCTCCTCGTAACCGCGGATCATGTCCGGCAATTCAGCCAACGCCACGGCGGTGCCCCGCCACGTGGCGTCCTTGCCCACCGGGCCCACCCGTCGTAGCTCGACGGTGAGGTCGTCGATGAGATCGCGGTACTCGGCCAGCAGCGCACGCTCCACCCGGCGGACCTCCGCGTAGCCGAACAGGTCCATCCGAGTACCGCGGAGCCGCCTCATCCGTGCGAGCGCCTTCATCGCCGGCATGGCCCCGGGACCGATCGAGATCTTCTTCTTCATCCCCAACGCGCGCAGGACCGGCGGGTGGAGCTGCAGCTTGGCAACCGCCCCCTCGCCCCAGTCCTCGTCGAGCCGCGCCGCGAACTCCGGGTCCACAGCCAGGCGGGCGACCTCGTACTCGTCCTTGTACGCCATGAGGGTGAACAGGTTTCGCGCCACCGCGAAGCTGAGTTGCTCGCGGGCCGGCCCGGCCTCGTCGCTGTCCCGGAGCGCCTCGGCGGCGCGGACCTCCTCGACACGGCGGAGGTAGTCGGCCGCGTACGCCTCATCTTGATAGGCGATCAGCTCGTCGACTCGCAGGGCGACCACCGCGCGCAACTCCTCAGAGGCATCCGGAGCCAGGCGGGTCAGTAGCCGTTCGGCCACGGGGGAGGGCACGTGCCGCTCAGTAGTGGCGGTGCCCACCGGGCGGTGCAGTTCGGTCACCAGTGCCGCCAGGGTCTGCGGGTCGGCGATCGCCTGCCGGCCGCGGCGGAATGCCTGGAGGTTCGCGTCGACGGCCACCCCGTTGAGTTCGATCGCCCGCTCGATCGATCTGGCGGATACGGGCAGGGCGCCGCTCTGGTACGCCGCACCCACCATGAGCATGTTGGCGGTCTGGGTGGACCCGAAGAGTTGCTGGGTGAGCGCCCCCGGGTCGAGGTAGAACCCGCGCGAGGTGGCGCGGTCGATGACGGCCTGGATGTCCGAGGTTGCCGGGTACTGCTCGGCCGTGTCGATCACCATCTTGCCGGTGGGGATCTGCGTGGTGGACACCACTGCGGTGGTGCGATCCGGACTGGCCACCTTCAGGTGGGTGCTGTCCGCGCCGACGAGGCCGTCGCAGCACAGGTACAGGTCGCAATCTCCGGCCCCGATCTTCGGAGGCTGCTCCGTGGGGGTGCGGGCGACGCGCACGTCGGAGACCACCGCGCCGCCCTTCTGGGCGAGCCCGGTCATGTCCAGGGTGCGGGCCGACCGGCCGTCGAGGACCGCCGCGGTGGCCAGGACCGCCGAGACCGTGACGATGCCGGTGCCGCCGATCCCGGTCAATCGCAGGGAGAAGCCGCGATCCGGATCGACCTCCACGCGAACCGGCTCCTCGACAGCTTCGGCCGCCAGGGCCGGTGCCGACGCCAGCCGCACGGACTTCTCGCCGGGGACCACGGTGACGAAGGCGGGGCAGTCACCCTGCAGACACGAGAAGTCGAAGTTGCAGGTGGACTGGTCGATCTGC
Source organism: Dietzia sp. ANT_WB102 (assembly GCF_008369165.1). Taxonomy (NCBI): domain Bacteria; kingdom Bacillati; phylum Actinomycetota; class Actinomycetes; order Mycobacteriales; family Dietziaceae; genus Dietzia; species Dietzia sp. ANT_WB102. The sequence goes on from NZ_VOBA01000001.1 coordinate 1,686,370, forward strand.
GTCTTGCGACCGAACTCGGTCTGGACGGGGTGGACCGACAGGCAGTTGGATTTCTTTCCGCAGTCACCGCATCCCTCGCAGATGCGCTCGTTGATCACCACCCGCTCGTTCGGGGTCGGGTAGGTGCCGCGCTTGCGGTGACGGCGCTTCTCTGCCGCGCAGAACTGGTCGTGGACGAGAACCGTGACCCCCGGGATGGCGGCGAGCTCCCGCTGGACCTCGAGAGTGTCCACCCGGTCGCGGACCTCCACGCCCCGGGGCAGCCCCTGTGCGCGGGTCGCCTTGACGTTGTCTGTGGTGACGACGATCTTGGCGACCTTCTCCGCCTGCAGCAGTCGAAGGATTTCCGGCAGGCTCATCTCGCCGACCGGGTCCTGGCCGCCCGTCATGGCCACTGTCCCGTTGTAAAGCAGTTTGTAGGTGATGTTGTCGCCGGAGGCCACGGTGGCCCGAAGCGCCAGTGACCCCGAGTGCATGAAGGTGCCGTCGCCGACGTTCTGGACCATGTGTCGTTCGGTGAGGAACGGCGCCATCCCGGTCCACTGGATCCCCTCGCCGCCCATCTGGGTGACTCCGGTGACGTTGCCGACCTGCTCCTCGTCCATCAGGAGCACCATCGCGTGGCACCCGATGCCCCCGCCGACGAGGGTGCCGTCGGCGACCTTTGTCGAACTGTTGTGGGGGCACCCCGAGCAGAAGTAGGGGGTCCGGCTGGTCGCGAGCGGGAGCACGATACGGGAGCGCCCTCGCCCCGGACCGTCGAGCCAGGCGCGAGCGGACTCAATGCCGTGGACCGAGGCGAGACGTTGCGCCAGACCGCGGGTGACGGAATCTACGTCGAGCTCACCGAAGCGACTGAACAACGTCGATCCGTCCTCGTGCGCCTTACCCACCACGTTCGCGACACCGGGCTTGCGGAACTGGATATCCCGGATCATGGTCTCGATGAAGTCGCGCTTCTCCTCAACGACGATCACCTCGTCAAGCCCGGACATGAACTCGTCAAGGATCGTGCGCTCCAGGGGGTAGATCATGCCCAACTTGAGGATGCGGATCCCGCGACGGCCTAACTCGTCGTCGCCGATCCCCAGACGGCGCAACGATTCGCGCACGTCGAGGTAAGTCTTGCCAGCAGCGACAATGCCGATCCGGTCATTCGAGGTCGACTGCACGATCCGATTGAGACGGTTGAGGCGGGCGTATTCCAGCGCGCGGGGGATCCGGATCGTGAGCTGATTCTGCTCGAGCTCCATGAGACTGGATCCCAGGAGCCGCCCGGACGGCACGTGTGGGCTGGTGCCGAGGTCCCCGTACACGGGCAGGATCCGGTCCGGATCGACCACCGCGGTCGATGAGGCATCCGCGACGTGCGCGGAGACCTTCATGGCCGACCACAGGCCCGAGACCCGTGACAGGATCGCCGCATGGACGCCGAAGTCCAGCACGTCCTGTGAATCCGCGGGGTAGAGCGTGGGCATGTAGAGGTCGGCAAGCGCCAACTCCGAGGCGCACGGCACGGTGGAGGATTTGGCGCCGGGATCGTCGCCGACCAGCGCCACCGCGCCACCGTGCGGATCGGTACCGATGAGATTGGCGTGCCGCAGCGCGTCCGTGGCGCGGTCCAGGCCGGGGGCCTTGCCATACCAGTACCCCACGACACCCTGTAGTGCCGCGCCTCGGGTGTTGGCCGTGGCACGCAGGGTGCCCGTGCGCCTGGCGAGCTGAGAGCCCATCACCGCAGTGGCCCCGGCCTCCTCGTTGAGAGCGGGGCGGTGCACGATGTCGAACGGGTCGAGGAACTCAGAGCGCCTGGCCAACTCGAGGTCGTACCCCGCGAGTGGTGACCCCTCGTAGCCGCTGACGAGGCTCGCGGTGAGCAAATTCTGCCTGCGGTCGAGTCGCGCGCGGTCGCGGACGGTCCGGACCAGCGCCTGGATCCCGGTGAGAAAGACCGTCCCGCTCTCACGTGTGTAGCGATCGGAGAGCGAGAACGATCCGGCGTCCGCCTGTCCGGTCCGCGGTAGATCATCGTGGGAGCCGTCCGTGGAGTGGAGGAGGGAGGTCATCGTCAACACCTAGCCTTCGCGATACGAAAGATGTCTCCCCAGGCTAGGTCGAACTGTGAAGTACGTCACGCGGTCATCTCCAGGCCGAACACCCTGCACAATAGGAACCGTTGGTGACGGTCACAACTGGACCAACTGCGCACCTTGCCGTCGTATACCGTGGACACATGGACTCATCGCCCAGGCTTGACGACACCGACCGACGGCTCCTCGACATCGTCATGGCCGCCCCGCGTGTCGGGGTCCGCGAGTTCTCCCGCCGGCTCGGCGTGGCCCGGGGCACCGCCCAGGCTCGGCTCGACAAGCTCGAGGCCCGCGGCGTGCTCGCCTCCTGGGCGCCGAGCCTCGACCCCGCAGCCCTCGGGTACCCGCTGGGCGCTCTCGTGCACATCCAGGTCGCGCAGACCAAGCTGGACGAGACCTGCGCAGGTCTGGCGCAGGTGCGTGAGGTGCTCGAGGTGGTGAGCATCGCCGGTGAGTTCGACGTCGTGTGTCGCGTCGTGGCGTGCGACCACGCCCACCTCGAGGAGGTGTTCAGCGCGATCATCGCCACGCCCGGCGTCCTGCGCACCCGAACCGAGGTCATCCTGCGTCAGCGCGTCGGCCCTCGCGTCACCCAGCTGCTGGGGGACTGAAGATCAGTCCCAGATCCGGGCGAACGGGTACGCGGCCTCGTACTCCGAGGCCAGTTCGAGCAGGAGGCGGTCCTGCCCTCTGCGGGCCGAGAAGTGCACCCCGATGGGCATCCCGTCCGGTGCTTGACCGGCGGGTAGCGACACTGCCGGGGATCCGGCGATGTTCTGCAGAGGAGTGAAGGTCACCCAACTCGACACCCGCTCGAGGTGGGTCTCGAACGGCAGCTCGGCATCCAGGTAACCGACCTCCGGAGTCTCGTGCGCGACCACCGGGTTGATGTAGACGTCGAAGTCACCGAACTTTGCGTCGTATTGTCGCCGGGCCCACGCCAGTCGCAGCATGTGCAGGGGGAGTGAAGGGAGGTTTCGGCGGGCCATCCGGGCCAACCCGACGGTGAAGGGATCGAGCTGATCGGCATCGAAGGCCGGTCCGAACAGGCTGCGCCCGGACGCCGACGTACTCAGGGCGAGCAGCCCCCAGTAGGCGATGAAGTCGTCGCGGAACCCAGACGGGACGGGAGCGTCAGTTGGTACGACCTCGTGGCCCAGGTCCGCTAGGCGCCCGGCGGTCTTGCGGAGCACCGCCAGCGTGGCCGCATCGGTCGCTCCGCCCGCCGGGCTCTGCTCGACCATTCCGATGCGCAGGCGCCGCGACGGGGCGGCGGCAACCGGCCCCACCGGCGGCACCCCGACCGGGCGGTGGCTCGCCTCGACCGCGGTGAGGAAGGTGGCGGTGTCGCGTACGGAACGGGACACCACGGACTGGGACACGATGGGGATCGGCATCCGGTGCGTGAACGTTTCGTCGGCGTGCCTACCGCGGCTCGGCTTGAACCCGACGAGTCCGGTCACGGCCGCGGGGATACGAACCGACCCGCCGCCGTCGTTGGCGTGCGCGATCGGCAACGCGCCCGCAGCGACCAAGGCTGCTGAGCCGCCGGAGGACCCCCCACTTGTGCGGGCGGTGTTCCATGGATTGCGGGTGACCAGCCCTCCCTGTCGTTCCGTCGCGGCGGTCCAGCCGAAAGGGGGCATCGCGGTGATGCCCACCGGGATGAGGCCGGTGGCGCGGAACGCACGCGCATACTCGCCGTCGAGCAGTGCCCTGCTGTCGGGGACGGCGGGGGAGCCGAGCCGCATCGGGGCGCCCTCCACCCGAACAGCGTCCTTGAAAGCCGAGGGCACGCCTCCCAGCGGGGTGGACATATGCGAGCCCGCGTACTTGCGCGCGTCGTCGCGGGCCCGGTCGAAATCGGTGTAGACCAGCGCGCCAAGTGTCGGATCCAGTTGCTCGCACCGCTCGATGGCGGCCTCGACGAGTTCGGTCGGCGACACCTCCCGATTGCGGACCTGTGCGGCGAGGGCGGTGGCGTCGTCGTATCCGAGTGCGTCGTCGCGGTAGGCGTGGAGCCGCCCGGTCCCGGACTCTGGTGGCGCGCCTGCTGTGGTGTCGGTCACTCTCCCACTGTAGGGCGGGGGTCACGAAAGTGGTCAGTTAGTCGCCGTGCGTCTGACGTGCCGTGTCCACTCGAGGGGAGCGTCTGCTGACCGCACTCGGCGTGATCCGGATGGCAGGTTGTGGCGTTGATCAATCCGGCAACGTATCCGGGCTGGCGTGCGCTGCCCCTGTGGCTTACGCGGCGCCTTTGGTCCACATTCGCAGCGTAACCCCTGTTCAGGCGCGCATTCGGGCAGCACATGTCGAAGACGCAGCGCGTCCGGCCGGGCTCGTGCTTCCCGATTGTCGGCCCAGAAGTATGCGGCCGTGGTTGCGCTTCGGGTCTGGACTTTTGTGAGCCGCAGCACTATCGTCGGTTTCAGTTAGTCGAACTTAACTGAAAGGGAGCGGCGCTGATGACTTCCGCGACCACCAATCGCCAGGCCCACGAGGTACTTCTCGCTGACCTCCGCGAGCGCCTCGAACGGGCCGCGCAGGGCGGCGGTGAGAAGGCTCGTACGCGACACCTCGAGCGCGGCAAACTGCTCGCCCGCCAACGAGTGGACGTCCTGGTCGACCCGGGCAGCCCATTCCTCGAGCTCTCGCCGCTCGCCGCGGAGGACATGTACGGGGGTAAGGCCCCCGCTGCTGGCGTCGTCGCCGGGATCGGCCGTGTGTCGGGCCGCGAATGTCTGATCATTGCTAACGATGCGACGGTCTCGGGCGGCACCTACTACCCGATGACGGTGAAGAAGCACCTTCGCGGCCAGGAAGTCGCGATGGCCAACAACCTGCCGTGCATCTACCTCGTGGACTCCGGCGGGGCGATGCTGCTGCAGCAGGACGAAGTTTTCCCGGACCGCGATCACTTCGGCCGGATTTTCTACAACCAGGCGAACATGTCCGCCAACGGAATCCCGCAGATCGCCGCGGTCATGGGGTCGTGCACCGCCGGCGGCGCGTACGTGCCCGCGATGAGTGACGAGGCCGTGATCGTCCGAAACCAGGGCACCATCTTTCTCGCCGGTCCGCCGCTGGTGAAGGCGGCGACCGGGGAGGAGGTCACCGCCGAGGAGCTCGGTGGGGGCGACCTCCACGCCAAAACCTCCGGGGTCGTGGACCACCTGGCCGACGACGACTACGACGCGCTCATGAAGGTCCGTCGGATCGTGGCGACCTGCCCGCCCGCCCCCGAGCCGGACTGGGAGGTGCTCGAGCCCCGCGATCCCGTCCGCCCGCAGTCCGACCTTTATGACCTTGTCCCGGTCGACTCCCGCCAGCCCTACGACGTGCGCGACATCATCGGCACGATCGTCGACGGCGGTGAGTACTCCGAATTCAAGGAGAACTACGGCACGTCGATGGTCACCGCGTTCGCCCACATCCACGGGCATCCGGTGGGGATCATCGGCAACAACGGCGTCATCTTCTCCGAGTCCGCCCTCAAGGGTGCGCACTTCATCGAACTGTGCGACCGCCGCAAGATCCCCCTCGTCTTCCTGCAGAACATCACCGGCTTCATGGTGGGCCGCCAGTACGAGGCGGGCGGCATCGCCAAGAACGGCGCCAAGATGGTCACAGCCGTGGCCTGCGCCCGGGTCCCCAAATTCACGATCGTCGTCGGTGGATCCTTCGGGGCCGGAAACTACTCCATGTGTGGACGCGCGTACTCCCCGCGCTTCCTGTGGATGTGGCCCAATGCCAAGATCGCGGTGATGGGCGGCCCGCAGGCAGCGGACACGCTGGCCTCGGTGCGCGCCACGCAGGTCACCAAGGCGGGCGGGGAGTGGACCGACGAGCAGCAGGCCGAGTTCACCGCCCCGATCAGGGAGCAGTTCGAGGAGCAGTCCACGGCGTACTACTCCACGGCCCGTCTGTGGGACGACGGGATCATCGACCCAGCCGACACCCGAACTGTCCTAGGTCTGGCCCTCGCGGCCGCGGCCAACGCCCCCCTCGAGCCGGTCAACAACGGCGTCTTCAGGATGTGAGCAGCGCCATGTCAGAGAACCTGTCACAGAAACTCCACACCGTCCTGGTGGCCAACCGCGGAGAGATCGCGTGTCGCGTGATCCGCTCGCTGCGAGCAGCGGGTATCCGCTCGGTCGCCGTCTACTCCGATGCGGACGCGGACGCGCTGCACGTGCGCATGGCCGACGCCGCGGTTCGCCTCGGCCCGGCCCAGGCCTCGCAGTCCTACCTCGATATCGAGAAGGTCATCGACGCGTGCCGCCGGACCGGCGCTCAGGCCGTGCACCCGGGCTACGGCTTCTTGTCCGAGAACTCGCGGTTCGCGCGGGCGCTCGAGGACGCCGGCCTGATCTTCATCGGACCGCCTGCGTCGGCCATCGAGACCATGGGCGACAAGATCACCGCCAAGGCGGCGGTGTCCGCGCGTGACGTCCCCACCGTTCCCGGGATCTCCCGGCCGGGACTGACCGACGACGACCTGATCGCCGGTGCCGCCGAGGTCGGGTACCCGGTCCTCGTCAAGCCCTCCGCCGGTGGTGGCGGCAAGGGGATGCGCCGAGTCACCGATCCCGCCGATCTACCGGCTGCGCTCGAGTCCGCCCGCCGGGAGTCGGCAGGTGCCTTCGGCGACGACACCCTGTTCCTCGAGCGGTTCGTCGACACCCCGCGCCACATCGAGGTGCAGGTCCTGGCCGACACGCACGGCAACGTCATCCACCTGGGTGAGCGGGAGTGCTCGCTGCAGCGCCGTCACCAGAAGGTCATCGAGGAGGCGCCCAGCCCACTGCTCGACGAGGTCACCCGACAGCGCATCGGCAAGGCGGCCTGCGACGCGGCCCGCTCGGTGGGGTACGTGGGCGCCGGCACTGTGGAGTTCATCGTCTCGGCCCACACCCCGGACGAGTTCTTCTTCATGGAGATGAACACCCGCCTGCAGGTCGAGCACCCGGTCACCGAGATGGTCACCGGGGTGGACCTGGTCGACTGGCAGGTCCGCATCGCCGCTGGCGAGGAACTCACGCTCCGTCAGGAGGACATCACTCTGACGGGTCACGCGATGGAGGCACGCGTCTACGCAGAGGACCCTGCCAAGGGTTTCCTGCCCACCGGTGGCACTGTGCTCGGGCTGGAGGAGCCCGCGGGCGACGGGATCCGTGTGGACTCCGGACTGCGCGTCGGCACAGTAGTCGGCAGCGACTACGACCCGATGCTCGGCAAGGTCATCGCCCACGGCGCCGACCGTGCGGAGGCGCTGGCACGGCTCGATGCCGCGCTGGCGGGCACCCAGATCCTGGGGCTGCGGACGAACATCGACTTCTGCCGCTTCCTGCTCTCCCGGCCGGAGGTGATCGCCGGTGATCTGGACACAGGCTTGCTCGACCGGTCCGTCGACGACTACTCCGCGACCCCCGCGCCGGAAGGCGCGCTCATCGCCGTGGCGATGCACCGCACCGAGGAGCGCTGGGCTCGCGTGCCCGCGCAGCGCCGCGGACCGTGGGACGTACCCAACGGTTGGCGGATCGGTGGACGCGCCGAGGTGTGGACCCGACTGGACCACGGCGCTGGCTCCGTCGCGGTCACCGTCGGCCTGAAAGGGACGCCCGACGACGCCGAGGTGACCATCACCGACGCGACAATCGGCTCCACCGAGGAGCCCGAGGTCTCCGCCCGGCATCGTGCGCGCGTCGCCCGGGACGGTGCCTCGCTGCGACTGACCGTCGACGGCACCCAGCAGCGCTGGACCATCGCGCGATCCGCCGACCCCAGGTCTGCGGACACCTTCTGGGTGGCCGGCGACGGTGGGACCTGGGACCTGCGGCTGCTGCCGCTCATCGACTCGCGGATCCATGACGCGGGGATGTCGGACGGCCAGATCCTCAGCCCGATGCCCGGTGCGGTCATCGCGTGTTTCGTCGCCGACGGTGACGCGGTGACCGCAGGACAGAACGTTCTGGCCGTCGAGGCCATGAAGATGGAGCACTCCCTCACCGCACCGATCGACGGTGTGGTCCGGGTTCACGTCACTACCGGCGAGCAGGTGCCCGCCGATCATCTGCTCGCCACCGTCGAGCCCACCGCCGACGCCGAGGAAGCCCAAGGAGAACACAATGCCTGAGTTGGAAGAGCACTACGCGGAGCTGAAGTCGACGGTTGCCGAGTTCGCCGACAAGGTGGTAGCCCCGGCCTCGGCCGAACACGACCGTAACCACACCTTTCCGTACGAGGTCGTCGCCCAGATGGGCGACATGGGCCTGTTCGGTCTGCCCTTCCCCGAGGAGTTCGGCGGGATGGGCGGGGACTACTTCGCGCTGGCGCTGGCGCTGGAGGAGCTCGGCCGCGTCGATCAGTCGACCGCCATGACGCTCGAGGCGGGCGTCGGGCTGGGAGCGATGCCGCTCTACCACTTCGGAAACGACGAGCAGAAGCAGAAGTGGCTTCCCGACCTGGTGGCCGGACGCGCGCTCGCCGGCTTCGGACTCACGGAACCCGGTGCAGGATCGGATGCCGGAGCCACCAAGACCACGGCCAAGCGTGATGGCGACGAGTGGGTGGTGAACGGCAACAAGCAGTTCATCACCAACTCCGGCACGGACATCACGTCGCTGGTCACCGTCACGGCCGTGACCGGCACCCGGGACAACGGCAAAAAGGCCATCTCGACGATCATCGTCCCGGCCGGCACTCCCGGGTTCACCGCGGAGCCGGCCTACGACAAGGTGGGCTGGAACTCCTCTGACACCCATCCGCTGACCTTCGCCGATGCGCGCGTCCCGGTGGAGAACCTGCTGGGCGAGGAAGGTCGCGGCTACGCGAACTTCCTGTCGATCCTCGACGAGGGCCGTGTCGCGATCGCCGCAGTGGCCACCGGCGCCGCGCAGGGCTGCGTGGACGAGTCGGTGAAGTACGCCCGTGAACGTGAATCCATGGGGCGCAAGATCGCCGAGTTCCAGGCGATCTCGTTCAAGATCGCCCGCATGGAGGCCCGCGCCCACACCGCGCGCTGCGCCTACTACGAGGCGGCGCGTCTCATGCTGGCCGGCAAGCCGTTCAAGAAGGAGGCCGCCATCGCCAAGATGGTCGCGTCCGAGGCTGCCATGGACAATGCCCGCGACGCTACCCAGATCCACGGCGGCTACGGCTTCATGAACGAGTACCCGGTGGCGCGGCATTACCGCGACTCCAAGATCCTCGAGATCGGCGAGGGTACGACCGAGGTGCAGCTCATGCTGATCGCCCGGGGACTGGGGCTGTGATGAGTGAGCAGCACGGTATAGGAGCGCGCCGGGAGGTCGTCCAGCGCGGGTTGTGGTTCGAGGAGTACGAGGTGGGTACCGCCTACCTCCACCGTCCCGGGCGGACGATGACCGAGACGGACAACGTCCTGTTCACCACGCTGACGATGAACACCCAGGCTCTGCACCTGGACGCCGCGTGGTCGGCCGAGCAGCCGGGCTTCGGCGGCGAGCGGCTCATGAACTCGATGCACACGCTGTCGACGCTCGTCGGCCTCTCGGTCGCTCAGCTCACGCAGGGCACGATCGTCGCGAACCTCGGCTTCTCGGAGGTCAGCTTCCCCAAGCCGGTCCTGCACGGTGACACGCTATACGCGGAGACCGTGTGCACCGACAAGCGCGAGTCGAAGTCGCGGCCGGGCGAGGGCATCGTGACCCTCGAGCACATCGGCCGCAACCAGCACGGCGACATCGTGGCCAAAGCCGTCCGAAAGACGCTTGTCCGCAAGCGCCCGGTCGACCAGTCGGGGGAGGGGTCGCAGTGACCCCCGCACCCGCCTGGGTCCCGCCCGGCCCGGCACTGTTGTTCTGCCCCGCCGACCGGCCCGAGCGTTTCGGTAAGGCCGCCGACCGTGCGGACGTGGTGATCATCGACCTGGAGGACGCCGTCGCTCCGGCGGAGCGCCCTGCCGCCCGCGACGCTCTGCGGGCCTCGCGGCTCGACCCGGAGCGCACGATCGTGCGGGTCAACCCGGCCGACACCTCCGATTACGCGGCCGATCTCGAGGCGCTGGCGGACACGGACTACCGCTGCGTGATGTTGGCCAAGACCGAATCCGCCGCGCAGGTCACCGATCTACATTCGACGACCGGCGCCGCGGTGTTGGCGTTGGTGGAGACACCGCTCGGCGTGGTCCGCGCGGAGGAGATCGCCGCCGCCCCGGGGTGCGCCGGGATGATGTGGGGCGCCGAGGACCTCCTTGCCGCGATGGGCGGGTCGACCAGTCGGTTCTCGTCCATCGAGGCCGGTGGCCCCCGAGTGGAGGGGGAGTACCGCGACGTTCCCCGTCACGCCCGCGCGCGGGTCGCGATCGCCGCGGCCGCGTTCGGTCGATGGGCGGTCGACTCAGTGCACCTGGACATCGCCGACTCCGCCGGACAGCGCGCCGAGGCCCTCGACGCCGTCGCGCTGGGTTTCGTGGCCACGGCGTGTATCCATCCGTCCCAGGTGGCGATGGTGCGAGCTGCCTACGCCCCCGACGACGACGAGGTGGCCTGGGCCCGCAAGGTCCTCGCCGCCGCGGAGCACAACCAGGGCGTCTTCCAGCTGGACGGTCGCATGGTCGACGGTCCCGTCTTCCGCCAGGCCGAGGCGACGATGCGTCGCGCCGCGGCCGCCTCCACCTGATAACACCGGGCCCGACGGCCCCGCCCCCAAGGAGTACCGAGATGACCATTACTGATCTCGATTCCACCCCCCTCGACCCCGCGCTGTCCCACACGCGCGGGGAGACCGACGTCCCCCTGCTCACCCAGACGATCCCAGAGAACCTCGCGGCCACCGTGGAGAAGTTCGGCGACCGCGACGCACTCGTCGACGTCCAGGCCGACCGACGGTGGACCTATACCGAGTTCCTTGCCGATGTGCGCCGCCTGGCCTCCGGGCTGCACCGGCTGGGAATCCGTTCCGGCGACCGGGTCGGCATCTGGTCGCCCAACCGCTGGGAATGGGTGATGGTGCAGTACGCCACCGCCGAGATCGGCGCCATCCTGGTCAACATCAACCCGTCGTACCGGGTCCACGAGTTGGAGTACGTCCTCACGCAGGCCGGGATCAAGGCCGTGATGGCGGCACCCCAGTTCAAGGACTCCGACTACACGGGGATGCTCGCGCAGGTCCAGCCGAACTGCCCGGACCTCGAGATGGTCGTACTCTTCGGCGACGAGGAGTGGGAGTCGATGGTCTCGGGCCCCACGCAGACTGCGGAACTGGAGTCGATCCGCGCTGGGCTGCAGCCCACCGACCCGATCAATATCCAGTACACCTCCGGCACGACGGGGTTCCCCAAGGGGGCCACGCTCTCGCACACGAACATTCTCAACAACGGGTACTTCGTGGGCGAGACCATCCACTACTCGGAGGTCGACCGGGTGTGCATCCCGGTGCCGTTCTACCACTGCTTCGGAATGGTGATGGGCAACCTCGCGTGCACCAGCCACGGGTCGGCGATGGTGATTCCCGCGCCGGCGTTCGACCCCGCGGCCACGCTGCGGGCGGTGGTGCAGGAGAAGTGCACGAGCCTGTACGGCGTGCCGACCATGTTCATCGCAGAGCTCGCCTTGGAGGACTTCGACTCCTACGACCTGTCGTCGCTGCGCACCGGGATCATGGCCGGTTCGCCGTGCCCCGAGGCCACGATGCGCCAGGTGATCGACCGGATGAACATGGAAGAGGTCTCTATCTGTTACGGCATGACCGAGACCTCGCCGGTGTCCACCCAGACCCGCTCGGACGACTCACTCGACCGTCGGGTGTCCACGGTCGGCCGGGCGGGGCCGCACCTGGAGATCAAGATCGTCGACCCGTCGACCGGCGACACCCTGCCGCGAGACGAAGCCGGTGAGTTCTGCACCAAGGGATACAGCGTGATGCTCGGCTACTGGGACCAACCGGACAAGACCGCCGAGGCGATCGACTCCGAAGGCTGGATGCACACCGGCGATATCGGTGAGATGGACGTCGACGGATACGTCCGCATCACCGGCCGCATCAAGGACATGGTCATCCGCGGCGGCGAGAACATCTACCCGCGTGAGGTGGAGGAGTTCCTCTATACCCATCCGGACATCCTCGACGCCCAGGTGATCGGGGTGCCCGACCCCAGGTACGGCGAGGAGCTCATGGCGTGGGTCCGGCTCAAGCCGGGGCGCGACGACCTCACCGCCGATCAGGTCCGCGAGTTCGCCACCGGCAAGCTCGCCCGTCACAAGATCCCGAAGTACGTCCACGTGGTCGACGAATTCCCCATGACGGTCACGGGCAAGGTCCGCAAGGTCGACATGCGTAAGACCGCCATCGAGATCCTCGGGATCGCCTGAGTACCCCGACCTCCGTCACCCCAAGCAAGGAGCGCGTGTATGTCCAGCAAGATCATGACCGCGGCGCAGGCCGTCGCGGACATCCCGGACGGGGCGTCCATCGCCGCCGGAGGGTTCGGCCTGTGTGGGATCCCGCAGATCCTCATCGAGGCACTCGCGGCCCGCGACGTCGGGAACTTCGAGGTGTTCTCCAACAATGCCGGTGTCGACGGCAAGGGCCTCGGAATGCTGTTGGAGAATGGCAAGCTGCGTCGCATCGTCTCGTCGTATGTCGGGGAGAACAAGGAGTTCGCCCGCCAATACCTGGCCGGTGAGCTCGAGGTCGAGCTCACACCGCAGGGCACGCTCGCCGAGCGGATGCGAGCGGGTGGCTCCGGCATCGGTGCGTTCTACACCCGGACCGGCGTCGGCACCTACGTCGCCGACGGCGGTATGCCGTGGAAGTACGACTCGGAGGGCGGAGTCGCGGTGGCCTCCCCGCCCAAGGAGACCCGGGAGATCCGCGGCCACGCCTACGTCCTGGAGCAGGCCATCGAGGCCGACTACTCCCTGGTGCGTGCGGCGGTCGCCGACCGCAGTGGCAACCTCCGCTTCAACCTCACTGCCCGCAACTTCTCGCCACTGGCCGCGATGGCCGGCCGGGTGTGCATCGTCGAGGCCGAGAAGATCGTCGAGGTCGGCGAGCTCGCGCCCGACGATATCCACCTCCCCGGCATCTTTGTTCACCGTCTCGTGGAACTGACGCCGGAGCAGGTCGCGCAGACCAAGTGGATCGAGAAGACCACCACTAACCCGCCGTCGGAAGGACAGCGCTGATGAGCAGGATCGGACGCGACCGCAAGGCCATGGCCGCCCGTGCGGCGCTGGAGCTGGAGGACGGCCAGTACGTCAACCTCGGGATCGGACTGCCGACCCTGGTTCCCAACTATGTCCCCGATGGCGTCAACGTCACCCTGCAGTCCGAGAACGGGCTACTGGGTATCGGGCCGTACCCGCACCCCGACAACGTGGACCCGGACCTGATCAACGCCGGCAAGGAGACTGTCACGACCCTGCCCGGCTCGGCGATCTTCGACTCCGCGATGAGTTTCGGCATGATCCGCTCGGGCAAGATCGACGTGGCCATCCTCGGAGCGATGGAGGTCAACCCGGCAGGCGACATCGCCAACTGGATGGTTCCCGGTGCGATGGTCAAGGGCATGGGCGGCGCCATGGACCTCGTGGTGGGGGCCCGACGGATCGTCGTGGTCATGGATCAGGTCGCCAAGAACGGCTCCTCGAAGATCGTCTCCGAGATCACCCTGCCGTTGACCGGGCTGGGGTGCGTCGACCGGATCATCACCGAACTCGGAGTCTTCGACCGTGACGATGAAGGTCTCACCCTCATTGAGCTCGTGGAGGGGGTCACGCTCGAGCAGGTGCAGGCAGCCACCGACGCGCCCTACCGGGTGGTCGACGGACTGGTATGACGACGCAGTGGCGACCCGGGGTCCTGCCCAGGTGACTCCACCGGGCGACAGCGCCCCCGGACTCTGGACCACGCCGGTCCGGGGCCGGGCGGCGCTGTCGGCGTTGGCGTGGGTACTTCTCTATGGGGCAGGCGTCGTCGTCGTCGTGATCGGGTTCCTGTTCGCGGCACGCGCGGCGGGTACCGGACGCCCTGACATCGCACTGGTCGCCCTCATCGTCCTGGGTGGCACCGCGGTGGCCACGCTGGTCGCGGTGTGGATACACCTGCTCCGGCGGCGCGGACTCCGCTGGGCTGACCTAGGACTCCGGCAACCGGACCGCTCGCCGCTCCACCTGATGTGGCAGATCCCCGCCGTGATGATCACGGGGTCCGTCGCCTCGATGCTGGTGCTGATCCCCCTGGGGGCGACCGAGGCCGCGGATGACGCAGCGCTCACGGATCTCGTCGCCGGCGGGCCCGTCTTCATGGTGTCGGGGATGCTCACCGTGGCGGTTCTCGTCCCTGTGGCGGAGGAGGTCGTGTTCCGAGGCATCGTGCTGGCAGCGCTGCGGGCCCGATTCCGGGTAGTAGCGGGGACCACGCTCGCCGGCGCGGCGTTCGCCGTAGTGCACCTGCTCCCGCCTGCGCTGCCGTACCTGCTCGTGGTGGGAATTTCACTCTGCGCGATGGCGGAGTGGTACCGGTCGATCATTCCCGGCATCGTGCTCCACGGGGTCAACAACGCGGTGGTGTTCGGCGGGGTGATCGCCGCAGGGGTGGGCTGAGTCAGGCCAGCAGCGCCGAAACCAGCAAGAGCACCGGTAACGCGCCAAGGGTCGTGAGTACCGCCGAATCCCGGGCCAACAGTGTTCCGTGTCCGTAGCGGGTCGCGACCACCAAAACGTTCTGGGCGGTGGGCAGCGCGGCTGCCACCACGACTGTGAGCAGTTCGTGGTCGCGCATCCCCAGCAGGTACGCGCCGATTGCATAGGCGAGGAGCGGATGGGCGATCAGCTTGAGCGCGCTCGCGAGGAAGATCTCTCGGCGGGGCGACGCGCCCGCCTCGAGCACCTTGACGCCGTAGAGCGACATGCCGAAGACCAACAGGGCTCCGGGGACGGAGATCTGACCCACCAGGTGCACGGGTTCGAGCACGCTATCAGGCGGGTCCCAGGGCAGCGCGGCCAACAGCACGCCAGCGAGTGCGGCGAGCACGATCGGTTGACGGACCGACTGCAGGAGCGCCGCGGGAGCGCCGCCGCCTCCGTCCGAGCCCTCAGAACGGGCGGCCCGCTCCAGCACGGCGATCGCGATGGGTTGGAGGACCACGACCTGGAACAGCAGCAGCGGCATGACGAAGCCGAGGTCCCCGAGCACGTACAGCGCGATGGGAATGCCGAGATTGGCCGAGTTGACGTATCCGGCCGACAGTGCCCCCACCACCAGATCGGCGGCTGGACGGTTGAGCCACAGTCGCGCGATGGCAACGTAGAGGACCGCGATGACGATCGCTGACACGGCGGACACCACGAACACGCCGGTGAAGACTTGGTCGAGGGTCGTGCGTGCGAGAGCGTCGAGAAGGAGCGCAGGGGTGGCGACGTAGAACACCAGGCGGTTGATCACCAGGTGCGAGTCCGTACCCAGCACCTGGGATCGCGCGAGCAGCCAACCCAGGGCCACGAGAGCGACGATCACGGCGAAGCCGTTCAGAACGCCGGCCACCTGGGGGCCTCCTCAGGTCGGATGAGGGAGTGGGTGAGGTAAGGGAAGCCGGAAAACCAATCGGGGCCGTGCGCTCCTGGCTACAGGAGGCACGACCCCGATCGGGTGGCTGTTGTCCGGTCGGCGGCCCGGTGGGCACGCGCAGGACTGTCAGAACGGCAGCGGGCTACCGCTCCGAGGGTGACTCAGCGGCTGGTGAACGGCAGGAGAGCCATCTCACGGGCGTTCTTGACGGCCACGGCGACCTGACGCTGCTGCTGCGGCGTGAGGCCGGTGACGCGACGCGAACGGATCTTGCCGCGATCGGAGATGAAGGTACGGAGGGTGTTGACGTCCTTGTAGTCGACCGTCTCGATACCCGCGACCTTCAACGGGTTCTTCTTCGGCCGACGGCCCTCCTGGGCGCGGATCTTCTTGGACGGGGTGCTGCGTGCTTTAGCCATGGTTACCTACTCACCAACTCGACTTCGTGACACCGGGCAGCTCGCCACGGTGGGCCATCTCGCGCATCCGGACGCGGGAGAGGCCGAACTTGCGGAGGTAGCCGCGGGGACGACCGTCGGCGACATCGCGGTTACGGACTCGCACCGGCGAGGCGTCACGCGGCATCTTGTTGAGCGCGGTCTGGGCGTCCATGCGCTCCTCGTCCGTGCTCTTGGGGTTCTTGATGATGGTCTTGAGCTCGGCGCGACGCTCGGCGAACCGGGCGACCTTGGCCTTGCGCTGCTCGTTGCGCGCGATCTTGGACTTCTTGGCCACGAGTCAGCGCTCCTCTCGGAATTCGACGTGCTTACGGACGACCGGGTCGAACTTCTTGAGGACGATGCGGTCCGGATTGTTACGACGGTTCTTGCGGGTCACGTAGGTGAACCCGGTACCGGCCGTGGACTTCAGCTTAATGATGGGGCGGATGTCGTTACGGGCCATCTCAGATCTTCTCCCCACGGGCACGGATGCGGGCCACGACGGCCTCGATGCCATCGCGGTCGATGGTCTTGATGCCCTTGGTCGAGACCGTCAGCGTGACGCGACGGCCCTCGGAGGGCACGAAATAGCTACGGCGCTGGATGTTCGGGTTCCAGCGACGGTTGGTCCTGCGGTGTGAGTGCGAGACGGACTTGCCGAAACCCGGCTTCCGTCCCGTTACCTGGCAATGCGCCGACATGGCGTGGTTCTCCTTCCGCCCCGTCCTGCGATGGCGCGCGGCGGAGGGGCATCTCCGGACGGCCGGGGCCGAACGGGGGCTTACCGCCACGTCGCGAGCACCGTGAGAGGCGATAGCAAACGTGCAGACAACAGCGATGGTCTAGTTTACGGCCCGGCCGCGCGAAACGGTAATCGGCACGTCAACGGGCCTATCGGCGCCGACGAGCGTATGTCCGTCGCGCCCGGATTGGGTGCCAGGCCATCCTACGGGTAATATCTACCGACGCGTGTGCTGACACCGGGATCCCCGGTTCGGCCACTGGCAGATGCGCTCTTGCACGGGCGAGCGCCAGACCTACAGACTTCTACCGAGCTAGAGGGATCCAGTATGAAGAACGACATCCACCCCGACTACCACCCGGTGGTCTTCCAGGACTCGGGCACGGGCACCAAGTTCCTCACCCGTTCCACTGCGACCAGCAGCCGCACGGTCGAGTGGGAGGACGGTCAGACCTACCCGCTCATCGTCGTGGACGTGACCAGCGAGTCGCACCCGTTCTGGACCGGCGCGCAGCGTGTCATGGACACCGCCGGCCGCGTCGAGAAGTTCCAGCGCCGCTACGGCACCCGCGCCCGCCGCAAGTGAGCAACGGGGCGCCCGCGCCCCGATCCACCTCCTAGACCCCGAGGACGATAACCATGGCAGTTCCCAAGCGCCGCCTCTCGCGTGCCAACACCCACTCCCGCCGGTCCCAGTGGAAGGCTGACAACGTCGCCCTTCAGGAGACCAAGGTCGACGGTCGCCCCGTTGTGCTGCCCCGTCGTCTGGTCAAGGCCGCCCAGCTCGGCCTGGTCGATCTCGACCGCTGAGTCGCGTCGGCTGCGCCTCGGGGCGTAGCCGAGCACGGCGGCGCCACGGAGCGCCGCACGCACACGCCCGGTCACGAGCCCGGTGAGTCCGCATGGACCCATCGGGCTCGTCGGCGTCTGTGGAGGTCCGTAATCGTCCCTCCGCGGCGAATCCTCAGCCGCGGTTCAGTCGGATACGTAAGACTTCTGGACATGAAGATTCTCGTTGTCGACGACGACCAGGCCGTGCGCGAATCGCTCCGGCGTTCCCTGACGTTCAACGGGTACGACGTCGAGCTCGCCGGCGACGGCGTCGAAGCGATCGAGCGGGTCGACGCCAACCGGCCGGATGCGGTCATCCTCGACGTGATGATGCCCCGTCGGGACGGTCTCGAGGTGTGCCGGATCCTGCGCAGCAGGGGTGACGACCTGGCGGTGCTTATGCTCACTGCCAGGGATGCGGTGTCCGAGCGGGTCGCCGGTCTGGATGCCGGGGCCGACGACTACCTGCCCAAGCCGTTCGCGCTTGAGGAGCTCCTCGCGCGCCTGCGTGCGCTGCTGCGTCGCCGCAGCCCCGACGTCGATGAGGTCGACGAGGTGCTGGAGTTCGAGGACCTGAAGATGGACCTCGCCACTCGCGAGGTCACCCGCGGCGAGCGCCGGATCCAGCTCACCCGCACCGAATTCTCGCTCCTCGAACTGCTCATGCATCACCCGCGCCGGGTCCTAACCCGCAGCCACATCCTCGAAGAGGTGTGGGGTTACGACTTCCCGACCTCGGGTAACGCGCTCGAGGTCTACATCGGATACCTGCGACGTAAGACGGAAGGGGAGGGCGAGAGCCGGTTGATCCACACCGTGCGTGGCGTGGGTTACGTACTGCGTGAGACGCCATAGTGCGGACTCGCACGATGCGGGTGAATTCCGCACCGATCTCACTGCGCCAGCGGGTGACGTTGCTGGCGGCGAGTTCGGTGGGCGTCGCGGTGGCCCTCATGGCCGTCGCGGCGTATTTCGTCGTGTCGGGGTCGCTGTACAGCGACGTCAATAATCGCCTGGAGCAGCAGGCCGATCAACTGGTGAACAGTCAACTCGCGTCCGAGTTCGCCCTTCAGTCCCGAAGCACGCTGATCGCGTTGCGGGCATTCAATCCGAATCTGGACGCGCAGATCGTTGCGCCCTCCGGTGTGCGCACCGCGACCGGCGAACCTTTCCAGATCGGCGGGCCGGAGATCTCAGTGGTCCGCGGGGACGCCGAGTCGAGCCTGCGCACGTCCGGCGGAAAGCAGATTTACGCCGTGGGGGTTCGCGACGGGTCGACGCTCATCCTCGCCCAGGATCTCAGCCCGACCCGGGCTGCGCTGAACCGCCTGGCGATCGTGCTCACGCTCGTCGGGGCGGCGGGCATCGCGCTGGCCGCGGTGGCCGGGACCGCGGTCGGCCGGACCGGGCTCGCGCCGGTGGCGAGACTGACCAGGGCGGTGGAACGGATCGCACGCACCGATGACCTGCGACCCATCCCTGTGGCGGGTGACGACGAGATCGCGCGGCTCACACGCAGTTTCAATCAGATGCTCGTCGCGCTGGGGGAGAGCCGGGAAAGGCAGGCGCGGCTCGTCGCGGATGCCGGGCACGAGCTGAAGACACCGCTCACCAGTATGCGGACAAACGTCGAGCTGCTGATCGCGGCCAGTAGGCCCGGTGCCCGGACAATCCCCGAGGCCGATCGAGGCGCTCTGGAAGAAGACGTCGTGGCGCAGATCTCCGAACTGAGTCAGCTGGTGGGCGATCTGGTCGAGCTTGCTCGCGAGGATTCCGGTGAGGTCGAGTTGGAGCCGGTCGCGCTCGCTGATGCGGTCGACCGGGCACTCGAGCGGGTTCGGCGCCGCCGACACGACGTGGAGTTCGATGTAGAGCTGATGCCCTGGTATTGCTTCGGGGACTCGGCCGGTATCGAGCGCGCCGTGCTGAACGTGTGCGACAACGCCGCCAAATGGAGCCCCGCGGGCGGCACGGTGACCGTGCGGATGCGGCCCGTCTCCGACGCGGTCATGGAGTTGACCGTCGCGGACCAGGGGTCCGGCGTCCCGGAGGAGGACAGAGAGTTGGTCTTTGAGCGTTTCCACCGCTCCCACGAGGCCCGGGGGATGCCGGGTTCGGGTCTAGGGCTCGCCATCGTCCGGCAGGTGACGACTCGGCACGGTGGAACAGTCGAGATCGGCGACGCCGAGGGCGGTGGCGCACTCGTCCGACTGACCATCCCGGGCAGCGAGCACCTGCCCGGATAGGTCCTCTGCTGACCACCGGGGCCGTCCCCGGCGTGGGCGTGGTCTCAGCGGGCACACAGCGCAATGCGGAACCATGGGGGCATGGAGAACGACAACGGTCGGGGCCGGGGCGAACCCGGGTCCCCAGACGAATGGGCCGGGGGATCGGGAGCAGGACTCGGAGGGTCCGGTCACCGACCCGGCGAGCAGAACCCGTATCCGGGTCAGAACCCGTACACCGGTCAGCACCACGTGGAGCAGGGTAGGGGCGGAGATGGCGGGACCACCGCCGCGTTCCCCCCGTCGTCTCCGGCGCAGGGGTACACGCAGCCCGGACCGTGGCGGCCCGCAGACGCCGCGTACCCCTCGGACCAGCCGCCTTTTGCCGGGGCTGGGCCAGGCACGGCTCCCGCGGCGTCAGGTCCACAAAAGTCGGGCCGCGGCCTGCTCGCGGCCGGCATCGTGGCCGCCATGCTCGTCTCGGGCGGGCTCGGTGGGTGGATCGGTGCGACGGTCGCCGACGGGTCCTCGACGGGCCTGTCCGCGCCCGTCAATTCATCCCAGCCCGTTGGGCAGGCGCCCGACGGCACCGTCGAGGCGGTCGCGGGCAAGGTGCTGCCGAGCGTGGTCTCGATCGATGTGCGCTCACAGACAGGGCGTGGGGAGGGTTCCGGAGTGGTGTTGACCCCGGACGGGCTCATCGTCACCAATAACCACGTGATCGCGATGGCCCGTGCCGGTGGTGAGATCCAGGTGCGTTTCAACGACGGATCCAAGGCGCCCGCGAGCGTCGTGGGCACGGATCCCGCCACAGACATCGCGGTCGTCAAAGTCGAGACCTCCCGCTCGCTCACTCCGATCTCGTTGGGGTCCTCGGCGACGCTGACAGAGGGTCAGGCGGTGGCCGCGGTCGGGTCGCCGCTCGGGTTGTCGGGCACTGTCACCACGGGCATCGTCTCCGCGCTCGACCGCCCGGTCAGGGCCGGCGGGGCGGAGTCCGACCAGAGCACTGTCATCGACGCCATCCAGACCGATGCCGCCGTGAATCCGGGCAATTCGGGCGGCGCACTGGTCAATATGAACGGCGAGTTGGTCGGCATCAACTCGGCGATCGCGTCGCTGGGGTCGGGCAACTCCGGGTCGATCGGTCTGGGATTCGCGATCCCCGTGGACCAGGCCCGGCGGATCGCAGACCAGTTGATCAAGCAGGGGTACGCGACCCGCGCGGTGCTCGGGGTGTCGGTCAGTGACTCACCGAGCGGTGACGGGGCGCTCGTGCGCGCCGTCGAGCCGGGGGGACCTGCCGAGCGCGCCGGAATCAACGAGGGAGCGGTCATCACCGGGGTGGGGGAACGACTCATCGAGGGTGGCGACGCGCTCGTCGCGGCGATCCGGTCCCGGCCTCCGGGGGAGACGGTGAGCGTCACCTATGCTTCTCGTGAGGGAGAAGCACCCAAGTCCGTCGACGTTGTACTGGGAGAGGCCAGATGAGCACCAGATTTGATCCGCGGGCTCTGCCCGGAGGCCGAAAGCTTTCCGCCGGTCTTGACTTCGATCCGGCTGCCCTTGAGCCCGTCGAGCCTCAGATCGCTGGTCGGGCCATGGTAGTGGTGGTGACGGACCGTCTGGACGACGAGGAAGATTCGATTGGCCCCCTGGTCACCGAACTGCTCGAGGAGGAGGGTTTCCTCGTCGGCGGTGTCGTGGGCGTGCCCGCCGACGAGGCGGAGGTACGCAAGGCCCTCGAGACGGCCGTGGTCGGCGGATTCGACTTCGTGGTGACGGTGGGCGGCACCGGGGTCGGCCCCCGCGACATCACCCCCGAGGTCACCGAGGAGATCCTCGACCAGCGGCTGCCCGGGATCGCCGAGGCCGTCCGGTCATCGGGACTCACGGCTGGCGCGGTCGACTCGATCGTCTCGCGGGGATACGTGGGGGTGTCGGGAAGCACGGTCGTCGCCAACCTCGCGCCGAGCCGCGCGGCGATTCGCGACGGGATGGCTACCCTGTGCCCGCTCGTGTCGTACGTGGTCGCCCAGCTGTCCGCCTTCGACGAGCTGTGACCGAGCCGCAGGCCGAGGGTGCGCCGCGGAACGTGGACCGCACCCGAATCGACGAAGTGTTCGGCGACACCCTGCCTGAGACCACCTCGGATGAGGTCCGCACGCCGGAAGGCCGTATCGACGACGAATGGTGGCGCGAGCAGCGCCCGCCCCATCACGGCTGACGGACCCCGCAGCAGGTCGTAGTACCCTGTCGCTCCCCGCCGGCAGTACACGCTGCGGAGAGGGGCGACAGGGTTGCGAGAGCCGGTCAGGAGTTGCTGGACGGGCTCTCCGGGGCGGAGGGGTGCGTGAGCGGGCGGCCGGCGAGCAGGTCGCGGATCTCCACGAGGAGGTCGTTGTCCGAAGCGGGGGCCTCGATGCCCTTGCGCTTGGCGGCGGCCTCCTTCATCTTGTTCATCGGTGCGACCAGGGCGAAGTAGATGATGGCCGCGACCAGCAGGAAGTTGATGATCGCGGTGATGAGCATCCCGAAGTTCATGACGGTCTCGGGGTTGTTGTCGAGGAGTTGGACGGCGAACCCGACCTCCTTGTCTCCGCCGAGCAGTGCGATCAGCGGATTGATGATCGCGCTGGTGAACGCGTCGACGATGGACGCGAAGGCCGTGCCGATCACGACGGCGACCGCCAGATCGATCACATTGCCCTGCATGATGAAGTCTTTGAAGCCCTTGAGCATTAGTGCACCTCTTTCAAAGTTGAATCTCAGAGTGGGATCTCAGAGATGGATCGCACGGATAATATTAGCTGTTCGATGCGGTCCCTTACCTCATCCGTGGACCACGATGGCGAGCGGGATCCCTGCAGCGATCGCGGCAAGCTGGGCGGCGTCAGCCTCGGGGACCTCGACGAGGAGCGAGCGCCTGCCTGTCCGTCCCGCAGGGACGTCTCGCACACGGGCGCCGTGGGCGACGAGCGCAGGAGCCTGGCCGGGGGCGAACTCGGCCGTGTCGACGAGGTCGACCAGGTCGCCGGGGTGGAGCAGGTCGGCCACGGCGGGGTCGGCGAGAGGCACAGGGACCACCCGCACCGGGTCGCGTGAGGGGACTGTTCCGAAGCCATCTGCGCCGACCTCATCAGCGCGGACCCCGATAGCGCCAGGGGGTGCAGCGGGGACAGTGGAGTTCACGGTGCCGGGCCGGTCCACGAACGGGGCCGACGCCACGAGCGCGGCCGCGAGCCCTATCCGTGCTGTGCGCCGTCGCCGCCATCGCCCGGGTGTGGTCACGGAGGCGATGGTGCGGCGCATGGGGTCCCCCGTGGGTCGATGCGCTCGGTGTCGAGCGCCGGATCGGAGTGCGCCGGGCGGGCCGGCGCGGTGTCGATCAGACCGTAGCGGCTCTGGGGGCAGCCACCTCGACTCACGTCTCGGAGGTCTGCGGCCTGTGGAGACGGCCGGGGGTGTGGATAGCCGCGAGCGATATTCGACGTTCTGCCTACAGTGCTGCAGTGTTGCCCCGCCGCAGTGTCGGGGCGGGCGTGGGGGAGCCGACCCGTTAGGACGACGACGAGGTCGACGACCCCGAAGAGGAACTCGACCCCGCGGTCGAACCGGAGCCCGAGCCGGATCCCGAGGCCCCGGACGTCGACGATCCACTGCTCGAGGACCCACCGCCCGACGAGTCGCTGCTGGATGTGGCTGCCGGGGATGCCGACCTGCTGTCTCCCGCAGCGCGACTATCGGTGCGGTAGAAGCCGGAGCCCTTGAAGACGACGCCGACCGTGTTGAAGAGCTTGCGCAGTGCTCCGTTGCACTCGGGGCAGACGGTCAACGAATCCTCGTTGAAGGACTGCTGGATGTCGAAGGCGACGTTGCAGTCACGGCACCGGTAGGAGTAGGTGGGCATCTGGCCTCCCGAGGAGAATCTGAGAACGCTTGGCACTCTACTCCGGCGAGTGCCAAGTTCCGAAGTCGAGAACCGCGTCCGGGGTGATCACGCCGTCGACGGGTCGGTCATGTGACTCGGAGGGGACGTGGTCGACGACGTTCTCGGCGTCGAGTAGGGCGAGCATCCTCGGGTTCGGCCCCGCAAGGGCAAGTGACCGGTCGTAGTACCCGCCGCCACGGCCGAGTCGGCAGCCGGTCCTGTCCACGGCTACTGCGGGCACCAGGACGAGATCCGCACTCGCGATGAACTCGGGCCCGGCGGGGGGCGCCGACGGGACGGGGATGCCGAACCGGCCGGGCACCAGGTCCGCCGGCCCCGCGTATGCGGCCCATTCCAACGGACCGGCCGCAGGCGAGACCGGCAGGAACACCCGAGCTCCGGACCGGACGAGCTCGTCGGCCAGGCCCCGCCCGCCGGCCTCGTCGTCGTCGGGGACATACGCGCAGACCACCATCCCCGCGGTGACTATCCCGGCTAGACGCTCGACAATTCTCCGGTCCCGCTCGGCGCGCACCGACGCCGGCACCGCGGCGCGACGGGCGAGGACCTCACGGCGTAACCGCGTCTTGGCGACCTCGGTGGAGACGGTCGCGTCCGCGCGACCAGGCTGAGCCTGCTGCATGACCCCAGTCTGCCGCGCGTGGCGCCACCCCGAGGTGCCGGGTGCGAGGTCTAAGGTGGTCGCCATGACGTCCAGCACCTCTGTCGACCCGCAATTCCGGACCGCCGTCGTGCCGGCGGCCGGGCTGGGGACCAGGTTCCTGCCCGCCACCAAGACCGTGCCCAAGGAACTGTTGCCCGTCGTGGACACCCCGGGTATCGAGCTCATCGCCGAGGAGGCCACAGAGGCTGGGGCCGGGCGGCTCGCGATCGTCACGTCGGAACGCAAGGTCGGCGTGATGGCGCACTTCGCCGAGGACAGTGTTCTCGAGGGCACGCTCACCGACCGCGGCAAGGACGTCCTGCTACACAAAGTCCAGCGTGCGCAGGGGCTCATCGAAGTCGTGGATGTTCGCCAGGACGAGCCCCTGGGGCTCGGTCACGCGGTCGCACAGGTGGAGTCCGTGCTCGGGGACGACGAGCAGGCCGTCGCCGTGCTGCTGCCGGACGACCTCGTGCTGCCGTTCGGGATCCTCGGGCGCATGTCGGCCGTCCGCGAGGCCCGCGGTGGCAGCGTGTTGTGTGCGTTCGAGGTCGCCCCGGAGGATGTGTCCTCCTACGGCGTGTTCGAGGTCGAGGACACCGACGACCCGTCGGTGAAGAAGGTGATCGGCATGGTCGAGAAGCCCGCCGTCGAAGACGCACCGTCCAACCTCGCTGCGGCCGGCAGGTACATACTCGACCGCGCGATCTTTGACGCGCTGCGCAGGATCGAGCCGGGGGCCGGTGGAGAACTGCAGCTCACCGATGCAATCGACTTACTCATCGACGAGGGGCACCCCGTACACGTGGTGGTCCACGACGGACAACGACACGATCTGGGCAACCCGGGGGGGTACATCAAGGCCTGCGTCGACTTCGCGCTGGGTAATCCGGCGTACGCGGACGACCTCCACGAATGGCTCTCGGGTCGACTGGGGTCCTGATAGCGCGGTAGGCGAGGCTGGCCCGGTCAACGGGCGGTGACGGGTACGGGAAGGGGACACCTGGTGCGCTCCGTCGAGGAACAACTGGCTCTGGTGACGGCGGCCGCGGTCGCGCCGCGCCCGGTCCGAGTGGCGATCTCGGAGGCGCAGGGTCTGCTGTGCGCCGAGGAGGTCGTGGCCGAGCGGCCGCTGCCGGCGTTCGACCAGGCCGCGATCGACGGATACGCGGTACGCAGCGTCGACGTTCGCGTCGGTGGGGCGTCTACGGAGGGCGGGGACGGTCCCGCCGGACCGGTGACCTTGCCCGTGGTCGGTCAGATCACAGCGGGATCTCGTCAACCGGCACGTCTCCAGCCCGGCCAGACCGTCCGCGTGGACACCGGAGCGCCGCTGCCTACGCTCGCGGACGCGGTCCTGCCGATCGGGTGGGCCACCGCCGAGGGGCGCCAGCTGACCCCCACCCGCGCCGTCCGCACCGGTGACTACGTCCGCCGCATCGGCGACGATGTGCAGCCCGGCGACGTGGCGGTCCGCGCGGGCAGCATCATCGGGCCGGCGCAGGTCGGCCTACTCGCCTCGGTCGGCCGGGCGAAGGTCCTCGTACACCCCAAGCCGCGGATGGCGGTCATCTCCGTCGGCGACGAACTGGTGGACGTGGACGGGCGCCCCGGCACAGGTCAGGTCTACGACGTCAACTCCTATGCCCTCACAGCGGCCGGGCGCGATGCCGGCGCCGACGTCCATCGCGTGGGCATCGCCAGTACCGAACCGTCCCGCCTGCGCGAGGTGCTCGAGGGGCAACTGGTGCGCAGCGAACTCGTGGTGGTCTCGGGTGCCGCCGGGGGCGAGGCCACCACACGCATCCGCCAGGTAATGGCCGAGCTCGGGCAGATCGAGGTCAACCGGGTTGCCATGCACCCGGGCTCGGTCCAGGGTTTCGGTCGACTCGGGCGAGACGAGGTCCCCACCTTCCTGCTTCCGTCGAACCCGGTGAGCGCGCTGGTGGTGTTCGAGATCATGGTCCGGCCACTTATCCGGATCGCACTCGGCAAACGTCAGCCCATGCGCCGCACCGTCCGTGCACGGACCGTCGCACCGATCTCATCTGTTGAGGGTCGTCGCGGCTACCTGCGCGGACAACTGATGCGCGACACCGATACGGGCGAGTATTTAGTCCGCGCACTCGGCGGTGCCCAAGGTTCTTCCACCCATCTGCTGGCCTCGCTGGCCGAGGCCAACTGTCTCGTCGTGATCGATCCCGTCGTCACGACGGTTCGTACGGGCGACGAGGTCGACGTGATGTTCCTCGCCCAGCGCGGGTGATCGGGCAGCCGACGTGAGCGGCATGTGGAACGCTTTCGCAGCCGATACGGCGGCCCACCCCGGGTGGCCAATCGAGGCGGGACCACTACGCGTGAGGGCCGGAGTGGTGACCCTGCGGCCTGTCCGCCGTCGCGACGCGCGTGAGTGGGCGGCGCTGCGGCTGTCCGAGCGAGATCATCTCGAGCCGTGGGAACCGACTGTCGACGGCCGGTGGCGCGAGAACAACTCCGCGCGGGCCTGGGCGTCCATTCACTCCCAGCTCAAGCGGTACGCCCGGGCCGGGGCGACCCTGCCCGCCGCGATCGAACTGGACGGCCGCTTCTGCGGGCAGCTTACCGTGGGCGGCATCGTGCGCGGCGCACTCCACTCGGGATGGATCGGCTACTGGGTGGGACGGCCGTTCATCGGTGGCGGAGTGGCTACCGCGGCCCTGGCGCTGGGGGTCGATCACGCGCTGGGCCCGGGAGCACTGCATCGAATCGACGCCACTGTCAGGCCTGAGAACGCAGCCAGCCGGCTCGTGCTGGACCGGTGCGGGTTCCGCGAGGAGGGACTGCTGCAACGCTACCTCCACGTCGACGGGGCGTGGCGGGATCATCTCCTGCTGGCGCGTACCCGCGAGGAGCACGGGCGGGGCGCCGTCGCGGGTCTCGTGACGTCGGGTCTGGCGCAGCGCGTGTGAACGCGCATCTGAGTATGTCCTGAGCATCGTGACCTGCGGCGCGTCGCCACCGGACGCAGCGCACCCGCCGTTACGGTTGGGGCCTCACCACGACGTCCCGTGTCGGGGTAGACGCTCGAGGAGGCCTGATCGATGTCGAGCTCGCTGCTGATCATCCTGCTGGTGGTGGTCTGGCTGTTCGTCCTCGCGCCGATGCTCATCCGGTCGCGCAATCCCATCCGCCGCACCGGTGACGCACTGGCCCAGACGCGCACGCTCTACTCCGGCGGCTCCGGCCGCCTGGTGCCGAGTCGCGGCCGCGCCGCCGCCGACCCGGTCCAGGCCGAGTCCGAGGAATCGGTGTTCGGGCTGCCCACCGGGGCGGGTTCGACGGACGCCGAGCTGCTCGACACCGAGACGTGGGAGCACCTGCTGGAGCAGACCCTGCGCCGCGAGGCCGCCGGCCGCCGCGGCGAGGCAGTCCGCCGCGCCATGGAAGAACGGCGTGCCGCAGCGACGGGCGACCCGGCATCCGAGGAGATCACCTCTGAGATCCCGGCGGTCGTCGTGGTCGACGAGCAGGACTCGGTATGGGCGGTCGCGTCGGTCGACGAGAGCAGCGCATCGACCGTGGCGCTCGAGGTCGGCGATGCCCGCGTGGACGGGGTGGACCGGGACGTCTCCGGAGTAGAGCACGATGACGAGACCCAACGGCCGGTGGTCGTCGACGGCGAACTCGTCGAACGCCCGGCAGGGGAGCGTGCGGGAGCGCGGACCGATCATGCCGAGGACGCCGCGGGCATCGACGAGGAGGCCGTGCTCACCCACCGGGGACGCCGACGCCCGGCCGAGCCCGACGTCGAGCTCACCGACGCCGATCTGGACTTCGCCGAGCGGCGCCGCGGGCGCGGGGCCTACGACCCGATGGCGGATCGCGCGGCGGCCGAAAAGCGGGCCCACGCGCGGCAGCGCACAGCACTCATCCTCGTGGCGCTGTCCGTGGTCGCGGTACTCGCCGCACTGCTCACCGTGCCCGCTGTCTGGTGGTTCGCCAGCGGCTCCGTGTTGCTGCTGGCGGCCTACCTGACCTACCTCCGCCGCCAGGTCATGCTCGAGGAGAGTTTGCGCCGTCGCCGCGTCGAGCGGATGCGTCGCGCCCGGCTCGGCGTGGAATCCCGCGAAGACGACGAGCTGTCTATCGTGCCGCCCCGACTACGCCGCCCCGGTGCGGTGGTGTTGGAGATCGACGACGAGGACCCGGCGTTCGACGTACTTGATTCCTTCGACGAGGGTCTGGACACCGAGCCCGGACATCACGATCACCGGCGTCGGCAGCGGGAGCCGCTTCGTCGCGCGGTCGGCTGACACCGGCCCGCCCGTGGTGTCTCAACCGCGGCGCTGACGCAGGAGCACGCCGTCCTTGGCAGTGGCTGGCCGGGTGCCGTCCGGGGAGGGCATCTCCCGCGGACGGATTTCCTCCCGTACAGCATTCCAGCGGGACGGGGCCAGCGCGAGTGCGACGAGTTCCTCGGCTGTCGAACTCCTTGGTCACCAGGTCCGCGTTGACCATCCCGCCAGCCATCGCGCCCGCGGACATGGACACCGGCACGACCCGAGTCCCGCACAGTCTGTCCGCCGCCGGGGCCAGGCCCGCGCAGTTGATCAGCGTCTTCAACGACGAAGAAATGAGAATGCACACCCACACCGCCGCCGCGTGAGGGGTGGCCCCAGCGGGCCGGAGCCAGGCGGGCAGGGGCGGTGTCTGCGGCCCGATCGGGTGGGGCACCCTCCCGGTTTGGTCGGCAGGCCGGGGGTACTGGTAAGGTTTTCCACGCTGCTCGAGAGGGCGGCGGCCGCATCCCGCAAGGGTTGCGGAGGGGCTATAGCGCAGTTGGTAGCGCGTCTCGTTCGCATCGAGAAGGTCAGGGGTTCGATTCCCCTTAGCTCCACCCACGTACCGCGAGGTCAGGGGCCGTTTCCGCTGAGGCGGGGACGGCCTTTTCACTTGGAGTCCTCTGTCTGACCCGACAGGAAGGGGGCCGCCCGTGCAGGCCGGAACCGTGAAGTGGCTGTACCTCGGCGCGGCGATCCTCCTCGAAGTCGTGGGGTCGCTCTCGCTCAAGGGCGCTCTCGACCATCCCGTCCTCTACGCCGTGGTGGCGCTCGGCTATCTGGGCGCGTTCGTATTTCTCGCGCAGACGCTGAGGGCCGGCCTGGCGCTGGGGGTGGCCTACGGCATCTGGGGAGCCACCGGCGTCGCGCTCACCGCGGTCCTGTCCGCACAGATCTTCAACGAGCCACTGACCCTCCTGATGGCCGCCGGTATCGCGGTGATCATCGCCGGTGTCCTGTGCGTCGAGATGGGATCCCAGCGTGCTCGCGCACAGGCGGCCGCAGCCACGTGATGGGATGGGGCTACCTCGCCGTCGCGATCGCTTGTGAACTCGCCGCGACCCTCTCGCTGCGCAACGCGGTCGACGACCGGCGGTGGTACGCCGCCGTCGCACCCGGGTACCTGCTGGCGTTCGTGTTCCTGTCTCTCACTCTGGCCGCGGGGACTCCACTCGGGGTGGCCTACGGCATCTGGACGGCCGCGGGCGTGGCCCTGGCCGCCGTCTTCAGCCGACTGCTCTTCCGGGAGCCCCTGACACCGACGATGGGCGCGGGGATCGTGTTGATCGCCTGTGGCGTACTTCTTGTCGAGATCGGCGTGGCAGCCTGAGCGGGTAAGGCGAACCTATGGCCCGCAGGTGGCGGGCGGTAGGGGGCCACCGGGCGGCGCGGCTGTCATTCGCGAGACATAACCGCTGGCCAGACCCGGGACCAACGAGGTGGAACAAGTTATAGTTTTGCCCATGACCCTTACGCCCGGAACGCCCGCCCCCGACGTCTTCAGTCCCGGCAGAATCGGCAATGTGACGCTGCGTAACCGCATCGTCAAAGCCGCGACCTTCGAGGGCCGCTGTCCGCGGGGGCGCATCACCGACGAGCTCATCGAGTTCCACGCCGAGTACGCCCGCGGCGGTGTCGGGATGACGACCGTCGCTTACCTCGCGACCTCCCCCGAGGGGCGCACCGACAAGCACCAATACCACTGGGGCATGGACGACGGCGGGATGCTTCGCAAACTCACCGACGCCGTGCACGCCGAGGGCGCCGCCATCTCGGCCCAGGTCGGCCACGCCGGGGCCGTCGCCAACGGCCGCTCCAACGGTCTGCCCGCGCTCGGGCCGTCCCGGATTCCGGCCCCCACCGGGTTGGCGATCACCAAGGCGTGCACCGAGGCCGACATAGACCGGATCGTGTCGGATCACGTCCGTGCCGCCCGCGGGGCATACGAGGCCGGCTTTGACGCCATCGAGGTGCACTTCGGCCACAATTATCTCGTCAGCGAGTTCCTCAGCCCCAAGCTCAACAGGCGCAAGGACTCCTACGGCGGATCGCTGGAAAACCGCGCCCGCTTCGCCCGCCGCATCGGTCGCGCCATCCGCGACGCCATGGGCGACAAGATAGCCGTGACCATCAAGCTCAACATGGACGACGGCGTCCCCGGCGGCTTCTGGATCGACGAAGCCCGCCAGGTCGCCCAGTGGCTCGAGCAGGACGGTTCCGCCGACGCCCTGGTCATGACCGTCGGAAGTTCCCTGCTCAACCCGATCTACCTCTTCAAGGGCGACGCACCGCTCGAGGAGTTCGCCGCGACCCAGCCCGCGGTCATCAAGATGGGCATGAAGGTCGTGGGCCCGAAGATGTTCAAGGAATACCCGTACACCGACGCGTACATGCTCGACGATGCCCGCCAGATCCGCGAGGCCGTGGACCTGCCGATGATGTTGCTCGGCGGCATCGTCGACCGACCGTCCATCGACAAGGCGATGAACGCCGGGTTCGAGTTTGTCGCCATGGGCCGTGGGCTGCTGCGGGAGCCGGACCTTCCCAACAAGCTCAAGGAAGACGACCGGCGTCGATCGCTCTGCGTGCACTGCAACCGCTGCATGGCCACCATCTACAGCGGTAGCCGCTGCGTGCTGCGCGAGTACGTGCCGCCGATTCCCGCGCGCGGGGGCCAGGACACCCTGCAGGCGACCCGCCTCACGCCGCCCGTGTAGATCGGACGCGCCCGGCGACACCGGCCTCACGTCCCCCGGCGGGCCGCTACGGTGATCTCATCAGGTGGCCCGCCGCTGACGACCCGGGCCCGGACTAGGGGAGCGAATGTCGAGGCGACGGATCAGGAGCTACCTGGGCAAGACCTGCGTGGTGACCGGCGCGGCCAGCGGGATCGGCCGGGCGGCGGCGCTGGGACTCGCGCGCGAGGGCGCCCGGCTGGTGCTCACCGACATCAACACCGAGGGATTGGCTGCCACCGAGCGGGACTGTCGGGATGCTGGCGCGCTGGTACTGGTCTCGGAGTCCGTGGATATCACCGACCACGAGGCCGTGATCGCGTTCGGTGAGCACGTCGTGGCCGAGATCGGCGCGCCCCACGCCGTCTTCCACGTGGCGGGGAACTCGGCGTGGGGCCGTCCGGATCTGCTCGAACATCGGACCTGGAGGTCGATGGTCGAGGTCAACCTCATGGGCACGATCCACGTGATCGAGGCATTCGTGCCCGCGATGATGGCGGCGCGCACGCCCGCCGCGCTCGTCCTCGTCTCCTCTGCTGCCGGGCTGCTCGGACTGCCGTGGCACGCCGCGTACAGTGCCGCCAAGTTCGGTATCCGCGGGATCGCCGAAGTGCTGCGATTCGACCTCGCGCCGTACGACATCGGCGTGCACCTCGTCTGTCCCGGCGGAGTGGACACCCCGCTCGTGGAGACGGTGGAGATCGCGGGCGTCGATCGCTCCGACCCCCAGGTGGCCAGGACCGTCGAGCAGTTCCGTCGCCACGCGGTGACCCCCGACGAGGCCGCGGAGAAGATGCTCGAGGGCGTGCGCAAGGGACGCTACATCGTCTACACCTCGCCGGACATCCGCATCGGATTCGCTGCCCAGAGGTTCGCCCCGCCGCTCTATTCTCTCGCGATGACGTTCCTCAACCGCCGGATCACCACGGCCGGCCGGGGCATCCTCCCGTGAGGGGGATGGAGACCCTCCGCGACGCCGCGATCCTCCTGGCCCGCGTCGGCCTCGGGGTGGTGTTCGCGGCCCACGGGTGGCAGAAGTTCTTCACGCTCGGTCTGAACCGGGTGGGGGAGCAGTTCGCGGGCTACGGCATCCCACAGCCGGCCGTCACCGCCGCGATCGTGGCCGGCGTGGAACTGGTCGCCGGGGCCGCCCTCATCGCCGGCCTCCTCACGCCTTTGGCCGGAATCCTGCTCGGCGTCGACATGGCCGGGGCGTTCTACTTCGTCCACGCGACCAACGGGCCGTTCATCACGCAGAACGGATGGGAACTCGTGGTGGCGCTCGGCGTGGGGGCGTTGCTCGTCGCGGCGGTCGGCGCGGGCCGGTTCAGCATCGACAGGGTGCTGGGCGGCTGACGCCCGCCGGCACGTGGGCCCGTCAGCGCCAGGAGGGCAGCCAGAGTTGGTGACTCCACTCGGTCTGGGTGATGGGCATGCCCGAGAGAATGGGTAGCGCGTAGATGAAATTCACCGCGACCAGCGCCAGGTACAGGCACACGATGCTGCGACCGATCAGTTGCCGCCCGGACGAGTCGGTGGCCTTACCCGCGATTTCGCCCAGTGCCAGGGCGATCATCATCACGAAGAACGGCGCCATGACCGCGGCGTAGAAGAAGTACATCTGCCGATCATGCTGGAAGAACCACGGTAGGTACCCGGCTGTGTAGCCCACCAGTGCGAAGGCGTAGCGGCCGTCGCGGCAGACCACCGCGCGCCAGAATGCCCACGCCAGAACAGGGACCGCCAGCCACCAGATGGCGGGCGTGCCCAGGAGCATGATCGCCCGGACGCACGAGGCCTCCCCGCATCCGGCGACGTCGTCGCCCTGTTCGACGTAATAGAGCATCGGGCGCAAGCTCATGGGCCAGGTCCACGGCTTGGACTCCCAGGGGTGCCGGTTACCGGCCGAGGTGGTCAGCGAGGAGTGGAAGTCCAGCACCGACGACTGGTAATACATCCACGACTGCAGCGCGTCGGGAATCCAGTTGTCCTCGACCTTGTCTCCCACGACATGCCGGTAGACCGAGTTCTCGTCGGCGAACCAGGGCAGCCACGTGAACATGTAGAGAAGCGCCGGCCACACCACGAGGGTGAGGAAGGCCGGCACCGCGTCGCGGAGCAACGCACCGGCGAGAGGCCGCTGTATCGCGTATCGGCTGCGCAGCGCCCAGTCCCAGGCCACACTCATGAGGCCGAAGAAAGCGATGAAGTACAGGCCGGACCATTTGACACCGAGCGCCAGGCCCAGCATGACGCCGGCCGCGAACCGCCACCAGCGGAATCCCAGGCGCGGCCCGAGGGGTGACAGGTGAAGTCGGCCCTCGACGGCGGCGCGGTGCATACGTGTGCGCATCCGGTCCCGGTCGACCAGCAAGGCGCCGGCGGCCGCGACGACGAACAGCACCTGATAGATGTCCAGCATGCCGATACGGGACGTCACGAAGGTGACGCCGTCGAGGCAGAGCAGCAGCCCGGCGACCAGGCCGAGCTGGGTCGATCTGGTCAGTCGGCGGGTGATGCGCATGACCATGAGCACGACGAGAACCCCGGCCAGGGCCGCGGTGAACCGCCAGCCCATCGGGGTGTAGTCGAAGAGCATCCCGCCGATGGACTGGATCTGCTTGGCGACCGGGGGGTGGACGACCAGGCCGTAGGCGGGGTTCTCCTCGATCCCGAGCTGAGCGACGTTGTACGACTGCGGTGCGTAGTGCTTTTCGTCGAACACCGGGGTGCCCTTGTCCGTGGCCGAGGTCAGGCCCCAGAAGCGGGAGACGAACGCCAGGGCCAGGATGACGCCGGTGACGATCCAGTCGCGGGTCGTGTCGACCGGACCGGTGTCCGGGGCGGGCAGCGGGCGTCCTGGTGAGCGCACGCCGATGGTCGAGGTCACAGGCCGAGCATAGTGGGGGCCCCGCGACGGGCGGGGACGCGCCCGCCCGGGGATAGGGTGGTCGTCATGACGTCCGGACGTGTCGTGTTGGCGGCCACCCCCATCGGCAACCCGGCCGACGCCTCGGACCGGCTGCGCCAGGTCCTGACGACAGCCGATGTGGTGGCCGCGGAGGACACCCGCCGGCTGCGCTCCCTGGCTACGGCCCTCGAGGTCACCATCGGCGGCCGCGTGATGAGCTTCTTCGAGCACAACGAGGCGGGACGTGTACCCCAGTTGATCGAGAGGGTCCGCGCCGGGGACGTGGTGGCGGTGGTGACCGATGCCGGGATGCCGGCGGTGTCGGACCCGGGGTACTCGCTGGTCGTTGCCTGTATCGAGGCTGGGCTGCCGGTGACGTGTCTGCCGGGTCCGTCGGCGGTCACCACCGCGTTGGTGCTCAGCGGGCTCCCGGTCGACCGTTTCTGCTTCGATGGTTTCCCGCCGCGGCGGGCCGGTCGGCGCCGCACGTGGCTGGCCCGGTTGGCGGCGGAGGAGCGCACGTGCGTGTTCTTCGAGTCGCCGCACCGCCTGGCCGACACGCTCGCCGAGGCCGCGCAGGTACTGGGCGCGGATCGCCGGGCCGCGGTGTGCCGGGAGCTGACGAAAACCTACGAGGAGGTCCTGCGGGGCACCCTGGGCGAGCTCGCGGAGCGGACGGCCGGGGGCGTGCTGGGGGAGATCGTCGTGGTCGTCGAGGGCGCCGAGTCTGCCGCGTCGGGTGCGACGCTTGAGGATCTCGTGGAGATCGTGGAGGAGCGGGTCGAGGCCGGCGAGCGACTCAAGGACGCGTGCGCTGTTGTCGCCGAGGGGGCGACGGTGACCAAGCGGGAGCTGTACCAGGCGGTACTCGACTCACGCGGCTGACGGCTCATGCCGGCCAGGGTGCCGGGCCACCACCCCAGGTGAACGCCGCCTTGTGGACGCACTCCTCCCATTCGGCGTCTGGGTCGGAGTCGATGGTGATGCCGCCGCCCACGCCCATCTCCACCCGCCCGTCCGGCGCCACCTCCAGAGTGCGGATCGCCACCGACAGGTCGAGCTCCCCGGGACCGGCGATGCCGATCGCGCCGCAGTGCAGGCCCCGGGCCCGCGGCTCCCACTCGGCGATGAGCTCGCGGGCGCGCAGCTTGGGGGTGCCGGTGACGGAGGCGGGCGGGAACGTGGTGTCCACGAGCTCGGCGTGCGGCACGCCGGTCCGCGCGGCGACGGTCGAGACCAGGTGCCACACTCCGGGTGCCTCCCGGACGGCGAGCAGTTCGGGAACGGTCACCGAACCCAGGTCGGCGGTGCGCCCGAGGTCGTGGCGGACCAGGTCGACAATCATGATGTTCTCCGCGACGTCTTTCTCCGACGCGCGCAGCAGCTCGGGGTCGGCGGCCAGGGGCAGGGTGCCCTTGATGGGCGCGGACCGCACGTCGCGGCCTTGGCGGGTCAAGTACGTCTCCGGGGAGAGCGAGACGACCGCCCCCCACGGTCCCGCCAGGAACGCCGCCCGCCGGGCTCGAGTTCGCCGCCACAATGCGCTGAACAGTGCGATCGGCTCGCCGTGCAGGCGGCCGTCCAGCCGGGTGGACAGGCAGGCCTGGTAGATCTCGCCAGCCCTGATCGCCTCGAGGCAGGACGTGACCGCTGCCTGGTGGGCGGACCGATCCGGGGCGGCCCAGTCGGGGGTGGCGACTTCGTCGTCGTCGCCCTCTCTCGGTCGGACGTCCAGATCCCCGGGGGCGGGGACCGTACCCCGCGCGCTCCAGTGGCCGTCATGTCCGAGCATGAGGATCCCGTCGGCCCGTCCGGATACGGCTTCGGGCAACAGCCGTCGGGCGCCGGGCGGGACGTCCGGATAGGAACGGAATCCCACCGTGAAGGGCGCCTCGTCGGCCATGGGGCCGCCGGGGCGGGTGGGGGAGCCACGGTCGGGATCGACGACGAGGTGGTCACCTGCGAAGACGTGCGCAGGATCGACGGGTGACAGATCGACTGACGGGGCGATCACTGCGGCTGCGCCGAGCCAGTCCCCGAACAGAGCCGCTGGCGGCGGGAGTTCCTCGCGCTCGGCGCGGCGCGCGCAGGCGTGGAGGACGGCGAGCGGATCCGGCGGCAACTCCGCCCAGTTGTGCACCCCAATAACCTGGCAGACAGGGGCCCTCGGGGTCCAACCCGGGCGATCGTGAAGGAGACATTAACCGGCCCGGGTTCCGGTTCCGTGCTAATGCTGTCTAGGTGACCACCACACCTGAGAAGTCCTCCCCGCCCTCGCGACCCGAGCGACCAGACAGTCCAGCGACAGGCGCCGAATCACCGTCGCTCGCGATCAGCTACGGGGTGTTCATCCCCGCGTTGGTCCTGGTCGGGATCGTGCTCGTGTGGGGATTGGGATTCACCGAATCCTTCCAGAGCGCGGCCACGGCCGCGTTCGACTGGACAGCCAGGAGCGTGGACTGGCTCTTCGTCCTGGCGGCGACGCTGTTCGTGGCGTTCATCCTGTGGCTCGCGCTGAGTAAATACGGCAACGTGCGCCTCGGCCCGGACGGGGAGCGGCCGCAATTCCGCACCACCAGCTGGATCTCGATGATGTTTGCGGCCGGCATGGGCATCGGTCTGATGTTCTACGGCGTGTCCGAGCCGCTGTCGCACTACATCGACACGCCGCCGGGCGCCCGGCCCGGGGTGACCACGGCAATGGCCACCACCACCTTCCACTGGACCGCCCACGCCTGGGCCGTGTACGCGGTGGTGGGACTGGCGCTCGCGCTCACCGCGTACCGGTACGGCGGGCGTCACCTCATCTCCAGCGCGTTTGTGCCCCTGATGGGCGAAAGACGCGCGCAGGGCTGGCAGGGCAAGGTCCTCGACGTCCTGGCGATCTTCGCGACCGTCTTCGGCACCGCGGCTTCGCTGGGCCTGGGTGCCCTGCAGATCCGCGCGGGCCTGGCCGAGACCGGGACCGTATCGGCTGAGAGCGCTGCGGTCGCCGTCGGGATCATCATCGTGCTGGGCATGTGCTTCGTGCTCTCGGCGGTGTCCGGAATCGACCGCGGTATCCAGTTGCTGTCCAACATCAACATGGTCCTCGCAGTAGCTCTGGCCCTCTTCGTCCTGGTCGCCTCCGGGTCGGCGGTGTTCATGCTCGACCTGGTTCCGACCTCGTTGGCCGGCTACATCGGTTCCTTCTTCGACATGGCCTCGCGTACCGGGGCCAGCGTTGACGGCACTGCGGGCGAATGGCTCTCCGGCTGGACGGTCTTCTACTGGGCGTGGTGGATCTCCTGGTCGCCGTTCGTGGGGATGTTCCTGGCCCGCATCTCGCGCGGCCGCACCGTCCGCGAGTTCGTGGTGGGCGTCCTCATCGTGCCCAGCGTGCTCAGCATCCTGTGGTTCGCGATCTTCGGCGGCGCAGCCCTCAACCTCGAGCTCAGCGGGCGCAGCATCTACGGCGACGGCGACTCGACACTGCAGCTGTTCGCCATGTTCCGCGAGCTGCCCTTCACCACGATCCTGTCGTTCGTCGCGGTCGTCCTCATTTCCATCTTCTTCGTCACCGGTGCCGACTCGGCGTCGATCGTCATGGCCGGGATGTCGCAGAACGGAGCGGAGAACCCCAAGCGCTGGTTGGTCGTCCTGTGGGGCGCACTCACCGCGGCAGTCGCGATCCTCATGCTGCTGCCCGGCCTGCGGTCCGGGGAGCCGGAGAGCGCGCTGAGCAGCCTCCAAAACCTCACGATCATCGCCGCGTCACCGTTCGTCCTGGTGCTGGGCGCGCTGTGCGTGTCCATCGTCAAGGCACTGTCGCAGGATCCGTTCATCACCGAGAAGGTCTACCTGCTGCCCAAGTCCGAGCGGGACCGGCTGGACAAGCGGTCCGCGCCGTGGGCCGTCCGGGGCGGCGACGAGCCGCACACCACCGGCTCCGGGGCCGGGGGGACCACCTCCTCAGGTGACGGGTCCACCACCGCCTAGTCTGTAGGCATGGCGAAGACAGTCCTCACCGCGGTCGCATGGCCGTACGCGAACGGCCCTCGGCACATCGGACACGTCTCGGGATTCGGGGTGCCGTCGGACGTCTTCTCGCGTTACCAGCGGATGGCCGGCAACGACGTTCTGATGGTCTCGGGCACCGACGAACACGGCACGCCCCTTCTCGTGCAGGCCGAGAAGGAGGGCGTGTCCGTCCAAGAGTTGGCGGACCGCTACAACCGGGTGATCGTGGACGATCTCGCCGGGCTCGGGCTGAGTTACGACCTGTTCACCCGCACCACCACGCGGAACCACTACGCCGTGGTGCAGGAGTTGTTCCGCGGGTTGCACAGCAACGGGTACATGGTGGCCAAGACCACCACCGGCGCGGTGAGCCCGTCCACCGGACGTACACTGCCGGACCGGTACATCGAGGGCACCTGCCCGATCTGCGGATACGACGGTGCCCGCGGCGACCAGTGCGACAACTGCGGCAATCAGCTCGACCCGGCGGACCTGAAGAACCCCGTCTCCAAAATCAACGGTGAGACCCCCAAGTTCATCGAGACTGAGCACTGGTTCCTGGACCTGCCCGCGCTCGCGGACTCGCTCGGGGACTGGCTGAAGGGGCGTGAGGACTGGCGGCCCAACGTCCTGAAATTCTCCCTCAACCTGCTCAAGGACCTGCGTCCGCGCGCGATGAGCCGCGACATCGACTGGGGCATCCCCATCCCGGTGGAGGGCTGGCAGGACCGCGGCGACAAGAAGCTGTACGTGTGGTTCGACGCCGTAGTCGGCTACCTGTCCGCTTCGATCGAGTGGGCGTGGCGGTCCGGCGAGCCCGAGGCGTGGCGGCGCTGGTGGACGGACCCCGAGGCGGTCTCCCACTACTTCATGGGCAAGGACAACATCACGTTCCACTCGCAGATCTGGCCGGCCGAGCTCATCGGCTACGACGGCCGGGGCGCCCACGGCGGCGAGCCGGGGGCGCTGGGCGCACTCAATTTGCCCACCGAGGTGGTCTCGAGCGAGTTCCTCACTATGTCCGGGTCCAAGTTCTCCTCCTCCCGCGGCGTAGTGATCTACGTGCGCGACTTCCTCGCCGAGTTCGGGCCGGACGCGCTGCGCTACTTCATCTCCGTGGCCGGGCCGGAGAACCACGACACCGACTTCACCTGGGACGAGTACGTGCGCCGGACCAACTCCGAGTTGGTCGGCGGGTGGGGCAACCTCGTCAACCGCACCGTGTCCATGGCGCACAAGAACTTCGGGGAGATCCCCCGCCCCGGCACCTTGACCGATCTCGACGCCGAGCTGTTGCGCGACGCCGAGTCCGCGTTCGCCACCGTGGGAGCGCACCTGGAGCGCTCACGGTTCAAGGCTGGTGCCACCGAGGCGATGCGCATCGTCGGCGCCGCAAACCGCTACATCGCCGCGACCGAGCCGTGGAAACTGGCCAAGGAGCCAGATCAGCGCGACCGTCTGGGCACCGTCCTGCACACCGCACTGCAGGTGGTCTCCGACGCCAACACGCTGCTCACCCCGTACCTGCCGTCGGCAGCGCAGCAGATCCACGGCGCGATCGGAGGGCAGGGCGTGTGGGCAGCGGCCCCGCAGGTGCACGAGGTGACCGATGACATGCCGGTCGAACTCGTCGGTTCCGGGCTGCCCGACGCCGGCCGCAGTTACCCCGTGATCATGGGGGACTACGCATCCGAGCAGGCCCGGTGGGCGCGCACGGAGATCACCCCCGGCAGGCCGCTGGCCAAGCCCAGCCCGCTGTTCGCCAAGGTTGACCCCGAGCTGGCCGAGACCGGTCCCAGCTGGGCGCCGATCCAGCAGGAGGACTGACAGACCGTATGGGTAAGCGAAAATCCCGCCCCACCCCGGTCCTGCCCGAGCCGCTACCCGGGCTCGTCGATGCGCACACGCACCTTTACTCCTGTGGACACCGCACGGCGGACGAGGTGCGCGCCGCGGCCGACCGCGCCGCGCTCGCGGGCGTGGCGGCGATGGTCACCGTGGGCGACGACCTGGCCGAGTCCGAGGCCGTGGTGGCAGCCGCCGAGGCCGACGAGCGGGTGTACGCCGCCGTGGCCGTCCACCCCACCCGCGCCCGCGAGGTCACCGACCCCGAGCGCGGCGAGCAGGTGCGGACGCGCCTGCGTGAACTCGCCGCCCACCCGCGCGTCGTCGCGGTGGGGGAGACCGGACTGGATCATTACTGGGTCGGCACGATGGACGGCTGCGCCGAGCCGGCCGAGCAGGAGGAGTCCCTGCGTTGGCACGCCGGGCTCGCTGCGGAACTGGGCAAGTGCCTGATGATCCACAACCGCGAGGCCGACGCGGACCTCATGCGGGTGCTCTCCGAGGTCGCCGGGCCGGGATCCGGCGTGCCGAGCGTGATGCTCCACTGCTTCTCCTCCCCCCTCGAGGTCGCGGTGGAGGCGCTGGAGCGCGGGTACGTGCTGTCCTTCACCGGGAACGTGACCTTCAAGGCCAACGATCACCTGCGCGAGGCGGCACGCCTGGCCCCGGCGGGGCAGCTGCTCGTGGAGACCGACGCCCCGTACATGGCGCCCGAGCCGTTTCGTGGGGCCCGTAACGAGCCCGGCCTGGTCGGCTACACCGCCCGCGCGATCGCGGAGGTGCGCGGGCAGACGCCCGAGGAGTTCGTCGCGGAGGTGGCGGACACCGCCCGCGCCGTGTTCGGCCTGACCGTCTGACGGGCGACCCGCGCCACCGGCCAGAGACCCTGTGGCGAGTGGTGCTCGAGAGGCCCGAGTGGCGAATGTAACGGAACGTGACCTGAATGTGTCGTCATCGTCGGCTCGTTCGCGCATGTCAGGCGGGTCACGTTGCCGCCGCACGACCGGTTCGTTACGCTACCGTGATGAAACGCGATCGGCTGTACGGCCGCTCACGGGACTATCCGAGGAGAGAACCGACCAGTGGTTGACGACGCACGGACCGACACCCCCGAGGGCACCAAGGGCCTGCTCGCCCCCATTCAGCGGATCCACCGGTCCCGCTCGACGATGCTGCGACTGTCCGTGGCAGGGATGCTCACCACGCTGGTCGTGGGCGGCGTCGCGGCAGTGAACCAGCGCACCCAGTACACCCTGGAGGTCGACGGCGAGCAGCTCGAGTTGGTCACCTTCGGCTCCGACGTCCGGGCCGCACTCGCCGACGCCGGGTACACCGTCGACGAGCGTGACGTTGTGATCGCCCCCAGCGACCGCCTCGGCGACGGCGACACCGTCACCCTCCTGCGCGCACGGCCCGTCACGGTCGAGGTCGACGGACGAAGCGAGCAGGTGTGGACCACCGCCACCACCGTGGCCGACCTGGTGGCCGAGCGTGGCGACGTCCCACCCCGTAGCTACGTCACCCCACGCATCGACTCGCCGGTCCCGCTCGACGGCGCCAGCGTTTCCGTGGTCACCCCGCGCGAACTACTGCTGTCCGACAACGGCGGCCCCGCCACTCCGATGTCCTCGCCCGGCGAGACAGTCGGCGAGTTCCTCGAACGTGCCCGCATCACCCTCGGCCCGCAGGACACCGTCACCCCCGCCCCCGATGCCCCCGCCGAGCCGGGCACCCCCATCACCATCACCCGCGTGACGACCGCGGTAGAGAAGGTCGTCGAGCCCTTCGAGGCTCCCGAGCGGACCATCGACGACCCGGAGGCGGTCGAGGGCGAGCGCACCGTCACCGAGTCCGGCGTCCCCGGCGAGCGCGAGGTGCAATACTCCGTCACCCGCGTCAACGGCGTCGAGACCGGGCGCGAGCGCAGCTCGGAGAACATCCTCACCGAGGCCCGGCCCGCCGTCGTCCGCGTGGGCACCAAGCCCCGTCCGGCCGTGCCGGAGCCCTCCAACGGTGGGGTCTGGGACTCGATCGCCGCGTGTGAGTCGGGCGGCAACTGGAGCATCAACACCGGGAACGGGTACACCGGCGGGCTGCAGTTCGCGGCCAGCACCTGGCTCGCGTACGGCGGCGGACAATACGCACCCACCGCCGACCAGGCCAGCCGTGAGCAGCAGATCGCGATCGCCGAGAAGGTCCAGGCAGCACAGGGGTGGGGCGCCTGGCCGGCCTGCACCGCGAAGCTGGGCCTGCGCTGACCGGCCCGGACGCGACCTTCCGCGGGCAAGCCGAGCCACTCGGCCCGCAGGAGGTGCGCGCGCTCGCGGAGGAACTGGGCATCAAGCCCACCAAAGCTCTCGGGCAGAACTTCGTCCACGACGCCAATACGGTCCGCAAGATCGTCACGGCCTCCGGTGTGGGCCGCGACGACACGGTGATCGAGGTCGGGCCCGGCCTCGGCTCTCTCACCCTGCCGTTGCTCGACGCCGCTGGTCGCGTGGTCGCCGTGGAGATCGACCCGGTGCTGGCCGGGCGGCTGCCCCGGACTGTCGCCGAGCGGGCGCCGCTGCTGGCCGACGCGTTGACCGTCGTGGGCGCCGACGCCCTGGCCGTCGCCGGCACTGATCTGGGGGACCCGCCGCCCACCGCGCTGGTGGCCAACCTGCCTTACAACGTGTCGGTGCCAGTGCTGCTGCACATGCTCGCCGAGGTGCCCACCCTGCGTACTGCGCTGGTGATGGTGCAACTCGAGGTGGCCGATCGACTGGCCGCCGCCCCAGGCTCCCGCGTCTACGGCGTGCCGAGCGTCAAGGCCGGGTTCTTCGGCACCGTCCGCCGGGCGGGGACCGTTGGCCGCAACGTCTTCTGGCCCGTGCCGAACGTCGAGTCGGGTCTGGTGCGGATCGACGCGTACCCCGAGGCGCCGTGGGACCTGGGCGCCAATCACCGTCGGCGGGTGTTCGCGGTGGTCGACGCCGCGTTCGCCCAGCGCCGCAAGACCCTGCGTGCCGCCCTGTCCGGGTGGGCGGGCTCCGGCGCCGACGCCGAACTCGCGCTGACCGAGGCCGCGGTTGACCCGAAGGCCCGGGGAGAGCAGCTCACCACCGCCGACTTCGTCCGTATCGCGGAGGCGGCGGTGCGGCTCGGGATCGGTCCGGCGCACCGCGAGCCGTAGGCTGGTGGTCATGTCCCGCGACGCCTCCACCTCCGCCGGCGCGCGCGCCGTGACGGCCGTCGCCCCCGCCAAGATCAACCTCCACCTCGCAGTGGGGGACGTGCGCGCCGACGGTTTCCACGACCTGCTCACCGTGTACCGGGCCGTGGACCTGTGGGAGCAGGTCACCGTCGAGCTCGTCGGTGAGCGTAGGTCCGGCGCCCGTGGCGACACGGTCGCGGCAGAGCGCGGCGGGGTCGACGACGGCGACGACGACACCATCATCGTCACCGGACCCGGCGCCCCGCAGGTGCCCACGGACCGGAGCAATCTCGCCGCGCGGGCGGTCGATCTGCTCCGCGAGGAAGCCGGGTCGGACGCCCGCATCGCGATCCGGATCCACAAGGGCGTCCCCGTGGCCGGCGGGATGGCCGGCGGGAGCGCGGATGCCGCGGCCGCACTCGTGGCCACGGACCGGCTGCTCGGTCTGGGATTGGGTCGGGCGGCGTTGGAGGAGCGGGCCGCCCACCTGGGCAGCGACGTGCCCTTCTGTATCCGCGGCGGTACGGCGCTGGGCACCGGGCGCGGCGAGAAGGTGGCCACGCTGCTGCACGCCCGCGCCGAACAGCACATCGTGCTCGCCCTGGCAGACGGCGGACTGTCCACCCCGACGGTGTTCGCCGAACTCGACCGACTGCGCGCCGAGCGCGGTGAGGTCGACCCGATCCACGCGGGTGACGCCCCTGCCCGCTCGGGCGCGCCCGGCCGCGGCCTGCCGCGCGCGGCCGGGGTCGAGCCGCTCGTCGAGGCCCTCGCCGGCGATAACCCGGCCGCCGTGGCCGGGCTCCTGGCGAATGACCTGGAGCCCGCGGCGCTGGCGCTCATGCCCGCCCTGCGTAGGACGCTGCGCGCGGGCCGGGAGGCGGGAGCCCTCCGCGGCATGGTGTCCGGCTCCGGACCCACCTGCCTGTTTTTCTGCACCGACCGAGACCACGCGATCGCCGTCGCCGCCGAGATCAGCGAGCACGG
The DNA here is from genome assembly GCF_008369165.1 of Dietzia sp. ANT_WB102. Classification (NCBI taxonomy): domain Bacteria; kingdom Bacillati; phylum Actinomycetota; class Actinomycetes; order Mycobacteriales; family Dietziaceae; genus Dietzia; species Dietzia sp. ANT_WB102. The sequence goes on from NZ_VOBA01000001.1 coordinate 1,730,836, forward strand.
CGTCGCCCGCGAGGTCCGCGTGACCCGCGGCCCGGTCGGCGGCGCACGCATCGTCGACGACCCCACAGGAAAGTAGAGATGGCCCCCACCAACCTCATCAACCTCGAGCAGTGCTCGATCTCCTTCGGGATCAGGCAGGTGCTCGACAACGTCTCACTGGGCGTCAACGCCGGCGACCGTATCGGCGTCGTCGGCCTCAACGGTGGTGGCAAGACCACCCTGCTGGAGATCCTTACCGGCGTGACCGAGCCCGACTCCGGGCGTGTCTCGCAGGTGAGCGGCCTGCGGATCGCCGTGGTCACGCAGCGCACCGAACTCGCCGCAGACACCGTGGGGGAGGCAGTGGTCGGCAGGCTCGGCCTGGCCGTTCACGAGTGGGCCGGCGACGCACGAGTCCGCGCGGTGCTCGACGGCATCGGCATCCACGACCTCGGACTAGACACCCCGGTGGCGGACCTGTCCGGCGGTGAACGACGCCGGGTGTCGCTCGCGGCGGCCCTCGTGCAGGACCTGGACCTGCTCGTGCTGGATGAGCCGACCAACCATCTCGACGTCGAGGGCGTCCAGTGGTTGGCCGACCACCTCGTCGCGCGATCGAGTGCCCTCGTCGTCGTCACACACGACCGCTGGTTCCTCGACACGGTCGCCACCCGCACCTGGGAGGTCGTCGACGGCCACGTCGAGCAGTACGAGGGCGGCTACAACGACTGGGTGTTCGCCCGCGCCGAGCGCGATCGCCAGTCTGCGGCCACCGAGTCGCGCCGCCAGAACCTCATGCGCAAGGAACTCGCCTGGCTCCGCCGCGGCGCGCCCGCACGAACCTCCAAACCCCGCTATCGCATCGAGGCCGCCGAGGCCCTCATCAAGGACGTGCCGCCGCCCCGCGATTCGCTACAACTGTCGAGCTTCGCGGCGCGACGCCTGGGCAAGGTCGTGGTGGAACTCGAAGACGTGCGGTTGGACGCACCCGACGGCCGCACCCTCGTCGAGGACCTCACCTGGCGGCTGGCGCCCGGCGAGCGTGTGGGCTTGGTCGGTGTCAACGGCTCCGGCAAGACCACGCTCCTGCGGGCCTTGGCAGGAGAGGCCCCGTTGGCGGCGGGTACGCGCAAGGAGGGCAAGACCGTCCGGATCGGGTGGCTGCGCCAGGAACTCGACGACCTGCCACTGGACCAGCGGGTGCTCGAGGCGATCGAGGACGTCGCCACCCGCGTGTCGTTCGGCGCCGACGAGCTCACCGCCTCCCAGCTGGCCGAGCGGCTCGGATTCTCGCCAGCCCGGCAGCGCACGCCCGTCGGCGACCTGTCCGGTGGCGAACGACGACGGCTGCAGCTCACGCGCGTGCTCATGGCCGAGCCCAACGTGCTGCTGCTCGACGAGCCCACCAACGACCTGGACATCGACACGCTGCGCCAACTTGAGGACTTGCTCGACGGCTGGCCCGGCACGATGGTCGTGATCTCCCATGACCGTTACCTCGTCGAGCGGATCTGTGACTCGGTGTGGGCACTTTTCGGCGACGGCCAGCTCACCAACCTGCCACGCGGCATCGACGAGTACCTCGAGCGCCGCCGGGTGGCGGGGGCCGCGGGCGACTCGGGCAAGGTCTCCCGGTCGGCTCCTGTCGCGGACGCAGGCGCCGGTGGAGGCGCGGTTGGTGGCGCGGTCGGTGGTGGCGCCGCCGGCACAGGAGCATCCGCGCCGGGGCTTACCGGCCCCGCGGGAGCCGGCGCTGCGTCCGGGTCGGGCTCTGTCACTCCAGGCTCCGGCTCGGGCCTGAGCTCGGCCGAGGAGCGTGCGTTGACCAAGGAGATGTCCAAGATCGAGCGCCAGATGGGCAAGCTCGACAAGCGCGAGGCCGAACTTCACAAGTCCATGGCCGCAGTCTCCGAAGGCGCCATGGACACCGCGAAGCTGGCCGACCTGGACCGGGAGCTCAAGGACGTCGCCGCCGAGAAGGACTCCCTCGAGGAACGGTGGATGGAGCTGGGCGAGCAGATCGAGGGCTGATCGCCCGCCATCCCGCTCGCGGCACATCCCGCTCGTCGCATGTCCCGCTTGCCGCCCGTCCCGCTCGCCGCCCGTCCCGCTCGCCGCCCGTCCCGCTCGCCGCCCGTTCAGCTCGCCGCACGTCCAGCCATGGTGTTTTGGTAGCAATCACGGACATATTGGTGGCGTGCACGTAGCCCCCTCAGGCTTCTTGCCCCACTGAGTGCTACCAATTTCACCTGAGCGTCTGTGGATGGTCGTCATCCCTTTTCACAGTCATCGCACCGGCCGGATTTGAGAGCGTTCCCCGCGGGAAGCTCATCATGTGACCTCGAATGATCCGGCACGACCCTTTATCGGCAGCTACGCGCTGGCAGCGGGCCGTGTGACAAAACATGCCTTGCGCTCCTCGTACAGCAGAATCTTTCCGGACGTGTACACCGAAGCGTCCGCTCCGATAGACGCGTTGACCCGTGTCCGCGCGGCAGCGCTATGGGCGCCGCCCGGGTCGATCGTCTGTGGACTGGCGGCCGCGCACCTGCATGGTGAGCGGTGGTACTCCCCGGAGTCGCTGCTAGGCGAGGTCGACATTTATACAGTCGGCCCTACACACTCGCCTCCCGGAGTGCGTACACGCAGACTCAGGAGTTCGCTGCCCCAGGGGCAGCGTGACGTGCGCTCCGGCATCGCCTGCACCTCAGTCGCGAGGACGGCGATTGACATCGCGAGGTGGGAGGACGACGACGAGAGGGCAATCGCGAAGGTCGACGCCGTCTGCAACAGGGCTCGGATGAACGTGTCCGAGGTGCGGGCACTCGCGTCCACACTGAGCGGACTGCACGGACTGCGTCGAGTGCGGGACCTCCTGCGCGAGTGCGATCACAGTGCGGACTCGCCGCGGGAGACGAGGCTGAGGCTCATCCTCAACCGATCCACGTTGCCGAACCCGATTCCGCAGTTGGCCATCTACAACGAGCACGGGGTGAGGGTGACAGTCGCGGACTTCGGGTATCCGGAATCGCGGGTAGCGATCTTCTACGACGGGGAGGTCCACCGTCGGCAGTCCACCTGGGAGCACGACGCGCGAGTCAACGCCGAGTTGGCTGAACTGGGCTGGCAGGTCATCCGCGTCACGGCGCAGATGCTGCGTAGCCACGCCACGGTCATCCGTCAGATCGAGGCGGCATTGTGTCGTGGGCGGGCCGCGCCGTAGCTTGAGCGCGACTCGGGAGGAGACTGTTCAATTTGGTCGCAGTCAGGGCGGCGCGATACCTGATAGCGCGATCTGGCTGCTCCCAAACTCGGCGTATTTGCTATCAGGCAGAAGGCATCACATAGCGAATGTCAGATATGGCGTGGGGCGTGGGCGGCGTGGTGCCTGGGCTGCTGAGTGCGGAGTGGGTGGCGGGGGACAGGGGCGGTTGGGGCCGCGTGGGCGGCGCAGAGGGCGGCCGCGGGGAGGGGCCGCAGGTCAGACGGTGGCGTGGATCGCGGTCAGCAGCGCGTCGGGGTCGGTGAGGTCCGGCAGGACTGCGTGGGCCCCGGCGGCGTGGAGGTCGTCGGCGGAGACCCTGCCGGTGGCCACGGCGACACACGCGGCGCCCGCGTCGAGTGCGCCGCGAACGTCGTGGACGTGATCGCCGACGATCACGGCCTGCTCGGGGCTGACGTCGAGGCCGCGGGTCCGGGCGGCAGCGATGGCGTCCCGGACGAGGAGGGCGCGGTCGGCGTGATGATCACCGAACGCGCCAAGGCCGGGATCGGGAAGTCCGTGGAAACCACAGAGCCGCAGCTTGAGAAGCGCGGTCCGGCGCATGTTGCCCGTGACGATCCCCTGGTGCAACCGCGGGTACTCGGCCAGAGCGGCGACCGCCTCGTGGGCGCCGGGTAGGGGACCGCCACCACCGGCGAGGAGATCGTGCCCGAAGATTTCGCACCTCCGGGCAACAGCCTCCATCAGGGCGAAGACCATCTCGTCGTCGTGCAGCTCCACCCCGTTCCTCTCGAGCAGGTCGGTGAGGATCGCCCGGTCGGTCCGCCCGGCGAAGGACGCCCCCATGACGGGGTCGCGGCCGAGGAAGTCGGCGAGTGTCGGCGCGATCATGCGAGCGCCGAAGCCAGCCGGGTCGAGGAGGGTAAGGTCCAGATCCCACAAAACCAGTACGGTGGTCATTTCTCGAACGCCTCCACTAGCGGGGACAGCCAGGTGACGAGCAGGTGGCGTAGAGGACGGGGTCGCGGGGTCGCACCCCGCCAGTATTCCGGACTCCGTGTGCGAGTGCCTCACAAGGGACGGAACGCCCCGCGCCCGCGGGACCAGCGCCCGCTCCGCGCCCGCTCCGCGCCCGCTCCGCGCCCGCTCCGCGCCCGCTCCGCGCCCGCTCCGCGCCCGCTCCGCGCCCGCGTCGCCCCCACAGGAGCCGCGGGAGAGGATGTACGAGAACTGTCATCTTCCGCGTCCGGACCGGAGAGACGGGTGGGGCTCGTAGGATCGGGCCATGAGCAGCAAGAAGCCGGCTGGCAAGAACGGCAAGTCAGACAAGCACTCAAAGGCCTCCGCGTCCAAGAGCGGCCCGAACAAGAGCGGCCCCAAGAAAAAGGACCTGCTCCCCAGCGGTCTGGAGAAGCTCCCGAAGAAGGCGTACGAGAACGAACTCGAAAGGCTACAGGCAGAGCTGGTCGAGATGCAGGCTTGGCTCAGGGAGACCGGGAACCGGCTGGTCGTCGTGTTCGAGGGGCGCGATGCCGCAGGCAAGGGCTCGGCGATCAAGCGGATGACGCAGTACCTCAACCCGCGGCACGCCCGGGTCGTGGCGCTGCCGGCCCCGACGGACGTGCACAAGACGCAATGGTATTTCCAGCGCTACATCGAGCACCTGCCGGCGGCCGGGGAGATCGTGATCTTCGACCGGTCCTGGTATAACCGGGCCGGCGTGGAGCGGGTGATGGGCTTCTGTACGCCCGACGAGTACCGCCGGTTCCTGCACCAGGCGCCGATCTTCGAGCGACTGCTGGTGGAAGACGGGATCATGCTGCGCAAGTACTGGTTCTCGGTGTCCGACGAGGAGCAGGAGCGCCGCTTCCAGTCGCGGCACGAGGACCCGATGCGACGGTGGAAGCTCTCGCCGATGGACCTGGAGTCCATCAACCGGTGGGAGGAGTACAGCCGAGCCAAGGACGAGATGTTTGTCCACACCGACATCCCCGAGGCGCCGTGGTTCACGGTCGAGTCGGAGGACAAGAAGCGTTCGCGGATCAACGTCATCTCGCACCTGCTGTCCACGGTGCCGTGGGAGCAGCTCGAGCCGCCCGAGTTCGATATCCCTGAGCGGCCGGAGGGGTCGAACTACGAGCGTCCGCCGCGCGAGGAGTTTAAGTATGTGCCGGACGTGGCCTCGCAGTTGTTGGAGGAGTGACCGCCCGCGCAGTGTCCGCGCACCGCTGGCGCAGTGCCCGCGCAGTGTCGCCCGTGCCGGACGCGCCGGGGGCAACGAAGTAGGAAATCCTAGTATCTGCGCGCTGGCCTGGGCACGGCCTGACATTATGGAGCCATGAGCGATTACGTCATCAGCCGGCGTGAAGGCCGGATACAGCACATCATCTTGGACCGCCCCAAGGCCCTGAACTCGCTGGACCTGCCCATGTGCCGGGCCCTGCACACCGCGCTGGACGAGGCCGCTGCCGACACGGGCGTCGAGGCCGTCGTCACCACCAGCACCTCGGAGAAGGCGTTCTGCGCGGGGGGCGACATCCGTGCGCTACGGGACGCGGCGGTGGCCGGCGAGCACGAGAAGAATCACGAATTCTTCTCCGAGGAGTACGCGATGGACGCCGCGTACCACTACCACCGCGTTCCCACCGTCGCCGTCATCCACGGGGTAGCGATGGGCGGCGGTCTGGGCATCTCGATCAACGGTTCGCACCGCGTCGTCACCAAGAAGGTCATGATGGCCATGCCGGAGACGGCGATCGGCTTCATCCCCGACGTCGGTGCCAGCCACTTCCTGCCTCGCCTGTGTGGAGGGGGCCCGCGTGGCCTGGCGGTCGCGATCTACCTGGGCACCACGGGCGTGCGGATGAACTCCGCCGACGCCCTCTACACCGGCCTGGCCACCCACCTGATCGACGACGACGAGCGCAACGCCTTCGTCGACGCCATTGCAGCCAACGGCGTGGCAGACGCGCTGGATCGATTCACCCTGGACCACTCCGCAGCAGGGGAGTCCGCCGTCGAGGCGAACATCGAGCGCATCGAGGACGTCTTCTCCCGCGACACCGTGCAGGAGATGATCGCGGCGCTCGAGGCCGGAGAGCAGGACGAGTGGGCCACCTCCACGCTCGAAATGCTGCGATCGCACTGCCCGACGTCGGTCATCGCCACCATCGAGTTGCTGCGCGCTGGCGCGAAGGCCGAGGACCTGCGGGAATGCCTGGCAGGCGAGCTGGCCCTGGGTGCGTGGATTACCGCTCGCCCGGATTTCGTCGAGGGTGTGCGCGCCGTGGTGATCGATAAGGACCGCAATCCCACCTGGGTTCCCGCGGACCTTGACGCCGTGGACGTTGATGGAATCCGTTCGGCGCTCGCGAGGAGCTGATCGGGCTACTCTGAGCAGCGTCCGGCGCATGGGACGCCGCCACCTGTGAGGAGAGCCATGGCCACCATCGGTGACGGTACGCGCGACCCGGAGGTGTTCGCGCCCCACGAAGAGCCCAAAGGCTGGGGAATCGCCGGTGTCACGGTGGTGTCGTTGGCAGCCTTCTTCGTGGTGCTGTGGGGGATCTCCTCGTACTCCCACATCATCATGCCGGCGTTTCTGGCGCTCAACCTGGTCATCGCGGCCCAGCCCCTGCAGCGGTTGCTGGAGCGGGCCGGGCTGCCCCGGTGGGGCGCGATGATCGTCGTCCTGGTGGTCCTCTACCTGCTCCTGGTCGCGCTGGTCGGGATGCTGGTGTGGGCGCTGTGGGTTGCCGCTGACGAGATTCCGCAATACCAGGACAAGTTCGTCGATCTCTATGACCAGTCCCTCGCGTTTCTGGCCACGTTCGGCGTGAGTGCCGACCAGGTGGCGGCGAGCCTTCAGGGCGTGCTGGACCCCGGCACCGTCATCGGGGCGGTGCAAAACGTGGCGGGGCAGCTGTCCGCGGCGGGCGGTCAGCTCGCCATTCTGGTGATCGCACTGACCTTCCTCGTCTTTGACCTCCCGGGGATCTCGAGTCGCCGCGCCGTGATCGCCCGGCAGAGACCGCGTCTCGCCGACGCCCTCGGCGCGTTCAGTGACGGTGTCAAGTCGTACTGGATCGTCTCCACCGTTTTCGGCCTCATCGTGGCTGTCATGGATGTGATCGCCCTGCTGGTCCTCGGCGTCCCGCTCGCCCTGGTGTGGGGCGTGCTGGCGTTCGTGACGAACTACATCCCCAACATCGGCTTCGTGCTGGGTCTGGTTCCTCCGGCGCTGTTCGCGCTTCTCACCGGCGGCCCCGTGGACGCCATCTGGGTCGTGGTCATCTACTGCGTGGTCAATCTCGTCATGCAGAGTTTCATCCAACCCAAGTTCACCGGGGACGCCGTCGGGTTGACCCCGAGTGTCACGTTCCTGTCGCTGGTGTTCTGGTCCGTCGTGGCGGGCGCGCTCGGGGCGATCCTCGCGGTCCCGCTCACCCTCGCAGTCAAGGCGCTCCTCGTGGACGCCGACTCCAGGCTGTCCTGGCTGTCGATTTTCCTCACAGCTCCGGACGCGGAATCAAAGCGTGATCGGCGCCGCGCGATGCGATTGCAGGCGGCCCGGCGGCCGTAGTCGAGGTCGAAGTCAGGCGCCGGGTTCGTCGACGTCGACGCGGGTGAAGGTGCCGAGGCCGTTGCTGTCGAGCAGTTCCACGGTCACCCTGTCGCCGTCGAAGGTGACGCTGCTGCGGGATCCCGGCGGCCAGTTCTCGCCGAGGGGACGCACGGCAAAGCTGTCACCGTCCCAGTGTTCGAGTGGCCACACGAGTGGGCCCGGGCCCACGGCCACGGCCAGAGCGGGACCGGCGGCGGGGTCGTCGACCGGCTTCTGCCCGGGTGCCCCAGCGACGCGGCGGATCTCGATCTCGCCGAAGTAGTCGTTGCGGTACGTGCCTACCAGCCTGTCGACCGGCCGGGGCGGCGTCGGTGCGGAAGGCTGCCGCGTGGAGACCAGGTCGCCCACCGGGGCCATGAGCGGGCCCAACGCCTCCGCGTACAGATCCCGCCACTGCAGGGTCGGGTCGCCGTACTGTGCGTAGTCGGCGATTCGTGCGTTGATCGTCTCGGCCACCCCGACCGGAGAGGCGTTGGTCAGGGTGATGATGCCCAGATCCAGCGCCGGCATCATGAGCATCGCGGTGCCTGCGCCGAGAGTGAACGCCCCGGAATGACTCCACTGGACCCGACCGGACGAACTGGTCGAGATGTCGAACCCGTAGCCGTAGCTTCCGGTGCGGTCCGCCGCGGACCGCGGGGGTGCGGACACTGCCTGCGGGGTCAGCGCCTGTCGGAGAGCGGGGGAGGGGACCACCTGCTGGCCACCGGGCGCCTTGCCGTCGTCGAGCACCATCGCCATCCACCGGGCCATGTCCGTCACCGACGAGCTCAGTCCACCCGCGGGGGCCTGGGCGTCCGGATCGCGGGCGGGGTCGGCCGGGACCCACTCGCCGGACGACTCGCCCGACTCGGCTGCGGGGGCCCGGACGTGGCCGACGGCGCGGTTCTCGCGATCGACCAGGTCCTCGTGGGAGAACGAGGTGTCCCGCATCCCGAGCGGGTCGAAGATCCGTTGGCGGCCAAGCTCCGCCCAGGGGGTCCCGGCGGCGACGGCCACGGCCTCGGCCCCCGCGGTCAGCCCGAAATTGGTGTAGGCGTACGAGGTGCGAAAAGGCTCCAGCGGCAGGCGTCGGAGGCCGTGGAGGATCGCCGGCCGCTCGTATCCGACGTCCTCGAGGTCATCTCCCGCGTGCTCGGGCAGACCTGATCGGTGCGCGAACAGGTCACCTACCGTGACCTCGGCCGTCACGCGCGGATCGGACAGTGCGAACCACGGCAGGTACTCGAGCACGGGCGTCGACCAGTCGACCTCGCCCGCGGCGGATTCGGCGGCCACGACCGTCGCGCTGACCGACTTGGAGATCGAGGCCAGCGGGAAGACCGTGCGTTCGTTCACGTTCTCGCCGGTCTCGACGCTGCGCACGCCGAAGCCCTCGGCCATCGACACCTCGCCGTCGTGCACTACCGCGACGGCAGCACCCGGCACGCCGGAGGCCTCGAGCTCCTCCTCGACGATGTCGGCGACCTTGCCGATCGCGTACTCGATGCGGTCCTCCGAGACCTCCAGTCCGGAGTACGCCGCGGGACTCTGGCCGGGTTCGGGCTTGGGCAGGGGGCTGCCGCACGCGGCTGCGGTCAGCGCCACGGCGACACCGGCGGCCACGATCCGTGAGGAACGCCCCGGCAGGTGACGTCTCCGCACGCCCGGCGCGGCCGAATCGCTGGTCATGACCCCAGATTAGTCGCACCTAGGATGACTCCGGATCAGGCTCGCGTGGGAGTCCCAACGGCCGTCTACCGGACGGTGGCACTGCTGACTTTGCGCGGTCCGCTCACGCGTCGCTCCCGGTCCGGAGCGTCGGGGTCTCGGGTAGCTGCAGCCCGCCCGCCTCGGGGCGGGTCCGCCGGCGGCGGCGCACGATGAGCCAGCCGAGTCCAGCCACCGCCGAGGCCACCGCGACGACGGCCCAGTCGGGGACCCGGGAGGCCTCCTGCAATACGGCTCCCTCCAGTGCGGCCTGATCGGATGCGCCGAGGATTCCGCCGAGCTCGGTGGTGCCGGCGGTGACCAGCAGCAGGACGCCGACGGCGATGGTCAGCGCGCCGCCGATCAGCCCGGTCCAGGTGTTGGTCCAGCGCCCGATCCTCACCTGGCGCGGTCGGACGAGGGTGCGGACCGCCGGCAGGCGTCCCCACAGCAGTGCGAGGACCACCAGCGGTAATGCCATGCCGGCGGCGAACACCAGTACGATGATCCCACCGGTGAGTGCCGTCCCCGACACCGCTGCCACGGTCAGCACCGCCCCGAGCAGCGGGCCCGCGCAGACACCGGCCAGCCCGTAGACCGTGCCGAGCGCGTAGACGGCCGTGACGGAAGTGCCACCCTCGGCCCCGCCCGAACCACTGGCGCGGCCGTTCGTGCGCAGGAATGGCACGGGGACGTTGAGCAGCATGACCGCGCCGAGCGCGATGACGATCACCGAGGCCACGGTCACGACCGTGAACCGGTGGGTGTTGACGAACGCCCCGAGCGTCCCGGCGAGCACGCCGAGCGGCACCAGGGTGGTGATGAGCCCCAGGTAGAACACTCCGGTTCGGGCCAGTAGCGCACGTGGGCTCACGAACGCGTAGGAGAAGAACGCGGGCAACAGCATTGCCGAGCAGGGGCTGAGCAGTGTCAGCGTCCCGCCGAGGAACGCCCCCAACAGTCCGATGTCCACGGGGTCAGCCGGCGGCCGCGACGGCCTCGTCGAGGTACTCGCGGAACGTCGATGCGGGCTGGGCTCCGGACAGCGCGGTCTGGCCGGCGACGAAGAACGGCACCGCGGTCACGCCGAGCTGTTGGGCCTGCTGCGTGCCCGCGCGGACCTTCTGCTCGAGCGCCGGGTCGTCGAGGTCGGCGGTGAAGCGCGCGATATCGGGGACCCCGACCTGCTCGGCGAAGTCGATGAGCACGTCGCGGGTGAGGTCGGCGTGGCCCTTCTCGGGGGCGTCGCCGAAGATGGCGGTGGTGTATTCGACGTAGCGATCCTGGTTTGCGGCGGCCTGCGCCGCGACGGCGGCGTCCACGGACTGCTCGCCGAAGTAGGCGACGTCGATGAACTCGATGCGCACCTTGCCGGTGTCCACGTAGTCGGCGATCAGCCCCGGCAGTGTGTCGCGGCTGAAGGCGGCGCAGAAGGGGCAACGTAGGTCGATCCACTCGGTCATGACGACGGGCGCGTCGACGTTGCCGATCGCCTTCGGGTCCGTCGCGTCGCGGCGGACGAACTCCATGTCGCCGGCGGCGCTCTGGGCCGGCTCACCGGACTCGCCGGTGTCGGTGGTCACCGCGGCTGGCTCCTCGGCAGCGGAGGAGCCCTCGACCATCTGGGCGACGACCACCACCGCGAGGAAGACGGCGACGGCGCTGAGGACCCAGTTCAGGATTCGGGATCGCCGGTAGTTGGCCTCCAGTGTGTGGCGTGACGGGGTGTTGGGGGTACTCAATGATCGGCCCTCTCCTGGGTCAGTCGTCCACCGGACCACACGACTATGGCACATAGTCGACTATCGCACGTAGTCGATAGGTGGCATCATGGTCGCCATGGACCGCCCCCGACGTTCACTTTCGTCTCCAGCCCGGACTCTGACCCTGGCCGCGCAGGGCCTGCGGACGTGGGGCCCCCGCCAGGTTCTGGTCGCCGCCGGTGTGTCGGTCGCCTTCGGGCTCCTGCTGGGGCTGGCGACGGTGCTCATCCCCAACCCGGTGTTCACCCGGGAGATCCCGCCGGTGTGGTGGAACTACCCGGTGTGGATCCTCACCTCGGTGCTGTCGGGGATGCTGGTCGCCACGTACGTGCGGGGTGACGAGGGCGGGGCTGCGGAGGCGGCGGGCGGACGAGGAGCCGTGGGAGATGACGACGACGAGGCCCGCCGGACGAGTCGGGTCGGCGTCGTCGGGGCCGTCCTCGCGTGGTTCGCGGTGGGATGTCCCGTGTGCAACAAGCTCGCGCTGCTGGCCTTGGGATATTCGGGCGCGATCACCTGGTTCGCGCCTGTGCAGCCCGTCCTGGCGATCCTGGCGCTGGCGCTGACCGGGGTGGCGCTGGCGATCCGGCTGCGCGGGCAGGTCGCCTGTGTGCTGCCTGCGCCTCGGACCACGGTGGCGACCCGATGACCGCAGACTCCGGGGACGTCACGATCGGGTCCGGGAGCGAGCCGCCCCGGCTTGGACCGCTGGAGACCCAGGTCATGGACCTGCTGTGGGATGAGGGCGCGTCGACGATCCGGCACCTCATCGACCGGCTACCCGGCGATTTCGCGTACACGACCATCGCCACCGTGCTGTCCAACTTGCACCGCAAGGAGCTGGTGGACGCGGGCAAACGCGGGAGGTCGACCGTCTACTGCGCACGCGGGACACGGGAGGAGCACGTCGCCTCGGTGATGAACCACGCGCTGGGGACGAGCCGGGACCGGGCGGCGTCGATTCTGCACTTCGCTGAACGCATCCCGGACAGCGAGCTGGACCTGCTGCGTGACTATCTGAACCGCCGCGACCATGGGAGCCGAGCGTGACGCACGGGGTACTGGCCGCGCTGCTCATCGGCGGACTGGTGGTCACGGCAGTGGCGGGCCCGCGCGTGCTGCGCGCCGCGGCGCCCCTGCTCATGCGGGTGCCGCGCCTGGCGGTGGGGCTGCTCTTGGCCGGGACCCTCGCGTGGGTGCTGAGCATGCTCGCGGTGGGGCCCGTGCTGGCCTGGGTGCTGACCGGCCCGGTGCTTCTGCCGTCCGGCGCGGCGCAGGTGTGCGAGAAGTGCCTGGCCGCGGCCAACCCCTTCGGCGGTCGGACGGTCGACGCGGGCGTCCCGGCGGCTCTGTTGCTGGCGGCGCCTATCGCGGTTACTGTGCTCTCGCTGGGATCGCTCGGCGGGCAGGTACGTCGGCGTCACCGGGGCACGCTGCGGTCGGCGCGCCAGTTTCGTGAGCGGGCACGCCGCCGCTCCGTGGCCGGCTACGACGTGCTGCTGGTGGAGGACCGGCACCCGTTCGCGCTCAGTCTCCCGCGCCGTCACGGGGGCATCGTCGTGTCGACGGGGGCGGTGGCTCTGCTCGGCACCGACGAGCTCCGGGCGGTCCTGGCCCATGAGGACGCCCACCTGCGGCAACGCCACCACCTCCTCACCGCACTGGTCGATGGGCTGACCACGAGACTGCGGTGGGTCCCACTGCTGGGTGCGGCCGCTGACGCGTTCGGCCACTATCTGGAGATCGCCGCGGACGCCGACGCCCGTCGCGTGTCCGGCACCCCGGCGCTCGCCTCCGCTCTGCTGGTGCTGGGGCAGCACGGTCGGCCTCTCGACGCCGATGATGCTGCCGGACACGACGTCGAGGGTGTCCTGCACGCACTCGGTCCGGACCGGATTCGCCACCTTGTGCAACCGGGTCGCGGCACCGCGGGCGTGGTCGCGACGGTGACCGGGGTGGGCTGCCTGCTCGCTCTGACGGTGCTAGCCGGCATCGTGCACGTGCCCTACGTGATGGTGGTCCTCACCGGCTGTGTCTGACCCGGTCGATGAGGTCGCGGTACCAGTACCACGAATTCTTGCGGGTCCGTTGGAGGGTGTCGAAGTCCACGTGGACGAGGCCGAACCGCTCGCCGTACCCGGCCGCCCACTCGAAGTTGTCCATCGCCGACCACACGTAGTAGCCGCGAACGTCCACCCCGGCAGCGATCGCCTCGCTGACCGCGGTCAGGTGCGCCCGCAGGTAGTCGATCCGCCGGACATCGTGGACCGCGCCGTCGGGGCCGGGCCCATCGTCGTACGAGCAGCCGTTCTCGGTGATGGTGACGGGCGGTAGGCCGGGGTAGCGCTCGTGCAGGGTGCGCAGGATCTCGGTCAGCCCGGACGGCACCACGGGCCAGTCGAAGTCGGTCCGTTCGACGCCTTCGATCCGGACGGGGGAGAACGGCATGTCGGCGGGGAAGTCCACCTCGAGGATGCCCGAGTAGTCCTTGCCGGGTTTCGGGGCTTCGATCACCGTCGGTTCGTAGTAGTTGACGCCGTAGTGGTCCAGGGGCTCGGACATCACCCCGAGGTCGTCCTCGAGCTGGCCAGCGGTCAGGCCGGCGGAGGTCGCGACGAGTTCGGCGACAAAGTCATCCGGGTAGCGGCCAGCTAGGACGGGGTCGGCGAACGTCCAGTTGGTGAGGATGCGGAACAGGTCGGCGGCCTCTACGTCTTCGGGGGAGTCCGATGCCGGGTGGACCGGGAAGTGCTGTTGGACCACCCCCACCTCGTGGTGGTCTCCGGCTGCCCGGATGGCGTGGACGGCGAGCCCGTGTGCACGCAGGAGATTATGGGCGACGGGCATGCAGTCCAGGCCCATCCCGAGGGCAGGGGCATGGTCGGTGAGCGCGTGCCCGTACAGGGTGTGAACGTTCATCTCGTTGAGCGTCCACCACTGGTGCACCCGGTCACCGAGGGCGTCAACCATGATGGCGGCGTAGTCGGCCAGCGCATCGGAGGTCGACCGTTCCAGCCAGCCGCCGGCCGACTGCAGGGCCTGCGGCAGATCCCAGTGGTACAGGGTCGGCACCGGTCGGATGCCGGCGGTCAGCAGTTCGTCGACGAGCCGTGAGTAGAAGTCCATGCCGCGCTGGTTGACGGTGCCGCGGCCCTCGGGCAGCACCCGCGACCACGAGATCGAGAAGCGGTATTCGTCGATCCCCAGTTGGGCCAGGTCTCGGACGTCGTCGGCGGACCGGTGGTAGTGGTCGCAGGCCACTGCGGGGGTGTGGCCGCCGCGAATCCGGCCGGGTTCGGTGGCGAAGATGTCCCAGATGCTGGGTCCGCGGCCATCGGTCTCGGCGGCACCCTCGATCTGGGCGGCGGCCGTGGCGGTGCCCCAGCGGAAGCCGGAGGGCAGCACCGGGTCGGGGGGCGCGACCGGCATGGGGTCGGCGGGCGAGGTGACAGACGAGGCGGTCGACATGGGTCCTATCTGATGGATCGTAGGGGCAGGGTGCACAGGGCGGCGGCCACGGCGATCATCGCGCCGACTACGTACAAGGCCGGGTATCCGGCGGCGGACAGGACGATGGGCGCGGCGAGTGTGGGCGCAACGACCTGGGGCAGCGAGTTGGCGATGTTGGCGAGCCCCAGCAGCGTGCCGGAGGTGGTGTCGTCGGCGAGTGTGGAGGTGATGATCGCCATGTCGACGCCGATGAACAGGCCCCACCCGAGACCGAGGACCGTGGCGGCGGCCAGGACCATCGGCATCGTCGCGGCCACGGCGAGCAGGACCAGCCCACCGGCGGTGAGGAGTGCCCCGGCCAGTGCGAACACGCGTCGCCGGGCCAGCCGGTCGGAGATGGTGCCGGTCAGCCCGGCGCACAACGCGGACAGCGTCAGGGTGATCACGGTGACGAGGAGGACCGCGGCGGCGACGTCGTCGGCCTGCACCACCTCCTCGAGGAAGAAGTACAGGTAGATGAGCAGGATCGCGTTGGTGAGGTTCATGAGGAACCGCAGCATCCACGCCCACAGATAGTCGTGGGTGGGGCGGAAGTTCTGCACCCCGCGGCCGCGTGGAGCCTCCGGTGGTGGCGCGGGGTGACCGTGGTGGACCAGCACGATCGCGGCGAGCAGCACGGGGGTGAGCAGGGCCAGCACGAGGTAGCCGACGGTGCTGGCACCCACGGCCTCTGCAACCACGGTCCCGGCGATGACGCCGACGATCTGCCCGACCCCGAACAGGGAGCCGACGGTCCCTCGCTGGCTGCCCGGGACGCGGTCGGCGATGAGGGCGGCCAGTACGGCGAACGGTCCGTTGAGCCCCAGCTGCACGAGCACCCAGCCGGCGAGGGTGGCGGGGCCGGTGGTCGCGGTGAACAGCACTATCTGGCCGGCGACCCCGACGGCGGTGCCCACGTAGACCACGGGCATGCGGGTGCCGAACCGGGTGCGGCAGCGGTCGGAGACGAATCCCCACAGCGGGGTGGCGACCAGCGCGACCGCGGCGCCGACGCCGACCACCAGGGCGAGCAGCTTCTCCCGGTCGCCGGGGCCGGCGATCTGGTCGGCCTGGGCGGGAAGCAGGATCTGCAGCGGGCCGAACCAGGAGGCGAATACTGCCACCACGCCCAGCGTGAGCGCGATGATCCAGATCGCCCCGACCGGACGGTCGGTGACGGGCGCGGCCGGTGCGGCCCCGCCTCTGCTCATCTGGCCTGTTCCCAGTTGGCAGTCCACGCCTCGGCGCCGCCCATGAGTTGGCGCTCCAACTCGGCGCGGTCAGCACCGGCCCGGTGCAACAGGTCGGCGGCCCAGTCGGCGTAGAGGCCGTACTGCGCCACCCCGTCGGTGTTGAGGTCGTACGTGCGCTCGCCGAACCGCCACCTGTCCATCACTTCGCCGCTGAGGGCGGTGAACGGGTAGACCAGCGGGTCACCGGCCGCACTCGGCCGCGGCTCGGCGAGTGGCGCAAGACCGTTGACGTCCGAACCGAATCCGTAGCCGTCGAACGGTCGGGTGGCGCCGGCGGTGGTGGCCCGCCACTGCTCGAGGAAGCCGGTCTCGAAGTTCTCTGTGGCCTCGGCGGGCCAGGCGAACGCGGCGACGAACCCGCCCTGCTCGTGCACCCGGCGAGTGATGCCCTGGGTAGCCCAGTTGTGGTCCACAACGAGGCCGGTGTATCCGGCCTCTGCGGCCATGTCGAGGGTGCGGTGGGCGGTCTTGACGCCCATGTGGTCGATGTTGATCACCATGCCGCGCGCCATCAACCCGCGGATCGCGTGTTCACCCAGCGGGGTCAGGCCGCGGACGTTGCACAGCGGGGTCTCGGGATAGACGGGCAGCGCCACGCCCGCCGGAGCTCCCGAGGATGCCGTGGCTAGTCCGTCGGCGACGGGCGTGCTGGCCAGGGGCTGATCGTGGTCGGCGTCGGGGCCGGTGCACGGTTCGGTCTCCCAGAAGCGTTGCGTGCCGAGCTTGTTGCCGATGTTCACCGCCAGCCCGGCCAGTTCCTCGTCCATGCGGGCGCCGCCGAGGGCATTGTCGAACTTGTGGACCGGGAACACCGTGGACACACCCCATGAGGCGAATTCGTCGAGTCCGCGGTCGATGTCCTCGGCTGTGCACATCGGCACGTCGTCGACCTCTCGGCAGCCGAACGGCTCGGATGCCTCCACTCCCAGCGTCACGGCGAGTTTTCCCTCGGCGGCGATCGTCCGGACGTCGGCCGGGGAGCGGGCGATCCGGAACCACCCCTGCCCGGGCCCGCCGTTCTCGGCGTCGATGTGGGCTTCCATCCTGTTGAGATAGTCCACCTGTCGGCGCAGCTGGGCCATCTCGTCGCACGAGGACCGCGCGGGGACCCCGAGGCCGACGAGGGTCTCGCACAGCACTCGATTGGCGACGAGATGGTTGTTGAGTACCCGTAGGCCGCCCCGCCAGGCCCGCTCGATACCGGTGTAGTAGGCCTGCTCGTGGAGTTGGGAGTCGTGTGTCGGCCACTGCTCGAACGTGGGGAACCCTTGCGTCCCGCCGGGTAGCGCGGTGCCACCGAGGATGGATTCGAGCAGTGAGAAGGGCCCGGTGCCCGAGTGGGTGGGGCAGTCCGCCATCGCTTCCGCGAGGCCTCCCGGCGCGAACGGTTCGCCGCAGCGCAGGGCACCGCCGAACGCCTGCGATGCCGCGATATGGGTGTGGGCGTCCACCATTCCTCTGATCGGAGTGCTGCCGATGGGAGCGCCGTTGATGGGAGTGCCGCTGTTCGGTTCGGCCGCCGTGGCAGGCGGGGAACCGACGGTGGTGACCGCCGCGGTGAGGGGTGTTGCCAGGGCGACGACGGCGAGGACCGCCATCGCCGCCCTCGCCCACGTTCCGGAGTGTGCCGATCGTGCTGTCGTCGCACCGGGAGCCGCCATGGCCTGACCATAATCCGGAGGTCCGACGGTCGGGGCGGTTTCGCGCGCCGGGCGAGCGCTAGAGCTGTCGCGCCACCTCGGAGGCGACGAGCTCGAGGTGGTCGAGATCGGACATGTCTAGCACCTGCAGGTAGATGCGCCGTGCGCCGACCGCTGCGTACCTGCCGATCGTGTCCACGACCTCCTCCGGGGTCCCGGCGGCCCCGTTCGCGCGCAGCTCGTCGACCTCGCGGCCGATGGCGTCCGCGCGGCGGGAGAGCTCCGCCTCGTCGCGTCCACAGCACAGGACGAGCGCGGCCGAGCGGACGATCTCTTCGGGTGCCCGTCCGCGGGCGGCGCACGCCTCGTCGACGCGGCGGTACTGGGTCGCGACGGTGTCGACGTCTGCGAATGGCACGTTGAACTCGTCGGCGAACCGGGCGGCCAACGCGGGGGTGCGGCGCTTTCCGTGCCCGCCCACGATGACCGGCGGCCGCTGCTGCACCGGTTTGGGCAGTCCGGGAGAGTCCGTCAACGACACCCGTTTTCCGGGAACGGTGACGGTCTCACCCGCCGGGGTGGACCAGAGGGTCTCGAGCGCACCGAGGGTGTCCTCGAGCAGGTCGAACCGTTCACCGAGCGGCGGGAAGGGGATGCCGTACGCGGTGTGCTCGTCGGAGTACCAGCCGGCACCGAGGCCCACATCGAGGCGCCCACCGGACATCTCGTCGACCTGGGCCATCGAGATTGCGAGCGGTCCGAGGTGGCGGAATGTCACCGAGGTGAGCAACGTGCCGAGCCGGATGGAGGAGGTCTCGCGTGCCAGGCCTGCCAGGGTGAGCCACGCGTCGGTGGGCCCGGGCAGACCGCTGACGTCGCCCATCTTGAGGTAGTGGTCCGAGCGGAAGAAGGCCTCGTATCCGAGGTCCTCGGCGGCGCGGGCGACGGCGAGTTGGTCCCCGTACGTCGCGCCCTGCTGCGGCTCGACGAAGACGCGGAGGCTCACCGCGGTATCGGCGTGGTGCGGGGTGGGATCGGCTGGCATGACGTCCAGCATGCCAGCCGTCAGTTGGTGTCGGCGACCAGTGGCTCGATGGTGAGGTGGTCCATCTCCTTGGTGATGTACTGCAGGCGCCACTTGTCACCGAACAGGGCCAGCAGTTCGCCGTCGGTGCGCTGAAAGACTTCGACTCCGCGTTGGCGCCCGAGCTCGTCTGCGGAGTCGGCGTCGGTGCGGCGGGCGATCGTATACGGCAGGTTGTCCACCAGGACCTCGACGTTGAACTCGGCCTTCATCCGGGCAGTGACGACCTCGAACTGCATGGGACCGACCGCGGCCATGACCGGGTTGGCGTCGCCGCGGGTGTCGTTGCGCAGGATCTGCACCACGCCCTCGGCGGCGAGCTGGTCGATGGCCTTGCGGAACTGCTTGTACTTGCCGAGCGACTGGGCGCGGACCACCGCGAAGTGCTCGGGAGCGAACTGCGGGATCGGCGGGAACTGCACCTTCTTGCCGCTGTAGAGGGTGTCGCCGGGGGCCAGGGCAGTGGCGTTGACCAGTCCCACTACGTCGCCGGGGTAGGCGGTCTCGACGGTGGTGCGGTCGCGGCCGAACACCGTCAATGCGTACTTGGTGGTGAACGGCTTGCCCGTCTGCGCGTGCTGGACCACCATGCCGCGCTCGAATTCCCCGGAGACCACTCGCATGAACGCCAGGCGGTCGCGGTGGGCGGCGTCCATGCCAGCCTGCACCTTGAACACCATGGCAGAGAACGGGTCGGTGGTCTGGCGCGGCTCGCCCGAGATGGTTGGCCATTCGCGGGGCGGCGGGGCCAGCTCGACGAGCGCGTCGAGGATCTGGTGCACGCCGAAGTTGAGCATCGCCGAGGCGAAGATCACGGGGCTGGTCTCGCCGGCCAGGTAGAGCTCCTGGTCGTGGTCCTGGCCCATCGCCGACAGCAGTTCGGACTCCTCGACCGCGGTCTCCCACGCGTCTCCCTCGCGGGCGGCGGCGGTGTCCGGGTCGTAGTGCTCCTCGGGCGCGATTGTCGACCCGCCGGCGGTGCGGGTGAAGTGAACGTACTCCTCGGGTGCGCCGTCGGGGCCGCGCCGTAGCAGCCCGCGGTAGTCGCCCGCGATGCCCACTGGCATGAACAGCGGGGTGGGGACCAGGCCGATCTGCTCGGTGATCTCGTCGAGGAGTTCGAGCGGTGCCTGGCCGGGGCGGTCCCACTTGTTGATCACCGTGATGATCGGTAGGCCATTGTGCTTACATACCTGGAACAGCTTGAGCGTCTGCGGCTCCAGGCCTTTGGCAGCGTCGATGAGCATGACCGCCGCATCCACCGCGGTCAGGACACGGTAGGTGTCCTCGGAGAAGTCGGCGTGCCCGGGGGTGTCGACCAGGTTGATGACGTACGGGTCGTCGTGGGGATCCGAGCCCTCCGGCGCGTACGTGAACTGCAGTGCCGTGGAGCTGACGGAGATGCCGCGGGCCTTCTCCATCTCCATCCAGTCCGACACCGTGGAGCGCCGCCCGGACTTGCCGTGGACTGCGCCGGCCTCAGTGATGACGCGGGCGTGCAGCGCGAGCGCCTCGGTGAGCGTGGACTTACCGGCGTCCGGGTGAGCGATCACGGCAAAGGTGCGGCGCCTGGCGACCTCGGAGCGTACGTCGGTGCCGGCCCCGGACCCGTTCGGACCTGCAGCTAGTCCGGTCGCCCCAGTGTCCTCGGCGGTCTCCGTCACGCGTCCTCCTCCAGCTCCGCCGGCGCCTCGCCGTCGTCTTTCCAGGGTACGTGCGCGCACGTTCGACCACCCAATCCGGCGGTGCACCGCGCGGAGACGGCGCACGCGCGGGAAAGTCGAGGTCACACGGGCGCGCTGTCGGACTCGGGCGCTACGGTGCGCACCAGCAGCGTCACGGGACGCGCGGGAGCGGAGACGGCGTATGGGCGCGAGCAGGGACAGATCAGTAGTCGAGGACGGACGGGTACGGCAGGAGCGGAGGGCGGCGCTTCGGGACCTGGTCCCGGCGATCGAGCGGTTGCGCGGGCACGGCGAGGTCGAGTGGTCAGGGGGTGACCAGCAGGAGGACGGCTCGTTCACCTTCCGGTATCCGATCTACGACCGCGACACGCAGAAGGTCATGGAGGTCTGCAATGGGGGAGCGCTGACCGACTTCGACTACAGGCGAACGCTGGAACGTCATGGTGGGCACGGTCTGGGGAGTCAGGCACCTGACTTCGTAGCATTGGCGCGCGACTCGGACGAGGATCTCATCGTCGCGTTGCTCACCTGGATCATGCGATCCGAGAGGTTCGGCGCAGGTGACGTCGCGGCGGCGCTGGAGAACGGGGCGCTCGTGGCGCTCCTCGACCGGCTGCGGGAACTGTACGGGGAGTGACTGTGTCGGCGGGACGCCGCACGCGCCCCCTCAGCGCTCCTCGCGGAGTGCGTCGAGGTATCGGCGGGTGATCCGCTTCTGCTCGGCGCGAGCGACGGGCGCGGCGAGTCGAGGCAGGAGCGAAGCGTGCGCCGACTCGCCGGTGATGGTCAGCGTCACGGCGTCGGTGGCGCGATCGTGCTGTACGAGGAAAGTTTCCCAACCGCGTTCGGGGTGGCCGGGCAGGGCGCGATAGGTGAACCCGCGCGCGTCGGGCCGGTTGGTCACGGCGGTGACCTCGCACGGGGCGGCGAGTCGGAGCCAGGCGCCGGGACCTGTTCGGGGTCGGAGAGTGACGGTGCGGCCGGGGGTCGCGGGTCCGGTGGCAACGACGACGAGGCCCGCCCGGCGGTGCATGTCCCAGTTGACGAGGGCGCGGCTCGCGCGTTCGAAGAGGTCGGCCCCGGCGCCCAGGTGGGCCTCGTGCTCGAACCTCCGGGACCGCGTCACACCGAGTGGACCTGGTTCTGCGCCGTCTCCAGCCCGTGTTTGAGTAGGAGCTCGACGGCATCGGCCGCGTCCTGGACGAGGAACGGCACATCGGGCTGCTCGAGCTTGGAGAAGCGCTTGAGGACGAAGTCGGCCACTGCCATACGGCCGGGCGGTCGGCCGACACCGGCGCGGACCCGGATGTAGTCCTTCGTCCCCAGCGAGGTGGACATCGAGCGCAGTCCGTTGTGCCCGCCCTCCCCGCCGCCGCGCTTGAGTCGGACCTGGCCGAAGTCGATATCGATCTCGTCGTGGATCACGATGATGTCGGTGGGGTTGACGGAAAAGTACTTGGCCACGGCCGCGACCGGCCCGCCGGAGAGGTTCATGTAGCTGCGGGGGCGTGCCAGCACCACCGCCGTGTCGGCGAGGCGGGTCTGGGCGATCTCGCAGTTCGTCCGTTTGTGCGTGGAGAAACTTGCCGGCATAGGCAGGGCGCGGGACGCCAACTCCCGCAGGACGTCCCAGCCGATGTTGTGGCGGGTAGCCTCGTAGTCAGGTCCGGGGTTGGCCAGACCCACGATGAGCGTGGGGCCGGACGGCTCAGCGGTAGTCACACGGCCCATGATCCCAGACGCCGCCGCCCGGCAGCCCGGGTGCACCGGGTCGCCTCAACTGCGCAGCTCGATGCGGGCCGTGTCGAGGACCGCGGCGGTGAGGGCGTCGAGGTCGGGCGACTGCAGTTTCCAGTGCTGCCAGAACAGCGGGACGTCGAGGACGCGGTCGGGGGAGACGTCGACGATCTCTCCGGAGACCAGCCATGGGGTGGCGAGTTGCTCGGGGATCAGGCCCCAGCCCAGTCCTGCGACGATCGCGCGGACGTGATCGTGTGAGCTGGGGATGTAGTGGCGCGGCCCGGTGGGCTCGCGGCGGGCGAGGCGGCGGTAGTGGTGGTTCTGGTGGCCGTCGCTGCGGTCGAAATCGACGATGGGGGCCCGGCCGAGCGCGGCGGTCATCGACCCGTCCCGCAGGTGCCGCGACACGAAACCCGGGCTCGCACACGCCCGATACCGCATCGAGCCGAGCGGTTCTGAGCGGCACCCCTGGACCACCCGGGACTGGCTGGTCACCGCGGCCATCACCTCACCGCGGCGTAGCAGCTCGCTGGACAGCGACTCGTCCTCGCGGCGGATATCGAAGACCACCCGGCCCGCCCCGTGGACCTCGGTCATGGCGTCGAGGAACCACGTGGCCAGCGAGTCCGAGTTGCACGCCACGGCCAGCAACACGTGCTCCTGGGCGGATGCGGACGGGTCGAGTTCGCCGGCCAACGACTCCTCGAGATGAAGCATCTGGCGAGCCGTGCGCAGCACGATCTCGCCGGAGTCCGTCGCAGTGATCGGTCGCTCGCGGCGGACCAGGATCCGCCCCGCCGACTCCTCGAGTGCCCGGATCCTCTGCGACACCGCCGACTGGGTGAGGTGCAGGTGGGTCGCGGCCGCCTCGAACGAGCCAAGGTCCACCACGGCCACGAGGGTGCGGAGGTGATCAAGCTGAAGTGAGTTCATAAGCACAGCTAATGCTAGTGCAAATCGTGTAGTGGAACTACTGGGTCTCGCGCTCCTAATCTGAACCCGTGACCATTACTTCCACACTTCTCATGGGCGTCGGCATGGGCCTCGGGCTCATCGCCGCCGTCGGCGCGCAAAACGCCTACGTGTTGCAACGATCGATCCGTGGCGACGTGTCGATGATGCCGATCGTCGCGTTCTGCGTGGGGTCCGAGGCGGCGCTCATCCTGCTCGGGGTCGCCGGTGTGGGCGTGCTCACCGAGACGGCGCCCGGGGCGATCACGGTGATGAAGTGGATCGGGGTCGTGTTCCTGTTGGCCTATGGGGTGTTCGCGGCGTCGCGCGCGATCCGCCCCGGCGACGGATTGAAGGTTGATGGCGGTGGACGGGTCCCGTCGACGCTCGGGGCGGTGGCGGCATGCGCGGCGTTCACCTGGCTCAACCCGCACGCCTACCTCGACTCGGTGGTGTTTCTCGGGACGCTCGCCAATCAGCAGGGCGCCGACCTGCGGTGGGTGTTCGCGGCCGGGGCCTTTATCGCGGGCGTGCTGTGGTTCACGCTCATCGGCTTTGGGGGCAAGGCACTGCGGGGGCTTTTCTCCACCCCGGGGGCGTGGCGGGTGCTCGACGCCGGCATCGCCGTGATGATGCTCGTTCTCGCGATCGGTCTCGTCCGCGGCTGAGTCCGCGCAGTCTCGGACGACAGTGCGCCGCCGCGGATGCGGGGCGGCTGCGGGCACGGAAGTCGGAAAAATACAGAACGGGCCCGGATCGACACCGTGGTCGACCCGGGCCCGCGGCCCCTCGCCGCCTCTCAGGCGGCATACGCGTGTATCACGCGCGGGGATCGGTGTTACTCGCCGGCCTTGCCGGAGTCCTCGGCGGACTCGCCCTCTTCGTCCGACTCCTCATCGTCGCCCAGGTCGTCGCCCGTCGGGGCCTCGATGACGTTGACCAGCAGGGTCTCCGGGTCGGAGATCAGGGTGGCACCGGACGGCAGCGTGATGTCGGCGGCAGTGAACTGGGTGCCGGCCTCGACGCCCGCGACCGAGAGCTCGAAGTCCTCGGGGATGTCGGTCGCCTCGACCTCGATCTCGATGAAGTCGGCATCGGTGGTGACGAGAGTGCCGGGGGCGGCCTCGCCGACAACCAGGATGGCGATCTCGACGACGACCTTCTCGCCCTTCTTCACCACGAGCAGGTCGGTGTGCTCGATGACGCGCGTCAGCGGGTGCACATCGATCTGCTTGGGAAGCGCGAGCTGCTCCTTGCCGTCGACCTCGAGCGTGAGGAGCGAGTTGGTGCCGTGGTTACGCAGAACGGCAGCAAAGTCGAGCGCATTGAGCAGCAGGTGGCGCGGCTCGGTGTGGTGGCCGTACAGCACCGCGGGGACCTGGCCCTCGCGGCGGGCGCGGCGGGCGGAGCCCTTGCCGAACTCGGTGCGGGTGATGGTCTTGAGGTTGTTGATTTCCTTGGCCATGACTGCCTTTTCGTCGGGGTGGGAGCGCGTGACGCTCTGCGGGTGGTGACCTCCTCGGTGACCGAAACGATCGCCGAGGGCGGTCCACCGGGGACCACGCCGACAATGATCGCGTCGATAACGGAGCGACCCGGGTTGATTCGGGTCCTCCCTCGCCGAGATGACCCGCCCAGCCTAGCCCCGCGCGGTGCTGCACCCAAAATCGCCGGAACCCGCCGCTCCCGGGATAGAGGCGGCGGGTTCCGGTGCCGAGCACTGCAGCGCGATGTCAGCGTCGAGGCGTCAGAGGATCTCCTCGACCGCCGCCGTGGGGCGCGCGAGGCGGGTGCCCTTGTCGGTGACGACGAAAGGCCGCTCGATGAGCCGGGGGTGCGCGACCATCGCCGCGAGCAGATCCTCATCGGACGCATCGATGAGATCGAGTTCGGTGAACTCGGCTTCCTTGACACGCACCGCCTGCCGCACCGTCAGGCCGGCGTCGGTGATGAGTGTGCGCAACTGCTCGACGTCCGGGGGAGTGTCGAGGTACTTGATGATCGTCGGCTCCACACCCCGCTCCCGCAGCAGTTCCAGCGCCTGACGGGACTTGGAGCAGCGGGGGTTGTGGTAGATCGTCGCGTCCATCGTCACCGCCTCAGGCAACACCGTTGAATAGGCTGGTCACCGAGCCGTTCTCGAACACCTCGTGGATGGTCCGGGCCAGCAGCGGCGCGATGGACAGCACGGTGAGGTTCTCGAACCGCTTCTCCGGCGGGATCGGCAGCGTGTCGGTCGTGATGACCTCCTTGGCGCCGCAGGTGGCGAGACGCTCGGCGGCCGGGTCGGAGAAGATGCCGTGGGTGGTGGCGATGATGACGTCACCGGCACCGGCATCCTTGAGCACCTTGACCGCGCCGGCGATGGTGCCGCCGGTGTCGATCATGTCGTCCATGAGGACGCACGTGCGGCCCTCGACGTCACCGACGACGCGGTTGGACTTGACCTGGTTGGGCACGTTGGGATCGCGCGTCTTGTGGACGAACGCCAGCGGTGCACCGTCAAGGGCGTCGGCCCACTTCTCGCCCACCTTGACGCGGCCGGCGTCGGGGGAGACCACGACGATGTTGTCCGTGCCGTAGTGCTGACGCACGTAGTCCGACAGCTGGCCCTGCGCGTGCATGTGGTCCACGGGTCCGTCGAAGAAGCCCTGGATCTGGTCGGTGTGCAGGTCGACCGTGATGATGCGGTCGGCGCCGGCAGCCTTGAGCAGGTCCGCGATGAGGCGAGCCGAGATGGGCTCGCGTCCGCGGTGCTTCTTGTCCTGGCGCGCGTACGGGTAGAACGGCAGCACGGCGGTGATCCGCTTGGCGGAACCCCGCTTGAGCGCATCGATCATGATGAGCTGCTCCATGATCCACTTGTTCAGTGGAGCCGGGGCGCTCTGGAGGACGAACGCGTCGCACCCGCGGACGGACTCCTCGAAGCGGACGAAGATCTCTCCGTTGGCGAAGTCTCGGGCAGTCTGAGGAGTGACCTCGACTCCCAACTCGGCGGCTACCTGATCGGAGAGTTCGGGGTGCGCGCGACCCGCGAAAAACATCAGATTCTTCTGGTTGTCGATCCACTCGCTCACTGCGTGAACCCGTCCTTCTGGGAGTCGTTCCGGGCACGACGGGCGGCCTCCGCCGAACCGGAATCCGGCCGGTTCTCGATCACCCAGTCGTCGATGTTCCTCTGCCGTCCGCCCGAGACCGCGAGGGCCCCGGGAGGGACGTCGTCCTTGATCACGGTACCCGCGCCCGAATAGGCGCCGTCTCCGACGGTCACCGGTGCGACGAACATGGTGTCCGAACCGGTGCGGCAGTGATCGCCGATCACTGTACGGTTCTTGCTCACCCCGTCGTAATTGACGAACACGCTCGATGCCCCGATGTTGGTGTGCTCACCGATCGTCGCGTCACCCACGTAGGTCAAGTGCGGGACCTTGGTGTGGGAGCCGATCGTCGACTTTTTGACCTCAACGAAGGCGCCGATCTTGCTCTGTTCGCCCAGGTCCGCCTCGGGCCGTAAGTACGCGAACGGACCGACTTCCGCGCCGGCCCCGACTATGGCGTTCACTGCATGTGAACGCACGACGGACGCGCCCTCGCCGACCACAGTGTCCTGCAGGGTGGTGTCCGGACCGACGGTCGCGCCGTCGCCGATCGCCGTCGCGCCGGACAGATGGGTACCGGGCAGGATCGTCACGTCGCGGCCCACACGCACATCCACGTCGAGCCACGTACTGGCCGGGTCGACGATCGTCGCTCCGGCCCGCATCGCCGACTCGCAGAGGCGACGGTTCATCTCACCTGCCAGCGCCGCCAGCTGTACGCGGTCGTTGACGCCCGCAACCAGATCGGCGTCCTCGATGCGGTGTCCGCGGATGAGGCCGTTTGCCCGCCGGGCCAGCTGGATGACGTCGGTGAGGTACAGCTCGCCCTGCGAATTGTCGGTGCTCAGTTTTCCGAGCTTGTCCCGCAGGACCTGCGCGTCGAAGGCGTAGATGCCGGAGTTGACCTCGTCGATGGCCCGCTCGTCCTGCGAGGCGTCCTTATGCTCGACGATCCTGAGCACCTCGCCGTCGTCGTTACGCACAATGCGGCCGTACCCCGTGGGGTCGGGAGCGGTCGACGTCAGCACGGTGACCGCGGCGCGCGGGCGCATGTCGTGCCGGGACACCACCTCTCGCAGGGTGTCGGCGTCAAGCAGGGGGATGTCCGAGGTGGTGACCAGGACGGTCCCCGAGAAATCGACGGGCAGCCCGGCTAGCCCGGCGGCGACCGCGTCGCCAGTGCCCTTCTGCTCGTGCTGCACCGCGGTGGAAACCGGCACGCCGATCTCGACCGACAGCTGCTCGACCGCCGCAGAGACCTGCTCGCGCTGATGCCCGACAACCACGACGATCGCGTCCGGCTCGAGCCCCGCCGCGGCGTGCAGCGCGTGGCCGAGCATCGTCCGCCCGCACACGCTGTGCAGCATCTTGGGGGTGGCGCTCTTCATCCGGGTGCCGGAACCGGCGGCCAGGACGATGACCGCGGTGTGCGCGCGATCGGTCTGCGGTGTCGTCATCAATACTCCTCGGCGCGCCCCGCGCGCACGGTGGTGGGTGATGGGGTGGGTGGTGAGGCGGGTGACGGATAGATGTTCCGG
Organism: Dietzia sp. ANT_WB102; assembly: GCF_008369165.1. Lineage (NCBI taxonomy): Bacteria > Bacillati > Actinomycetota > Actinomycetes > Mycobacteriales > Dietziaceae > Dietzia > Dietzia sp. ANT_WB102. The sequence goes on from NZ_VOBA01000001.1 coordinate 1,758,592, forward strand.
GTGCGTCCGGCGAGCGGACCGCATCCCAGAATAGAGGGTCACTCCGACGATCCGAATCGGTTCGCTGCGGGGTAGCCTGCCCGGCGTGTCAGTTCTGAGGCGCCAGCTGGCAGATACCCGACCGCTACAGGAGCCGGACTTTCGCAGACTGTGGTTCGCCAACATCATCACGGTCATCGGCTCGCAACTTTCGGTCGTCGCGGTGCCGCAGCAGGTCTTCGAGATCACCCGCAGCTCCGCGTACGTGGGGCTTACAGGCGTGTTCGCTCTCGTGCCCCTGGTCGTCTTCGGCTTGTGGGGCGGCGCCCTGGCCGACGCGCTCGACCGGCGGCGCCTGCTCATGGTCACCACCGTCGGGCTGATCGTCACCTCGCTGCTGTTCTGGGCGCAGGCCGCGGCCGGCAACCGGAACGTATGGGTGGTGATGGTGCTGCTCTCGGTGCAGCAGGCGTTCTTCGCGGTCAACCAACCCACCCGCTCGGCGATCATCCCGCGGATCGTCCCCTCCGACCAGTTGGCCTCCGCCTCGGCGTTGAACATGACCGTGATGCAGTTCGGCGCGATCGTTGGGCCACTGTCTGCGGGCATCCTCATCCCTGTCCTGGGACTGTCGACGATGTACTTGTTCACCGCCGTCGCGCTCCTGGCCACCCTGTACGCGGTGTTCCGGCTCCCACCGCAGCCGGTCGCGGGGAAGGGCAAGTCCGTGGGGCTCAGGTCGGTGATCGACGGGTTCGCCTACCTCGCCACCCGCCGCATCCTGTTGGCCTCGTTCCTCGTGGACATCATCGCGATGGTCTTCGGCATGCCACGGGCACTGTTCCCGCAGATCGCCGCCGACTCGTTCGGCGACCCCGCGACCGGCGGGACCGCCCTCGGGCTGCTCTTCGCCGCGATGAGCGTGGGAGCCGTACTCGGTGGCGTGTTCTCCGGCTGGATCCCACGAGTGCGCCGGCAGGGGCTGGCGGTACTGGTGTGCGTGGCGCTGTGGGGCCTGGCGATGGTGGCGTTCGGAGTGGTGGTGGCCGCGTCCTCACCGGGTGGCTCCGTCTGGTGGCTGTGGCTGGCCCTGGCCGCGCTCGCGTTCGGCGGCGCCGTCGACATGATCTCGGCTGCGTTCCGGCAGGCGATCCTGCTGGACTCGGCCACCGACGAGATGCGAGGTCGCCTGCAGGGCGTGTTCATCGTCGTGGTGGCCGGCGGCCCACGGCTCGGCGACGTGGCCCATGGTGTCGCCGCGGCCTCACTCGGCACCGCGGCCGCCGCGGCCGGGGGCGGCGTGCTGGTGGTGATCGGCGTCGTGATCTGCGCGATCGCCTTCCCGGCGTTCCTGCGCTACACCGTCCGCAGCGCGATCGAGCGGGGAGCACAGGGGTAGAGCGCCGAGTTCCTCGACAGTGACCGGTGGAGGGGCCCGGAGGCAGCCCCTACGGTGAGGGCAACGATGACTGCCGAGCGGAATGGGGCACAGCGTGTGGCGGCGGGTGTGCTGCCGTCTACGCGCCGAGTGCACCGGGTCGACGTGGACAACCCGGAGGGAACAGGAGCGAGTCACGTGACTGGAATAAACGGACCGGGTCGGCCCGAGGACGATCCGGACTTCCGACCCGACGCCGAGGTGGAGCGGGTTCCGCGGCGCGCGCGTCAGCCGGCGCTGACGGTCCTGGCCATCGGCCTCGTGCTGCTGCTCGTGCTGGCGGTGGGCATCTTCGGCGGGATCTTCTGATCCGCCCCCCACGGCCCGGCCTGCGGCCCCGCGCGGCTCTCCCGCCCCTGCGCGGAGTCACTGCGTGCAGCGTTTTCCCAGGGACGCCGAGCCAGGGGCTGGACAGAGTGACTCGGCGTGAAAATGGAGCTCCCCCGCCAGGACTCGAACCTGAAATGCCTGAACCAAAATCAGGAGTGTTGCCGATTACACCACGGGGGACCGGCCCGCGAACGAGCCGCTACCAGTGTGGCATACGCGGGAGTGCTGACCGGAGCGGGCTGTGACCGGTGCGGGCCATTGGCCCGTCTAGGCTCGGGGGATCAGCGGAAGGGTGGAACATGACGGGCGAGGATGTGCCGGCGCCGAGGGTGAGAATGCCGGCAGCCAAGCGGCGGCAGCAGCTGGTGGAGGTCGGGCGACGGATCTTTGCCGAGAACGGCTACGACGCCGCGACGGTGGAGGACATCGCCGCGGCGGCGGGAGTGTCCAAACCCGTGGTCTACGAGCACTTCGGCGGCAAAGAGGGGCTGTACGCGGTGGTATGCGACCGCGAGTTGGCCTACCTGGGCGCGGAGATCACCGAGGCTTTGCAGGGCGAGGGTTCACGGCGGCGCATCGAGCGTGCGGCAATGGCGCTACTGCGTTATGTCGAAGAGCGGACGGACGGCTTCCGGATCCTGGTGCGCGAATCATCCCCGGCGGGCGGAAGCTCGTATTCGACCCTGCTCAATGACGCCACCGCGAGCGTGACCTACATCCTCGAGGAAGAGTTCGTCGTCCGCGGATTCGATCCCGTCACCACGAGCGTCTACGCGCAGGCGCTGGTGGGGATGGTCTCAGGCACGGCCCAGTGGTGGCTCGACGTCCGCACGCCCCCCAAGGAAGCGGTGGCGGCGCACATCGTCAATCTCTGCTTCAACGGCTTGTCGCACCTCGACCCGGCGCCGTCGCTGGAGGGCGAGGTGCTGGCCAAGTATTCCGAGGAGAGCCATCAGGACGGAATCTCGGCCGGTCGCGATCTTCGCCCGGGGCCGGGCCAACCGTAGGCCGAGGCCGGGCCAACCGTAGGCCGAGGCAGAGGCCGGGTGCCGCGTTCGGCGGCACCCGGCCTCTGGGCGACGGGTCTCAGGCTGCGTCGGTCCTGCGCGCTCCCAGCTGGCCGGTGTCGGCGCGGAGACGGAACGCCACCGCGACCATGATCGCGCCCACGGCGAGTCCGAACCATCCGGCAAAGTTGACGAAGGTGGTGATCGCGTCCGGGCCCACCAGGGCGAGTCCGATCCCCAGCACGACCAGGACCGCTCCCAGGACCGCCATCATCCACGAGTTGGAGATCTCGGCGCTCAACGTGCGGGCACCGACGATCACAAGCACGCCGGAGGCCACCAGCCAGGCGGCGAAGAGCAGTGTCAGAGCGGTGGTTGTGAGCCCGGGCCAGAACAGGACGACCAGGCCGAGAATGATGAAGCCCACGCCAGCGAAAATCATGCCATTGCGGCCGTTGGCGCCGTTGGGCATAGCCAGCCCCGTCGTCACAGCCATGGCGCCGTCCCCGATTGCGAATGCAGCGACGAGGAATATCGCGAGAGTCATACTCGTGCCGGGGGAAACGAGAGCGGTCGCGCCGAGGGCGATCGCCAGCGCGCCGCGGATGAGCTGCACCCACCAGTTCCGGACGAGGGTTTCGATCATTGGTCCACCTTTCTGAGGCGGGCAGGGCGCGTGCGCGGATGCGATCGGGCCCTGCCACGGGTTTCGGTAATGATCACTACAGTAACTGGCTGTACACGCCGGGCATCTGCTCAACGCAGCACCGGACCCGCCGGTCGAGTGGTCAGTCGCGCCGGAACACGTCCAGGAGGAAGCCCTCTTCCCGGTGGTGGACGAGCCGAGTGAGGTCGGTCCGGCGCGCCAGTGCGGCGTGGACGTCCTCTCCATGGCAGGCGTGATCCTCCGAGCGCCCCAGCCAGTGGCACGCCGCGACCGTCCCGCCGGGTTCTGCCAGTTGCAGTAGCGCGGTGATGAGCTCGTCGAGTCCGTCGACCGGCGTGTAGTAGAGGAACTCCGAGAGCACGAGCAGGTCGCAGGACTGTCTCGGCCACGGGTCCAGCGCGTCGGCGGTACGCACGTGGACGTGGTCCAGCCCCGCCCCGTCGGCGCGGCGGCGGGCCTGGTCCGCGGCGGTGTCGATAACGTCCACCGCATGGACCTCGTCGCACCGCCCGGCAAGCATCTCGGTGAGTACCCCCACCGAGCAGGCGGGCTCGAAGCACACCCGGTAACGCTGGTCGGGCAGGGAGGCGAGCAGCAGTCCGTAGCGTCGCAGTTCGTACCAGGAGCCGGCGAAGTCCCAGGGGTCGTCCGCCCCGGAGTACATCTGCCGGAAGTAATGGCCCGGGGTGCTCACAAGAAGATCGTCTCCTCGCGGGTGATCAGCCGGTCGAGGATCCAGTCGGGGAGGATCGCCTCATCCCCGGGTTGGTCGGACAGGGGAGCGATCTGAGTGCGGAACTCGCTGACGGCCGTGTGCTTGGCGGCGAGTTCGGCAGCGGTGAGCACCACACGGTGCCGGCGGTGCCACGGCACGCGCGGATCGGCTGGTGCGGCCCAGTGCCACGTCCACACGGGGTATTCCGCGAGGCGCGCCCCGGTGGTGGCGCACGCCCGGGCGGCTGCGCGGCCGGAGGCCTCGTGGTCCGGGTGGCCGTCTCCGCTCCAGGTGCTCAGCACCAGGCAGTCGGCGCCGCCACCACGGCCGATGACGTCGGTGATCGCGTCTGTCAGACGCGATTCCTGAGTACGGACACCGCCGTCGGGGAGGCCGAGACGCACTGGCTCGGGTAGTCCCAGTACGGAGCAGGCGCGCCGGCTCTCGGAGACCCTCAGGGACGCGAGGCGCTGCGGGCACACGGTGGGGGACTCAGGGTGCGAGGCGTCGCCGTCGGTGACGGCCACGATCTCCACCTCGACCCCGGCGGCGGCGAACCGGGCTGCGGTGATGCCCACGCCGAGGATCTCGTCGTCGGGGTGAGGCGCGACGACGACCAGCCGCCGGATCTCGGACGGGATATCCAGCTCGGCGTCCGGGGGCCGATCGCGCAGCCAGGTGTCCCACCGGGCGTGGGGCGTGCCGCGGTCGCCGGGTCCGATGCCGGCCCAGTCCGTGGAACCGTCCCCGGCGGCTCCTGCCGCCCCGCCGGTCACCGCGCCCACCCGCCGTGGGTGGCGGCGGTGGCGCCCAGTCCGGCCAGGTCCCGCTCGGCGTGGAACTGCCGGATGTACACCTGGGCGTCGAGCACGTTCTGTGCGTGCCGCGGGTCCATCGCGAGTGGCCCGGCGCCGAGTGCCCGGCCGACGCGCCGGATGGTCTCGTCTACCGCGGCCTCGACCAGCGCCCGCACGCGCACGGCCCGGTGGCGGGCGGTGGCGAGGTCCGCTCCGGGCCCGTCGCGGTCGACCTCCGCAGCGGCCGCGTCCAGCGCCCACGAGGCCCCGCCCAGGGCCACGTCCACCCCGCCGAGGTGGGCCAGGGCGTGGGCCTCGGCGTCGGGCCGGGTCGCCCGCGCGAGGAGGGGCCGGGCCACGGCGATCCCGGCACCGAGCCAGCAGGCGGCCACCCCGATCCCGCCGTGCCAGAACCCGGGCCGGTCGAGGTAGGAGCGGTGGTCGCCGATGGTGCGGGCCGCCGCGTCGGTGAACTCCACGCTGGTGGTGCGGCTTCCGGACATCCCCGGGTGCGCCCAGCCGCCGCCCCGGGGCGCGACACCGGGCTGGCGCAGGTCGACGGCGAAGAGGCGCGGCTCGTCGTCGTCGAGCGCGGTGACCAGGGCGTGCGTGCACACGTCGCCGCCGGAGCACCAGGCCTTGACCCCGTCGAGCACCCACCCGCCGTCCGCGCGGCGGGCGGTGAGTACTGGTGTCGGCGGCTCGGCCGCCCACACGCCCCACAGTTCGTCGCGTCCCACGCGGGTGCCGTCGATCTCGGCGAGGATCGCGTCGGCGTCGGCGTGCGCCTCCGCCAGGCGGCCGGCGGAGACGTCGGTCGCGCACATCACGGTGAGCTCGGACCACCGGGTGCGGGTGTCGCCGCGGGCGGGCAGCGGCAGGTCGGCGCGTCCCGCGCGCACCCAGTCGCGGGCCAGGGCGGCGGATCGTGTGGGGTCGGGGGTGGCCGGGGAAGCGTGGGGCACGGTCATGGTGTGGTGGTCCCTTCCGTGGCGGCGAGGTGTGCGGCGAAACCCGCGGGGGCGCGGGCGGACCGTCGGGCCGAGGTCGTCACGGGTGTGGCCGTGGACCAGGCCACCGCCAGGCCGGCGTCCTGCGCGCGCCGGATCAGTTGGACGTCCTCATGGACGGGGAGCGGGTCGAAGCCGCCGAGGTCGCGGTAGGCGCGGGCGGAGATCCCGAGGTTCGCGCCGTGGATGTGCCGGTGGCCGGGGCCCGGGTGGTAGCCCTCGAGGTAGCGCAGCCGGGTGGCGGGGGTCCAGTCCGACCAGTCGTCGACTCGCACCAGCCCGGCCACCACCTCGGCGCCGGAGCGGGCCAGGTTCAGCTGGTCGGTCAGCCATGTTCGGGGCACGCGCGAGTCGGCGTCGGTGGTCGCGTACCAGCGCCGCCCGGTGGGATGCGGCGAGGATGCCGACGACGACGACGAGGACTGCTCCGCCTGGTCGAACCCGCGCGCGCGGGCGATGCCGACGTTGCGGGCTGTTGTGCGCACGAGGCGGGCCCGCCCCCGCGCGAGGTCCTCGGTGGCGTCGCTGCAGGAGTCCAGGACGATGGTCACGGTCACCGGGATCGGGGTGGCGGCAATGCAGTCGTCGAGCGCGTCGAGGCAGCCGGGCAAAAGATCCTGCTCGTCGTGGGCGGGGATCACCACGTCGACCCCTGCATATTCCGTCACGGGCCCGGCCGCCTCAGAGGTTGCCGAAGAAGTCAGCCCAGTAGAAGTCCCAGAACGCCCACAGGATCACACCTGCCAGAGCGAGGAACCACACCACGACGGGCACCAGGTGCCACTGCTGGAGCCCGCGGACCCAGCGCGCCGGGGTGAGCTTGGCCACCACGTGCAGCAGGGTGTACCAGAACATGGGGATGGTGGCGGACCACACGACCATGCACCACGGGCACAGCACCTGGATCACGAAGATCGACTGGAACGCCAGCCAGTGGACGAACACGGTGGCGAAGGTCAGCCCGAGCAGTGCGCCCACCCAGTACCAGCGCGGGAACCGCACCCCCGAGGCGGCGGCGACGCCGATGGCGATCACGATGCCGAACCCGATCAGCCCGATGAACGGGTTGGGGAATCCGAACGCCGTCCCCTGCTCGGAGTTGATGACGCTCTTGCAGCTCATGAGGATGGAGAAGTTGCACGCCGGCGTGTAATCCGGGTTCTCCAACAGTCGGATCTTGTCGAGGCTGAGCTGGAACGAGGCGACCAGCGCGATGGCCGAGCCGATCGTCAACAGCACACCGATCCACCGGTCGGTGAACACGCGCGCGCCGATCGTGTGGGCGGCGTCGGCGCGGGGGGCGGTGGCGGGAGTTATCGTCACCGGGCCGGCGGGGGCACCCGAGTCGTCGACGCGCTCAGGGTCGGCGTGCTCAGGGTCGACGTGCTCGGCGTCTGTGGTCTCGCGCATACGCACAGGCTACCGGGGCGGGCGCGCGGTTAGAGTGGGTGTTCTGCGGCCCCCAGGTGTGCGTCCCACCACCGGTGCGACCCGCACGACCCCGCTCGACGAACCTCGAACCCCGAACGCCGAACCTCGAACGCTGAATTCCGAACCCGGAGGATCCACACGCGTGACCACCACCGCCACCGCCACCACACCTGCGACCGCCGCGCTGTCCGGTCTGGCGGGTGCGGTCCTGGCCAACCCGGCACTGGCCGACCTGCGCGAGGGCCTGGACCGGGACGCGGCGGTGGTGCGCTCGCCCGAGGCGATGCGGCCGTTCCTGGTCGCCGCGCTCGCGCAGCGCACCCCGTTGCTGGTGGTGACGGCCACCGAGCGCGAGTGTGAGGAACTGGCCGACGAGCTGTCGGGGTTGTACGACGACGAGGTGGCGCAGTTCCCCAGCTGGGAGACATTGCCGCACGAGCGTCTCTCGCCGGCCGCGGACACGATCGGACGCCGGTTACAGGTACTGAACTCGGTGCTGTCCGGTCGGCCGCCGGGGATCGTCGTGGCGGCGGCGCGGTCGGTGGTGCAGCCGATCTCTCCCGGAGCGGCCCGCCGGGAGCCGGTGCGGTTGGCCAAGGGCGCCGAGCTGGACCCGACCGATCTCATCGTGCGGCTCGCCGAGTTCGCCTACCTCCGCGAGGACATGGTGGCCCGGCGCGGCGACGTCGCGGTCCGCGGCGGGATCGTCGACGTCTTCCCGACCACCGCCGACCATCCGCTGCGTATCGAGTTCGACGGCGACACCATCGCCGAGATCCGCGAGTTCTCGGTCGCCGACCAGCGATCGCTGCCCGACGGCGAGGTGGAATCGGCACTGCTGTTCCCGTGCCGCGAACTGCTACTCGACGACACCGTGCGGGCCCGGGCGGGGGAGTTGGCCGCAGAGCACCGCGCCAACCCCACTCTGGCCGAACTGCTGGACTCACTGGCCGAGGGCATCCCCCGCGACGGCATGGAGGCCCTGACCTCGGTGCTCGTGCCGGAGGACATGACCACCCTTCCGATGCTCATGCCCGCCGACACCCGCGTGGTGGTGTGCGACCCGGACAAGGTCCGCCGCCGCGCCGCCGACCTGGCGTCCGCCGGCCGGGAGTTCCTCGAGGCCTCGTGGACCGCCGCGACCATGGGCGGCGACGCCCCCGTGGACAGCGAGACCCTGGACCTGTCCGGCTCGGGCTACCGCACCTTCTCCGCCGTCCGTGAGGAAGCGACCGCCGCGGGCCGCGCCTGGTGGCAGCTGGTCCCGCCCGGATTCCTCACCGACCCCGAGGACGGCCTGCTGGTGACCGTCCCCGCGGGCGACCCGCCGGCCCCGCGCGGCAAGGACTCCGAGATGGAGGCCATGTTCGTCCGGCTCCGGGCGCTGGTCGGCGGCGGCGGCCGGGCCGCGGTGGTGGTGCCTGGCCACGGCACCGTCACCCGCATCCTGGAACGCCTGTCCGAGGCGGAGGTCCCCGCCACGGCCGCGACGGCGGGGGCCGAGCCCGCCGCCGGACTGGTGTCGGTCTACGAGTCGGTCCTGCACGGCGGGTTCTCGCTCACCGGCGGCGCCGACGGGGTGTCCGACGACCTCGTCGTCGTCTCCGAGACCGACCTCACCGGCAACCGTCTCGGCTCCACCACCCGCCCCAAGGCGCGCCACTCCAAGCGGCGCAACCAGGTCGACCCGCTGGCGCTCAAGGCCGGCGACTGGGTGGTGCACGACCAGCACGGCATCGGCCGGTTCGTGGAGATGGTCGAGCGGCAGGTGCGCGGCGGCGACGGCTCCTCGCGGCGCGAGTACCTGGTGATCGAGTACGCGCCCGGCAAGCGCGGCGCGGCCGGTGACCGGCTGTACGTGCCCATGGAGTCGCTCGGGCAACTCAGCCGCTACGTGGGCGGTGAGGCCCCGACGTTGTCCAAGATGGGCGGCGCCGACTGGCAGAACACCAAGCGCAAGGCCCGCAAGGCCGTCCGGGAGATCGCCACCGAGCTGGTGCAGCTGTACGCCAAGCGGCAGTCCGCGCCCGGCCGCGCCTTCGGCCCCGACACCCCGTGGCAGCTCGAGATGGAGGACGCGTTCCCCTTCACCGAGACCGTCGACCAGCTCACCGCGATCGAGGACGTCAAGGCGGACATGGAGAAGACCGCCCCCATGGATCGCGTGGTGGTGGGCGACGTGGGCTACGGCAAGACCGAGGTCGCGGTGCGCGCGGCGTTCAAGGCCGTGCAGGACGGCACCCAGGTGGCGGTGCTCGTGCCCACCACCCTGCTCGCGCAGCAGCACATGGCCACGTTCGCGGAGCGGATGACAGGTTTCCCCGTGACCATCAAGGGACTCAGCCGCTTCACCTCGGACGCGGAGGCCAAGAAGGTCATCGCGGGCCTCGCCGACGGCACCGTGGACGTGGTGATCGGCACTCACCGGCTGCTCGCGACCGGCGTGCGGTGGAAGAACCTCGGCTTGGTGATCGTGGACGAGGAACAGCGCTTCGGCGTGGAGCACAAGGAGCACATCACCTCCCTGCGCACCCACGTGGACGTGCTCACCATGTCCGCCACGCCGATCCCGCGCACGCTCGAGATGTCGCTGGCCGGCATCCGCGAGATGAGCCAGATCCTCACCCCGCCCGAGGAGCGGCTGCCGGTGTTGACGTACGTGGGCGCGTACTCGGATAAGCACGTCGCCGCCGCGATCCGCCGCGAGTTGCTGCGCGAGGGGCAGATCTTCTACGTGCACAACCGCGTGCGGACCATCGACGCCACCGCGGCGAGGATCCGCGACCTGGTGCCCGAGGCGCGCGTAGTGGTGGCGCACGGGCAGATGGGGGAGGAGCAGCTCGAGCAGACCGTCGGCGGCTTCTGGAACCGCGACTACGACGTGCTGGTGTGTACGACCATCGTCGAGACCGGCCTGGACATCTCCAACGCCAACACGCTCATCGTGGACCGCTCCGACCAGCTCGGACTGTCGCAAATGCATCAGTTGCGCGGCCGTGTGGGCCGGTCCCGCGAACGTGGATACGCCTACTTCCTGTACGACCCGGAGAAGCCGCTCACCGAGACAGCCTACGAGCGGCTCGCCACCATCGCGCAGAACAACGAACTGGGCGCCGGCATGGCCGTGGCGATGAAGGACCTCGAACTCCGCGGCGCCGGCAACGTCCTGGGAGCTGAACAGTCCGGGCACATCGCGGGCGTCGGATTCGACCTTTACATCCGCCTTGTGGGTGAGGCGGTGGAGGCGTACCGCGCTATCGCCGACGGCGAGACCGTCGAGGTCGAGGAGGAGCTCGGCGAGATCCGCATCGAGTTGCCCGTCGACGCCTACATCCCCGTCGACTACGTCGACGGGGACCGACTGCGGTTGGAGGCCTACCGCAAGCTCTCGCAGGCGCGCGAGCCCGGCGACATCGATGCCGTGGTCGAGGAGCTCATCGACCGCTACGGGCCGCTCCCCGTCGAAGCCCGCCGCGTGGTGTCCGTGTCGCGTCTGCGGCTGGTCGCCCAAAAGTATCGGGTCCGCGAGATCGTGCTGGCCGGTTCGCGACTGCGAGTGGGGCCGCTCGACCTGCTGGACTCGCAGCAGATGCGACTCAAGCGCATGTATCCGGCCGCCCAGTACCGGGCCACGCAGAAGACGGTGCTCCTGCCGCTGCCCAAGGCCGCCGGGGCCCGCGCCGGTGCGGGCGGAGAGAAGGCGCGCGACGACGAGATGCTGCAGTACGCCGCAGACTTCCTCACCGCGATGGCAGGGGATCCGGAGGGATCGAACCCGGTGATCCAGCCGGAGACGGCGCCCGCGGGATGAGCTCCGGCTCGGCGGAACCCGGCCGCGAGCGCGCAGCCCCGGCGAGACCCGACGGGACTCGCTCCGGCGGCGACCGACTGGTCGAGGCGGTCGAGGTGATGGCGCGGATCCGCCGCGACGGCAAGTGGGAGTCCGCCCAGACTCACGCCTCGCTCCTGCCGTACCTGCTCGAGGAGTCGTGGGAGTTGGTCGATGCGGTGGCCGATGGCGACCGCGCCGAGCTGGTCTCCGAGCTCGGCGACCTACTTCTGCAGGTGCTGTTCCATGCGGCGATCGGCGCCGAGCATCCCGAGCAGCCGTTCGACATCCAGGACGTGGCTGGCGCGCTGCTCGACAAGCTCCGCCGCCGGGCCCCGTACTGGTTCACCGACGACGCCGGCGCCAAGAAGCTCGACGCGGCGGAGCAGGACCGGCTGTGGCAACAGGCCAAGGCCGGCGAGCGGGCGGGGCGGACACCTCGGGGCGTGGTCGAAGGGATCTCCTGGGATATGCCCGCTCTGGCGCTGGGGCAGAAGGTCCTGGCGCGAGTTCGCTCGGCAGGCGTCCCCGAGGACCTGGTGCCCGCCGAGATGCGGGTCGTCCATGTGGAACCCACGGGCCTGTTCCGCGACCGTGCCACCGGCACCGGCACCGCCACCGACACTGGCTCCGACACTGACCCTGACACCGCCACGGCGGGCTCGGGCTCGGCAGAGGTCGATTACCGGCGGGTGGTTCGACGGTTCGCTCGCTCGGTCAGCCGGGCCGAGGCGCTTCTGGCGATGCCGGTCGCCGAGGCGACTGCTGCCGACTGGCGCGCGGCGTGGCCGCACTAGCTGCGAGGCGCGGCTACTCGGTCTCACTAGGTGAGATCGTAATCTCACACTTAAGTTGACGCCGTTTCCATTGTTGAGTTCCTGGGTTATTGGGAGCGGCGCCATGCGCCCCCGCGATCGAATATCTGCAGACCAAACGCGGTTTTTCTTGCATCGTGGTGAAATTTATTGGGGCCGTCAATAGTGTGGGTCTTCATCCACAACAGAACCTGAGCAACACCGGCGGTTTGGAGTTTCCCTCCATTCGGACCCCGTCGCTTCGGGCGCAATACGGGAAAATCGGCCCCTCGCGTTGGACGGTCGGACAACCGCGATCGCCACAACGATTCTCAGTTTGCGCCCAGAATTCTCTATGCTCGCTGGGGTTGGTCGAAACAAACGAAGAGGGAAAGGGCAGAGAGGTTGCTTGGGACTACCGCATTGAGCGCGACCGCTGTCGTGCTACTTCTGTTGTTGTTTTACGGCGGAACGATGTTCGCGTCCATGCGGATCGCGCAGAAGGACGAGAACGCTGACGACTTCATGACGGCCGGACACAAGATCGGCTTCGGCATGTCGGCGGCATCGATGACCGCCACGTGGATCTGGGCGTCGTCCATGTACGCCTCGGTGAACTCGGGCTACCTCTACGGGGTGTCCGGCCCGATCCACTATGGGCTCTGGGGTGCCCTGATGATCCTGTTCATCTACCCCTTCGGGCGGCGCATCCGGAAGGTCGCGCCGCAGGCGCACACCCTGGCCGAGGTCATGTTCGCGCGCCACGGCCGATCCTCCCAGCTGATGCTGGCAGGATCCAACATCCTCGGTTCCGTCATTTCCTTGACGTCGAACTTCATCGCCGGTGGCGCACTGATCTCCATGCTGAGCCCGTTCAGCTTCATCCAGGGCGTGATCGTGATCGCGGGCGGTGTGCTGCTCTACACCCTGTGGTCGGGTTTCCGCGCCTCGGTCCTGACGGACTTCGGTCAGGTGCTGGCGATGCTCGGTGCAGTGGTCATCATCGTGCCGGCCATGTTCTTTTTCCTCGGCGGAACAGAACTGTTCGAGTCGGGCGTGCAGAACGTCACCCCGCAGCAGCAGTCGTTCTTTTCGTCCGAGGCGTTCCTCAATCAGGGCGCGCCGTACATCGCCGCCGTGCTCGCCTACGCGATCGGTAACCAGACCATCGCGCAGCGGCTGTTCGCGGTGCGCGAGGACCTGATCAAGCCGACGTTCATCACCGCCACGATCGGTTACGGTGCCACGATCATCGGCATCGGCATGGTGGGTGTGCTCGCGCTGTACGCCGGGATCGATCCGGTCGAGGGCGACCCCAACAACCTGTTGCCGCAGGTCGCCGCCGAGTACCTGCCTGGCGTCCTTGTTGCGTTGTTCTTCATCATGATCATCGGGTCCCTGTCCTCGACCGCGGACTCGGATCTGGCGGCTATGTCCTCGATCGCGATGACGGACATGTACGGCCAGAGCCTGCGCGGCCGTGGAAAGATCCCCAACCCGCGCACGATGCTCATTATCGGCCGGTTGACGATGATCCTTGCGACGACAGCGGCGTTGATCTTCGCCAACATCCGGTTCAACATTCTGGATCTGCTGGTGTTCGTGGGTGCCCTGTGGGGTGCGCTGGTGTTCCCGGTGATCGCCAGCTTCTACTGGAAGAAGGTCACCAACTCGGCGTTCACGGTGTCCGTGTTGGTGGCGTTGGCGGTGTTCATCCCGACCCGTTTCGGGCTTGTCCCGGACACGGGTGTGCTGCCGATCGTGATCGAGGCGCTGGCAGTTGTCGGCGTGGGCGTGGTGCTGGGGCTGATGGTGTTCGGCTTCGTCGGGCTGCGTCCGGCGCTGCTGGTCGGCGGGCTCGCCGCGTTGGCCAGTGCACCGTTCGTCTTTAACTTCCTGCGCGATTACGACACGCTGACAGCCTCGCTGGTGGCGTACGCGGTGAGCACGATCGTCTGCTATGCCATGTCGGTGCGTAGCTCGATGGACTTCGACTTCGCCAAGATCGCCCGCCGCACCGCCGATTACGACACGGAGGAGGTCGCGGAGGTGCTCGAGGCAGAGGCCGAGGCCGACGCCGAGCGGGATGCCGCGGCGGGGGCCGACAACGCGCCGGTCGCCGCCGGTAGGGATCGGCGCCGTGGCGATGACGACGACGACAACGACGACGACCTGGTCCGGGTCTAGGGAAAGGAGGTCAGTTACTCATGACACCGATTCTTCTCACGATCTATGTGCTCATCTGGCCGGTGATCGTGGCCGGCGTCCTGGTCGTGCTCGTGCGCGGTTTCGTCAAGGAGGTCGCGGAATCCAAGCGCGACGGCGAAGCGATCATCTAGCTCGTTCACGAACAACGACCCCCCGGTCGGCACTCGCCGACCGGGGGTTGTTGTTTATGCAGGAGTCACCAGGTCAGGTGATGGGATCACCAGATCGCCAGATCACACGGTCAACAGTGAGCTGTCGACCTCGTCCCACGAGCTCGCGCCGCTCAGCGACATGGTGAGGTCGATCTCGGCGAGCAGATTGTCGAGCACCTCGCCGACGCCACGCTCGCCGGCGATGGCCAGGCCGTAGATGTGGGGCCGACCGATCGTGACGGCGTTCGCCCCGCAGGCCATGGCTTTGACGACGTCGGTGCCGTTGCGGATGCCGGAGTCGAGCAGCAGGGTCGGCTCTGGGCCGACGGCCTCGCGGACCCGGACGAGGGCGTCGAGGCTGCCGATCGACCCGTCGACCTGCCGGCCTCCGTGATTGGAGACCATGACCGCGTCGACGCCCGCGTCGAAGGCCCGCTGCGCGTCGTCGGGGTGCAGGACGCCCTTGAGCACGATCGGCAGTCGCGTCCGAGCCCGCAGGGTCGACAGGTGGTCCCAACTCAGGGCCGGGTTGGAGAAGGTGTCGAGGAACGTCTCGACGGCCGCGCGGGTCTCGGGGGCGCGGAGGTTTGTCCGCAGGGTGCCCGGGTGGTTTCGTGCCATCTCGAGCAGGGTGAGTACCGCCCGCGGGGTGATCGTGACCGGGTCGGGGTTCGTGCCGGCGCCGGCCGCGCGGGACACCCGCTCGGCGACCATCTCACGGAAGCGGGGGTCGGAGGTGTACTGCGCGATCCCAACGCCCCGGGTGAACGGTAGCGAGCCGAGGTCGAGGTCCCACGGCCGCCAGCCCAGGGTGGTGGTGTCGAGGGTGACGACCAGCGCCTCGGCGTTGATGGCCTCGGCCCGGGCGATGAAGCTGTCGACCAGGTTTTCGTCGCTGCTCCAGTACAGCTGGAACCATCGGGGGCCGTCCTGCATCGCGGCCGCGGTGGCCTCCATTGGGGAGGAGCCCTGCGAGGAGAAGATGTACGGCAGCCCTCGTCGGGCGGCGGCTTTGCCGATGAGTACGTCGGCGTCGCGGCGCACCAGTCCGGCGGCGCCGATCGGGGCGACCAGGACGGGGGCGGGGAGCCGCTGTCCGAGCACGGTGGTGGAGATGTCGCGCCGGGAGGTGTCGCGGAGCATGCGCGGGACGATCCGGCGCCGGTCGAACGCTTCGCGGTTGGCGTCCATGGTTGTGCCGGAGCCGGCGCCGCCGTAGACGTATGCCCATGCCTTCCTCCCGCCCGGCCTGCGCAGGAGTGCGCGCTGGGCGGCGGCTTCGAGTTTCTCGGCGCTGGTCGGCACCGCCGGGGTGATGCCGGAGATGCCGGATCGGTAGATGACGTTCTGGCGGGCTCGGCCCAGGGCCTCTGTGATCGGGGCCGCGAAGTCAGCTGTCATGCGGGTGAGGGTACTGGCAGGGGCGACGCCCGGGGTCCGACTGTGGGACCACGCCTGCCGGACCTTGCCGGTGCTACCCCGTCTGCTTTACCGCGCGTTGCCGCCGGACCGGCGGATCATCGCGGTCGAGGCTTCCCCGGGAAGGGTCGGGACCGAGCCCACCGCCTCGAATCCGAACCGCTCGTAGAGGCGGCGGCTGCCCGGGGTGGTGGATTCGAGGAAGGTCAGCGGGGTGGGGGACCGGTCGACGATTCTCAGGCGGTGCTCGAGCAGGGCCGATCCGACGCCCTTGCCGCGCGCGTCCGGGCCGGTGCCGATGTCGCGGAGGTACCAGTGCGGTTCGTCCGGGCGGTACGCCTCGATCTGTTGGGTGTGGCGGATGCCGTGTCCGCCGGGGAGTCGTCCCAGGACCTGCCGCGCCGCTGCGGTCACCGCGCGCCGAGCCGTGTCGAGCACTCCGGGGCTGGCGGGTGGCTCCCACAGGATGGCGCCGACGATGCGACCGTCGTCCACCGCGACATCGACCCACTCGGGGTGCCGCCGCACCCGGCGGCCGTAGTGGGCGGCCAGTGTGGCGACCTTGTTCTCCTGGCGCGTCAGGCTAACCGACCACGCGGGATCGTCGCGGAAGGCCTCGCTGAGGATGCCGGCGATCGCGGGCGCGTCGGCGCTGGTGGCTGAGCGGATGGTCAGCATGGGGTGTCCTTGGGGTGCGGTGATGACGATGCTCTGGTGGTCGCGGTTGTCAGGTGATCGCGTGCAGGAGGGCCAATCCGGCGGCCCCGCACGCTGCCGCGACGAGCAGAGAGGCGAGCGTACCGATGATGAACCGCTCGCTCACCGCGGGGTTCTCCCGGATCTCGGGGTATCGGCCGAGCGCTTTGATGGCCACCACCACGGCGGCGAGCTCGAACCGTCCGGCGAGGATGGCGGCGGTGAGTCCGACGCGTTCGAGGATGCCGATCCACATTCCGCCGCGCAGCACCTCGCGGACGTGAGGGGCGGGGTCGTCGCGTTTGCGTACCACCGGCCGGCGGGAGTCGCCGCTGATCTCGACGGTGGGTGGCTCGGGGACGCGGGCCGAGCGCAGCACCAGCGAAGCGATGGGCGACCCGAGCCCCGCCGAGGCGATGAGGCTGAGCGTGACAACGATCGCGACGAGGATCCAGTCAGGCCAGGTGCTCATTCCGCACCTTCTGTCGCCGCCCTGTGAGCGCCCGCGAGCAGCCGGTCGAGCACCGGGTAGGCGGCGCGTTCCTCCCGGATGCGTGACAGGCGCAGGGCTCCGGTCACCGAGGCGGGGGCGATTCCCAGCTCTTCGGCGGCGGCGACCTGGGTGGGGGAGCGGTCGACGGCGTCCACCACCCGCCACTGTGCCTCGGTGCGGCCCAGTACGAGCGGCGCGACCAGCGCCCAGACCGCTTCGCAGTCGGCGGCCCACGCCGTGGCCGAACTGCCGTCGTCGTGCCGGTCGGCGCTGGCGCTGGCGCCGGCGCCGGTGGCGGGGTCCGGATCCGCGGCGGCGTCGTCGGCGACCCGTATCGCCACCGAGCCGGGCAGGCTCTTCGCGGCGTCGACGGCGTCGCGGGCCGCGATATAGGCGCGTCCGCGACCGGCTCTGGTCCCAGATAGGTAGGACTCGTCGTCGACGTCTCCCACCCCTACCCCGCAGTGCCAGTCACCCGAGCGCAGCGTGATGAGTAGTGCGGACCGAACCGCGCCAGGGTCGGTGAGCAGACCCTGGACCTCGTCGCCGGCCGTGCGCTCGAACGCGGCGGCGGTCGGGACCGCAGCCAGGGCGTCGAGCAGGGCGGGTACCCGGTCGGCGCTGCTGCGGCTGCGACGTTGATCGATGGTCACGACGTACATGAGGCGATCGTGCCACACCCCGCCGACATAAGGCGTAAGCGCCTAAAAGTGACAAATGAGCCGTTATCGCCTAATTTCACCGGTTGAGGCTCTGCGGCCTCATTAGTCGCTGTCGCTAGCGAGGCGGGTGTCGTCGGCGTGCGGGCCGCTTGCAGGTCGTTGACGAGCAGCGAGGGCGGGCGATGTTGTCGGCGAGGCGGGCCTGCCGATGTCGGGTCGGGCGTCACCAAAAGTCTCTTTGCGCTCGCGGACGCGGACCCGCTCGCCCCATGCTTCGAGCCGGGCCCGGCCGACCGGGGTGCGGTACCGCAGGGTGTTCAGCGCGATGAGGTAGGCGTGTGCCCACGGCGGCCGGACGGGCAGACCGAACTCGCGCATTGACTCGCGGCCGAGGAGCACGGTGAGCATGCTCAACAGTCGCTCGTGGCCTACGCGGGCGCGGAGCCGGGGGAGCGGCCCGCTGCGGTGGCGGCGGCGTTGCGCCGCCACCAGCGCCTGGGTGAGCTGCGGTCCGGCTTCGGAGAGTCCGGCCTGCGCGAGGAGGACGTGGTAGTTCATCCGGTGTCGCTCGCTCTCGCGCTCGACCAGGAAGTCGTCGTCCACTCCGAGCAGCCAGCCGACGTAGCGCCACATGTGCATGATGTCCGCCGAATCCTGGCGGCTCACCGCTACGCCGAGCGTTCGGGACCCCAGCAGGACGACGGCGTCAAAGAGGCCGAGGGTGGCGGCGAGGTCGCTCTGGCTGATCGGTAGGCCCCAGCGGTCGATGTCCCAGCGCGGCTCCATGGCGTGATTGACCACGGCGTGCATCGCGCGCACGTGGCCGGTGAGTCGCCATGCCTCCCCGTGGGGCCGCAGCCCGTCGGGGAGGGTCAGGGACATGGTCCAGTGGCTGGTCTCGGCGAGCCGGCGCAGCGTGGTGTTGCCCGTCAGGCCGCCGGTGGCCACGAGGAGGTCGGTGGGGCCGCCGAACCGGTAGCCGCCGATGAGGGAGAGCTGCAGCAGGATGTCCGCGGCGTTCTGCCCCAGGCGCAGGTAGGCCTTCTGTCCGCGTTCGATCCGGTCCCAGTCGACCCAGTCCGGGGTGTCCTCGAGTCGCTCGAGGTACCTGCGCAGTACCGGTGGCGCGTCCTCGCCGAGCCCGGCGGTGCCGGTGGTCAGCGCCTCGTCGAGTTGGCGGCGGCTCACGGCGCCCGGTTCGCCGGAACGTAGTCGCATGGCCGCGGCCAGTTCGTTGCCGAGTTCGTCGCGCTCGAGGTAGCCGCGGCCGAGGCGGTCCATGAGCTGCTCGTCCACCTCGTCCACGCCGGCGATGCGCTTGAGGGGGCGGCCGATGCGCCGCGAACGCTCCTCGGCCTCGCGGAAGCGGGTCGGGTAGCGCGCGACGGTGACGGGGTCCGGGGTGGGCCGTTCGGGTGCGGTGGTCATGCCACCACTTTGACGCGAGTATTTACTCGCATACAATTCGCGTTCATGCGAAGGGTTCCCCAACAGGCAAGATCCCGGGAAATGGTGCGCCGGATCGAGGAGGCTGCTCGCGTCGTGCTCGTGCGTGACGGCTACGAATCGTTCACCACCAACCGCGTCGCCGACGAGGCCGAGGTCAGCCCGGGGTCGCTGTACCAGTACTTCCCCGACAAGTCCGCGCTGGTCACGGTGGTGATGGACCGCTGGACTGCCGAGATCTCCGACCAGGTGGCGGCGTCGCTGGCCGGCGCCGGGCCGATGGAGGTCCAGGATCCCGCCACCGTGCGGGCGATCGCCGACGCACTGCTCGCCGCCTTGGAGGCGGACGCGGGGCTGCTGCGGATCGTGTGGGAGGAACTGCCGGCGGCCCGGCACCGGGCCGCGCAGCACGCGCTGGAGCGGCGGGTCCGCGAACTGCTGACCGTTTACCTCTCCGCCGCGGGCCTGCGCTCGGCCGACCCGGCGGCGCGGGCGTGGGTGATCGTCATGGCCGTGGAGAACATCGCCGTGCGCTGGGTGCTTGACCGTCCCGCCATCAGCCGCGAGGCGTTGCTCGACGAGTTCACCGCGCTGGCCCGGGGATTGGCGTCCCGCGGTTGAGTTCGCCCCGCCCCGAATCAGGGAGGACCCCGAGGCGTGGCGTATCCCGGCTCGGGCAGACTTGCAGGCGATGCCCACCCTGACCCCCCGCGCCACCGCGAGTATCGCGGGCCTGCTCGCGATCGCCGTGTTGTCGTCGTCGTGCTCCTATGGGCCCACCCGCCAGGCGCCGATCCCGATCCCCCCGGGCATCCCGCCCGCGGCCGGCGCCCCGGTGCCGACCATCGACATCAACGCGCCCGGCCGCACCTCCGACCAGTTGCGCGAGTGGGCGGCGGGCATCAACGAGGCGATGAACATCCCCGTCGCCGCGCTCGCCGCGTACGGCAACGCCGCCGAAACCATGCGGCAGACCCGGCCTGAGTGCAGCCTCGCCTGGACCACGCTGGCCGGCATCGGGCACGTGGAGACGCGGCACGGTCGGTACCAGGGGGCGTCATTGAGCGACGACGGCTACGCCCTGCCGCCGATCATCGGGATCAAACTCGACGGTTCACCCGGTTTCGCAGACCTGCCCGATACCGATGACGGCGAGTGGGACGGCGACACCGAGCACGACCGGGCTGTGGGACCCATGCAGTTCATCCCCGAGTCGTGGCGCAAGTACGGCCGCGACGCCAGCGGCGACGGCCGCGCCGACCCCAATCAGATCGACGACGCCGCCGTGGCCGCCGCCCGCCTCCTGTGCGACGCCGGGGGAGACCTGAGCCAGGCCGAGAACTGGCAGCGGGCAGTGCTCGCCTACAACGCATCCCGCGAATACGTCATGGACGTGCGCGACGCGGCGGCCGCGTACTCGGTGGGGACCACCGCGCCATAGGTCGGGGCGCTCGCGGCCGATCCCGCGTTGATGCCGTCATCGCAGTGGCACCGACCACCGCACCACGGTGCCCGTGCGCTGGGCCGGGGTGGTCAGCGTCCCGCCGAGGCTCTCGGCGCGTCGTCTGAGATTGGCGAGTCCGCTCCGGTCGGTCGTCGGATCGAGACCGACCCCGTCGTCGGACACCTCCACCACGATGTCGTCCCCGATCCCGACGGTGACCGTCATCGACTCGGCCCAGGCGTGGCGGACCACGTTGCTCACCGATTCGCGAACCACCGCGACCAGGTGCTCTGCCGTGTGCTGGTCCACCACGGACAACGGCCCGGATATGCGGAGGTGCGTGCGGAGCGGGGAGTCGCCGAGCTGCTGGTCGATCACCTCGTGGATGCGTTGGCGCAGACCGGAGGTCTGCGTGTCGCCGGACTGGAGGTCGAAGATGGTGGTGCGGATCTCCTGGACGATGCTCTGGAGGGTGTCTATGGTTCGCGTCAACCGTTCACGGATGTCGGGGGACTGGGTGCGCTGGAGGGTGGCCTGCAAGGTCAGGCCCTCGGCGAAGATCCGTTGGATGACATGGTCATGGAGATCGCGCGCGATGCGTTCCCGTTCGGCGAGCACTTCCACCTGGCGGGCCTGCGCTGCTGCCGCACCCAGGTGTACGGCGAGGCTCGCCTGATCCGCGAAGTTTGCGGTCATGTCCACGACGTCCTCGGTGAAGCCGGGCCGTCCGTCCGCACGCAGCGCGACGAGCACTCCGGTGGTGGAGTCGACCGCACGCATCGGCACGGCCAGGACCGGCCCGAAACCGTCGCCGACATCGCGCGTGACCGCGTACTCGAGGCGGTCTCCGTGGACGGGCTGCCGTGACGTGAATGCTCTCCCTGTCGTCGACCCCGCCACGGGGATCGCTTCGCCTTCGAGCAGGTCGGCCCGCGAGCCGGACGCGACGGTGACGACGAGATGCCCCACCAGGTGGGCTGGGTGCTCGGGATCGTCGGGTTGTGCGATGAAGACCAGGTCGGCGTCCGCGAGTACCAGGACCTTCCGAGCGATCAGGTTCAACACGTCGCGGTCGCCGGCGTCGGCGAGGAGCTCGGTGCGGACATCACGCGTCGCCTCGATCCAGCGGAGCGTCGTCTCCAGCCCGAGATCCGACGTGTCCGCGAGCATGGCCTCGATGATCTCGCCCTGCTCTGCCCGGAACGGCGCGGCCGGAGGCAAGCGATCGCCTGCCCTGCCTGACTCCGTGCCCATTTCCAGAGCCTAGGCGGGCAGCCCGCGAACCACACCGAGTTCTGCACAGTCGTAGCCCGGCGGGAGGCTCCCACACGGTGGAGACCGACCCGTGTGCCGCGTGACCGAAGTCCCCCGACACAGGGTCCTGTGGCCCTCCCGGCGACGCCTCGCGGGCAGGATCCTCACCAGATGACGTCGACGACACTGCGGAGGGACCGATGACCGGGACCTCGGCGACGATGAAGGCCTGGACCGTCACGACCCCGGCCCCGGTCTCGCAGGCGCCCCTGCACTATGTGGAGGTCCCGATACCGTCCCCGTCCACGGGCGAATTGCTCCTGCGGGTGGAGGCGTGCGGAGTGTGCCGTACCGATCTCCATGTCTGCGAGGGCGATCTGCCCGTCCACCGCGCACACGTGATCCCCGGTCACGAGATCGTGGGGGAGGTCGTCGGGATCGGCCGTGGGACCGAGACGAGCCTCCGGATCGGCGATCTGGTCGGTGTTCCGTGGCTGCGCGGGACATGCGGTGAGTGCACGTACTGCCGACGTGGCGCGGAGAACCTGTGCCCAGCCTCGACGTACACCGGGTGGGATGCCGACGGGGGATACGCAGAGTACGTCGTCGCGCCCGCCGCGTATGCACTGTCTCTGCCCGAGGGATACGACTCTGACGAGCTGGCCCCCTTGTTGTGCGCGGGGATCATCGGCTTCCGCGCTCTGCGCCGCACCGACCTGCCCGCGGGCGGCCGGCTGGGGCTCTACGGTTTCGGCGGCAGCGCGCACCTTGTCGCCCAGGTCGCCCTCCACCGTGGCGCCACCGTCCACGTGATGACACGCGAACCCGACGCCCGTCGCCTCGCTCTCGAACTCGGGGCGGCGTCGGCAGCGGAGGCCTACGCCGAACCGCCCGAGCCCTTGGACGCCGCGATCATCTTTGCCCCCGTGGGTGATCTCGTGCCCGTCGCGTTGTCCGCCCTCGACCGCGGGGGGATTCTCGCCCTCGCGGGCATCCACATGAGCGACACACCGCCGCTGGACTACCGTCGCCACCTGTTCCACGAACGGCAGATCCGCAGCGTCGAAGCCAACACCCGGGACGACGCGGTGGACTTCCTCGCCTTTGCCGGACGGCACCGGTTACGGGTGACGACGAGGCGATATCACCTCGATGACGCACTGTCCGCGCTACGTGATCTCGCCGCCGGTCGGTTCTCCGGAGCCGCAGTCCTGCATCCCGACCCTGCGGCGTGAACCGCTCGTAGACTGTCAACGCACCATCATCCGCCTCGGGAGGCGCCGCGATGACGACCGTATTCCTCGTCGACGACCATGAGATAGTGCGTCGTGGCCTGATCGAGGTGCTGGACGCGGACCCCACCCTGACCGTCGTCGGTGAGGCGGACTCGTGCTCCCAGGCATTGGCACGGATACCAGCGCTCCGCCCGGATGTCGCCGTCCTCGATGTCCGGCTCCCCGACGGCAACGGCATCGAACTGTGTCGCGAACTGCTGGACAAGGTCGAGGGGCTGCGCTGTCTCATCCTCACGTCGTACACGGAGGACCAGGCAATGATGGACGCCATCCTGGCCGGTGCCAGCGGCTACGTGGTCAAGGACATCACCGGGATGGAACTGGCAAAGGCCGTCTCCGACGTGGGGCAGGGCCGGTCCATGCTGGACAACCGGGCGGCGGCCGTCCTCATGGACCGGCTGCGCCGCCGTCAGGGCGAGGAGACAGGGCCGCTGGCGGGACTGACGCCGCAGGAACACACCCTGCTCACCCTGCTGGGTGAGGGGCTGACCAACCGACAGATCGCCGAGCGGATGCATCTCGCGGAGAAGACGGTGAAAAACTACGTCTCCCGTCTCCTGACCAAACTGGGGATGGAACGTCGGACCCAGGCCGCGCTCTACGCGGCGCGGGTCGTCGACCGGGGCCGCGAGTAAGGAACCCGCGGCGGCGGGGTCATGACCTGAGCGCCGCCTCGGTCAACAGCCGGCGCTCCGCCTGCGCGATGTGGCGGCGGGCTGCGGGCACCGCGTCGGGGTTGACGGAGATCGAGGTGATGCCCATCCGGACCAAATGCTCGGCGAACGTCGGGTCGGTCGAGGGGGCCTGTCCGCACAGCGAGGACGTGATGCCGCGCGAGCGGGCGATACCGATGATGGTCGAGATGGCGTCGAGGACGGCCGGATCACTACTGTCGAACAGTTCCGCGCAGGTTTGCGAATCCCTGTCGACCCCGAGGATCAACTGGGTGAGGTCGTTGCTCCCGATGGACACCCCGTCGATACCCGCGTCGATGTAGGCGGGCAGCCAGTACGTCACCGAGGGCACCTCGGCCATCACCCACCGGTGGAGCCCGCGCTGCCGGCCGAGGGGACTCGCATCGAGGAGCCCCAGGCAATGTTCGAGCTCCCACCGGGTGCGGACGAACGGCAACATCACGTGGAGGTTGGGGTGCCGTTCGCGGGCCAGCGCCAGCGCCTCGAGCTCCAGGTTGAACACCTCCGGGTCGCGGATGTAGCGGTAGCAGCCCCGGAAGCCGATCATCGGGTTCCGTTCTGCCGGCTCGTAGGCTTCGCCGCCGTCGAGCTTGGCGAACTCGTTGGTCCGGAAGTCGGTGGTGCGGTAGATGACCGGGCGGGTGCCGAACGGGCCCGCGATGGCGCTGAGCGCCTCGGACATGGTCGCGACGAAGTCGGCCGCCCCGCCGTCGGCGATCACCGCCCGGGGGTGTCGCCCGGACAGTGCCTCGGTGAGCAGGAATTCCGCCCGGAGTAGTCCGCCGCCGTCGACGTCGGTCGCCGCCACCTCCGCGGCCCGGTCGACCGTGGCGAGGTTGACGTAGATCTTCGTTGCCGTGGTTTCCGGTCCCGCCGAGGCGACCCCGGCGGGACGAGTGTGGGGCACGTGGATGGGGCTCGGGTCCGCGCCGAGCCGGACCTCGCCGATGTCCCCGTCGACGGTGACGATGTCGCCGTCGACGAGCTTCTCGGTCGCCGAGACCGTGCCGACGACGCACGGGACCCCGACCTCACGGGCGACGATCGCCGCGTGGCACGTGATCCCGCCCTGGTCGGTCACCAGCGCCGAGGCTCGTCGGATGGCGGGTAGCCAGTCCGGATCGGTCATCGGCGCGACGAGCACCTCGCCCTCGGCCAACCGGTGCCCCTCGGACGGTGAGGTCAGCAGGCGCACTGGGCCCGTCACCACACCGGGCGATGCGGGCAGGCCGGACACGACTGTCCGGTCCGCGGCGGCGTGTCGCCGCGTCCCGGAATGAGGGGTCGCCGCGGGGGATGCCCCGGAGGGCGTGCCGTCGAGGGTGGTGATCGGCCGGGACTGCAGGATCCACGTCTCCCCGTCCGGGTCGATGATCCACTCCATGTCCTGGGGACATCCGTAGTGGGTCTCGGCGGTCACCGCCATCGAGGCGATGGACCGCAGGGATTCCTCGTCCAGGATCGAACCGGAATTCACGGCTTCGGGTGTGGGTTCTCGGCGGTCGCGCCCGTCGGCGCCCCGAACGATCTGGAAGTCCTGTCGTCCCGCGGATCTGGAAACCACGGAGAGGTCCGACTTCGACACCACGAAAGTCTCGGGGATGACCGCGCCCGAGACCACCGCCTCTCCCTGACCGCGAACGGCTTCGACCATCAGGTGTTCGCGATTCCCGGTCACGGGATCAGCGGTGAAGACGGTCCCGGCGATCACCGAGGGGATCATGCGGTGCACGACGACCGCCATCACCGGATCGGCGGTGAGGCCCCGGCCCGTGCGGTAGGCGATGACACGTGGGGTGAACAGCGAGGCCCAGCATCGCCCGACGGCGTCGATGACCTCGTCCTCGCCGGAGACATTGGTGAACGACTCGTTCATCCCGGCGAACGATGTGGTCGCGCCGTCCTCGCCGATGGCCGACGAGCGCACCGCGACGGGCACCGGCGCGTCGTCCCCCAGCGCGCGGTACGCCTCGAGCAGCGCCAGCCGCACGTCCGGTGCCATCCCGGCCCGCTCCACCAGCCCTCTCATCTCTGAACAGGCCTCGTCGACCGCCGTGGGGTCGTCGTGCACGTCGAGTGCCCGACGGTGGGTGTCGAGGAGCTCACCGCGGACGCCGGCGTGATCCATCGAGACGGTGAAGGCGTCTGCGGCCAGGACGAAGCCGGTCGGGACCCGCAGCCCGATCGACGTCAGTACCCCGAGATTGGCTCCCTTGCCGCCGACGGTGCCGGCGGCGTCGAGGTCGAGGTCCGAGAAATCGAGTACGTAGTCCACAGGTTCATCGTGGGCGCTTTCGGCCCCGGCCGGCAGTCCCTTGCGCAACCGGCACCGGGGACTTTGGGCCCACGAGACCAGGGACTTCCGGCCCTGGTCGTGGTGACTGGCACGGTTTGGGAAGCTGGGGGGGGCGGGGCCGTATCGGTGACGACGACGAGCATCGCCGCTTAAGGAAGTCGCATGGCACTCGAATTTTCGCCCATAGTCGACCTCGGGATCGGCTGTTTTGTCACCGCCGTTCGAGCCCGGTCACGTAGTCGGCTTGGTGGCGGCCGAAACAGTGAAGAGAGGTGAGTGCCACATGGTCGCGCTCGCCGAACTTCCCCGACCGGATAACCCACGCCTTCGTCATCCTGGTGACCGTAGTGGCCACGTTCGCCGAGGCGGTAGCTGCCTGCACGTCTCTGACAAGGTGCGCGCCCGGAATGGACCACTCCGGACGCGCACCCGGGCAGGCGGCGTACATAGGGCACGCGCAACCCGGGGAGTGCGGGGAGGGGGCTGGGTGGCACGCCCCCCGGCGCCGCCTCGGCCCGCCGCGATCACCGACGTGGAACAATGGCCTGCGGTGCTGCGCCTGGTGGAGTAGTGCCGACCCCTGACACGATCCACGAACTTCCCCCAAGGAGCACAGATGGCGCTTATCGAGCAGGTCGGAGCCCGGGAGATCCTCGATTCGCGAGGCAACCCCACCGTCGAGGTGGAGGTGCTTCTGGACGACGGCTCGTTCGGCCGCGCCGCCGTGCCGTCCGGTGCCTCCACGGGCGCCCACGAGGCTGTGGAGCTGCGCGACGGGGACGACCGTTACCTGGGTAAGGGCGTCACCAAGGCCGTCGAGGCCGTGCTGGACGTCCTCGCCCCCGCTGTGATCGGAATCCCGGCCGAGGAGCAGCGTCTGGTGGACGAGGCCCTCCTCGACGCCGACGGCACCCCCAACAAGTCGACTGTCGGCGCCAACGCCGTGCTGGGTGTCTCGCTGGCCGTGGCCCGCGCCGCCGCCGAGTCCGCTGGCCTCGAGCTGTACCGCTTCGTTGGCGGCGCCAACGCACACGTGCTGCCCGTGCCCATGATGAACATCCTCAACGGTGGCGCCCACGCCGACTCGGGCGTCGACGTCCAGGAGTTCATGATCGCCCCCATCGGTGCGCCCACGTTCCGTGAGGCCCTGCGTATGGGTACCGAGGTGTACCACCACCTCAAGACCGTCATCAAGGACCGTGGCCTGTCGACCGGCCTGGGCGACGAAGGCGGGTTCGCCCCCTCCGTCGAGTCCACCACCGCAGCGCTCGACCTCATCGTCGAGGCCATCGAGAAGGCCGGCTACGCGCTCGGCACCGACGTCGCCCTCGCACTCGACGTCGCGGCGACCGAGTTCTTCAAGGACGGCAAATACCACTTCGAGGGCAAGCAGCTCTCTGCCGCCGAGATGGCCGACGTCTACGCCGAGCTCGTGAACAAGTACGCTCTGGTCTCCATCGAGGACCCGCTCGACGAGGACGACTGGGACGGCTGGACGACCCTCACCGACATGATCGGCGACAAGGTCCAGATCGTGGGCGACGACCTGTTTGTCACCAACCCGCAACGCCTGGCCGACGGCATCTCCAGGGGCGCCGCCAACGCGCTGCTGGTCAAGGTCAACCAGATCGGCACCCTCACCGAGACGCTGGACGCCGTGGACCTGGCCCACCGCAACCGCTACGCCTCGATGATGAGCCACCGCTCCGGCGAGACTGAGGACACGACCATCGCCGACCTCGCGGTGGCCTGCAACTGCGGCCAGATCAAGACCGGCGCCCCGGCCCGCTCGGAGCGCGTGGCCAAGTACAACCAGCTGCTGCGCATCGAGGAGATGCTCGGCGACGCCGCCCGGTACGCCGGCACCGGGGCGTTCCCGCGCTTCACCGCCTGACGGCCCCCGCAGCGCCGTCAGGCCCGCAGGCTGACAGCTCGGCAGACTGATAGCTCAGTAGTCGGAAAGGATGGCTTATGGCCCGCCCGCCTCGCCCCTCGGACCGTCGGGGAGACGCACGCGATCGTGCGGCGTCCCGGCGGCCAGGGGAGGGGTCGGGTGCCATCCGGCGCCGGGCCGGCGGGGCGGGTCACGGGGCCGCCGCGGACCGGGGGAGTGCCACGGGTCGTGGCACCGCACCTGAGGGTCGGGCCGGGGCCGACCATCCTGCTGGCCCCTCCCGCCGGGAGACGCCTCGCCGGCGCACGCCGGGCCGCGAACGGGACCGGCCCGTCCCGGCGTCTGCCCGGTCCGGCCGGGTCGGCACCACCGCGCATCCGGAGGCCCATCGCCTCACTACGCGCACCGACCTGTCCGACACCCTGTTGGGTCCGCGAAACTACACCCCGCGGCGGATCGGGCTCCTCGCCGTCGTCGCCATGATGCTGCTCGTCACCGTGTCGTTCCCGTTGCGTAACCACTACCAGTTCCTGCGGGACGAGAAGACCGTGGCGCAGGAACGGGCCGCGCTGGAGGCGACGATCGCCGAGCTCGAGGCCGAGGAGCAGATGTTGGCGGACCCGGCGTACATCGAGCAGCAGGCCCGCATCCGCTTTGGCGCGGTAAAGCCGGGGGAGACCCCGTACCGGGTGTCGATGGTCGACCCGGTCGAGCAGGCGGCGGCCGAGCAGCGGGCAGCCGAGTTGGCGGCGCTGCCGTGGCAGACGCGGGTGTGGAACTCGATCGCCGAGCCCGCCGAACCGATCATGCCGGAGGATTCGACAGTGCTCGAGGGCAGGTCCATCCCCGGCGGCCCTGACACCCCGCCGGTGCCGGTCGTTCCCGGCGCGCCCGGAGGCGAGGGCCCGGCCGCCCCCATCCCGGGCGGCGTCCAGCAACAGCAACCACAGGAGGACCCCCCAGCGTGAGCGCGGAACAGAGCGTGTCCCAAGCCGACCTCGATGCGATCCAGGCCCAGCTGGGCCGGCCGCCGCGAGGCGTGCTGGAGGTGTCCTACCGCAGCCCCGACGGCCAGCCCGGGGTGGTCAAGACCGCGCCGCGGCTGGAGGACGGCACCCCGTTCCCGACGTTGTACTACCTCACCGATCCACGGCTCACCGCCGAGGCGAGCCGGCAGGAGTCGGCGGGGATCATGAGGGGGATGACGACGAGGCTCGCCAACGAGCCCGAACTGGACGCCAACTACCGGCAGGCGCACGAGCGGTTCCTCGCTAAACGCAATGAGATCGAGGACTTGGGCACGGACTTCTCCGGAGGCGGCATGCCCGAGCGGGTCAAGTGCCTGCACGTGCTCATGGCGTACGCGCTGGCCGAGGGGCCGGGCGTGGTGCGGCTGGGCGATGAGTCCGTGGCGCTGGCCTGCGAGGCCGGGCTTCGCGGCAATGCCCTGCCCGCCGACTGGCCGACGCCCGAGGAGCTGGGTGTGCCCGACTACATCGCGATGGACCAGCAGTGAGCGCCTCCGATCCGGTTCTCGGCTCGTCCCGTCCGGGCGCTGTGCGCGTGGGGGCTGTGGACTGCGGTACCAACTCGATCCGGCTTCTCGTGGCCGAGGGCATCCCCGGTGAGGCCGGGCTGGTGGACGTCACCCGAGAGATGCGGATTATCCGGCTGGGCGAGGGAGTCGACGCGACGGGCAGGCTCTCGGACGGCGCGCTGTCCCGGTGTCGGACGGCTCTGACCGACTACACCTCGACCATGGCTGAGCTCGGTGTGCAGTCGGTGCGGATGGTCGCCACCTCCGCTACCCGCGATGCTGAGAACAAGGACGAGTTCTTCGGCATGACCGCCGAGGTGCTGGGTGAGCATTTTCCGGGCGCGCAGGCGGAGGTGATCTCGGGGCAGACCGAGGCCGAGCTGACTTTTGCGGGCGGGGTCGCGGACCTGTCGCCCGAAGATGGGCCATTCGTGGTGACCGACCTCGGCGGCGGGTCCACGGAGATCGTGGTGGGGGAGCTGGTCGACGGACAGCCGCGGCTGTTGGGTGCGCGCAGCACTGACGTGGGTTGTGTGCGCATCACGGAGCGGACGTTGCATTCCGATCCGCCGACCGCGGCCGAGATCGCCAATGGCCGGGCGGCGATTGCAGAGGAGTTCGCTGGGGTCGCCGACCTGCCGCTGGGTTTGGCCTCGCGGTGGGTGGGTGTGGCCGGGACCTTCACGACGCTCTCGGCGCTGGCGCAGGGAATGACCGAGTACGACCCCGAGCGCATTCACAACTCCGTGATCACCGTGGAGCAGATGCGCGAGGTGTGCGATCGGATGGTGGCCGCGCCGGTGGCCGAACGCAGGGGTCTTGGCCCGATGCATCCGGGCCGCGTGGACGTGATCGGGGGCGGGGCGCTGGTCGCCTCTGCGCTGTGTGATGTGATGGCGGAGCGGGCCGGGATTGGTGAGCTCACGGTCAGCGAGAAGGATATTCTGGATGGGATCGCTATGTCGGTGCTGGCGCGCTTAGCCGGCTGATGGAGCGACTCTGGGCGCCTAGCGCGTCACCCGGCCCCGCTTCGGCGAGGCCGGAAGGCTCACACCACGTGTGGGCCGCAAGCCCCCATAGCCCAATTGGCAGAGGCAGACGGCTTAAAACCGTCACAGTGTCGGTTCGAGTCCGACTGGGGGTACGGGATTGCTGGTTCGGAACGAGAGGTACGAAAGTGCCCGTAACGCTCGACACGCGGTTCGATTTTCGGAGAGACACCCCAGTGGGCAAGGATCCCGATTCGTGGAGCCCGACGCTACGGCGATATCACAAGGCCCTGTGGAGTCGCGAACTTCCATCTGGGCAGGTCTTCACCCTCATGGACGATGTTCCAAAGCGGTACTTGAGTCACGACTCGCATCTCGGGTCTTTCGCGCTCTCCAGCGACTCGGTGATCCCAACGTATCTCGGGTGGAAGCGGATGGGGCCGATCGTGTCACGGGCGCCCTTTTGGAAGACGCAGAAGATTCAACGGGAGTGCTACACCATCGGAGGGATGATGATCTGGCCGAGCACCACGGTGCCCGGGGCTGGGACCATCAACGGAATGCGAGGTCTGAACCTCAAGATTGCTGATAGGTTCGACCTGACCCTTGAGTGTGTTCGACGGCACTATAGTGGTGATGAGAGTCCGCTGTCGGCTGTCATCGACGCCAATGCTGAATTTTTCCAGCTCTTCTGCGACTTCGGTGGATTCGTTGACTTCTTTCTGCTCCAAGATTTAGTCGACCCAGATATGCAAAAGGTCCGATTCATGACGTGTTTTAACGGCTTCAGCCGCACCGGATTACCGGACACTTTAGAAGCCTATAAGAGCTACTTGGATAACGCGCGAACATTCGTCAACGCTCGAAACCGGCGTATAGCAGCGTTGGAGATTACGGTATAGAAATCGGTCCAATTTTCCTGGGCTGGGAACCTTAATTGGTACTGCAGAACCGGTAGTTCATCGGCCTTCACAGGTCGTGTTGCGCATCTGAGGAGCATGGAGAGAGCGTTTGAATCGGGTCCTGGGGCGCTCGATGCTTGCCGCGAGCATGCGTGTTCACCCGTCCCAGGGCGCGTATACAAGGGGTCTTCTCCAACAGGATGATCAGATCGCACTAGTCTCGGATGTCTCTCCAGCCAGGTCGGTGTGGGTGACGGTTGTATATGACCGCAGCTGATCAAGAAGACGTAGGGCGTCTTGACGACTTAAAACTTCGTGGTCGCGGTCGTTGAACGCGTTTCGTAGGCAACCAAAGCAGCTGGTTTCGATACCGCAATCGCAGGCGCTTACGCGACGGTGCGCTTCGTCCATCACCTGGGTGATGTTCTCTGTGATGCTCTTCGCTGCACCAGCTCCTGCTGGAACGGTGTCGTAGAGAACGATCGACCTCACGCCTTTTGACCAGGAAAGAGTCGCGTCAATGTCATCGCGCGAAATTTCCAACCCCTCAGATGCTCCCTCTAAGAGCGCGTACATCAAGGAAAGCATCGCGTCATGGCCAGCATCAATCAATCCCCGAGCAACAATCTCGGCGCTGTCAGTTTGGTAGCGGTGGCCGAGTGATACCAGGTCAAAACTGCCACGGCAATCTGAGCCGGAAAGCGGGTTTGTGTGAGAAGTAGACCTGTCCTGGTCCTGAGGTCGTCCCCACCCGCACGTCGTACAAATCCGGAAACCACCGCCGATACCTTCAGAGAGGACAACCATCTTTGCGCGAACTCCCGCCGTAACTGTAGTGGTTGCGGTGCCTCCGACGAGCTCGACTATGAAACGAGAATGGCCGGGATCTTCAACATGGGACGATCCAACGGTCCTCCTCTTGGGAGGGGCTGAACCCACCGAATCTGGTTCGGGGTCCGCAATGAAGCCCCACTCCGGGATGATGAATTTGCGAAGGTTGTTGGCGCGGAATTCGTTGCCGCAGACCTCACAGTTCGGAGCTGCATTGGACAGATCCAGACCGGCTTGAAACGCGCTGCAATACTTGCAGACTCGATAGTCGTTCCGCTCGAATGCTTTACCAGGTCTTTTCGCTACGGCACGCGAGGTCCATAGCTTGCCGGCTGCAACGACCTGGTTCCCGGGAGCGTAGTCGAGAATTGCAAGCGAAAGATCGCGGTCGAGTTCAAGCTTTTGGCCAGCGGGATCCGGAGAATGGTTTGTGCGTAGACCGACTGTGTCCACCGGGAATCCGTACTTGGGCAGGACATTTCGCTGAGCCAGAACGGCGAGCGTTTGGCGGCTTTCGACGGTACGCAGTGTCCGATCAAGTAAATCGGCGAACCGATACTGTTTCTCTCCTACTGCGCTTTCGCGAAGTTCGGTCAATTGATGCCGCTCGACGCGAATCTCATCTGCGATCTGATCGAGAAGATCGAGCAGGGGCGCTACCCAGGTGTTGTCTGCCACACCGAGTTCATCATGAAGTTGCACTGGTACAGACCGGGCTACAGAATCGGCGATGGCCTGTGGCACCGGGTCGAGGAATAGACGGATCTCCCTCCACATTTCCTGTGCGGGATTCTCGGCACAGAAAAGATCCGCGATCGTGCGGAACTCAATCCCGCGCTCAACGAACATGTGGCGAAAGAACTCAGCAAAGACGATTGAGTGGATGTGTCGTCGCGCGATCCGCTCGTTGGATATCGGCACCCAGGGAACGCGCATGATCCCACTGATCATGTCGGTCGGATCCTGGAACCGCGACAAATCTCGAGAACGCCGCTGGGCATAAGTGGTGACGAACGCCGCGGAATCGGTCCGTCGCCCGGCGCGACCAGCTCGCTGAACGTAGTTCGCGGTCTTTGGCGGCATGTTGCGAAGCACTACTGCCTGCAGGTCGCCCACATCCACGCCAAGTTCGAACGTCGTCGAGCACGATAGAACGTTGAGATTGCCCCGAATGAAGTCATTCTGGACCTCTAGGGCTTGTTCGGCGGTCCACTGCGCGGTGTGCTCTTTAGCCGATAACGGAGCAATCTGAAGTGACCGGTATAGGTGCCGGTAGTGATTCCACTCATCTGCGAGGTCAGGTACGCGGGCGTCAACCAGCGTTCCCGCACAGTTCAAGGTAGGACAGATATTTGCGGCGTTGTGCGCAGTGAGGGCGCGGCACACATTGCATCGCCACCACGATGCCGACGTTCCGGCGCGAAGTTCAAGCTTGCGATGGTCGAGTTGAAATGCCCCAGTTTTGGGCGAGTTGGGGCGCAGCCACCCGAACCCTGGACGTTGCGGGGCTTCTGGCGGAGTTAGGAAATCCCACAAGCGGGCGAGGAACTCAGAAGCCAGATCTTTTTTGCCTACGGTATCGAGGACACGCTGGAGATAGTTCAACCGCTTGTTGGTGCCACGAGTGGGTTCCCACGAAAGTAGCTGTGCTCGACGGTCTGACCCTCCCTGATTGATGGAAACGATGACGTTCCGGGGCGCAAAGATCTGGTCTTTGGCGTTGACACCGTCGGGCATCGTGAGCGCGCCTTGCCGACGCGTCATCGCAGCCAACTGTTGCAGTACCGCTACTGCCGCTTCTTCACCCAGAGCGGAAACGAGTGGGCTGGGAAGCGGCGCATCAGCGGGGATGCGGAAAGAAGCGTGTAGAAGTCCAAGCCCTTCGAGCGATTGGCGAACGTCGGTGCCGACCAGGTCCGCCATCAACCAATTACCGACTTCGCGGTCCATAGTCCGCTTGGTGTCCGCCGGATCGAACAGATGGGCCGCTTCGCCACGGGCAACACCGTCACTGATGACATCGGCGACGCTGCCGCCATGTTCGGCGTAATGCGGATATTCGAGCACCTGTGCAAGCAACCTTCGTTGCATCAGTCGCGAATAGCTTGAGTCTAGGTAAGGCGCAGCGTATGCCGCAGCCTGACGAGAGTCGCTGAACATGAGCAGCTTGCGTCCTTCGCCGACTAGCTCGCGCGACGAGTCACGTGCGACAGGGAGTTGCTGGTAGAGGGATGTGGTCACGACGGCGGAGGGCGCGTCGTTGCCTAGGTCGAGTCGACGAATGAGGTTGCTCTTCCGTGCGCCGCAGTGGTTGCAAGTGGACAGTCCGGCTTTAGATACCTGAAGTGAAGTAATCGGTCGGATCTCGCCTTTGCCGCATTCGCGTCCACACGTTGGCACAGGGACGTCTGACACATGCCCGCATCCCGTGCAAAGAAAATTAAGCCGGGGGTTGATCTCCGCGGCGTCCTTTTCCAGCAAATCGTCGTCCTCGTCGACGATGACCTCGTCGGAATCGAGAAGTGCAAACCACTGGGCTTTGAGCGCTCGGGCGTTCACCGGGACCAAACTGTGAGTTTCATCGATCTCACCGGCCAGATATACGGTTCCGCAGGACGTGCACGTCGCGAACTCAAATGCCGCTGCATCACATTCTGGGCACTGTTCGTGCCGAGCCAGTCGCACATGGGGCCCAGACGGAGACAGACATGTGAACGCGCCCTCGGTGGCGCGGACGAAGTAGTGGTAGCGGGCGGAAAGTACCGGATGCCCATTGGGGAGCTTCACTTGCCCACAGAGTCGTACCAGCCCCTCGAGTAGACGCTCTGCATCCACTCGGTTCGGCCACACCTGAGGCGCAATCTGGTGAATGTCTCGCGGTCCTTCAGCCAGCTGACTGCGGAGCGCGACAACGTGTTCCTCTTGATCAAGTGCGGAGCCGGCGTCTTGCAGGCCAGATAGCTCCACCAGGCTGGCTAGGTCCGGGGCGTCTGCTCCGGGGGTTCCCCATTCGTCAGTCCTGCCAGCGAGAACATCGGAAAGTTGCTCAGCTGTCATCGCCCAAGTGTGTACGTCAGTGTGTGGGATTCGTGAGGCGTGGACGATGTCCTGCTTAGACGGATCGTCGGCGAATTCGAAAGGAGCGTTGAACAGGTCAGACGCAAAAGTCGTGACCTGGTCGGGGTCACCATCGAGTGATGCTGATGTCGCGATGCATTGCAGGCGCCTGGACGGAGTAACTCGGTCCTTTAGCCGACGCAGGAGCATCCCGACTTCTGCGGCCTGTGCCCCGTCGTATACATGCGCTTCATCGAGGGCCACAAACCTCCAGGACTGTCCTGCGAATAGTTCAATATCGCGCGGTCGAAGTAGCAAATATTCGAGCATCGCATAATTAGTGAGCAGAATATGTGGAGGCTGCTCCTGCATCTCTTCGCGGCTGAGCTTCTCATTGGGAAGCAGCTCCTGGCCAGGGTGAAGGGATTTGAAGTGGGATTCTGCGGCCTTACGGGTCTGTTTGGTCTCGCCGGTGTACCGGCCGAAAGTGATTTCGGGGATGCCGGCGAGCAATGAGCGCAATCGTTTGAGTTGGTCGTTTGCCAGCGCGTTCATGGGATAAAGAAGGAGGGCCCTAACGCCTGGGCCTAGTGTTCCGTTTTCGTTCTCCTTCATGAGGTGGTCGAAGATCGGGAGGAGGAAACTTTCGGTCTTGCCGGAGCCGGTCCCCGTGGTGACCACAATATTCCGTCCATCTTGCACCTTGCGGATCGCTCGCTCCTGATGCAAATACAGCGGGCGGCCCAGAGGCAAATCGGAGCTCTCCAGGCGCCGGAAACCTTGGGTAAGTACTCCCTCGTCTATCAGCTGTTCGAGCGAGGCGCCGGGGGCGTACGGCGGGGTCGCTTCCAGCAGCGGGCCTTTGGTGAGATTGCGTGTGTTGGTGACTTCGGAGGTGAAAGCGGCGTGCAGATCAGAGTCATTGGGGCTGAGTAGGGTGGTGATGTATCGCTTGTATGTCGATTCGATTGATCGGGCCGTGTCAAGCGGATCGAGAATGTCAGTCATATAATGTCCTACTCGGTTACTGCTGGTGCGTTTGTGTCAAATACGAGAGCGATCGCGTTAGCCCATTCGATATCGGTTCGCCATGGGGAAGTCATGATTGAGGGATATCTGTCGTGCCGGACTAGTGCTTCAGCAATGATAAGGTCGATCATGGTTTGCATCGGTTCTTTTCGCGCGAATTCCGCCCAGGCTTGAAGTAACTCCGGGTGTCGGCGGTACGAGATTTTACCAATTGCCACGAGGCGCGCGAAGAGCGCCAATGCAAGGCTGACATAGGTTGCGCTGGCCCATGCAAACTTGTGCGGGTCGAGACCATCGAGAGGATCGCTGCGGACCTCAACGTAGTGCCATAAGTTCTTGAAGCGTCGAAGCTGGCTCATCACACGATATTTCGAGGTCACGGT
Organism: Dietzia sp. ANT_WB102; assembly: GCF_008369165.1. Lineage (NCBI taxonomy): Bacteria > Bacillati > Actinomycetota > Actinomycetes > Mycobacteriales > Dietziaceae > Dietzia > Dietzia sp. ANT_WB102. Next base: position 1,795,271 of record NZ_VOBA01000001.1, read on the forward strand.
GACCTTGTACAACTCTGTGAGTACGGAGTTGTCCTGGTCGTGCTGCAATTGGAAGAGCGAGAAGTAGCCTTCATAGCGGGAGGCCGCGTCGACCAAACCTCCCGGAACGACTTTGAGTTTGGCGAGCTCTGCTCGAAGAATTTCCGGATTGTTGCTGAGCGCCGCTGCGCCCCGATCGATCACTGCAGTCTCGGCGAGTGGGTCCTGACCGGTTGTAAGAATCTGGGTAAGGCTGTGGCCTCCGATCTCCAGGATTCGACGCTCAAGCCACTCGCGTAATCCTGATTCGGCGCGTCTGAGATCGGCCATCGCGACGATCATGTCCAACCAGGGTTCGGCGGAGAGGTCGCCCCGTCGGGTGCCGGGCCGTGATACCTCGACTGATTCGAAAACTAGACCGCTACGAATGTAAAGCGCGAGCTTCTCTGGGGTCGAAAGTGTGGACTCCGCAAGGGCAAATGTGGCTTGCCTGGCGTTGCGACACACGAAGTCGGCAAGGATGTTGAACTGGGACGCGTGTCGGTCGAGGAGACCTCTGTCGAGGTACGCGAGACCGTGCCATAGCCTCGGATTAGTCGGGACGATTTGGGGATATGGGGTCTCGCCAGCCAGGAAACGCGATAGGCCTGCGGTCGGACTATCCCCGAAATCGCCTGGACGGTCGAACCGGACACTGAATTTAGTTGGAAGAGGTTCCGCTGGTTGTGGGTCCCACGCGTCTTCAATGACCGGGGTTACCCGTAGGGGGCCGACGGTCCGTGCGGACTCCGGGATCGTGGCACACCCATCGATCACAGGGACGGAGAGTGGGACCATCCACGGGCGGGCCACTTGCCAGATGTGGAGGACCACATCCTGCGAAGTCGCTAGGCCGCTGACTAAAAATTCATCCTCGTCTGCCTCAATACGGACCCGGGGACCTACTGTGTTGAAACGTGCGAGTGGGGCCTCCCACGTACCCTCTCCCGCGGGGTAGTGCATGAGAAGTATGAGGTCACCGCTCTGTGCGGATCGTGCGGCCGGGGCAAGCCGGTCAGAATTCGCTTTGCGAATGTCTGAGCGGGTTTGGTCGGTGAGATCGAGGCGAGCCTGAATTTTTCCGCTGGCATCCTTGACGACTGCTTCGAGCCGAACGTTGTCAGGAGCGCCCCGAACCGCAAGTGTTGCTTGCGAGAGTGATTCTGGGCGGATGCCGATTGGCCGATCGCTCCAGGTAGGGAGGGTACCGACGGGGGTCAGTCGGAACTCCACTCGTGGCGGGCGAATAGTGACGGTTGCGGTTGCCCCGCCGCTACTCAGCCGAATTTCACGGGATGAGGTTTTTGAGTCAAACTCGAGTCGCGTCGGTGAAATCGTGAGTAACTCGGACGAGGATGTAAGGGTTGCGCCAAACTCTGTGAGTCCCTCATCTTCGGGCAGGCGAACGTCGTCGTCGTACTCAATGTCGAGTCCTTCGGCGATAAAGACGCTCTGATCGAAACGTGCGCCGTCTGGACCGGTGACGGAGATGTCGAACCGGCCAAGTAGGTCGGGATGGCCCTCGAATAGTTCCCAGGCGATCAGTTCGGTGGAGGCGTGCGTGCCTTGGACGGTCCATTCACGAGCGCCGGATCGCCGGTATCTCACTGTCCAAGGGACCACGTCGTTGGAGCCGAGAGGGGGAAGCGCGATATAGGGCCGGGCGCCGAAGACTGGACGACGCTCGTGGAGAACTCCGTTCAGGATTGGCAGCGGCTCGTCCTCAGATTCGTAGAGATACGGGAGCTCGCGCTTGCCTACAGCCAGATCGACTGGCGAATGGTTCCCGTATTGGAGCCGAACTGCGTCAGTTCCGGTGAGGTCCCAGTGTTCGATACGCCAGCCAGCCCAGCCGTTGGGAGTCCCGTACTGACCGGCGACCCGAGGGGCCAGTTCGCCTTCACCTCTAACAGTCAAGTCCGTGGGGAAGGCGACGATGAGCTCTCCACGCGTCAGGCGTTGGCTGATCGCGACGTGCTCGCCGTCAGGAGTGAATGCGATGATTGGGCACTTCGGGTCGAAGAGCCGCATTTCCACTGGGTCGTTGAACGACGGGTGAGAAACAACGATACGACGTGCGGGACGGTCGGCAGGGACATCAACGGAGGTGTCGCGGGCGAATCTGTCGGGCGACACGTGTCGAACGTCGGAATCAATGGTGACGGCCCATGGCACCGACGTGTGGCTTCGCGGCGCTGGAAGGCGAACCACGATGCTGTTGTCGGCTTCAAGGTGGATCGTCGGCGCGCGGCGTGACTGTCGGCGTCGTGCGCGGACTTCTTCGCCAATGTCCGCGCGGGCGAAAGCGTCTTTGAGCGCGAGCCGGATGAGCTCGGGGAGCGGGGTTGACGAGGTGTCAACGGCGGCCTCCGCACGGTACCGGTCTTCGGCGGCATCAGAGACGATTGCTGTGAGGCCAGCAAGAATCTCGCGTCCACGATCGCCCGAGTATTCGATGAAGTATCGCGTGTTGGCATCCAGCTGATGGAACTGGATTTCGTGGCTGGGGTCCAAGATCCAGTTGTTGAATGGTCGATCTTGATAGTTGTCGACAACTGCAACGTAGGTAGTGAGAACGTCGAGCAGCTTGTCGAAACTCGAGGCGGGGATCCCTGCGTGAATGGCGAGCCGTTGGACGTGCCGGTCCCTTGGCAGGCCATCGATTGGGTCCAAGCCGAACTGGTCGAGCAGTACTCGGACTTGCTGGCGGAATGCATTCTCGTCCGTCGAATTATGCTCCGTTCTCAAACGCTCCCAAAAGGCAGACCAGTAGGTGTTGTTTTCCAATCCCACGGATGCCATTCCGACGAGTGAAAGGAGAGTGGCGGCCGGATAGTGGTGAACGAATTGGGGAACCGTGGTGTGTCGGTTGCGGGCGATCCGGTACCGCTCGCCGTAGACGTCGAGGAGATTGTCGAGCTCTGCTGGGGAAAGATCGGTATCGGCTGCTAGAACAGCGCCTTCGAGCCGTTCACGGAGAACGCTTTCCCACTCGTCGAGGCTTGCCTCGTTCCCCAATGTGCGTGCTGCCGGTGAGTCTGTGACTGGAGTTGCCGGGGACGCGGATTCTTCGTCAAATGGCGCCAACTCGTCTAGCCCTGGACGATTATGATCGTCGTCTGGAACGGGGATGCTTGAGGCAGTTTCAACCGAAGCATGGCTCTCGAGTAGGGCGCTAAATCTCTGAAGGTCCATGCCGACGGCTTTGGCCGCCTCAACGCTGCTGACGTCGGGGTTGGCGGCGACATATTCGACAACCCTTCGATCTCGTGGCGACAGCCCGATTGGCAGCGAGCCGTCTGGGTCGATCTTGAGCGCGCCTCCGTCGAGCGAAAGTCGTGGGTCAATCGCAGCAACCGCTTCCATCAACGTCAAATGGAGAAGCGGGAGGCGCCGCAAGAGTTGGGGGTGAGAGTGGGCAAGGTTGGTGGCTGTCAGCCGCCCACCCGCCGTGTGAAGTCCGGTCAACCAGTCGACAACCGCACCATTAGAAAGCACGTCTTCGTAGACCACAGAGGCGGCAACTTTTGCGTAGTCCTCGAGGTCCTCGACCGCGAGGTGCTGCGCTGCGTAGGCATCGGCTGTGGTGCGCTCACGATTCTGCAGCGCTACATCAACGAGCGCGTAGAACTCGGTGGGATATAGAGCGAAGAACCCCGACCCTATTGTGGAAAGGATCTCGTCAGCCGGCCAGTCAACACTGCCACTGATTGCTGCGGCTGCGTTGGTTTGCGCAAGCGTGCGGTGCACTGCGCGCGCGGCAGCGCGGGACCGAGCGGGGAGAATGTCAACGGCAGGAACGGTCGCCACAGAAGCGAAGCTCACGCGCTTCGAGGATGGGTCGGTGGAATCGACTCGGAAGCGGAAACGGGCAGGAACAAGTGGGTATAGCTCACCTAGCGTGAACTCGCCAATAGCTGGGTACACGCTTGCGAGTTCAAGAATGGTCTCGACGCGGTCCTCGGGGGTGGTCTCTGAGATTTTCTGCTGTCCGCCCACGGGAACGTGGTCTGCGACGGGTGCCCAGTGCGGAAACGCTTCTTGCCACTGCACCTCGGGTGCTTTGTTTTGGGTTTCCATCAGGAGGCCTCCGGGACTAGGCCTTCTGGAAGGAGTGGGGAGGGCTGTGCCCCTGTAGTCACTACGAGTTCATCGCGCGCTCGCGACGCTGCGACGTACAGCAGGGATCGTTCACGCCGGAGGAGGTGGTCGCGGTCCTCCTCGGTCAGCCCACGACTGCGAAGTGGAGCCGGGACTGTTCCCTCGGTGACCCGGGCGAGGATGACGTGGGTGAACTCCATGCCCTTGGAGGAATGCATGGTCGTCACGTGAACGCCAGCACCTTCGTCCGTGGATACAGCAATGTTGCGGTCTTCGAGGCCGTCAACAATCCGGTCGACGTCCCGGCGGTTGTGGGTGAGGACGCCGATGGATGCACCCTCGTCGTCTTCCTGCCACTTCCGGATGTGCTTCGCTGCTACGTCGAGCTCTCCGGCGAGTGTGTTTGCTTGCGCCACCTGGGGTGTTGGTCCGCTCCGCGCAGATCGGTAGCCGATGATGGAGTCGGCTTCACCGTCGGTGTTGACGAACGTCTCGCCAGCGAGAATGCCCATCGCGAATCCCAGGTTCTCGGCCGTGGTCCGGTAATTGAGCGTGAGCCGGGTGGCGCGTCCGCGGATATTGATTCCGTAGTGGGACAGCCTCGTCGGGCGTCCGTAGATTCGCTGGTGTCCGTCCTCCGCAATGAAGAGGTCGTTTGGCCCATCGGCGACGAGCGCCCGGAGTAGCCGCCAGTGCCCGACGTGGAAGTCCTGGGCTTCGTCGACAACAACGTGGTCCAGCAAGCGGCCGCCACCTGCTTTTTCGACGGTGTCGAGGACAGCCGCGGCAAGACAGCCGAGGACGGGAAAGGTGTGCTTGTTCTCTCGGCGAGCGATCGCGAGGTAGGACTCGATGACGGACCACACTGCGGTGCGGGCCTTTCGGTTCAATGGTGTGCCGCGGCCAGTGCGATCGGCCTTGAGATACCCGGCTTTGGTGGTGATCTTCTGCGCGAGAACGACCGTCTCGAACTCTCCGCGGAGGAACTCTGGCGTGCTCGTGCCTCCCTCGGGTCGGGTAGTAGCCCGGTCGACGGCCTCGAACCACATTTCTTTGTCGTCCTGATCGGACAGGGGCGAAGGAACAGTCGGGATCGATTCGCCGAGGACCGAAGGCGCTGCGGCCGCAAGCTGCGACGGAGTTGCACGTCGGAGGACGGTCATGGTGGTCTGGTCGATCCCGGCCACGCAGATTCCCGGCTCTCCTGGAGTCTGCGCCCGCGGGAGATCGGCATCCAGAACCGACAGCTGACGAGATAACGATGCGGCGAGGACTTTGGTGAAGGTGGTGAGCAGCACCTTTGGCGGCGTCCCCTCGAGCACTGGGCCGTTGATGGTCCCGTCCACAAGCGCCTTAGTACGGTGTAGCGCCACGACCGTTTTACCGGTGCCGGCGCCGCCAGAGACCCGCCAGGATCCGTTGCGATACCGGGTCGCGAGGACCCGCTGTGTGGGGTGCAGGAAGGTCGTCCACGCCTCGAAGTCACCGCTCTCGATGATCTCGCGCATGACGTCCGTCGCGTCAGGGTTGTCACCGAGGTAGGTGAACTGCATCTTGGATGCGGGCTTGGTGACCGCTCGAACGAATTCGTCGTCGGATTCTTCTGGCGAAGTTTCGTCGTCGTCGGAGAGAGCGAGCTGCTTGCGAACCTCGTCGATCGTGTACCCGACTGCCAGACCCAGCAATGCGTCGCGCTCCCATGGGGCGACGTTCGCAATCCGGGCTTCGAGTTCGGCCAGGGTGGTGGTCGCCAGGGCAGGGGCTGAGACACTCGGCTCGAGTCCGAGTTCCTGGTGGAGCTGTTCCACCGTGAGTGTTGAGAACGACGGGTCGGGCGATACCGCGGCCGGCTCGGCGACCTTCGGTGATCCCGCTGTCGCCGCGGCCTCGGTCCTTGACGTAGTTTCAACGCCCGCCTCGGCGGTGGTGCCGGACTGGATCGCCTGATCCGCCCTTTGCGCGGCGAGAGAGGCCTGCTTCTCCTTTTCTGCGGCTGCCGCCAACTCGGCATCAAGCGCAGCAGCCTGCTCGCGGACAAGCGTGAGCACACCATTGACCGGGTTGACCCGGAGTTGCATGGTCGCCGCGGCATCGTAAGCGTCATCGTGCGGGAACGTCCCCACGTAGACGTAGTGCGTCTCGGCGCCACCGTCGATCCGGAATACGAGCGATCGGAATTTGTCGTTGACGCGCACCGAGCGAATGCGCGGATCCGCGGCGTTCTTGATTGGCTCCACATGCGCACCGGCGGCCGTATCGTTGGCCTGGAGCTTGGAGAGCATGTCGAATACGCGCTTGCGGAGAGAACCGTCGAGGTTCTCCTTCTTGTTGATCAGCGTGATGGTGGCCATCTCAGGATCCCTTTCCGCCGTGCGCATCGAGCGCCACTCGCACCTGCTCGGCCGCTGCTTCTGAAGTGTCGTCACCGGTGTCTACGTCGATTACCGTCCAGCCTTCCTCGGCGATCGGCCGGACCCTATCCGATGACTGCGACACGAAGACCGCGATCTTGGCGTCCGGCCACGAGAAGTTGGCGATCACGCCGTGGACCTCCTCGCCGTAATCCGGTAGGGGCACCGACCGTGCGGCGAGCGCGTGCAGCAGGTCGATCTCCGCTGCAGAGTCGGGATCGTCGGGGTCCACATCGTCCGCGATTTCTCGCCACGATTCGGGAAGCTCGGTTGTAGGCGCTGGCCCTGAGGGGGCTGCCGCCTCGCCCGTGCTGGAGGACGCATCGTGTCCTGTCGAATCCCCGTTGGTGATGTGGCCTGTCGATTCCTCCACCATCGCGGCGAGTTCGGCGTCGATGTCGTCGGAGGTGAACAATCCGGTCACCACACTGATCACCGAGTTTTCGCCGCGTAATGCCAGCAGGTTGGACGCTCGTAGCCACCATTGCCAGTCGTCCCGGTAGTCGTCGCTCGCTACCGCCTCGGAGGCATCGTCGATCATGAGCTCGGCGGCAAGAGAGGCTGGCTGCCGGGGGTGACCTTGCACCACCAACTGCGCATAGGGCCGCTGGTGGACCGAGCGGGCTTTGAGACGTTCACCGGCGGCGAACCAGTAGGCCGCGCACGCATGACCCACCGACCGCCATACGTCGGGCTTCGGGTCGGTGAGGATCCCGGCCAGGAGGCGCACGGGGTCGCCTGCGGCGGAATTCAAACGCGAGGGCGCGATCCCGAGGGTGGACCCGAATGCTTTAACAAAATTTTGTTGCTTCCATGCAGGCGGCGGGCCTTCGTCGTCGTACTCGTTCAGGTCTGCGTGGGTCACCGCCCACGGCACCCACCCACTTGCTCGAAGCGCCTCGCGCTTCTCCGCATCGTCGGCAACGCGGTTGTGCTTGGCGCTGGCGTGGTACTTGAGACCGTCCGCGTAAATCGCGAACTTCAATTGGTGTGGATCGTCCGCCTGCAAGACATAGTCGGGGGTCGTGTTGGCCTCGTGGACGTAGTTTTGTGCACGCATACTCCAGGTGAGCGGCGACCCGGGGAAACGGATCTTTAGCGCGGAGTATTTGCCGTCGGGCTTGGTGGTCACCTTGGCGCCAGCGGCCTCCAACGCCGCCTGGAATGCGTGGCGGAAGCGGACCTCCAGCGCCGAGTCGCCGTCGATGTCGAGCTTCTGTTCGGTCACGATCGTCCAGTCCTCGCGGTTCGGTTCGGCGTCGTCGTCTCTGTCTGTTCCGCGCAGCAACCCGAGAAGTGCGGTCTCGGCGGCCCCGCGGGAAGTGCGGTCGGCATCGCTCCCGTGTGCGTGGGGAAGGAGACACTTCGGGCAGGCAAGCCGGTTGGCGTCCGCGCATTCGCAGTCACGCACCGCGACGTAGGCGGTGTGGAGCAGCTCCCACACGCGCTCTGGTGTGGTGAAGTCCGCGAGATACCCGGTGCCGCCAGGCACAGAGTCGTGCAGGAGTAAGGCAGGTGAAGGCTTGCCGACCTGCGGCACGGTCACTGTTGCGACGTCGAGGTGGCTGGGATCGCCGCCAAGGACCCGCCGGAAGCCGAGTTTGAGGGCTGCGACGAGGCTGGGCATTACCATGCCGTCGTAGGTGGATACCGTGCTCGGTAGGTACAGCAGCACCCCCTCGGTGGCCAGTGCGCGGCCGAGCGCGACGTGGATGCTGGGTTCGTCGCTGGACTTGGTGTGCGGGCACCACGGGCGGTGGTCCCGGCGCAAGTTGGTTCCAGCCTCAGAGTCGAGGTGGCCGCAGTACTCGCACACCCGGAAGTGTGGCGCCGCGGGCTGCATGCCCCCGATCATTCGGGTCGCGCCGGCACCGGTGCCAAGGTTGACCCATCGGACGTCGGCTCGTCGCAGGTATTGCGCGCCGAAGCCGTTGTTGTCGACGAACCATGCCGGTGCGGAGTCGTCATTGTTCCACGCAAGCGTCCGTGCGACGTGGTACCGGCGGCGTCGGCGCTCGTCGTGGCGCTCGTCGACCGCGGCCGCATCACGGGTCACCTGGGCGGCGACTTTGCGCAGCGGCACTACGTCCAGAATCTGCGCCGAATCGGCGAAGCCTGACGTACCGCACGAGGGGCAGGCACCCGGCTTCGTGGTGGCAACCTCGGTGTGGGCGTAGCTGCATGCGGGGCACACGCGCCACCGTTCGAGGGCGTCGCCGTTCGCGCCCACGTCGACGCTACTTATTTCAATCCGCATCCTGTCGGCGTAGAACGAGTTGCCGGGTGCGAGCTCGGTGAGCGCGGAGGACACCGAGCGGGTGAACGTGGACGAGGTCGCGTCCCATTCGAGGGTGTCCGGGTCGTAGGTGGTCACCGAGGCGTGCAGGTCCACAGTGTCGTCGAGCAGTTGGTAACCGGGCAGCAGCCCGTAGCGCTCGAGTGCGGCTATCCAGTACTCCTGTGTGTGGGTGGTCTTCTGCGACAGAGTCGCCTTGCGGGAAGCCTGGGCTGCACGCAAGTCGTCCTTGTCCTGGTCGCTCGCTCCGGGGCTGGCCGCTCGTTCTTGCAGTTCGACGAGGACGGTGTCGAGTGCGTCCAGGCGGTGGCTGAGTTGGAGGTAGTCGTCGCGCCACCGGTCCACCGCCAGCGCGAGCGTGGAGTCCAGAGTGTGCGGCGCCGGGGTGCCGGCGGGGGTGCGCCCGGTGGCCCACTGACGCAGGTCCGCCGCGGCAGCGTCGCCGACGTGGCCTTCAAGGCTGCCGAGGAATCGCCCTAGCAGCCCCTCAACCCTGCTAGGTAGCTCGTCACGAAGCAGCGGCACGAACGAGCCGGGGTGGTTGGATAGCACTGCTCGCGCCCTGTTGTCCTCGGGATAGATCCCCTCCAGCAGAAGGGCGTCAATGGCATGGGCGATGAACTGCCGGCGCAGGATCTCTGCGGCCGAGAGGAACGCCGCGGGCGGTTGCACGCTGCCGTTGATCAGTGAGAGCGGTTCATGGACCACGGGGAGCGTGGCGCCACGGCCTTGGACGAGAGCGACGACGAGGGAGTTGCCCGTCAGCCGGCCCGCCCGCCCTACTCGCTGCACATAGGACGCCACCGAGCTGGGCAGGGAGGAGAGCATGACGGACGACAGGTCCCCGATGTCGATTCCCATCTCCAGCGTCGGGGTGGCCACCAGGACGTTGGGTGCTCCGGGCTCGTCGGCGGCAGACTTGAACTGCGTTTCGATGCGGGCCCGTTCGGCGGACTCGAGCAATCCGGTGTGCTCACGAGCGACCACCGAACGGCTGTCGCTGGAGTAGTAGAGCCGCCGGTAATAGTTGTCGCCCGCGATCGGCGCGGATTCGAGGTGACCGGAGCACTCTACGGTCAGACAGGGCACGCCGGTTAGCGCCTCGCGCACTGCAGGCGCGGCAGGAGTCGCGTTGTGGCAAACGGAGCACCGTAGCTCAGCCGGGGAGTCCTCGGCTGACACCAGAATCTCGTTTGGAGCGATCCCGTAAATCGTCGCGCCGGATTCGGTGGCCAGCGAGTCGAGCACAGAATCGTCGGCCAGTCCTTCCATCAGTGACGACGCCAGCTTGGCACCGGTATCGGGGGTGACTCCAAGGTGTCGGGCGGTCCAGCGCGCGTACCAGGAACGGCTGCTGGCGACGGCGTCGGTTCCGTCGCGGTAGCGGTCTTGGGCCAGCGTCTTACCCACGCGGGGGAAAGATGGCCACCCACCGACGGGGAAGCCCGGCACACCCTTGGCGCGGGCCCCACGGTTGTTCAGGTGCCAGGTGTTGCCGTCGGTGGCCAGGTACTTGCCGAGCCACGGGTGGGTGATGCCGCCGCGTTGGCGGATGCGTTCGACCACGACCCTGGCCCACGCCTCAAGCGCGGCGTCGTCGGGTTCGGTCTCGGTGAGTGCCGACTCGATCGCGGTCGCCTCCCACGTGCGTCGTGCGGCTGCGCGGAGTGCGGACGGTGCGGCGTTGACACTGGGCACAGCGGTGCCCGTCAACGCCAGCGTTCGACCGACGGTGGTCCGGAGTCCGAATTCTAGGCAGAGGTCGAACAGCAGCCGTTCGCGGACGCGTTTGGTCGCCCGGCGTCGGCTATCGGCGCTGGCGGTGGGGTTCCAGAACGCCGAGAAGTTGCTGCGCTCGGCGATCGACGGGTGTAGAAGGTGGTAGCGGTCGACGGGGCCGTCTGCCCGTGTGAGGACCGTGTTGCTGAGTTCGTCGAGGAACTCGGTGCCGCCGTCGAGGGCGGAGGTGATGGCAGTGCGGAGCGCGAAGGCGTGCGAGCGCGCCTGGACGAAACCGGCCCGGTGTGAGGCGTCCTGCACTGAGTCGCTGAATACGAGCGTGCGCTTGTCGGCGGTGTTCAGCCCGCGCACGCCAAACAAGTTGGACAGCGCCACCGACAGCAGGGTGGCCACCGCCGACCCGATGTAGCGGATCGAATCGCGGGTGCCGCATGCCGGGCACGTCTGGCGTTCGGATAATTCCTTGGCGGTGATGCCCGTGTGGAGGAGGACGGGCACGATCCGGGTGTCGTCGGCGGGGTCGATGCCGTCGGCTGCGTGGAGTTTGGCTTGGGTGGCATCGAGCCACATCAGAGATGTTGTGGAGTCCCGGGACCCGCGTATCTGGCTCAGTGGTGTGTGATTCGCCTCGGCGGCCCGCACCTCCTGGTCTGCAGCGATGAGCGCTCTGACGCCGGAGGGCTCCGAGAGTGACTGTTGGCGGATAGTCGCGGGAGTGAAGGTGGGTTGTTCGGTTCCATGCTCGTAGGCGGTCATCCAGCCGGCACGCCCGCAATGGCGGCAGAAGATGGCGGGCAGGTACTCGCGGACGCCGAGCGATCCGGCTTCGCCGAGGTCGTCGGCTCCCAGGTCTGGGCCATCGTCGTGCCAGCGGTAATCCGGTGCGGTGGTCACCGCACGGTCGAGCCGGGACAGCTCCCGTACCCACAGGTGCGCTTCGATGCTGGGTAGTTGGCGTCCGGCGATCGGGTTGGCGGCAGTGATGGTGGCGCGGAGGTGACTTAGCGCTCCGAGGACCCGAGACAGGAATTGTTTGGTCTCTCCAGGGCGGCGGCCGAATTCCGTCGGTAGGACGCTGCGGGTCAGGTCGGAGACGCTGACTGCCCGAGCAGAGTGCTCGAGAATTCGTGCAACAAGCTCGTGTTGTCGGACGGCGTCCAGCACGTCACTGGCTGGTGAATCGGCGGGCACACGGAATACCTCCGTGCACACTGCCTGGTAGATCGCCTCGGCAGGATCACGATCTGTGGCCAGGTGCCTGGAGATCTCCGCCTCTACCTCAGCCACGACAGCAGGGGAAGCGGACACTTCTGCCGGCACTCGGTCCGCGGGCGCGGCGTCCATCCACTGATCCACGCTTAGCCGGGATTCGGTGAGGACGGATTCGGGCGGGAATTCTTCGCCAAAAACGGTGCGGGCAAACTCGCGTACGGCGGTGGTGTCGCCGTCGTCGCCGAGTGTGGCCGATGTGGCCACTGGAGTGATCCGCCCGAGGGGACGCGCGAGGTCGCCGTTGGTGCGGGGGACCGGGTTGGACGCGGAGGCGTTGAGATGGGTGCCGACGACGAGGCCCAGTCGTCGCAGGAGCAGAGCTACATCCGTGCCTTGCGCGCCGTCGTAGGTGTGAAATTCGTCGAGCACCACGTATTGCAGTCCGTGCGCGGATAGTCGCCAGATGTCGGCGTCCTCGGACCGCAACAGAAGCTGGTCAAGCATCTTGTAGTTGGTTAGCAGCAGATCCGGAGGGTCTTCCCGCATTGTGGCGCGGTCGGTGATCAGCCCGGCTTCGCTGACGGTGGTCCGGCCGGAGCCGGAGTGTTCACCGGTGTAGAGGCCAGCGGTGACGCCAGCAAGCCCCGGCTCGGACGTGAGCAGTCGGGTGAGACGCTCGGCTTGGTCGGTTGCCAGGGCGTTCATGGGGTACAGGAACAGTGCTTTGACTCCGCGTATGCCTTGGGCGCGAGCACGTCGAGCGTGGTCGAGGACGGGGTACAGGAATGCTTCGGTTTTGCCTGAGCCGGTACCTGTGACGACCAGGGTCGGGTCGGGGCGACGCCACGGTTCGGTCGAATCCGGGGCAGGGCGGCTGGTAAGTCGCCCGAACGCCTGGGCCTGGTGGACGTAGGGCCGGAAGGGAAACGTTGACGGTGTCCACTCCAGGGCGCCTGATGCGGAATCCGCGGCCGGCTCGAAAGGCATCCGCGTGCGCACGAATGGCCCACGGAACATGCCGTTGGCCGGATCGCGCACGAAGTCCGTCAGCGCAGATCGGGTGCGGTTGTCTGACAAGGCGAAGGTTGTCGAGAGGAACTCGGCGATACCTTCCCGGAGTTCGCCGGCCGCCTGGATTGGCAGAAGGGCACTCACTTCAGATCTCCGTCAGCTAGCTCGCGTTCAAACATTTCATAGGCGGCTCGCATGTCGGCTTCACGATCGAGGATGCGGAACGGGTACTCGAACACGTAGGTGGCGCCGGACTGCGGATGGGTCCACGTCCGATCGTCCAAGCTGAGTTCCTGTCCCGGTTTGAGTTTGCGCTCTAATTTGGCGACGTCGTCGGCGACCTTGCGGCCGTTGGTGTCGAACAGGTCCTGCGAGTCATACTTCCGCATCACTGGGAACTGGGTGCGATAGATCATGCATAGTTCTTCGGCAGTCACTCCCAGTGACAGGGCGACCAGGGCGTCGATCTCGACCTGAGCTTGGCGGCGTTCTTCGGCCTTGCGGAGGGGGACGTCGGACGTCCACTCGGTGCCAGTGACCTCGTTCCAAAGGGGGCCATAAGCCATGGTGAGGCAATTTAGACGAAGGAAGCGAGCCGACAGCGCTTCGTGGTTGCTTCCTTGGTATCGGGGTAAGGAATTGACCGTTTCACCGTAGATGTTGGCTACGCCGGTGGACCTCACTTGGAAGTCGACTAGAAAATTCGATAAAAACGCCGCGTTCGCAATGAATTCAACAAGCGTAAGTTCACTGGAGTCGACGCGTGCGCTGATAGCTGCGCCCGCGATCGCGGCCCGTGGTGGGATGAGGCTGATGTAGAGCGTGCGATAACCAGTAGTGGCAGCCATTTTTCGCCAAAGGAAGCGGAACGATGCGCGATCTTCTACAAATTTTCCTCCGGTTTCCCATCGGGTATACGACTGGTCGTACTTTCTGTTGTCGCGGTTCGGCTGGTAGGCCGTTGCCGGGATGAAGTCCGCTGGCATGGCCTCGAGGTCGATCTCGGTCCAGTCCTGATTGTGCTTCAGCGTGGGGTTCGGCTGCTTGGCGAACGGGTTTGCGACACTGAAGTGCGGCCCCTGAAGGATGACGTCATCCCATGACGCGGGTACCGCCCACTTCGTGTCGAAATAGCCGTTCTTCCGGTCGGTAGTTTCGTTCCATCCTTGCGAATATTGAAGGTTAAGTTCCTTAATCCGCGACGCAGTCGCGAGTTTCCGCAGGACGCCTTCTGCTTCCCGCGTGACCGAATAGACCATCCGCGATTCCAAAGAGGGTGTTTCGTTGTCTTCGAGAATTGACTTCCACAAATCGAGGGTGGAACCATCAACGTGAATAATCCGGTCCTGATGGGGTCGAAGATCCCATTGGTCTGCATCGTTCTTGAAGCCCGGAAGTGGTCCCGTCCCATCGTGGACTAGCGAACTTTCAACGATGGACGGGTGATAAATTGATGAGGCGTTTAAGAATCGCGGGGACGAATTTCGGCTACCGTAAGTGTTAATTCCATAGCGTACTAAGTCGTGAATATCAAAAAGAAATAGGGAGTTAATGAATTGCCAGTGGCGTCGCAACCGGAGGTAGCTTTCTCGTCGGAGCGGTGCCGCCTTCTTCTCAGTGAAGTGTGACTCGGGATGGATGAGAGTCACGATGCCGTTCTCTCTTGTGGATCTCCACGTGCGCTGCATGAAGGCGCGGTATAGATCCGGTTTCTGGCCTGCAAGCAGCGGGTACTGCACGGTGTCGTGTAAAAACGCGGCAGTAACGAGCGTTTCAGACAATCCGCTAGCGAGGATGCCAATCGCCCCTGGCCGTTGGACTGTGATTTTTTGCCGCGATTGCTTTGCAGCCTGAGTCGGTTTGTGGGCAAGAATCCACCACGGGTCAGACTCCCCCAGAAGTGCTTCGATGTCGGACTGCGGTCGAACCCAGGGCGGGTTTCCGACCTGCAGGTCAAATCCGCCGGATGCGAAGACGGGAGCGAAGTCCAGTTCCCAGTGGAAAAATCCCTGTTCGCGGGCGACTTGGTCGCACACTGCGAGCCACGGGTGATCATCGAACACCGCCGACGTAGGCTTCTCGCCAGCAAAGACCCGGTCGAATTCTTCGGCCTGGTCAATCTGCTCCCAAGTGAGATCGGACCCCAGGACGATCTGGCCCTCACCGGGAGCCCGACGACCTCGCCCCTTAGGCGCATCCGAGTATGCACGGCCCAAGAGTGCCTCGAGTCCCTCGAGCCATTTGTCTAAGGTCGGCGGCGCGACCTGCTGGCCAGCAATCGTCAGCTTATCCTTGGTCAGCGGCCAGAACCAGAGCGCGCACCAAGCATCCATTGCGAGGCGCAGGCGCTGAAATGCGCCGTCACGGTCAGCAAAAGACTTTTCGATCTCAGCGCGAGGGACGGGATTGATCGGTGAGGTCAGCTCGGCGCCGTAGACGTCGATCTTCCGACGGACGTGATCCTCGGCGATCCGCATGCGAACCAACGAGAATTGCCACAGGCGCTCGGCACGCTCGGCCAAGTCGGTGAGGCGACGAACCTGGGTCTTAGTCGGCTTGGCGGCGATCTGCTTGCGCCAGGCTTTGAGTTCCTTCTGCGCATCGCCTACATATGGCGCCAAGTCCTTGGCATCGGCGGCAGCGCCCCAGCCGGCAGCCGGGAGTAGGAAGTGATGGATGCGGCCGCGGACCGCCGGGTCGGCTCCCCGCTCGTCATCCACCGCTGTAGCCAGGCTCGCTAGCGGTGCATCTTGGGGCTCAGCGGTCAGCCACTGTTTCTTTTCCACCTGGGTAGGGGAGTAGGTGGCCCGTCGCGCGCCGATGAGTGAATTGCCGCGCCGCAAGTGCAGGCCGAACCAAGGAGCCTGCAGTCCCGGCGTCATGGTGTCCAGCCACAAGGCGATCTCCGCTAGCTCCACGGCGGTGGCGTTGAGGTCCACGCCGTAGACGCGATGCAGCGCTAGATATGCTTTGACCTTCTGGAGTTCCGCTGTCCGGGTCTCGGGATCGATTTCCTCACCGAGTTCCTTTTGGCGGCGATCCAGATACAGGTCGGCGAGCTGGCGTACCGCCTCGACGGCGAACGCGCCCGAGCCCATTGTCGGCTCACAAATGGAGAGCGTGAGGATATCCTCCGCGCGGTCGATCCGGCCAGTGGCATCGAGTTCCTCGATCGCCTGCCCCACTACGAACTCGCTGAGCACTTGTGGCGTGTAAAAGGACGCCGAGCGTTCGCGGTCACGTGAGGACTGGCGGAATACGAACGACCCCTTGGGGTGGCGCACCCATTCGTCCTCGCCGGTCACCGGGTTGCGACGGACGACCCGGTCGGCGGCGGAAACCTCCAAGGAATCGTCGTGGCGCACCACCCACGAGCCCTTGGAGTCATCGCCTCCGCGAGCCACCTCCCACAGGTCCTCTTGGGCGATGAAGCCGGTGTAGGACATCAACCCCTCATACACCTGCCCCAACTCGGTGACACCGAGTGTGGCGTAGGAGATGAAACCGCGGTCCTTGCCTGCCTGCTCTTTGGTGAGCAGCAAGTTGCCCAGGACGTGGTAGAGCGCAATGTTGGACAGCTCAACCTGGTCGATGAGGTCGGTGGCCTTGTGGGAGAACAGATCAGCGGAGAGCTCGTTGAACTCCAAGCCCGGGGCCATGCCTGGCTCGTCGTCGGGGTGATGCCCCCGGTCGACAAGGCGGAAGAGCAGCGCGAGCGAGTCGTACAGGTACGTTCCCTGCTCCTCGCGCGGGGTCGCCGGCGGGGCAAGGATCTGATCACGCAAGCGGGTGAGGCCGTAGCCGTCGTCGTACTCCGTCGATCCCACTGGGAGGATCTTGAGTTCCGGTGAGGCCTCAGCGAACAGTAGGAACAGTATGCGGTACAGGTACCGCAGCGATTGGCGGGCGAGCAATTGTCCATCGACGTTGTCCACACTCAGGCCTCGCGCCCGGCGGCGGTCCAGGACGTCGTTGGCGATGATCTCGATGGACTCGCGCACTGCGCCACGCAGCGACTCGGACACCTTCACCGAATGCTGCCGCGAATCCTCCAGCGTCTCCGTCCACCACACGGTGCCGTCAGCCCGGCGTTCGGCCGATTCGCGGCACGCCGCCGCCACCACCCGCTCGACCTCGCCACCAGAGCGGGTGTCACCGCGTTCGAGTGCGAGCAGAAGGTCGATCACCAAAGCGCGCCCCAGCGGCCACGATTCCCGCTCGGCGAGCATGAACCACCGGCCAGCCAGCACCGCGATAAACGACGGGGGAGCGTCGGAGACGAACAGCTCGCCGACCAGCTTTCCGATCGAGGCTGTAGTTGGTTTGTGGTCCACCGTGACCTCGCCCAACGGGACCGCCGAGCGCAAGTCCTCGACGGTGTCGACCGGTTCAGCCTCCACAAGGAGCACTCCGTCGCCAGCCCACGCGTCAGCACACCAAACGGTCTCGCTGCGCGTCCACGAGTGTGGGGCAGGGCTTCCGTAACCCAAGGCGCGCCGCAGGCGAGCGCGCTCATCCTCGGGTGCGGGGGCCGTGGCACCTGAGTCCTCCGGGGAGAGTTGCGAGAGCGCGATCAGCAGAGCTTGTCGCTCACCAGTGAAGCGCTTGAGCGGAGATACCGCGCCCTCGCCGGCGTCCTGCTTCCACCCCTTGACCAGGGCCCTCACGCGAGCCAGATAGGACTGCTTGGTCTCGTCCGTGGTGAGGTAATGCTCGCTGATCCACTCGTCGACGTTGACGATCGCACTGTCGGCGGCCATGTTCAGCGGTCCTCCTCGGAGATGGTGGGGGTGGGGGCGATGGCGTGATCGGTGGGGACGACGACAAGGAGGGGCCGCACCAGGCGCTGCTCGGGCCGGAGCTGCTCGGCGAGCTCCGCCTCCTCCTGCACACGCCGGGTCAGGTTCGCCAGACGGGCGCTGCTGAATAGCTCACCAGCCTCGCTCTCCCAGCGAGAGGAGCGGTCCCGCCATTCGGTGACCCTCCGCTCCGCCTCGGTGGTCGCTTCGGCGAACACCCCGTCCAAGCTGGCGGCCGTCGCCGCGACCGCGGCGGGGATGAGCTGCGTGAGCTCATCTGTGTCGGCCACGGGACCGGGGTTGGTGGCGCTCTTGTCGAGCCCAATCCCCCGAAGCCAGCCGTAGGGATCCGCGATCGTGTCGCCCGTGTGGAAATCGGCGGTCTGGAACTCCACCACGTGGAAGGCCCGCGAGACCACCTGCCCGCGACGGTTCATCAGCGTCCCCATCACCAGCACCGTCGGCACCTCGACGCTGCCCCGAACGGCCGGGACCTCGAGCCGCGCCATCGACGCCAGTGCGCGGTCGGCCGCCCAGTCAGACACCGGATGCAGCGGACCGAGGAAGTGGGCAATAGGCCACGTGGTTTCCGACGCGCCCTCTCGGGCCTCGCGCAGCGATTCGGAAGCACGGTGCTTGGAGGTGGCCAACGTGAGTTCCTCGCGCACCCGGCGCTGCCGGACGTAGTCCTCGGGAAGCAAGTCCAGGCGCCGGGCGAGATCATCGGTCGGCTCGAGCTGCGCAGTGTCGTTGGCGTTGCGCCGCCACGCCACACCGCCGCGGCCCCTGGGGAACTGAGGCTCACCATGGAACGCCTCAGTGAGGGCGTCCTCGAGGTAATCGACCTCAGCGTCGTACACGCTGTATCGGTCAGCGACTGAGGTGGCCGAGGAGGGCGCAGACTCGTCGCCCTGTCCAATTTGCTCGAGCCAAGCATCGATGTCGTCAATGTCCAACTCGTCGTCGTCACCAATCTTTTCCGCCTCGGCCAGCACCTCCTCCGGGCGCCGCACGGCATCGTCGAACCGACGACCACCCGCCAATACCCGGCGAATGGTCTCCTCCTCCCGAGCTTCCGAGTGGGCGCCCATGAGCGAGGCGACATCGCCGAGCTGGGAGTGGGCCTCATACTCGCGCTCCATCAGGCGCGTGAGCACTTGCAAATCGCCGGGTGCCGCATCCTCCGGCGGATCAAGCAGCAGCGTCGTGATTACGGGCGAAGTGCGCTGGCCGTAGCGGTCCACGCGGCCATTGCGCTGCTGAATGCGGATGAGCGACCACGGGATGTCGTAGTGCACCAGTTGATGGCACTGCGTGTGCAGGTTGACGCCTTCTGATGCCACGTCGCCGGTGACCAGGACGCGCAGCGGGCTAGACGCGCGCTTGAAGCCGTCCACCAGATCCAGCTGCTCCTGATCGGACAGGCCTCCGTGCATCACGGCGACAGCGTCCGGCTTGAGCTTGAGATCAGCGGCAATATGTTCCGCCAACCAATGCAGCGTGCGGACGCGCTCGGAGAAGATCACGACACGCATGTCGCTTCGTGGCGATATCCCGATCTCCCGCAGGTAAGCCACAAGCCGCTGGTACTTCGCGCTGGTGGCTGGGGTGACCGCCTCCGCGAGCTCGGCCAGGCGGTCGAGAGCGGCGATCTCGGCCGGTCCAGAGGCGTTCTTTCTGCGGTTAGACACCGATTCGGCCAGCGCCGCGGGGGAGGACAAAAACGCCTTGGCCAGTGTCCACGGGAACAGGCGATTGTCGCCGGACGGCGGCTGTACTCCGGGGCCAGTCCACGTGTCGCGCAATTCACGAGCCAGCGCAGTCTCCTGCGGAGAGGCGGGCACCAAGACGTTGTTCGGTTCCGCACGCTCTGCCCATGCCGAGCCGACTTCGCTCGCGACCTCGGGGCTATGCCGATGCCGGCGGATAATGAGCGGCTTCAACTCCTCGCGGTCGATCGATCCGTCAGGACGGACGACCGTGGGATCGAGCAGACTGAGAATCTCCGCGAAACTCTCGGCCCTGCCGTTGTGCG
Source organism: Dietzia sp. ANT_WB102 (assembly GCF_008369165.1). Taxonomy (NCBI): domain Bacteria; kingdom Bacillati; phylum Actinomycetota; class Actinomycetes; order Mycobacteriales; family Dietziaceae; genus Dietzia; species Dietzia sp. ANT_WB102. Next base: position 1,814,894 of record NZ_VOBA01000001.1, read on the forward strand.
GCGTCGCCGACGCCAGCAGAAGCGCCTCGGTGGTCGGCGCGAGTAGACGCGCAAGCTCATTGTTCTGTGTAGCGGCGTTAGTGGCGTTGTGGACCTCGTCGATCACCACGGCGTCCCAACGGACGCGCTCCAGCTGTGCCTTGTACTTGGCCGACTTGAGAGTGTCGATGGAAACAATCACGCGAGGGAAGAACGTGAACGGGTTCCGCGTGGCCGGCAGAGTGCGGCGAACCTTCTGGATTCCCACCGAATCCAAGCGGACAAGAGGGATCGCGAAGCGAGTCCACAGCTCCTGCTGCATCTGTTCCATCACGTGGCGGGGGGTGACCACCAGGATCCGCTCACCGCGGCCACGGCGGATGAGCTCGGACAGAATCATGCCGATCTCGAGAGTCTTTCCCAGACCCACTGCGTCAGCGATCAGCAAGCGGGGTCGCAGCATCTTGTTGGACAGCGCCTTGCGCACCGCACTGAGCTGATAGTTGAGGTGGTCCGCAAGCATCTCCGTCGACACCACCAGTGACTCGTCGTACAACGGCACCGGGGTCCGGCGAAGAGTCGACTCCAGCCACAGGCGCGACCGGCGGTACCCGGGGGAGTCGTCCGCCACTACCGTCGCGTCACTCGGATCCAAGGGAGTTACGTGGTCGAGATCGGTGTAAAACGTCGCCGTGGTGTCACGCACGTACGGGCTGACCCCGCGAACCTTGAGCAGGTACGACTCGTTGCCTGTCGCCGGAGAGCTCGCTGCCCGCTCCACCGCCGTGACCAACCATTCCTCGTCACGGACCTCGACCGTCACGCCTGGAGCGAAGGGGACCTGAGGTGCGGATGAGTCGGCCGGGGAGTGCTGAACGGAAGTCGTTGTCACTAGGTGGTCTTTCTTTCGCAAGGGGACCTCGTGAGGTTATCGATGCTCACACGATTTCGCAGCGGAATAGACAGCTGTCCGAGAGGCAGGTCCTACGGTGCGATGACCTCAGCATGGTCCTCGCGTGGGGAGCAACGCTGACTCAAAATCGGTGTCAGAGATAAAGGATAGGTTACCGTCACATTGGTCGCGGACAGAAGGGTAGTTGCCGTGGGTGCAAGGAAGGCCTCAATCCGCAAGGAGCTGGGCATCGCTGGGCGGTCTGAGTACCGGAAACCTCCGAAGGGCAAGAAGTCGCAACACCCAGCGGCTCAGGCAGATCCGACGCCTACGAGCGCAGCTCACTTTTCCAGCGCTGCCCAAGGCGGTACCCGGTTGGCGGCTAGCGCGCCGTCGAAGCCTGTCGACAGGCCCCAGGCGGATGCATCCCTCCGCGCCCAGCTGGAGTGGGCACAACACGAAATTCGACAAATCGAGAACGAAACCGTGTTGGTGGAGGCGAAAATCGAGCTTCTGGAACAGGCGCGTAGGAAAAACCTCGAAAGGAACCGGGGACACGAGGAGCGTCTGCTGAGGCAAAGGCGGGAGCACCTACAGCTACGAAGACGGGCACTTCAGCGGTGGCTGGCCAACAACGCGGGTGCCACGGTGACTCTCGGCGCTGGCCCGTCCACGCCCCAGAAAGCCGATGATTCGAACAAGTCAAGAAAATCGAAGCGACGAGGTGTCGGAAAGACGCCGCCGCGCCCGGATCGCTCCACCCGGGGCGTGTCATCGGGAAGTGGACGGCGGCGCGCCAGATTGATCGGATGAGCAGCGTGGTCGGGCCTCGCCTGGTTGTGGTTTCGAGTGGGACCGATCGGGTCAAAATTTATCAAGGAGATATCAGTGAGAATCGGTCATGTCTTTCTCGCGGCACTACTGCTGGCGGGAGCGACGACCGCTTGCGGTGCGTCCACGACAGGTGACCCTGCCGGAGTGTCCAGTGAGTCGATACCATCGAGTTCAAGCGCCACAACTGTCACCACGAAGTCGCCGGTTGAAACCCCTAGTCCTTCCGTTGATCTCAGCCCCCCAGTTGTGCCGGCCCCAACGCCGAGTTTTGTCCGATGCCAACTGGCAGACGGCACAGGTCTGATGTCAGATGGATCTACGACTTACCTAGAATCATGCGACGAGTCCGCCGGAGGCCCGATGGTGCTCGAAGACGGAACCTCCATTTACGACCAGCAGCCGCAGGTGAACCCAGAAGACGTCCCCATTGCTGATGGAGGGACGTGCCCAGCGTATAGGTGTGGATACGGGCACGACACCGACGGAAACCCGAACCCCAGCTCGGGAGAGATTCAAACGAAGCACGGGTGTGACGAGGGGTATATCACCGACGCGGAGCTGTGCTCGGCGGTCAATTCGAAGTATGACTGGTAGCGCTGTCGGGAGCGCTAAATCGGTCTTTACGCCACAGCCGTTAACTCAGGCTCCGAACCGACATAATCCGACGTGCATGCTATTTGCGGGTGCGGTCGCGGAGGAGAAAGCTGCCCCACAACGATTGATAGTCAGAGCCGTAGGTTTTGGACCGAAGGCCAGCAGATGTCAGGGCGAGGAGTACGTGCATGTCACCCGAAGGTGATCACACGGCCGACTCAGGCGGCGCGGAACCCGCTCTGTACATCGAGAACGGCGACGTGCTTGTGAGTGGGCCCACCGAGGCTGCATTGACCTATGTGGTGCTGAAGGACGGGCTCATACCGACCAAGGACGGTGTTCATACGTTCCTGGGCATGACGCGATCTGGATCGCAGATTTCTCATCACCTTCGTTTCACTGGGGTGGCCGCGAGTCCCGCGCAGTTACTCTCGATTCAGGTGGTCGCCGTGCAACTTGCCCTGCGCATCGCTATCGCTGGGGTCATCGATTCCATCAAGCGAATGGAGGGCGCCGTCTCACCGGCATCAATTGCGAGGTCATCAGCGAGGCCGACGACGTCAGTTGCAACCAACGCGGAATCCGGGCGGCATGGAAGGGTGCGAGGGGTGGGTGCGATTGTTTCTCATGTCTGGTAGATCGGACTGCCGCCATAATCCAGGGGGCCATCTCGGTACGTCGGAGGCACATGGCACCATCTGATCTATGGAAACTTTTAAGCGTACACCGATGCAGCTGTTCAACCTGCCTCAGCACTTTATGATTCCCCTGTTCCAGCGCCCCTACGTGTGGAAACAGGAAGAGCAGTGGGAGCCGTTATGGAAGGACATTTGTCGAGTTGCTGAGTTGCGGATCGAGGAGCCACACCTCAAGCCGCAGCACTTTCTCGGGGCAGTGGTCCTCCAAGCGCATGACGCAACTGCCGGGCAGCTTAACGCGTGGAACGTCGTAGATGGCCAACAGCGACTGACAACACTGCAGCTGTTGATGGACGCTGCGAGCGCGGCACTGACCGCAAACGATTTGGGCAAGCTCGCAAGTCAGTTGGAGTCTCTCACCCACAACTCAATTAACTTTGTCGACGAAGGTGAGAGTCGACTCAAATTGCGGCACCTGAACAGGGATCGTGCGGCGTTTGATGAGGTCATGGATGCGGAGGCCCCGGTCGATTATGCGAACCTCGGCTACCCGGAAAGTCAGATTGTCCGTGCGCATCAATTCTTCAGCGTTGCAATTGCGCAGTGGCTCGGCGATCCGGAAGCAGAGGCGTTCTCGATGCGCGCGGAGCAACTGGCAACTGTAATCCAGAACGAGTTGCAACTTGTCACTATAGAGTTGAGTTCCTCCGAGAACTCACAGGAGATTTTCGAGACATTGAATGCTCGAGGAACTCCATTAACTGCTGCCGACCTGATCCGGAATTTCGTGTTCCAGAATCTGGAACTGCAAGGCGAGGACACAGCCAAGGCGTACAAGGAAGACTGGCCATTTGAGAAGGCATTTTGGGCAAAAGAGGTCAGCGTTGGCCGATTTTTTGTCTCACGCAGTTCCCTCTTCTTCAACCAGTGGTTGGCGGCTCGGTTGGGGGAGGAGATCAGCCCCCAAGCTACATTTGCGCGTTTCAAGTCATACGTGGAGCATCATGCCGACGTGTCAATCGCGGAACTCTTGATCGACCTTAAGCGGCAAGCGGCCATGTACGAGCAATGGACTGAGGCGGCTCGTGCAACTAGCGGCAATCTCTCGCCGGTCGAAATGGCCGTCTACAGGATGAGTGCGACGGGAAGTCAACTACTCCATCCATTGTTGATCTGGTTGCATGAGCCCGGGCGAGATCTGCCGCAGGCAACCATAGATTCAATAGTTCGAGCGGCTGAGAGTTGGGTGATTAGACGACAACTTCTCCGATTGACAAACACCGATCTCGGCCGCGTCGTCGCGGATCTGATCCGGTTGGGCGATTCAACGCCTAAGGATGATCTTTCGGATCGAATCATCTCGCATCTCTCGCGACTCAGCGTCACAAGTACGTACTGGCCTGGAGATGAGGAGGTCCGCGCACATCTTGAAACCGAGAACGCGTACAAGCGTTATCCGCGCGCTCGTTTGCGGATGGTTTTGGAGGCCATTGAAAATTCACACCGTGCTGAAACGCGCCAGCCTCAGGTCGAACGTACTAAGTATCCGATTGAGCACATACTCCCGCAGAAGTGGCAAGATCACTGGCCGGTAGCGACACCCGAGGACCAGATCGAACGGCAGGACCATATCCACCTGCTTGGAAACCTCACTCTACTAACAAGCAAACTCAACTCTAAAGTGTCTAACAGTCCGTGGACTGCCAAGAGGTCTGCACTTTTGCAGCACAACACCATCAAACTCACCGGACGCTTGCTCGACTTGCCGCAAGAAGCCGAGTGGGATGAGGCGCGAATTAATCAGCGAACCTCGTCCATGATTGCCAGCCTGCTTGCTATCTGGCCAGTGCCGGACGGTCACACTGGCCGAGTTGATGACCCGCAGACCAAGGACCACGGGTGGATTGAGGTCAAGCATCTGGTGAGTGCGGGTCTGATTCCGCCCGGCACGCCCCTTGCGGCGACCTACCGAGACTTTCACGGAGTGACTGGGGTTGTAACCGCCAATGGATTGATCGAACTGGATGGGAAGCAGTTCGCGAGTCCTTCGGGCGCCGGACGGCATCTTCACAAGAAACCGTTGAACGGTTGGTTGTTCTGGGCAATGCCAGACGGTCGTCGTCTCGCCGACGTCCGTTCTGAATACCAAGAACTCAGGTCCAGCGAGGATTGAGGTCGGGTTTGCCCGAGAGCTACCTGATCACCATCACCGTCGACATGAACCGCGACCCTATCGAATGCCTGACCTAGGTACTTGCGGTGTCCTTCCGCGGCGGCCGAGGCGGGTCCTTCGGCCGTTCGTCCGGTGGAGCTGAGCGGGGAGCGGGTGTGAGCGCCGCATTGCATGCACAGCTGCTTTCCGCTTGCAGATGCCCTTGGCGGCCGCACCGTCGTTTGTGGCTTCGGGTCCGGACCTGGTGGTCGCGGCCTGTAGGGCGGAGGTAATTGGGTCGTACCCCACCCAGAATTGGCAGACGTTGGACGAGCTCGACCAATGGCTTGCGAGCATCACTCGACAGTTGCGCGTCGCCTGCCCGGAAGCTGCCCCGTGGGCCGTCAACCTCGTCACGCACCCCAGCGATTGAAGGTCGGCCAATGACCCTGCGTCTGGCAACCGAGTATCAATCGCCAATCGTCACCGTAGCTTCGCCGAATTGGCGCTCTGGCTGTCGAGTATTTCCGCGACGATACCCCGAACCCACACTGTTGGACATCCCGAGTTTGGTGGCGCGCCGGGGTTGTTCAGCAGTCGACGCCCTGGAGTCGCAGGCAAGCTGGCGGGAGCTCCTGGTCCGGTCCGTATCCGTCTGCAGAGTCAGGGTTGAACGTGGGCTTGGGATGGGTCCGCCAGTACTCGTCGGCGAACTCCTGGTTGTAGGCATCTTGGTCAAAGGTCTCGTAGGTGGGCGGAACGTAGTTCGCCCGCATCTGGGTGTCGCACGTCTGGGTCCATCCGGACGTTCCGTCGGTGAAGAACGTGGTCCCGAATTCGTGGACAGACGTGCCGCATGACGCGATCTGCTTTCCCAAACAGTGGGGGCGCTCCTGGCCGGGCGCGGCCGTATATCCCACGGCGCCGCACTCGTCGACCACTGGAGCAGCGGGCGCTTCCTTGCTCGTAGTAGGAGTGACATTGGTCGAGGTGGAACTCGGCGTGGTTGAGCTGGAAATGGACGATGACGGCACCGTCGAAGTGACTGTGCTTTGCTCCGACACTGAATCGGCAGAACTGCACGCCGTTAGACCGAAAACCAGGAAGATGATCGCCGCGAAAGGGGCGGTGAAGCGAGAGCGCATGATGAGCCTTGTTCGAGTGTTGGCGTTGGGGACTGCAGGTGGACCGGCGAACGAAGTGCGACCCATCTGGAGTGTTAACGCTGATGATAGGTAGGCCGTACGACATCTTCAGTGTTTCGACGGTTCGCAGGCTGGTCAGCTTAGGACTCCAGATTTGCGACCCCGGTGTTGAACGACCACAGGAGAGACGCTTGCACGATCCGGTTCACGGTGCGATGCGATCCAGGTTTCGGTCAGTCGCCAACCATTGCCACGTCCGAAATCTGTCATCTGATCGTGGATTTGTCCGTGTCGGCGGATAGGCCGCGGGCGAGATTGGCGGGGGAGCCGTAACGACAATCGTCTGCACAGGCGCCCCTAAAGGCAGGGAAGTGACACACGCCATACCCTGAAGTGCATGAAGCTTGATCTGACAGTCCTGGCCATCCCCGGTTTCGTGGCGGCGATGGCGGGCGAGTACGCGTGGCAGTCCCGCAACCCCGCGCAGGGCGAGAGGGCCGGCGACTACGAGTTGGCCGACACCTTGGCCAGCTTGTCGATGGGCATTGGCAGTCTGATCGCGCCGTTCGTCGCGAATAAGGTCCTCGCGCCCGTCACCCCGCGCACCGGCCGATACGCCAAAGCACTCATGGGATTGTCGCTCGCGGCCGCCGCGGTGGCCACTGCGGGAGACGTCTGGCGGCGCACCCGAACCACCGGCCTGCTCGAGGCGGGCACGTTGCCGTCGTCACCCCTCCGCAACATGGGGGAGAACGACGACGAGGTCACCGCCCCCGACCCAGCTCCAATCGCCGAGGCCGCGCATGTGCCGCCCGCCTTGCGGCGCATCACCGGCGGGTCCGCGGTCACCGCGATGGCGTCGATGGTTGTCACGGTCTCGACCGTGTGGAGCGCGGAGACCGCCAGCAGAAAACTCTTCCGGATGACCCCGCTGGACCTGGGACGCGGACCGTTGGCGTACGCGGTGGCAATCCTGGGCTGGGACCTCATCTACTACTGGAACCACAGGTTTTCTCACGAGAGCCGCTGGTTGTGGGCCATGCACGTGGTGCACCACTCCAGCGAGCGCTACAACCTCTCCACGGCGCTCCGCCAGCCGGTCGCCGAGGCCCTGACGATCTACGTTCCCTACGGGCTGCTCTCCGTGCTGGGGGTGCGGCCGGCACTCGTGATGGACGCGAGGGCGGTCAACCTCATTTACCAGTTCTGGATCCACACCGAAGTCATCCGCTCAATCGGGCCGCTGGAAAGGCTGTTCAACTCGCCCTCCCACCACCGCGTCCACCACGGCAGCAACCGGCGGTACCTCGACCGCAACCACGGCAGCATCCTCATCCTGTGGGACCGCCTGTTCGGCACCTTCGAGCCCGAAGATGAGCCGGTGGTCTACGGGTTGACCACCAACCTCGACACGTTCAACCCGGCCCGCATCGCCACCCACGAGTGGGTTGCCATCGCCCGCGACATCTTCAGGTCAGAGACCTGGAGCGACCGCGTGGGGTACCTGCTGCGCGGGCCGGGGTGGGCCGGAGCGCGGAGAGGGTAGGAACTGCTCGTACCGGCGTGTCGAGATCGAGCGGCACCGTCTGTTGAGCCTGCATTTGGACCGCGCCCCGGGCTCAGAATGGGCGTCATCGGCAAGTAGTCCCTGCGGTCGCTCTCGGCGCGGCGACCAGGGAGCAGTAATCAGGGTTTCCGGTTACGCTCGATTTCCGCTGTACGACGTCTGTGAGGAGTGAGATCGTGTTTTCCACTGGTTCGGTGTCGAATCCGCTGCGCTACCTGTTCGGCCCCGGGCCGGGTGAGGCCATGTGTCTGGCACTGACGCCCGAGTGCATGGGGCTGTTCCCGTATCTCGCGATGCAGTTCGGCATCAGTTCTTAAGGTCGATCGAGCAACTCTGCCGACCGCCACTACTCGTCGTCCCCTCGACTCGCCGACTTCTGGCCAGCACCGTTCCCGCGGGGCTCAGCCCATCGCGTGCAGGCTGAACGCGGCGAGGAATCCCAGCGTCGCGATGAGGCCGGAATACACGGCGGCGTTCTCGAAAGCCTCCGGGATCATGGTGTCGGTGATCATCGCGAGGATCGCGCCCGCTGCCAGCGCGTTAACCGCGGCCAGGAGTTCGGCCGGTGCGCCGTCCAAGAGGAGAAAGCCGGCCAGCGCAGCAACTCCGGAGGCCACCGCGATGCCGCCCCAAACACCGAAGACGAACCCCGCCGAACGCCCGGCTTTCTTCATGCCGGCGGTACTGGACAGCCCCTCGGGGATGTTGGAGATGAACACCGCGGCGAGCATCGGGATGCTGAGCCCGCCGCCGGAGAGGAAGCTCAACCCGAGCACCATTGATTCGGGGACCCCGTCGATCAGCGCGCCGATCGCGATTGCCGCGCCGCTGCCGGAATCGCTTGCCTGCTGGTCGCCGGAACGCTTACGGTGCCGTGCACCGCGACGAGACAGCAGCACGTTGAGACCCACGTAGATGAGCGCGCCCGCGAGGAAACCTCCCGCGGTGGCCCCCAGCCCGCCCTGATCCATCGCCTCCAGGACGAGATCGAACGACAGCGCCGAGATCAGCACGCCGGAGCCGAAGGCCATCACCACAGCCACGACGCGCGCGGGCACCGCCGCGAGCCACGCGATCCCACTTCCCACGAGCAGCGCACTGCCCGCGAGCAGGCCGGCCCCGCCAGCCGCCAACCACTCAGGCATCGTCGACCGCCTTCCCCTCGGAACCAGGATCGCGTGCCACACCCGATGTTATGCCCGGGCGCAACTAGTAGAAACGGTCGTCAGTCAGAGGCTGCGGATGAACTCCGGCACCCAGGCAATTCGCTCCCGTGGCATCCCGCGGATATCGACATGCGGGAACGAGGAGCACGCAGTGACAGCTGATGCAGAGCTGTCAGGTGTTGAAGGTACAGCGGACCTCGACCTCTGTCCCGAGACGACGCACGAGCCGATCGAGGATGGGTGCGAACCCGACGGAAGCACTCGGCCGGGCAGCCCAAAGACTCACATTCAGGGATTGGGGGACCGGCGACTATCGCGACAGAAGGAGCCCGACTCCGAGCACGCCGAACGAGACCACTGCGAAGGACGCCATCGTGATGAGAGCCGCGATCGGAGATGCCGCCACGCCGATCTCGCTACCGCCACCGGCGACTACGGCCCTACGGCCGTAGAGGGGGTCGGCGGTGTCGGCGTTGGGCGCGGTGTCGACGCGATACGATCCATCGTCAGTGCGCCTTCGGGACCGGGGTCGGCGCGGCCCGCGAGGCACGGATCGCCAGCCGCTTGGCCCGGGCGCACCGCGCCAGGTACCAGGGCGTCGGCGGTATCCACCCGAGTTGGATGCTCTGCCCGAGGTCGTCGCGAACCGCCCAGTGCTCGGTGACCTGGTCGTCGAGGACCCGGAGCCAGTGGCTCTGCCTGGTGGCGAAGGATCGACCAGTGGGAGCCCATACGGTGTCGATTCGGCCCGCCTCATCGTGGATCACGAAGGGGGCGACGTGCCGCCCGCTCATCGTGGTGTCGACGACGACGAGGTCGTCCTGCGCCACGATGTGCTCGATCCGGTGATCGAGGTCGGCAAAGGCTCCTCGCAGCCACAGCGCCGTAGCGTAGAACCCGTCGGGACCGGTGACTTTACAGGCGGGTGGCTCGGCGACGGCCGCGTGGTTGACGGCTCCAGGGGCAATGAGGGCGTCGAAGTCAGAGCGGTCTCCCACGGCCATCACACGGATCGCTCGGGCTGCTAACGCGCGGATGTCGTCCATCATTCGACTCTTCCCGAGAGACCGCCGAGTATCCGATAACCATGGACCCGTGCGCCCCGGGCGTCAAGGGGTGCACGAGACGAAGATTCCGGAAGAGCGAGCTCAGGTCAGTAGCTTATTTAGGGCGGCGGTGGGCATCCATTCGCCGGTGAAGAGCTCCACGATGTCAGTGAGCGCCGAGGTGTCACTGTTGGTGCTCGCCGCGGTCGCGATGAGGCGCCGCACCATGATCTCGGCCGTACGCTGCTCGATGGTGTCCTCAGCGGCCAGCAGCGACCACTGACACACCATCCCGTTGCGATGCGCGCGGCCCATGATCTGCTCCGCCATCAGGCCGCTCCAGCGGGCCTGATGAAAGAACCCGCGGCGCGGGGTCATGGTGGCGGTCGATCCGTCGGCGAGCAGTTCCCCGGCCTGGAGGTTGATCGACGAAGGGGTGTTGAACACCACCACCTGGGCCTGCCCTCGCTGGAACCGCAGTCGCTCGGCTTCGGCATCGGGGTTGGATCCGTAGATCCGGGCGACCGGGATGCCGGCGGCCTCGAGCTGCTCGACCAGAGGCTGGGCTCCGGTGGTCACCAGTTCGGTTGCCACCAGTACCTGGAAGCCCTTGTCGAGCTCGGCCCGGACGGCGTCGACCGTGTGCTCGACCCTCAGCAGGGAGGCCTTCTGCCGGAGACGCAGGATCGCCGCCAGGCCGCGGGCGGAGTCGCGCCCGGACCGCGCCAGCTGCATCTCGCGCCGGAAGGCACCCCACTCGAGCTCGTAGCCGCGGCGCTGATCGGCGGTCAGCTCCACCAGCTGCATATCCAGTGGCGGCCGGCCCCAATGCGCCTGCCTGGCCAGCATCAGCGGGGGGTCGTGGTGCAGGAGTTCGTCGCGAACCTGCGCAATGAACCGTTCCTCGATCTCCGGGGACTCCTTGGCCTCGGGGGAAAGCACCCATTTGCCGAAGGAGCGGACCAGGGGGTGTCCGCGGGAGGCGAGCGCCTGCCCGAAGTCGGCCCAATCCGCCGGGTCGTCGCCGTGCAGCTGTGCGAACAGCGACCCCAGGTAACCCCACTCTCCCGGATGGTGCCCCGGGGTGGCGGTCATCCACAGCACGAACGGGGCCTTGTCCGCCGGGGCGGTGGCCCGGCACAGTCTCCGCATATAGGCAGTGCGCTTGGTGTCGTGGCGGAACAGGTGCGCCTCGTCGGCGATGACGAGGTCGAAGGCGTGGCTCGGGCGGCCGTTGCGGCTCATGAGCTTGCCCAACCCGTCGGAGGACATGATGACCCACCTCAGCCCGTCGTCGCCCAATGCGGCGATCGCCGCCCGCCAGGTGGGGATGGTGATCCGCGCGGGCCGGTCGACGGTGATCAGGATGGTGCGCGAGCCCCGCATCCTCGCGATCTCCTTCGCGGCGAGCAGGGCCACAAAGGTCTTGCCCGTGCCGGGCGAGTTGGCAACCAGGACTGACCGGAACTTGGCAGCCGCGGCGACGGTGATCACGCGGGCATCCTCGACCTGAGCGGCTGTCGGAGTAACCGGCGGACCACCCGCGCCCGGACCAGCCTCGCCGTTGAGGTCGTCTTCCACCCACCGCTGGTAGGAGTACGGCTTGGAGGCGTAAGGGAGGAGTTCAGTGGGAAGGCTCTCGCCGATCCAGGCGTGTGCCTTAAGCGCCTTATAGTAGGTCACGCTCGGGAGACCCGGAGGCCGCTCCCAGGGGAGCTCGAGCAACCACGCACGCTGGCCGGGCGGAATGGACGGGGCTTGTGGCGGGGCAGTCGACGTGGTGCGGCGGGCAGGCTTGCGCCGCTTGGCGGTCGAACTGCGCCGGGCGGTCGGCGGCATCAGGGGCTATTCCTAGCGAGAATTGGGCAGGGCGTGTGCGGAGTCAATCAGGCCTCGCCGGATTGTGCCGTCGCGGCCCGGGGAGCCGCCGGCTTCTGCCACGGCCAGCGACCACTGATCTCCAGCTCCAGGGACCAACTGAGGAAGGTCCGGATCACGACGATCGCCGCCAGGACCGCCACGCTCTCGAGCGTCGGGGTCACCGCGACGGTCTTGATGATGTCGGCCGCCACCAGGATCTCCAGTCCCAGCAGGATCGACCTCCCGAGAAACCGACGGAACTGCCGGTAGACATCCGGCTCCCGGCTGACCAGGCGGCACACCGCGATGACGGTCGAGGCGACGATGCCGACGACGATCGCCGCCACCCCGACCGCGTCGATGACCTCACCGACGGCCTCGATGGTCTCCTGGAACTGCATGCCGATCTCCTCTCGCTCCGCGACCCGCCCCGGACAGATAGCGGACCGTCGCCCCCGAGCCGCACTGATCGTAAGACGACCTGCGTCGAGGTTTCGGGGCGTTGAGCCGCCTGGGCGGATAGTAGGTTCACAGCATGGATGCCGACCCGACCGGAACTGCCGTCGAAGGGCGCGGGGCCTCAGTGCAGGATCGTGTACAGCTCCCGACTCGGTTCGCCGGGGCTGCCGCGCACGGCGCGACGTGGGGAGTGGCCTTCCTGACCCTGCGGCTCTTCGCGGTGTCCGGGTATGACTGGCACACGGCGTTCCTCGTCAGCACCACGCTCGGGCTCAACGACGGGTTCGCCCTGATCTTCGGCTCCCTCATCGCCGAGCACACGCTCACCGCGGTCCTCCTGATCGGCGTACTCCCGCTACTGTTCGCCGGGTACCTGTGGGGTCCGCGTGAACACCGAACCGTGGTCTTATTGCTGTCCGCGCTGGGACTGGTCATTCTGCTGGCTCTCACGTCGAGCTTCGGAATCTGGTGGCTACCCGCCGGGGCGGCGACCGTGTTCGCGGTAATCGCGCTGATCCGATTTCTGCCTTCCGGGCGTCCGCTGAAACACGCATTGGCGGTCGCCATGGCGCGGGTCGGCTGGGTCGCAGGGATCGGCGTGCTGGTCCTCGCGGCGCTCGGTCAGACGCCCTGGGTTCCGCACGAGGTGATCGAGACTACTGACGGCACGATCACCGGTTATGTCCTCAGTGTCGATCCAGGGTTTCTCAATGTGCTCACCGACGAACGTCACTTCACCATCGTGATCAGCGGCAACGTGCTCTCCCGAGAGTGACGGGGCCGCCACCGCATCCCGTCTCTGCGGTCACGGCCAGGGCGAGGTCTCCACGACGATCGGTCCGGCGGCAGCGCCGCCGTTGGTGGTGAGCCGGTACTCCACCGTGCCGCCACCTGTCGGAATGATCGCGTCGTAGGGGTGAGCAACACCGGTCCAGAGTCTGGGCCCCGGGATATCGAGCGTCTTCTGCCCCCGCGCCCCCGTGTCGAGGTTGTGCCAGTCGAGTGTGGCGACAAGGTCGCACGGCCCCACCCCGGGCATCGCCACGCCCCAACTCACTGCCGCCGATGCGGGATACCCCGAGTCAGTGACACGCGCTGCGGCCGCCCCCTGACACAGGCCAGTTGGCGAGCCACCCACCGCGAGGAGGTTGCCGGGACCGGGAACGAGGTATCCGGGAAGGTCCACCGACATCGGTGTCAGCGATCCCAACTCCTGGGCATTCGCGGCGGCCGGAGCCGCGAGACCCAATGCCAGCGCGATCCCGGCCGCGGCCGAGGCCGCCCTGACTGCGCTGCGGGTGAAGCCGATGGTTTCCATGCAGGTCATGCTGGCACAGGACAGGGCGACCCGACACCGCTGGCTGCTACAAGAATCCCACGCAAGGCCGCAGGTAGTGACGTAGGTCATATTAATCGCTAGGGTCAAGTGTCCGAACAATTCGGTTGAAGGAGATACCGGCAGCTGCCGGGCGAAGACCGCAACCGGCCGTAGAGGCATCTGTCCCGACATGGGCGTCTCGAGCCAGGACGAATCGATCGCGCTCACAGCGTGACGATCAAGGAGGACAGATGTTCCCACGACGGCATGTACCGGGAAGGTCCCGAGGTCTGATCGCTCTCGTCGCACTGGGGGCGATCATCCCGGTTGTCCTCAGTGGCGCACTGCTCTCCGGAGCCGTGTCGGCCGAGACGCCCCAGCCGGCGACCACAGGGTCGGCAGCTCCCGCTGGCTCTGTGCCCGCAGCGCTGCAATCGCAATTTCGGCAAGCCGTGGACGAGACGATGGCCGAATACGGTGTACCCGGCGCGGCGGTAGGCGTATGGGTCCCCGGCGACGGAACATGGACCGCCGCCGCAGGCCTCGCCGACATTGCGAGTAATACTCCAGCCAGCACAGGCACGTCCTGGCCGTTGCGCAGCATCACGAAGTCGTACACAGTCACGCTCATTCTGCAGCTCGTCGACCAGGGCGCACTCAGTCTCGACGACACCATTGGCAAGTACGTGGACGGCGTGACCAACGGCGACACCATCACCCTCCGCCAACTCGCGAACATGACCAGCGGTAACGCGGATTACACCAACGAGAAATTCGCGGACGCCTACGAGGCCGACCCCGCCCGCCTGTTCACCCTCGCCGAACTCAACAGTTTCATGCTCGGCATGCCAGAACAGTTCTCCCCAGGCGCGCAGCACGTGTACACGAACGCCAACACCAATCTTCTCGGTGCTGTTGTCGAGAAGGTGACCGGCGCGCCTTTTGCCGAGGTCCTCAACGCGCGCATTCTGCAGCCACTCGGCCAGAAGGACACGCACTACATCCTTGATGTGAACAAGTGGGCAGAGCCGCACCCCAGCGGATACTCACCAGGCGAGGACGGCCCGGAGGAACAGCACCAGAACCTCTCCATATTCGGCCCCGCCGGGTCCATGGTCACCACCATCGACGATGCGCGCGTCTGGGGTGAAGCCCTCGCGACTGGAGCCCTGGTGGCCCCGGGGACCCAGGCTGACCGTCTCAAAGGGACGCCTTTGGATGCTGGTCCGCCGTACGACATCTACGGGCTCGGTATCGGCGAAACGGACGGATGGTGGGGCCACAACGGAGAGGGGCTCGGGTTCACCGCAGCGATCTTCCACAATCCCGAATCCGGGGCGACGATCGCCGTGTTCATGAACCTGTCCAATGCCGTACTGCAGGGCCACCCCGCGGACCAGCTGTTTCGCCGGCTCGCACACATCCTGGAGTCCTCAACGGCAGGCTCGCTCGGGTCCCTCGGGCCACTTGCGATGTCGGTCGGGTCCACATGACAGTCGCCCCGGCGGCATGCTGAGATACGAATGCTGTCGTCGTCCGCCGACACCGAGCACTACGTGATCCCCGGCTCCAGGACCACCAGCTGCTGCGTCGCCCGCGTCATGGCTACGTAGCGGTCGACCGCCCCCGTCACGCCCGAACCGAGCAACTCGGGGGCGATCACAATCACTAGGTCGAACTCGAGGCCCTTAGCTTGAGTGGGAGTGAGAAGGCGGACTCGGTCAGATCCGGCGAGGTCTGGAGCCATCGAACTGAGCGCGTGAATCACGCACGCCACGCCCTCGGGGTGAGCAGCCAACCAGGCGTCAACGACACGATGGAGATCGGTGATCCGGCCGTACTGGACCGGTACTCCGCTGCGGCGGACCGACTCGGGGACGGCGGCGTCGGGGCGAACCGACCTGATCACCGGGGCTGCGGCCTCCATGATCTCCGCGGGCGTGCGGTAGTTGATGCTCAGCTGCACAGTGGTGATACGGGCGGGGGAGAGGCCGATGCGCGCGAGCCGCTCGGGCCAGGTTTCGTTGAAGTCATGGCGAGACTGGGCGCGGTCGCCGACCACTGTGAGACTGCCCGACGGGCAGCGGCGCAGGATCATCCTCCACTCGACATCTGTAAGTTCCTGCGCTTCGTCCACAATGATGTGGCCGAACGGGCCCGAGAGACGAGGCGTGCCGGCCGACGTTGTCTCGTCGGTCGTCGGGTCGAGCAAAGCCTCCTGCAGGTCGGTGTGGCGGAGCATCGCGGAGACGCCCTCGGGGTCGTCGTCGGCGGCGACGAGCTCATCGATCACCTGCCTGCGGCGGGCGAGTTCTGCGGCGTGCTCGGCGCGGCGGCGCTGAGACCCGCGTGCCCAGTTGGGGTCGCCCAGCCGGTGGCGGGCCGCGTCGAGGAGCGGCAGGTCCGCAGTCGTCCATGCGTCGGGCCCGGAACGCTGGAGGAGCCTAATCGCCTCGGTGATCAGCCATGGTGCGCACAGTCGCAAGTACGCGGGGACGGTCCACAGGTCACCGACGAGATCGGCCGCATCGATCATCGGCCAGGCCCGATATAGGGCGCGGTGCAACTCCGGGTTCGCCGCGAGCTCCGCCCGGAGGACATTCTCTGGGACGGTCCCTTTGGCTTTCTCGACCAGGATGTCGGCGAGCGTCTCGCTGATCTGCGGGTGGGACTCGTTGTGCGGGGTGCCGTCCTCCACGGAGGTGAACGCCTCGGCCCAGTCTGCAGGCGTGAGATGCAGATCTACCCACTCGGTCTGTACCAGCATCGGCTGCCCCGGCGGCTGTTCATAGAAGTGTGCCGCGGTCTCAATTGCCCCGACCATGCGCAGCTCGGACTTTAGGCGAGCGACCTCGATATCGCGCTCGTCGGGCAGTCCGCCTGTCGGTGACGTTATCGCCGCACCGAGAGCGTCCAGCCCGAGATCAGCCACCGTCGCCGTCTGCACGCTGTGCTCTCCGAGCGCGGGGAGCACAGCGGCCACGTAGTCGAGGTATGGCCGATGCGGCCCGACGAGCAGCAAGTTCCCGCGCCGCTGGCCCTCGAGGGACTGCGCGTGCAGCAGGTACGCCGCCCGGTGCAGGGCCACCACTGTCTTGCCGGTGCCCGGGCCGCCATCCACGACGAGGGCGCCCCGGGAGTCGGCGCGGACAATCGCGTCCTGATCGGCCTGGATCGTGGTGAGGACATCCCGCTTTCGGCCGGTCCGCGCCTCGGACAAGCTCAGGACGAACGCTGAGAGGTCGTCAGGGCAGACGTGAGAGGAGACCTCGTCGTCATCAAAGACCTCATCCCAGTAATCCACGATCCGGCCGCCCGACCACCGGTACCGCCGGCGATAGGTCACGCCCCTCGGATCACCGAGCGTCGCGGCGAAGAACGGCTCGGCGGCCGGGGTGCGCCAGTCCACCAGCAGGGGAGTCCCGGTCGCATCGGTGAGGCCGATCCGACCGACGTACACCGGTGCGGCCCCGGCCCGACCGGAGCCCGGCGTGGCGGTGGAGTAATGACCGATGCACACATCCAGGCCGAACCGACGCAGGGTGGTGAGCTCGGCGACCAGGCGGCGGATGTCGGAGGCCCGCTCGATTGTGTGCGCCCCACGCCCGGCGGGATCGCGGCGGCGCACGTCCAGGCGGGTCGAGAGGTCGGCGACCCTATCCTCGAGGGCGCGGGAGATGGCGGCGAAGTGGCGATCATCGGCGGCGATGAACGCCGGATCGGCCTTGTGTGACAGGTGGCCGGGGAGGGCAAACGTGCTGGTGGCGGGGCGCGGCATCGCGCAAGTGTGCGCCCCCACGGGGGTCTTGCCGCAAGGCCCCCCACCAGCTATACCTTGAGAGTGGGAGAGAGTCGCACCCCCATCAGATGTGCAGTTCCTCGCCGAGGACCACCGTCCGCTGCGGCGGCAGGTGGAAGGCCTCGGTCCGATTGGCCTGATTCCTCTCCAAAGAGAGGAAGAGCCGCTCACGCCAGTGCCGCAAGCCCGGGGTCCGAGAGGGGCGGAGGGAGAGCACCGACAGGAAATAGGTCGCCGCGGCGAGGTCGATGTCGAGGTCGAGTTGGTCCTTCGCCTGGCGAAGATTTGTCGGAATGTCAGGGGGGTCGGCGAACCCCACCCGCACAGTGAGCCGGATCAGTGCGCCCAGCGGGGAGTCCAGGTGCTCGCTCACATACTTGTCCTCGAGACGGACATGAGGAACATTGCAGTGCTCGAGCCTGACGATGACGACCTGGTCGGGGAAAATCTGCAGATCCGTCACGCAGCTCACCAGCGCCAACGGGGTGGTGTCCGGGTTGGCGTGAGGGAACACGGCCACCGCCGGACCCCGCCCCACCGGTGCCCGGCCGAGCGAGGTGAGGAAGTCTGTCAGCGGCCCCTCCAACTCGCGCCGGGCAGCCGACACTTCGGCATTGCCGCGGCGCCAGGTCATCATCACTACCACGACCGCAGCGGCGAGCAGCACCGGCAACCAGCCGCCATCGATGATCTTGGTGGCATTGGCCGCCAACAGAAGAACCTCCAAGGCCCCGATCGTCACCACGTACAGGACCACCGCCGGCCACCGCCAGCGCCAGACAGAGACCGCGAACATCAGGAACAACCCCGACTCCAGAACCAGGGTGCCGGTCACTGCGAACCCGTACGCGTTGGCCAGCGACGCAGACGAGCCGAATGTCACGACCAGGGACACCACGGTGACAAACAGCAGCCAGTTCAATGCGGGGACGTAAATCTGCCCCGCCTGGTCGCGTGAGGTGTACCGCACAGTCAGTCGGGGCAAGAGCGACAACCGCATCGCTTGGCGCGCGATCGAGAACGCGCCCGAGATCACGGCCTGAGAGGCGATGATCGTCGCCGCAGTGGCCAACACGACCAAGGGGACCTGAAGCGCGCCCGGAGCAAGATGAAACAGGGGATTGCTCACGGCGTCCGGTCGGGAGATGACAAGCGCACCCTGCCCCAGATACACCAAGGCCAGCGCGGGAAGGACCACCACAAACCAGGCGCGACGAATCGCAGACGCCGAGAAGTGCCCGAGATCGGCGTAGAGGGCCTCGGCGCCGGTCACCGTGAGCACCACCGCACCCAACAACACGAACGCCTGGAACGGGTGCCGGAACATCAACTCAACCGCCCACGTCGGAGACAAGCTCACCAGGATCGACGGGTGGGCCACGATATGGGGGATACCCAGCACGGCCAGCACCACGAACCACACAAGCATCACCGGGCCGAACGCCCACGACACCCGCGCGGTGCCGACCGGCTGGACGAAGAACAGCAGGGCCAGCATCCCCACGGCCACCGGGACGACGACCGACCCCAGACTCGGGTTGACCACCGACAGCCCTTCGACCGCGCTGAGCACCGAGATGGTCGGCGTGATCACCGCGTCCCCGAAAAACAGCCCCGCCCCGAGAACCCCGAGGACCGTCACCACCGCGCCGGCCCGTCGACCGTGGAGGTGGCGTCGCAACAATGCGACGAGGGCGAGGATGCCCCCTTCACCGTCGTTGTCGGCCCTGATGACGAGCATGACGAACTTGATCGTCACGATGATGGTGATCGTCCACAAAACCATGGAGATGATCCCGTAGACGTTGTCCGGAGTAACCGCGACCGCATTGTGGCGGAAGCTGAACGCGGTGTGCAGCGCATACAGCGGGCTCGTACCGATGTCGCCAAAGACCACACCTAAGGCCCCGAGCGTCATGACCCCGGCACCGCGCTCGCCACCCCGTCGGGGCGCGCGGCGATGTCGCGTGCTGTGCGGGATCCCCTGACCGGGACGCTTCATTGTCCTAGTGTGCCCCCGCACCGGCGCCCGAACCAGCCCTGTGAACTTCTGCGCTCGGCTGACCCGATCCGCGCGGTTCCACTCCAGCAGGGCAGCCGATCGGCTGCCAGAAATCTGATGGTCAAAAACTGACAACAATAGTGCCGGAGCGGTTGTACAGGGTGAACGACAGTGCCACTCTGACTGTCGACGGCGGACAGCCCGTCGCCTCTCGAAGGAAGGTCGATCTCATGATCTCCAATATCCTTAAGCAACTAGGCACCGGGTCGAGCTTGTATGAATCCGGCTCGGCGGCCGCGGACAGCGCCTACGACATCATGAGCAACTTGCTCCTGGGCGCCGCTAACCTGATTGCGGGCCTCGGTTCCTGATCTTCGACTCGGACGGGGAGCGTGAACGCTCACGCCGTTCGAACTGCACCTCCTCGTATCTCCAGGGGAGGTGCAGTGCGCTGTTCGCACAGCGTGGTGCCCAGTGCGAGGTCTCGCCGAGCTAGCGCCTATAGGGTGGTGTGGACCGGTTCCGGCGCCACCACCGTGTCGCCGATATCCATGCTTCCGCCGTATCGGCGAGTGGGCGCCTGCTGAAAAAGGGATGCACTTGCCTCTTCCACGCCCCTCCGTTGGACTCGCCATGCCGATAGTCGGCTGGAGTGAGAACCACACGCAACGAACTGCGAGCTGGCGCGCCGAGAACGGGGCTCCGCCGCCACGCGACATCGTCGTGATCGACGACGACATCTCCGCGGACAAGGCCCTCCGGCTCGCCCGGTCAGGCACCGGGATGCTTTGGAGAGGCGACTTCCACAACGCCCGGCAGCTCATGCGAGCCCTCGACCGCCGCCTGAAGAAGCGGGCATCCCGCGCACCGCAGGCCGCCGACCCGGGGGAGGGGTTTCACGCCAACAGGAGGGCCCGCGCACAACGAGCGGCGATTCTCGGCGCGATCCTCATCGAGTTGGAGCACGACTACACAATTCGCCTGCGCCGGGCGCCGGACGTGCGTGACGCCTGCCGGCACGCCTACGGGCAGCCAAGCAGCGATGGAAATGGTGCCGCTGGCGAGGAGACTCTCGTGTCGCTACCTGAACTCCTCGGCGTCATCAGCGCCTACGAGTGGCATCGCACAGGAATCGAGATCGGCGCACTAGGCGCGCGGATCCATCCCGCCCACGGCGTCTTCGCTCCCACGCGGGACGAGTACATTGACCTGGTCGCAGACGCTCCCTGGCCGCCGGGCATCCACCAGCCCGTCGTGTGGGACATCGGTACCGGGACCGGAGTGCTCGCCGCAGTCCTGGCCCAGCGCGGTGCCCGACATGTGGTGGCGACCGACATCAACCCGCGCGCGGTGCAGTGTGCGAGTGAGAACATGGACCGACTCGGGATCGCGGACCGAGTCCACGCCGTCGAGGCCGACCTCTGGCCTGCCGGCGAAAAACGGGCCGACCTGGTGGTGTGCAACCCGCCCTGGATACCCGGGCGCCCTACCTCGACACTCGAGCGTGGGATCTATGACCCCGGCTCCGACATGCTCCATCGCTTCCTCAGCGAGCTCCCGATCCACCTGACGCCGCGAGGCGAAGGGTGGCTGATCCTGTCCGACCTCGCCGAACACCTTGGCTTGCGCACCCGCGACGCGCTCCTCGACCGCATTGCTGACGCCGGCCTGGCCGTCATCGGCACACACGTGACGACGCCACGTCACCCACGCGCGGCCGACAGCGCCGATCCGCTCCATTCCGCCCGGGCGCGCGAACGCACCACGCTGTGGCGGCTGGCCGCGCGGGCCTAGTCCTCACAGCGAACCGGTGCACAGTGGCGCCCGGTCGAGTCGGTCCAACTACCGATCTGCGACGCGGGCCTCGACGAGCCAGGTTCCGGCGCCCAGACGGACATCGCCGGTGTGAACGTGATCGCGTAGCGCTGTGGCGGCCGCCTCGACTGCGGCCTCACGGGCGTGGGCATTGGAGATGAGCAGCGGCATGACAACGGGGTTCTGCTCCACGGCCTGCCTCGCCAGATCGTCGAGTTCGGAAGCTGGACCCAAGGTGACCTCGTCAGGTCCGGAGGATATGACGACAGACTCGAAGCCAGCTGATTCAAGCAACCCGCGCACCATGTCGGGGTCAGCCAGTGAGAACGGTCCTGCAGCGCCACGGGGCGGCATACCGGGACCGTTCAATTCTGCGAGCGCTGCCTCGACGGGGATCGAGATGAACGGGTTTTCGGAGGGAGTCTTGAAGCATACGAACGCAAAGCGGCTCCGAGCTTTCAACGAGGACGCGATGTTGGCGAAGGCCACCGTCGGATGGTCGAAGAACATCACACCCAGCCGCGAGAAGGCGGCATCGAACGGACCGGGTAGATCGTCTTTCTCCACATCGAGGACAGCGAATTCGACATTCTCGCCCTCGGTCTCGCCAGAAATTCGGGCCCGGGCGTACTCGATCATCGGACGGGACACGTCGACCCCAACGACCGAACCGCCGGGGTGCACCCGCCGAGCTATCTCGAGAGTCGTGGTCCCTGTCCCGCAGCCGACGTCCAGCACCCGCTGGTGCGGGCCCAGCTCAAGCAGGTCGAGCGCCGCTCGACCAAGGGGCTCGAGAGCTCGGTCGTAAGCGGCTGCGTTGCGCACCCACGAGTCCCCGACGGGGCCACTCCAGATGCCGGCCTGCGATGCGCTCATGATGGGCTCCAATGCCTTGGGCCCATCGTATACCCGACTCGCCGCCGTCGGAACAGTCGCGCGTGGGGACCTCCGGCCTCGTCACGCACCGTTCGCAGTGTCACGAAGCGTCGTCCCTATGACCCAGACAAGAAACTGCACCACCAGCAATGGGGCGATCACGACCAGCGCGCCCCACCCCGTCGTCGCGATCGGCACCCAGTCGTTCCACCACCTGCCGGTATCTCTGAGGTAGTCCGTGGGTGGCGATTTCCACGGGTATGCCGGACCGTTCACCCGCCGGTACTGCTCTCTCGATCGCCCTGTGGACGAGTCGACGAGGACATCCGGCACGGCCGAGGCGTCCACGGTCAGCTGGAAGGCCTCGGGCGGAGGGGACGGAGAAACCCGGTACATGGGAAGGATTCGGCGCCATCGGATTCCCGGATGGCGCCGCCGCGAAAAGGATTTGGCGGACAGCTCCAGCCAGTATTGCTGGAGCTATCCGCCAAGGAGTCAGTCGCGGCCGCTCGTGTTTCGCGGCCCGCTGATCAGAACCAGTGTTTACGTCCACCGATCGTGCGTCCGGCAGCGCCGAGCGCGAACAAGACCAAGCCGATGACCAGCAGGACGATACCGATGGTCCACAGGACGGGGATCTTCAAGATGAACCCGAGAATCAACAGAATTACACCCAAGGTGATCATTCGCATTTCCTTTCATTCAGCAGTGGGATAACACCCACGTGCGATAGTGCTTGAGTAGCTGACGCTACGTGACGATGACATTTCGTGTTACTTGATACCCGGACGTTACGGGACATCAGGCCGGTCCACCACCGGTACCGAATGTGCGCGACTTCGATTACTACGGTGGCGCAGTCAAAACGCAATAGCGTCTTTTGGCCGACCCTGAACTGTACACACGAGTGTTATGTGAAGTTTTTCGGCACTCGCGCCGGTGTTGCCCACGCTGTCGGGTGTGGCGCTCGCTGGGACTTTCCGGAAGCGCGTACGTGGTCTCGTCAACCGGCATATTTGTCGCGGAACTGATATCCAACAGTAGTATCGTGTACGCCAGCGGGTGTTATCGAGGGATTCGAGACTCATGCGACAGGAACCGGCTCCTGCTCGGGCTGGCAAAGAGGTTCCGTCATGGAAGCCACCACAGTCCGGTTGTCCGATTTTCCGGAGAATTTTTACGCCTCAGCTGGGGGCCCGGGTTCGTGTGGTGGCTGCTGTCTGTCCCGCACGCCGTAGTGCAGTTGTCCCTCTAGATTGCGCCCCTCTGAATTGCTTTCACGATCGCGAGCACGGGTGCGTTCTTCGGGATTCTCATCACTGCCACTTCCCGCGACGGCAGTTCAGCTCACCGAGACTCACTCGGACGAGGCGCTGCCGCGGGCACGCTGAACGTACGGCAGCAGGCTTGAAGCGTCGCCGAGTGTGTCATCGGAGATAACGCCGAGGGTGCCGTCCTGTTGGAGGATGACCGCAGCCACGCCGTCGAGGGAGCCGCGACCGGACTGCCGTACGGCTGTGTGGATGTCGTCCTCGAGGAGTCGGTGGCGCCGCAGCATGGTTCTCTGCATCTCGCCCCGGTAGTACATGAGGACCGGCGGGTGGTCCAGTAGACACCGCGCACGGTGAGATCGGGCGCGGACCGTCGCCAGCAGCCACTGCATCAAGACAAGCAGGGCGATGGCGAAGATCAGCTGGGCGAGTGGGACGTCGACGGCGGTGATCGTCCGCGCGAAGGTGGCGCCCACGGCGACGGCGATGACGAAATCCAGCGGCGACATCTGTGCCAGCGTGCGGGGCCCCGACAGTCGCAACATGATCACTATCGCGATCGTGCCGACCGTGACCATGACCAACGTGTGAGCGATCGGCTCCCAGCCGTTCCAGAAGAGGGACAGGTTCATGTCCGGAATAGTCTCCACCCCGACGGACCTGTCACAAATCGGGATCGTGTTGCACTGCGGAGGGTGAGGGAGTAAAACTTTCTCCTTGAAGCAGCCAAGGTGAGGCTAACCTAAAACTTCGGTCGGTTGTCTTCGTGTCGCGCAACACCGCGCCGGTTCCCCGGGAAGGCCTGGGTGCGGGGTGGGCCGGCAGTCCAGTCCACGACAGCAGACACTGCTCTACAGAAAAGCCGAGACCCCGTGAGACGAAACCCTCTGTTCAGAAACATCGTTGCGCCAACGCTGAGCGTGGTGGTGGGGGTGGGCACCCTGGCGGGGTGCACCGACGCCACTGGCACCACGACGGCGGACCGAGCCGAACCCCTCGAGGTGACGATCGATGGCGACACCTGTCCGGTCTCACCCGCGCAGTCGGCGTCCGGCACCACGCGGTTCGAGCTGACCAACAACGGCTCCGAAGTCAACGAGTTTGAGATTCTCGCAGACGACAAACTCCGAGTAGTGGGGGAGAAGGAGAACCTCCAGCCCGGCACGACGACCCCGTTCACCATCGTGCTGGAACCGGGGACCTACTACACGGCCTGCAAGCCCAACATGGTCGGGGAGATCACCGGAATCGCCGAGTTCACGGTGACCGATTCCGGGCAGACGGTTGCGGAGACCGACGATGTGCAAGGGCAGAGGGGCACGGCCGAAGCTGACTACACCGCGTACGTCCGCGATCAGGTGGGCGCGTTGCTGGCCGGCACCGAGGAATTCACCGGGGCCTACACCGCCGGTGACCTCGACCGGGCCCGCGAGCTGTATCCGCGGGCGCGCATGCACTTCGAGCGGATCGAGCCCGTCGCGGAGGCGTTCGGCGACATCGACCCCGCGATCGACCTGCGCGAAGCAGACTCACAGGACACCGGGGATCCGTGGACCGGATGGCACGTCTTGGAAAAGGACCTGTGGCTGCCCGCGGGACAGCAGCCACTGAGTCCCGCAAACGGTCGCGAGATTGCCGAGTTGCTGGACCGCGACACCCAGAAACTCTATGACCTGGTGCACGCCGACGACTTCGCGATCAGTCTTGACGAGATCTCCAACGGCGCGATCGCGCTCCTCGAGGAGGTGGCCAGCACCAAGGTCACTGGAGAGGAGGAGACCTTCTCGCACACCGACCTCTACGACATTCAGGCCAACGTCGAGGGCGCGTCGGTCGCCTTCGGCATCCTCCGCGAACTCGCCGAGCAGGAGGATCCCGATCTGGTCACCGAGATCGACTCCCGCATGACGTCGCTGACCAAGATTCTGGATGGCTACCGCGATGGCGCAGACAGTTTCGTCCCATTCACCGAGCTGGACGTGGCAGAGCGCAAGCAGCTTTCCGACGCCGTCAACGCGCTACGCCGACCGCTGGCGATGCTGACCGACGTCGTGGTGGGCTGACCGTGGAGCCTCTAAGCCGACGCACCGTGCTCGCGGCCGGCCTCGCGGGCGGGGTCGGGGCGGCGGCCGGATTCGCCGGAAGCCGTGTCACCGGCGGCGCCGATGGCGG
This sequence comes from Dietzia sp. ANT_WB102, assembly GCF_008369165.1. Lineage (NCBI taxonomy): Bacteria > Bacillati > Actinomycetota > Actinomycetes > Mycobacteriales > Dietziaceae > Dietzia > Dietzia sp. ANT_WB102. The sequence continues at coordinate 1,840,479 of NZ_VOBA01000001.1, forward strand.
CCACGGCACCCAGACTCTGATGTACCCGTTCCGGGGGGAGCACCAGCAGGGCATCACCACTCCCGCCCAACAGCAGATGCATCTCACCGCCTTCGATGTGACCACCGACGACCGCGACGAGCTGATCGCCCTGCTCACCGCGTGGTCCCGGGCGGCGGAGAACCTCACCGCCGGGCTTCCGGTTGGGGCCCTGCGGGTCTCCAGGTCGGCGCCGCCCGCCGACACCGGCGAGGTCCACGACCTCGACGCCGCGGGGCTCACCGTGACTTTCGGGTTCGGGCGCACACTTTTCCGCGATGACGACGGCACCGACCGCTTCGAGCTGGCCAACCGGCTCCCTGCGCCCTTGGCCGAGGACATCCCCCGCATGGCGGCGGAGAAGATCGACGCAGGCCGCAGCGGGGGAGACCTGGTTGTCCAGGCGTGCGCCGAGGACCCGCTCGTGGCTCTGCACGCCATCCGTAACCTCACTCGGATCGCGTTCGGCACTGCCACCGTCAGGTGGACGCAGCTCGGGTACGGGCGCGTCTCGTCGACCGGCGCGCGCCAGACCACCTCACGTAACCTCTTCGGCTTCAAAGACGGCACCGCGTCGCTGCGCGCCGACCAAGAGGATCTGCTGAAGGACTTCGTGTGGGTGAATGACGACGACGACGCTGGCGACTGGATGGCTGGCGGCAGTTACCTGTGTGCGCGCAAGATCAGGATGACGATGGAGGTGTGGGACGAGCTGTCGATGCTCGAGCAGGAAAAGACGATTGGTCGCGTCAAGGTGTCAGGAGGCCCGCTCTCCGGCGGCGAGGAGTTCACGGCGGCGGACTTCACGGCCCGCACCGGGAGCGGCGATCTCGCGATCCCCGAGGACAGCCACATCGCCCTGGTGCACCCGAGCCGCAATGCCGGGGTCCACATGTTGCGTCGCGGGTACAACTACACCGACGGCTCGGATGAACTCGGCCGGCTCGACGCCGGACTGTTCTTCATCGCCTTCGTGCGTGATCCGCGACGACATTTCACGCCGGTGCTCGCCCGCATGCAGTTCGATCGGCTGACCGAGTATCTGCAGCACCTCACCAGCTCGGTGTTCGCGATCCCGCCGGGAATGGCCGAGGGCCACACCTACATCGGGCAGCAGCTCTTCGAGGCGTCCTAGTCGTCGTCCGCCTGCAACCGGGCCACCACGTCGGCCATCGCTCCATCGTGGCCGGGGTTACCCGGCATCGCCAGTGTCACCCCGGCGGTCATGCCGTCCGGCAGGGGCGCGAGCCGCCCACGGATCGCCTCCGCCAGTTCGCTATACCGGGCGGTGAGCACGATCGTGTCCAGGACGTCGTCGGTGACCACCTGCGGCAGCCGGTCCCACTGCCCCTCCCGGACAAGGGAGGCCAACTCGCGCTGCAGGTCGGGGAAGCCGTGCCGTTCGAGCGCCCCGCGGTAGGCGGGAGTGGAGTAGAGGAAGGCGAACAGTCGGCGGCGTTCCTCGCGTGCGGCGGCCAGGTCGGCGTCGGTCTCCCCGGTGATCACCTGGAGTCCGGTGACCACCTCGAACCCGGTCAGTGACCTGCCCACCCCGGCAGCGCCGTGCGTCAACGCGGGCAGGCACGTCCCGGTGAGGTAGGCCGGGTCCGCGGTGGTGGGGTGGGTGATGAGTCCGTCCGCGTCGGCCCCGGCGACCTCGAGCATGCGCGGCCCCACCGCGCCGAGGTAGATCGGCGGCACCGCGGTCTGCTCGTCCGGGCCGGGATTGAAGTAGGGCTGCAGCCGGGTGAGGCGGTAGTGGCGCCCCTCGAACGGCGTGAGCTCGCCGGTGCGGAACGCCGTAAACGCCGTCCGGAGAACATGGACGTACTCGCTCATCCTCGCCGCCGGCGCCGACCACGTCATCCCGTACCGGTCCTCGATGTTCTGCCGGACCTGAGTGCCCAGGCCCAGCTGGAATCGGCCCCCGGATATCGACGACAGATCCCAGGCGGAGTACGCGGTTGCCATGGGGCTTCGGACGAACGCCAGCGCGATGGACGTCCGCACGACGAGCCGGTCAGTCGCCTGCAGGGCGAGTAACGCTAACAGGAACGGGTCGTGCACCGTCTCCGAGATATGCAGGCCGTCATACCCGGCAGCCTCGGCCCGACGGGCGAATTCCGCGACGGACGTCGGGGCGATTGCCGGATCGGCACTGGTGTAGACCTTCATCAGTCCTGTCTACCGGCACCGGCTCACGAGTCGAGAGCGCGCCCTCGTCGTCGTCGGATCCCGCTGGGGGCGCACACAATTCTGTGCTTGCAGTCGACACCCGTCGACTTCGGAGTAATCTACTCGCGTGGCTACCCTCACCTCGTTCCCTCGTCTCATGTCTCCCGGCCGGATCGGCCCGATGGAGACGCACAACCGCATCGTGCTTCCCGCCATGGACATGAACGTGTCCGAGGACGGTGAAATCGAGCAGCGGGAGATCGACCACTACGCCGCCCGCGCGGCCGGGGGAGCAGGTCTGATCATCACGGGGGCGTGCGCGATCGCGTTCCCTGTGGGGGCAGCGTCGATGAAGGAGCCGGGCCTGTCGGATGACAAGTTCATCCCGGGCCTGAAGGCGCTGGCGGACGCGGTGCACGCGGCGGGTTCCAAGCTGTGCGTGCAGTCCACGCATCACGGCAAGGTCGCGCGCGTGGACGTCGCCAACGACCGGCCGGTCATCGCGCCCAGCGTGCAGGACTACAGCTACGACATGTCCGCTCTGGCCGACAGCACGCCGGAGGAGTTGGCACGGATGGGCGCGGCCACCGGCGGTAAGCAGATGGTTTTCAAGGAGATGGACGACGCTGACATCTCCTGGCTCATCTCCACCTGGGCCGATGCCGCCGAGCGGATCGCCAAGGCCGGCGCCGACGCGATCGAGATTCACGCCGCCCACGGGTACATCCTCGGTGTGTTCCTCAACCGTCGCGACAACAAGCGCACCGATGGCTACGGCGGGTCGCTCGAGAACCGTGCGCGCCTGGCGTGTGAGGTCATCGCTGCGGTCAAGGAGCGGGTGGGCAACCAGCTCGCGGTGATCGTGCGGGTGGCCGGGGAGGAGTACGGCCAGGACGGCGGGTTGACCCTGCCCGAGGCGACCGAGGCCGCGGTGCTGTTCGAGCGCGCGGGCGCCGACGCGATCCACGTCACCGGCTGGGGCCGCAACCCCTTCAACAACTTCACCGACGGCCCACTGCCCGACACGATCGGCGCGTACGTGGACAACGCCGCAGCCATCAAGAAGGCCGTGTCGATCCCGGTGGTCGGCGTGGGCCGCATGCTGCCGGAGGTGGCGGAGAAGGCGATCGACGACGACAAGGTCGACTTCGCCGCGATGGGCCGGCAACTGCTCGCCGATCCGAACCTGCCCAACAAGCTGGCCGCCGGGACTCCCGAGCAGGTGCGGCCCTGCATCAACTGTTACCTGTGTGTGGCCGAGAACTTCTTCGACGACACCCCGTTCTGTGCGGTGAACCCGGCGCTGGGTAACGAGAAGCTTCTGCCGCTGACGCCCGCACCCAAGCGGCAGCATGTCGTGGTGGTGGGCGCCGGACCCGCGGGAATGGAGTCGGCGCTGGTGCTGACCGAGCGCGGGCATCGCGTGACGGTGCTCGATCAGGCCGACCGGATGGGCGGCACCATGTGGTTCTCCACCCTCACCACGCCGGCAAACGAGCCGCTGATCCGTTTCTATGAGGCGGAGGCCAAGCGTCTCGGCATCGATGTGCGGCTGAACACCGAGGCGACGCCCGCGTCGATCCGTGCGCTGGGCGCGGACCGCGTGATCGTGGCGACCGGCGCGAAGCGCCCCGCCCCGACCATCCCGGGCGGCGGCCTACCGCACGTCCACACCGGTGATTCCCTGCGCGCCACCATGCTGGGCACCGCTACAGCTGACGAGGCCGGGTTCTTCCTGCGGATGGCCGGACGGCTGGGCAAGCTGTCGACCATCACCAAGCGCCCGTCCTGGATCCGTCGACTGACCAAGATCGCGCTGCCGATGGGCAAGAACGTGGTGGTGATCGGTGGGTCGCTGGTCGGCCTGGAGCTGGCTGAGTTCCTCGCTGAGCGTGGCCGCAAGGTCACGCTGCTGCACGAGTCGCAGCAACTCGGGCTGCCGCTGGCGATGCCGCGCCGCTGGACTGCGGTGCGTCACGCCCGCGAACACGGTGTCGATATCCAGCGTCAGGTGGAGGTCACCCGCATCACCGAGTCCGGTGTCGAGTGGACCACTGCCAAGGGAGAGGCGAAGTCCGCCCCGGCCGACATGGTCGTCTACGCCGACGGCACCACCGCCGCCGCCCCGCTCGCCGACGAACTCCGCGCCGCCGGCATCGACTGCGAGGTCATCGGCGACGCTGGCGACGTCGGCTACATCCACGGCGCAATCCACTCGGCATGGAAGGCCGCGACGGTCGGCTGAGAGGTAATCCAGAGTCCGGCTCGCGTCACCCCGAAGGATGCCGTTGTGCCACGGACGGCAAAGGCGGAACTATCGACCGAGCTCCCTGCGTAGGAAGTCGACGGTGATGGCGCGAGCCTGACGGCTTTCCGGAGTGAGCGAATTGAGGACCGGGAAGGCGTGGACCGCCGAGTGCCAGCGATGCGTCTCCACTGAGCGGCCCGCATCGTGCAGCTGTGCGGTCAGCGCGAGTGCCCCGGCCTCGATGAGCTCTCCAGCCGCCACAGTGATGAGCGTGGGAGGGAAGAACTCCGGATCGACGTCCAACATCGATCTCTCGCCACGCAGGTGCTCGGACTGCTGCGCCCAGAGCGACTGCACGCGGCGGGCCGTGCTCGCCGGCTGGTAGGCGTCGCGGCGGAACCAACGGCCCTCGCGCACGTCGCCGTCGAGGTCGACCAACGGCGAATAGCCCACCACCGCAGCAGGCCTCCGGACGCCGTCCAGTGCGCTGAGCTCGCAGATTTTCGCGGACAGGAACCCGCCGGCCGAGTCTCCGGCAACAACGATCCGGTGCCCGTCCGGCAATCTATCGGACAGTGCCCGGTAGGCGGAGTAGGCGTCCTCGACCACAGTCCCCAGGTCAACCTCCGGCAATTTGCGATACCGCGCAGCGTGCACCGGTGCGCCCAGGTCGGTGGCGAGTCCACTGCACACGCGGCGGTGAGTGTCGGGACCGCAGAACACGAACGCGCCGCCGTGAAGGTAGAGCACTGCGAGGTCGGAAACGCCGGCTGTGCCTCCCCGAGAATCTGTGGCCGCCGGTGCCGTGGTGACCACTGGGACACCTCCCAGTTCCCCGCTATCAACGCGCACATCGGGGGAGTGAGGCAGCCGGGCGAAACCGCGCTCGACTGCCGCGAGCCGCCGGATGCCAGCCTCGGTCAGCGGCCACGCCCGGTACACGTTCCGGAGCGTGGCCCGCGCGCCCCAATACAGTGCGCGGGACTCTGGACTGGGCGAGCGGTGCGTGATGATCGGGCCAGACAGTGCGGCTCCGGAGGCCTGCGCGGTCATCCTCGGGACAACTCCTGGCTCTGGTGCAACTTCTTCTGAACCCGGCGTCCCTGAGCGGCAAGCAGCGGCAGCGCGGCCACCCCTAGTCGCGGGAACGCCGCCCCGAGCCGCGCGATCATCCCGCGCCAGGCAGGCAGCGCCGTCACGGCCTTGGGTGAGTCGAGTACCTTGCCTACGGCTCTCACGACATCCTCAGGCTGGAGAAGTACGCCGGAAAAGGACAATGCAGCCTGCGGATCCTCCAGCTTGTCGTAGAGCATCGGCGTCCAGATGCCGTCGGGGCACACGCACGAGATGGCGATGTTCTTCACCCCGGCAAGCCGCAGGTCCGCCGCGGTGCTGCTGCTGAACCCCAACACCGCGTGTTTGGACGCTGCGTACACGGCCTCGCCCGACACCGCCGATAGTCCGGCCAGCGAGGCGATGTTGATGATGTGCCCACCGCGACCCCGCATGGCGTCGATCGCGGCGACCGTGCCGTTGATCGTGCCCAGCGCATTCACGTTCAATTGCAGCTTGCGCAGGTCCTCGGGTTGCTCCCATGCCGGGCCCGTGTGCAGCACCCCGGCGTTGTTCACCCAGACATCCAGCGACCCGGCGGCGGCGATCAGCTCATCACGAGCACTCTCAACCTGTGCGTGTTCGCGCACGTCGACCACAGCCCACAGCGCACCCCTGCCGATTTCCGTCGCAGCAGCAGCCGCGGTGTCGGCGTCGAGGTCGGTGACCATGACGAGGTACCCGCGATCGGCCAGGAGCTCAGCGATCCCACGGCCCAACCCGCGACCGGCTCCGGTGACGAGAGCGGCGGGCTTCGTCGTCGTCACTTCTTGTCTTTCAGGCCCGATTCGATCTGTCCGTACTCGATCCCGCCATGACAGTACGTGGGCACGACCGGCCAGAAACGCTTCCACGGCGCGAGCTCAGTGGACGGCAGGATCTGCAGCCAGCGCGGATCGTCCGTGCACGGATCCGCCATGGTCTTCTCCTTGATCATGGAGTCGTACTGATCAAGGGCGTCTTCGAGGGTGTTGGCGTTGGGGCAGATCTCGCGACCGAACTGCTCGTGGTAGCTGCGCACGCCCGGAATCTTGGAGAGCTCGGGCTGCCAGTTGTCCAGAGAGATACCGTTCTCCGACGAGACCCACACGCCATCTGGAGTGTTGACGACCAAGGAATGGTTGCCGTCGGTGTGACCGGGCGTCCACAGCAGCGCGATGCCGGGGCCCAACTCGATGTCGCCGTCGAACAGCGCGAACTTGTCCAAGTCCACACCCTCGAGGCCGTCCTCCACGTACCAAGCCCACTGCATGGGATGCAGGCTCTCCAGCGTGGCAAACTCACGGCGGTGCGTCAGTATCTTGGCGTCGCCGAACAGCGGCTCGCGCGGCGAGGCCTCACCGGGGATGGTCTGGCTGGAACCCAGGATCATCCGCGGATCCTGCACATGTAGGTGGTCAAACGTGCAGAAGTCCACGTCCTCTGGACTAAGTCCCACTTTTGCCAGCGCCACGTCCGGCTCGTTGAAGTACTTGAGGATCACCTTGCTGGCCATGGCCCCGAACGGGATCTTGTCGACCATCTTCTGCAGGTTGGAGTAGAACGGTGCCTCGGCCGAACCGGCGGGGACGGTGGGCTCAAAGACGAGTGTGCGGGGTCGCCCGTTCCAGTCGTCGTACTGCACCACCACCATCCGGTTGATCATGGTGATCAGCGGCAGGCTGGGCACGCTCACGGCGTTGTCGAACGCGTATTTGACCGGGTACGGTGCGCCGGCCACATCCACCGACTTCACCGCGCGCACCTGGCCCTGCTGGACAAATCGCTTCTTGTATTCGGTCGCTGCCGCGCGCACGGCCTCCAGCCGATCGCCGCGGGGCCAGATGTCATGGACGCCGTCGAACTCAGGGATTGACCGGGCCCCGATCTGCTCGAGGGTCCGCTTGGTGTCCTGCGGGTCGGTCATGTTCTGTTCGGTCGACTGCTGCTGCGTCGTCATTGCCACTCCTTGACGGGAGACGTTCTTCCGTTTGTTCCAGCATCCGACGTTGGGCAGGACAAAACTTGTTTGCACGCGACAGTTTGCGGGTACACGATCCACGATGCTGCCCGCGATCTCAGCAGCGACCTCAGAGGTGGTCTAGCGTCTCCCGCGGAGCCGGAGCTCGCCGGGGGAGATGCCAAACCACCGCCTCACCGCGTGGCTGAGCGTGGACTGTTCAGTGAAACCCACCAGGTCGGCGATTTGGATGAACGACAGGTCGGTGGTGGTGATGAACTGGTACGCCCGATCCCGTCGTAGGTTGTCCACCACCTGTCCGTACGTAGTGCCGGCGACGGCGAGGCGGCGCTGGAGCGTCCTCGGGTGGAGCAGGAGCTGGGCGGCCACCTCTGCGACCGAGGGGATCGGGCCGGGAAGGCTATCGCGGACGGCGCGGCGCACCTGGTTGGCCACCGTCCGTGTGGGGTCCGAGTATTCGCCCGTCAGGTGATGAAGGGCAGCCAGGCGGATCTCCTCGTCGGCGGTCGCGAAGGAGGTGTCCAGGCTCCGGCGCTCTACGCATAGAGCGGCCACCGGGCGATCGAACTTCACATCGGCACCGAAGAAATCGAGGTAGCGGATGGTCGGGGATAACGGCCCGTGCGGAACCTCCACCGATCGCAGGCCCGTCGCCCGGCCGAGAAGCTGCACCGCCACCCGATAGAACAGGCCCAGCCCCAGCTCGAGCGCCTGCGGGGAGTACGGCGATTCGGCCAGTTCCTTGCGGTAGGTCAGGGCGATCACCCCGCGTCGACCCCACGGATCACGGTCGATGCCGATGTTCAGGACAGGGCTGTGGACAAACATGAAACGCCCGGCATACTCCAAGGCCTCTGTGGCTGTCACTGACGAGCGAATGGCGTGGGCGACGGGGCCGAGGATCGTCAGGTCCTGCCGCTCGGCCAGCCGTAGTCCGAGGTCGGGGCATCGGAGCTCGGCTGCGGCGGCATCCAGCATCCGGTCATGGTCGGTAATCGATAGCAGTCCGTCGTCGCTCTCCAGGATTGCTCGGTCGATGCCGAACTCAGCCAGGAACGCGTCAGGATCCCCGCCGAGTTCGGACACGAGACCGGAGAACCCGCGCAGGCTGGCGGCCCGGATCAGCGGCTGCACGGCGGCTCGAGGGTGGTCACGCCAGTCAAGATAGCGGTGCGCGAGGTGATCCCGCAGGTCCTGAGTCTTGGCGTCGAAGGGGGGGCCACGTGTGTCAGCGCCCGAAGAGTTTGGCGAAGAAGCCCTCCTTGGGCTCGCTAGCGTGGCCCTGGCAGCGGTCGGCACGCGGCACGCCGGACATCACCTGGTCGACGTGCATGCCGCAGCCAGCCCACGTCGTCTTTCCGCATTTGCGGCACTTCACAGCTCTGCACATGGGGTTCTCCTCGTTGATGGTCGGCGTTGATGGTCAGCCTGGGATGGGGTCCAGGGGTCAGTGGCTTGCGCCCCAACCGAATCTTATACCCATGGGGGTATGTTTGCCACGGGGTGCAGCTTTTGGGGTGTCGGGAAAGCGAGAGGAAGCGCCTCGCGTAACGGGGATCACTCCGGGCTGGGCTGGGGTCCGAACTCCGCTAGAGTGCGAGAGTTCCCGCGCGCCGTGCCCCGTGCCCCGTGGGCCCCGAAACTCTTTCTCCGCAGCACGATTTTCCTAAGGACGACCCGTGACGTCTGACGCCGCCGTTAAACCGCAGGCCAGCACAGCTTCCCAGCCCCTGCCGGCCGCCACCGTGCAGTTGATCGCGCTCCTCGTCGCGGCCGCGTTCGTGGTGATCCTCAACGAGACGATCATGTCCGTGGCGCTGCCCCAGTTGATGGTGGAGTTCGCCGTCACCGCAGCCACAGCGCAGTGGCTCACCACCGCCTTCATGCTCACGATGGCTGTCGTCATCCCGTTCACCGGCTGGCTGCTCGTTCGCCTGCCGCTGCGGTCCGTGTTCGTCATCGCGATGAGTACGTTCACCTCGGGCACCCTGCTGGCGTCGCTGGCCGTGGTGTTCCCCATGCTGGTTGCCGGTCGTGTCGTCCAGGCGGTCGGCACCGCCATCATGATACCGCTGCTCATGACCACCGTGCTCAACGTGGTGCCCGCCGACCGTCGCGGCCGCACCATGGGCGTCATCTCCATCGTGATCGCCGTCGCCCCCGCCGTCGGCCCCACCGTGGGCGGGCTGGTGCTGGACGTGCTGAGCTGGCGCTGGATGTTCTGGTCGGTGCTTCCTATCGGACTGCTGGCGCTGGTGGCCGGCGCCGTGCTCATCAGGAACGTCACCGAGCCCCGGCCCATCCCGCTCGACATCTTCTCCGGCGTCCTCTCGGCGATCGGCTTCGCAGGCCTCATCTTCGGCCTCAGCTCCATCGGCGAGGCCGCCAGCGACAACGCCCTCATCTCGCCCTGGATCCCCGTGGCGATCGGCGTGGTCGCACTGGCCGTGTTCGTCTGGCGCCAGCTCTCGCTCAAGGACTACGCACTGCTCGACGTGCGGGCGTTCGCGTTTCCGACCTTCACCGTGAGCCTGGCCCTCATGCTCGTCTCGATGATGTCGCTGTTCGGCACCCTCATCCTGCTGCCGCTCTACATGCAGCAGGTCGTGGGCACCAGCACCCTGAACTCCGGGCTGGCGCTGCTGCCCGGCGGCCTGATCATGGGCGTGCTCGGCTGGTTCGTGGGCCGCGCGTTCGACCGGATCGGCCCCCGGCCGCTCATCATCCCCGGCTCCATCCTCGCGTCCGCCGGCCTGTGGGGGATGTACACGTTCTTCTCCGCAGACAGCTCGCTGGTCACGGTCGTGGTCTGGCATATCGTGCTCAGCGTGGGCCTGGCGTTCCTGTTCTCGCCGCTCATGACCTCCGCGCTCGGCTCCCTGCCGCCGCACCTGTACTCGCACGGCTCGGCTCTGCTCAACACCCTGCAGCAGGTCGCCGCCGCCGCAGGCACGGCGCTGTTCATCACCGTCATGACGCTGGGCATCGTCTCCGGCGCCGAGTCTGGCCTCGGCGACGTCGCCGCGCAGATGACCGGCGTCCACAACGCACTGCTGCTGGGTGCGATCATCTCGCTCATCACCGTCGCCGGCGTGTGGTTCGTCCGCAATAGCGCGCAAACCGAGGGGCCCGCCTCGGCGCTGCGGACCGAAGAGTCCGAGTCCGCCCCGTCTGCCGAATCGGAGGAGACCGCCTCGGCGTAGTCGGCCGAACGAGTCTCCGGCTCGAGGGCTCCCGGTTCGGGAACTTGGGTCATTCCGCTGCTGTTCGCCGGGGTGCTTCCTAGGGTTCACTCATGAGCGGAAGCGCGCGGTGGGCAGGGCATCCGACGATCATCCGGAGGGGGCTTTCAGTTCTCCTGGCGCTCGTCCTGGCGGTCGCGGTGGCTCCGCAGTCGCACCCGAGCGCTGCGGCCCGGCCGGGTGAGCCGGCCACCACGCCGGGCGCTGGCTTCCATTGGGGTGTCGCTACCTCGGGTTTCCAGGTCGAAGGCTCGAACCCGGACTCCAACTGGAGGCGGTACGTCGACGCGGCCGCGCCGACGGGCCAGGCCGACCCGGTCGGCGACGCGGTGGATTTTTGGAACCGCTACGAGGAGGACATCGCCAACGCCGCGGCGATGGGCGTCAACACCTTCCGGCTGAGCGTGGAGTGGGCGCGGATCGAGCCCGCGCCGGTGGAGTACGACGACGAGGCACTCAGACACTATGACCGGATCATCGACGCGGTCCGCCGACATGGCATGACCCCCATGATCACGATGGTGCACTTCGTCTACCCCGGCTGGCTCGCCGACGAGGGCGGCTTCCTGGGTCCCGGCGCGGTGGACTCGTTCGGCCGTTTTGCCGACCTCATCACCGACCGGTGGGCCGGCGACGGAACGATGTGGGTCAGCTTCAACGAGCCGATGGTGTTCTTCAAGCATGAGACGACCATCGGTCGGGCGGCCTTCACCGACTTCTCCCGCTTTCTTGACAATGTCGAGGCCGCCCACCGGCTCGGCTACGCTGCCGCCCACCGGGCCGACCCGGCTGCGATGGTCACGATGAACGAGGCCTACCTGCCAATGGCCACCGAGTTCACCGACACGCTGGTAGGGGACAGGGTGGCCGACGTTGTCGACTACGTAGGCATCGACTATTACTACGGGGTCGCGCTGAACAACCTCACGGCCATCAATGCGGCGTGGGACGACTTCGCGGCCGTGCGGCCGCAGCCAGAGGGGATCTACGAGGCGATCGCGCACTATGCGAACGCCTACCCGGGAAAGCCGATCTACATCGTGGAGAACGGCATGCCCACCCGCGACGGCGTCCGCGGCGACGGGATCGAGCGGGGCGAGTTCCTGCGCGACACCGTCTTCTGGCTGCAGCGGGCCGTGGCGGACGGGTACCCAGTGATCGGCTACAACCACTGGTCTCTCGTCGACAATTACGAATGGGGCGACTACTCGGCTCGGTTCGGGTTGTACCGGGTGGACGTGCTCGGCGACCCGACCCTGACGCGCCGGCCGACGTCGGGCGTCGAGGCCTATCGGGACATCATCGCGGGCGGGGGAGTGTCCGACGGATACCGTCCGGTACTGCCGGCCGCATGGTGTTCGCTTGCGACCATTCCGGACAGCTGCATCGGTGCGGTGTCGGCGGAGGGGCCGTTGGCGAAGCTGGCGGGATAGTGGTGGCTCCCGGCACGCCGGCGGAGACGCGCTCGACGACGGCGCCGGGATTACCTGCTGAACAGCTTGGCGGAGAAGCCGACCTTGACGGCGGGTGCATCGGCCTCGTGGCCCGGGCAGCGGTCGGCCTTGGGCACACCGGACATCACCTGGTCGACGTGCATTCCGCATCCGGCCCAGGTGGTCTTGCCGCAGGTCTTGCAGGTGGCGGGACGGCACATGATGGGACTCCTCAAGGGGTGGGGGTTGTCGTCGGCGTGGATGGCGTCGACCGCCAGTCGAGGATCCGACTGGCTGATGCCCCGAGACTACATACCCCCTGGGGTATCGGTCAACCCTGTAGATTCGGTGTGGCCTGCTCCTGCGGCGCGGGCGGGGTGGTCGACCTCGTCGTCGTTCGCCTCGGCACCCTCGGCGCGGCCCCGACTCCCGTCTTGATGTGCCACGGCCGCAGCCTTCTCTCCGGCGACGTGGACGACCTCCGCGACGACTGGGGCGCCAGCCTCGCCCCGACCTTCAGGGAGACCTACCAATGACGACGGGTTGGCCCCCCGCGCGAGCCGGCTCCGGTGTAGATAAGGATTTCTTTGGCGGAGGGCGTGCGGAGGAGTAATGTTCACATTCTCACCGCGCGTCGTCCTGTGGCCGCCGCGGGCACTTCACCTCCCTCGAAAGACCGCGAGCATGCCGATCGTCCTGCCCTCCATGGCCCGTCCCACCCTGACGGAGCCCACCTACCTCACGCCTCCCGTCTGGAAGCCGGTCCTCGCCTGGGCCGGCCTCGTGCTGGGCGGGATCATGGTGGTCGCGGCACTCGGAACGCTCGGCAGCGGTGTTCTCGAGTCTGTGGCGATGGCGCTCATCGGTCTGGCCATGGCCTTGCCAGGCGGGTGGTGGGTCTTCTGCGAGCGCGAGGACCGCACCCACGCCGAGGAGGACTTCCAACTCGACCGGCAAGCCGCTCTCGCCGCGCAGTCGATGGCCGGCTACGTCTCCCCAGACGCGCTGAGCCCGCTGACCTGGAACACACCGTTGAGCCCGTTCGCCCGGCGCTGGCCAGTGGTCGGCTCCGCCTCGGCCGCCATGCTCGTCGTCGGCGCGGCGCTGATGCCCACGCCCGCGCCCTCGCTGACCCCGGCCTCGAGCCCGGTGGCCGCGACCAGCACCGTCACCACCACGGCCCGGGCCGCAGCACCGACGACCATCGTGACCCAGACCCCCACGAGCTCACCGGCATCGGCGACCCCGGTCACGCCCGTCGCCGTCGAATCGGAGTACGCGCCCCGGCAGACCGATTCCCCCGCGCCCACGTACGCGCCCGCCCCGGCCCAGACGTACGCCCCGCCGCAGACCTACGCGCCCGCCCCGGTCGCCGAGCCGGTCCCGCAGGCGGCGTACTACCCCAACTGCTCGGCGGCCCGGGCCGCCGGCGTCGCGCCGCTGTACCGCGGGCAACCGGGGTACGCCTCGAAACTGGACCGCGACAACGACGGCGTCGCCTGCGAATAATCCGCGCCGCCTGCAACCGCGGGCCGTCCCGGCACTGAAAACCTCGTCGTCGTCGTTCGGGTCGCCGCCGCAGGCGCCCCTATCCCGTCGACTCCACGTCCCCCGGGAGTGGTTCCCCGACCTGTCGTGCCGATCGGGCAAGATGGGCGACGGCGTCGGGAACACACAGGTGAGCCCGCGCGTTGCACATGTACGAGTGATTCGTCGGTGACCCGGCGGGGACTCTCGACCAACGACCTTCCCCGACAATTCCGAAGGGACCTCGATGCGCACCAGCAGCAACCCGGTCTTCAGTTCACTGTCCACGGACAGTGCCCGCAGCGCCACCCACCTCGGTGGTGCGGGCCGAGGCGCCTTCCAGCAAGGACAGTACGGCCAGCAGGGCTTCGGCGCCCAGGCCGGCTACGGTGCCCCGCAGGCGCACCCGCAGTTCGCCGCCGATACGCGGCCCATGACGATCGACGACGTCGTCGCCAAGACCGGCACGACCCTCGGTCTGCTCAGCATCGTCGGCGCGATCGCCTTCTACCTCATCACGATGAACCCGGGGCTGCTGTTCCCGTTCATCCTGGTCGGCGGCATCGGCGGCCTGATCACCGTTCTGATCGCCACCTTCGCGCGCAAGATGGACTCCGCGCCCGTCACACTGACCTACGGCGCCCTCGAGGGGCTGTTCGTCGGCGCGGCGACGTACCTGTTCACGATCGATCTGCAGGGGACCGGCGGTGTCCTCGGCGCGGTGGGTGCCGCGATCCTCGGCACCATCGGCGTGTTCGTGGGCATGCTTTTCGTCTACAAGACCGGCGCCGTCCGCGTGACGCCCAAGTTCACCCGCTTCATGTCCGCCGCGATCGTCGGCGTGCTGTTCGCGGCCCTGGGCAGCATCGTGCTGAGCCTGTTCACCGGATCCAACCCGCTGTACGACGGCGGCCCGATCGCGATCGGCTTCACCCTGCTGTGCATCGGCCTGGCCGCGTTCAGCTTCCTAATGGACTTCGACAACGCCGACCGCCTCGTGCGCGCCGGTGCCCCGTCCAAGATGGCGTGGGGCGTCGCGCTCGGCCTCACGGTCACCCTGGTGTGGCTGTACGTCGAGATCCTCCGCCTCATGAGCTACTTCCGCGACTGACCGACGCGAGCTGTAGCGCTGCCTGACTGATCAGGGCAGAACAGGCCCCGGCGAATCCAACGGCCCCGGCCCCCGCGAGGGGAACCGGGGTCGTCGGCATTTCGGGCAGGTCCTCGAGTTCCAGCGCCCGGTGCTTCGCTGAGTGGTCACATCGCGTCACATCGGCCCAGGAAAAGTGGTGTCGGATTCAACATTTGTGACCACTCGAGGTCAAGGCACCGGGTGGGGGCGGAAATGCCGGTCAGCCCGGGAGCACGATGCCGAACCACAGGGTGCACACCTGGCGGCCGTAATCACCGAGGTCATCCGGCCCCGTTGTCACCCGCCCACCCCAGGGGTGCGCAGCGGGCGCCCACCATACGAGAAAAGCGTTCCGGACACCCTCCTCGGGGAAGGTGTCCGGAACGCTCCACGCGAGGCGACGCCACGCGGGTGGGGAACGACGCGGCGCGCGTCGCTGGCGCGGGGTTACACCGCGCCGGGTGTGATCAGCTGAGGCGCTCGAGCACCATCGCCATACCCTGGCCGCCGCCGACACACATGGTCTCGACGCCGAACTGCTTGTCCTTGTCCTGCAGGTTGTTGATGAGCGACGCGGTGATGCGGGCGCCCGTCATGCCGAACGGGTGGCCGAGCGCGATGGCGCCACCGTTGACGTTGAGCTTGTCCTCCTCGATGCCCAGCTCGCGGGCCGAGCCGAGCACCTGCACGGCAAACGCCTCGTTGATCTCGAACAGGTCGATGTCGGAGACCGACTTGCCGGCGATCTTCAGCGCGTTCTTGACGGCCTGGATGGGGCCGAGACCCATGATCTCGGGGGACAGGCCGGAGACGCCGGTGGAGACGATGCGCGCGAGCGGCGTCAGACCGAGCTCCTTGGCCTTGACGTCGCTCATGATGACGAGCGCAGCCGCGCCATCGTTGAGCGGGCAGCAGTTGCCGGCGGCGATGGTGCCGTCGGGACGGAAGACCGGCTTGAGCTGCGAAATCTTCTCGTAGGTGGTGCCGGGCCGCGGGCCGTCATCGGCGGAGACGACGGTACCGTCCGGCATGGTCACCGGGGTGATCTCCTTGGCGAAGTGTCCGCGCTCGACTGCCTCGACCGCGCGGTTCTGCGACCGCACGCCCCAGTGGTCCTGCTCCTCGCGGGTGATGCCGGTGATCTGCGCGACGTTCTCGGCGGTCTGCCCCATCGGGATGTAGACGTCGGGCAGCAGGCCCTTCTCACGCGGGTCGGTCCACACCTCGGCGCCACCCTCGGCACGCTTGTCGGTGATGGCCATCGCGTCGGCGAAGATCGGGTTCTTGGTGTCGGGGATGTGGTCGGCGGTGCCCTTGGAGAAGTTGGAGACCGTCTCGACACCGGCGGAGATGAAGACGTCGCCCTCGCCGGCCTTGATGGCGTGCATCGCCATGCGCGTGGTCTGCAGCGAGGACGAGCAGTAGCGGTTCACCGTGGTACCGGGGACGGTGTCCATCCCGGCGAGAACGGAGACGACGCGGGCCATGTTGAAGCCCTGCTCGCCGCCCGGCAGGCCGCAGCCCAGCATGAGGTCGTCGATCTGGGTGGGGTCGAGCGAGGGGACCTTGTCCAGCGCGGCCTTTACCATCTGTGCGGCGAGGTCATCCGAGCGGATGCCCACGAGGGAACCCTTGTTGGCGCGGCCGATGGGTGAGCGGGCGTACGAGACGATTACGGCTTCCGGCATGGAAAGCTCCTTCGTTGCGGGTGAGTGCTGGTGTGGTTGGGGTCAGTCCGGCGGGTCGATGTGGTCCCGAGTCGTGCGGGTCACTCCCCGGACCCGGCACCGGCGTCGGAGGGAGTCCGCGGCCTCGCGGGCATCGCCGGTGCTCTCGGGGTTACCGTCCACGCCCCCATTATGCAGGAACGTGTTCCCGTCGCCCGCGTCCACTCCGTCCTCGGCCGCGGTCGCGGCCCGAGCGGCGAGGTTCACCAATAGTCGGCGGGAGGCATCGTCGGCAATGGTCATCGGGCGTGTCGTCTCCCTTCGGCATGGTGACGTGAGGCCGTGCGGTGGCGTGCCGAGCACGGTGCGGCGAGCTCGCGGGCGTGCCGAGCCAACTCGTCGATCGCCCGCCGGCTCTCGGCGGGGCCCCGCGACAGATCGACCGGGTACTCCACGATCGAGATGTCCGTGTGCACGATCCGCCGCGGCTGGGGGGAGTCGTCGCGCCGCTGAGCCGGGTAGACGAGGTAGGCCCGCTCCACCCCGAGCGCCGTGCACGCGGCCAATAGCCGGTAGTGCTCGGCGGCGCGTGCTCGGCGGTCCGTGGGATACGTCGGTACGAACGTGGTGACCGGCTCGCCGTCGACCTCGTACACCAGACCCGTCCGCACGGAAATGTGGTCACCGTCGTCGGACGGCGCACTGTGACGCCCCGATGGGGAGTCGTCGGCCTCGGTACCGGAGTCCAGATTGACGACGGGGTTGTGCAGAAGCCGGCCGCCACTCCCGTCGAGGGCGGCCGTCAGTTCGGCCTCCACGAAGCGCTCGAACAGCGCCGGCATCTCGGTGACGAACGCGGCCGAGGCGGCGTGCCCGTCCTCGACCTCCACCGAGATCCGGCGGACGATGCGGTCCGCCAACGCGAGCGCGTCCTGGTAGCGGGCGTTGAGCCTGCTCGGTGTCCAGGTGGGCACGGGCGCGCCCTGACCGATGAGGGTGGCATCCGACAGACGGGCGTCGACCATGGCGAGCCGGCGGCGGGTGGTGTCGGGCAGTTCGGGCAGGAACTGCAGGCGGTGGGCGGCCGTGCGCAGGATGCGGTTTTCGGGGATGTCCGGGGTGAACTCCGAGTACGTGACCTCCAACGGAATGGTCATCCCCGGGTGCCGTCGGATCTGGTCACCCAGACGGATCCGGCCACGCACGGTGGTCAGCGCCTCGTCGACCCTGCGATACCCGCGGATCAGTCCGGCGGCCAACGCCTGGTGCGCGAGCCGGGCCATGGACTCGGCGACGGAGGACCACAGTTCGTCGTCGTCCCTGGCCTGAACAGAGGAGGGGAGGAAAGGGTCGTCGGCCGCGTGGTCGAGCAGGAAGAACAGCTGCGTCAACCCGAGGCTGGCGGCGGGCATGACGCGGACCGACAGGCCCTCGACACGGACCGAGCCCACGGCGCCACTGGGGATGAGTCGCCAGGTGTCGCGGCCGGCGGGAAGCACCTCCACCAAGCCGGTCTGGGACAGGTGCTGGGCGCCCTCCCAGCTCAGGGTGACGAGCTTGCCGCGGCGGTCGAACTCGTCGAACTCGAGAGTCATCGCCAACGCCGACGCCCCCGGGCGCGTCGAGGGTGCTGTCACGCCCGCCCGATCTTGCGGCGTAGTGCCGCGAGGCCGAACCGCTCGTGGACCTCGGCTCGGGTGAGCCGTCCGTAATAGTGCTCTTCGAGCAGAGGTAACAGGTCGAACCGCCAGATGGCCTCGAGCCCGCCTGGTTCGGTGGCCTGGTCCTTCATGAAGTAGGACGGGCCGATGCGCAGGTCGCGGTCGGAGTCGTCAATCTCGGAGTTCAAGGCCTCCAGCAACTCCGCCGGTTCGGTGGTCACGCCGCGGGCCTCGAGGTGACGGCGCAGCACACCCGCGACCGGCGGGGTGTCCGGGTGCAGCTCCATGAATGCGAACCGCCGCCGGATGGCCGCGTCGACCATGGCGATCGAGCGGTCGGCGGTGTTCATGGTGCCGATGATGAACAGGTTGCGCGGCAGCCGGAAGGAGGTGTCGGGGGAGTACTGCGGCAGTACGGTGCGGTCGCGGTACTCGAGCAGGAAGTACATCTCGCCGAACACTCGGGCCAGGTCGGCGCGGTTCATCTCGTCGATGATGAGGAAATTGGGATGCTCACGGCCCGACTCCGAGGTCGCCCGCGCGGCCTGCCGGCGCAGGGGTCCGGCCTGGAGTGCGAAGCCCGGCTGCCCCGACTCGGTGAGGGTGGGACGGTAGCCCTCGAAGAAGTCCTCGTAGGCGTAGCTGGGGTGGAACTGCACCAACTGGACGCGGCTGGGATCGTCGGGGCCGGCGAGGAACCGGGCCAGCTCCTGGGCGAGGAAAGTCTTGCCGGTGCCGGGCGGGCCGTAGAACACAATCTGCTGACGCTGCTGCAGGGTGTCGACGATCTCCTGCAGTTCCGCGCGGGGCATGTGGAGACTGTCGGCCAGTTCGTCGGTGACGTCGGGCAGGGTCGGCACGGCGCCGGCGGCGGGGGCTTCGATGATCTGCGCCTCGGTGGAGTGCCGGCCGGGGTGCATGGCGGAGAGCAGTGCGTCGAGACCGTCGGTGAGATCGACGACGGTTCCGGGCTCGCCGATCAGCTCGGACAGCGGACTGGGCAGGGCCTCCAGGTCAAGGGTGACGGCACTCCACACCACCGAGCGTTCGAGCTGCTGTCCGCCGTCATCGACGTAGCCGAGGTCGTCGGTGAGGGTGCCCAGGTGAAGCTTGGCGTCAGCGACGGTGGCCACAACGTCCTGGGGGTTCATCCGGGACAGGAAGGTGTACAGCTCGGCGGTGAGCTGGAACCGGGCCTGATAGTCCAGGTGCGGGTAGCCCTGCTCGACGGCCTGGGACACCTCGAGCCGGCTGGCGTGCGCGGGGATTCGAGGCAGGTGTGAGGCGGGCAGCGCGATGCGGTTCTGCGCGACCCACTGGCCGGCCTGGCCGACACCGCCGCGGCCGGGCCGCACGAGCCAGGCGCGCCGCGAGTGGTCGTCGCGGTGGCGTTGCCATTGGTTGGCCACGGACCCGCGGTACCAGTCGACGGGCTGGCCTAGCTGGGCGGACAGAACCTCGGAGATCCGGTGCAGGTCCTGGTCGATGTCTAGTTCGTCGATGCCAGACGGGCCGCCGATAAGGTCGGCGAAGGCGTCGCGGATGCGGGTCTTGTGCTCGTGCTTGACGATCGGCTGGAAATATCCGGGCCACACCAGGTATTGCAGGCTGTAGCGGATGGCCCGCCAGTCACCTGGGGTGGAGCGGGCGGCGCGTTGGAACTCCCACGGGTCCGACAGTGCGGCGTCGCGGACGGAGGCGTCGAGTTCGGCCCAGTGGATGATGAACGAGCACAACCACCGCAGGTGCTCCCGCATCTGCACGTTGAAGCCCAGGCCGCCGGTGAGTGGGCCCTTCTCGCTGAGGACCTCGTCGAGGTCTGCCGGGATCTCGGGTGCGTCCTCGATCCACGACAGCACGTCCCGGACCCGGCCGCGTTTGAGGCGGGCGGTGACAGTCGACAGGGGAAGCTGCTGGATGTAGAGCAGTTCGGCGGCGAGCAGGACCACGGGGCGTGCGGCACCCTCGAGCTGGTCGTGCAGCGACTGCATGACGGGGGAGCGGGTCGATCCCGCCCCTGCGCCGCTGGCGCTCTCCTCGGGATCGGCATCGAGGCGGCGGGCCAATTCCTCGGCTACCTCGGGGGTCCACGTGTAGAGGTCGTCCTCGAAGGGTGACTGGCCGGTCCGCAGTGCCGGTCCCAGGACCCGCCCGGCCGCCGCCTCGATAGTCGGGGCCGGGCCGTGGGGCCTGTCCTGAGAACGGTCTGACACGTGAGAACTCCTGCTACGCCGGGGCGGATTCGGGTCCGTCGTTATCGGCCCGACATTCGTGAAGAACCTACCACCGGTCCCCGTCGGAGCCGGTCAGCTGTGGTACGGCTCCGCAGTGACGATGGTGACGGAGACAGTCTTGCCGTTGGGGGCGGTGTACTCGCGGGTCTCACCGTCCTTGGCGCCGAGGAGGGCCTTGCCGAGCGGGGATTCGGGAGAGTAGATCTCCAGGTCGTCCTTGCCGGAGCCCTCGCCACGGGTACCGATGAGGAAGGTCTCCTTGGTGTCCTCGTTGCCGTTGTAGTAGGCGCGGACAACGGACCCGATGAGCGCGACGCCGGACTCGGTGGGCGTCTCGCCGACCTGGGCGTTGGCCAGCAGGTCGTCGATCGTCCGGATCCGGGCCTCTTCCTGGCCCTGCTGCTCACGCGCGGCGTGGTAGCCGGCGTTCTCCTTGAGATCGCCCTCTTCGCGCCGCTCGTTGATCTCGGCTGCGATGACCGGACGGTTGGCGATCAGCGCCTCCTTCTCGGCCGTGAGGCGGTCGTACGAGTCCTGGGTCAGCCAGTGGACCTGGGTGTCGTTCGCCATGAGCGCACTCCAATCTGTTCGCGTGCGTGATGTAAGAAAAACACGGCCCCGCGAAAAGGGAGCCGTGCTGATGGGGCGATTCTAACACAGGCACGACTGCCGCCGGCCGGTGTCGGCGACACTACCTGCGCAGGTAGTCGGGAACGTCTGCGCCGCAGCCGTAGACGTCGGCGGCGAAGGCGCGCTTCGTGGTGAAGACGGAGGCGTTGATCTGGATCGTGTCATTCTCCGACGGCGGGACGTACACCTCGCGTCGGCCGAGTTCGCCCTTGGACTCCTCCTGGGCCCGGATGATGCAGTAGGCGGGCGTGCTGGGCTCGTCGCGGGTGACGGTGAACGTCAGGTCGACCCGGGTGTCGTCGACGACCTCCACCCCGATCGCCTCGCCCTTGATGTCGGGCGTCTGGTTGAGCCGGTACACGGTGACGGCGCCGGCTGCGACGAGTCCGCCCACGAGCAGGGCGAGGACCACCGCGACAATTTTCCCGGTCACGTTCGAGCCGGTGTCGGCTGCGGCGTACCGGTCGGCTGGCGGGCTCACGGTGCGCTGCGACGGGGCGTCCGAGCTCGGCTCACTCATGCGACCAGGGTATCCGGGCTGCCCGCCTGCGACGGTCCGGGGGCGTACCCGGGCCCCGCCGGGGGCGCGGTGGTCGCCGACGACCATAGAATGATGCGGTCATCCACTCTCTCGAGAAGAACGGCAGGTGCGACGATGGCCGGTCTGCGGCTGATGGCGGTCCACGCCCACCCCGACGACGAGTCGTCCAAGGGGTCGGCGACCATGGCCAAGTACGTCGCCGAGGGCGTCCATGTGCTGGTGGAGACGTGCACCGGAGGCGAGCGAGGCGACATTCTCAACCCCGCGATGGACCGCCCTGACATCACAGCGGATCTGCCCGCCGTGCGGGTACGTGAGATGGCGCGCGCAGCCGACATTCTGGGGGTCGACCACCACTGGCTGGGCTTCGTGGACTCCGGGTTGCCGGAGGGGGACCCCAAGCCGCCGCTGCCGGAGGGGTGCTTCGCCCTTGTCGACGACGACGAGGCCACCGAGGCCCTGGTCCGCAGAATCCGCGAGTTCCGACCCCACGTGATGATCACCTACGACGAGAACGGTGGATATCCCCACCCGGATCACCTCAAGGTGCACTCGGCGTCGATGGCCGCCTACGAGGCCGCCGCCGACCCCACGCGGTTTCCGGATGCCGGCGAGCCCTGGGCGATCGCGAAGGTCTACTACACGCACGGCTTCCCCAAGAAGCGCCTCGAACTGCTGGATGAGGAACTGTTCGCCCGCGACGGCGTCCGCCATTTCGAGGACTTCCTGTCCCGACTGGGAGACCGTCCGGACATCATGGAGCGGGTCACCACACGGGTGGAGTGCGCGGACTACTTCGAGCAGCGCAACTCGGCACTACTAGCGCATGCCACCCAGATCGACCCCAACGGCTGGTTCTTTGCCGCGCCGGTGGAGATGCAGCAACGGGTGTGGCCCACCGAGGAGTTCGAGCTGGCCGCCAGCCGGGTGGGCTTTCCTCGCCTCGGTGAGGGAGAATACGAGTCAGACCTCTTCGAGGGAGTGGACCCGTACGTCGAGCTCCCCGTCGGACCGAGCACGAGTGAGGACCCACGATGATCACCCTGGGACCGGACGTCCAGATACTGGCGTACCAGTCGGCGATGGTCCTCGCGCAGAACCAGTCGCCCGGCACACCCGGATACGACGACAACCCGGTGGGACCGGAGTTCGGCAAGGCGTCGCCGATCGGCATCCCGGTGATCCTTCTACTGCTCATCGCGACCGTGTTGCTCATCCGCAACATGAACAAGCACATCAAGAACCTTCCGGAGAGCTTCGACGTCGAGCATCCCGAACTCGATCAGCTGGCCGACGAGGGAACCGACCGGGCGGGCGTGCCGCCCCTCACCGAGACCGATGGGCATCCGGACCCCCGCTGACCGCCTTTTGGCTTAGCCGTTAGCTACCGCAGGTACTGTTTGGACCCGTGATGAGATCGGCCCGGCGCGCGGGTGTCAGCGCAGTGTTCCTCGCAGCTCTACTCGCTGCGCCCATGCCCGTCGGCGCGGAGACCGTGCTCGACGCAACGGCAATCGGGGTGAGTGACGAGCTCTCCTTCCGAGACCGCACCGATGAGATCATGATGCCGATCCCCGTGCCGGGGGGACTGTCCCCGCGAACTCTGATCGCCACCGTGCAGACCCCGGTGGATCTCGAACGAGGACACCTCGAGGCGTGGTCGGGAGGTCTGCTGCTGGCGCGCGTCGAGTTGGACGGGGCGCAGGTGTTCCAGCGCGTCGAAGTGCCATTGGACCGGGCCCGAGTCCGGGACAAGGTGGCTGATCTCACCCTGCGTACAGTGCTGACCTCAGTGGGCCAGGCGTGTCCGGATTGGAGCGAGCGGTCGCTGGAACTGCGCGATAGCAAGGTCGTATACGGCGGTGAGCCCGAGGTTCCGGGTGTCCTGGCCGATTTCATCCCCCCGGTACTGGATCGGCTGGAGATTTATCTCCCGGACGAGCCGAGTGTGGCAGAGTCGCAGGCCGCCGCGGATCTGTCGGCCGTCGCCGCCGCACGTTTCGGCAAGCGAGGGCTGGAGGTCGACGTCCTTCCCGCCTCTGCCACCCGGCCCGACACCGCGACGTCCTTTACCCGCCGGGTGGAGATCCGGGAGGGGGGCGAACCCCGGATCGATCTGTTGAAGGCGCCGGTGCCGACGGTGGAGATCGTCGGTGACGCCGCGTCGCTGTCGCAACAGGCTCGCTCGGTGTCCACCGATCTGGGCCGGCTCGCGATCAGCGACGCGGTGACAGTGGAGGCCCCGTTACCTGTCCCGCGGGGCTTGATCACCGAGGCGACTCTTGATGAGCTCGGGACCGGGTCGGTGTCAGTCCGGTCGGCGGGGTCGGTCCGCGCCGGTTTCGGAGTCGACCAGACCAGGCTGGCGGCGGTCACTGGAGACGTCACGGTGGACCTAAGGGGAAGCTATTCGCCCCCACCAGGTGGACGCAGTGGTCTCCTGGTGGTGAGTGTCGGGGACACGATATTGGACTCGTGGGCCGCGGACGACTCCGGCGTCCTCGACCGCTCGCTCACCATCCCCGCGGCGCTTCTGGGCCGGTACACGGAGGTCTCGGTCTCCCTCCAGACGGCGGGTGAGGGCGCCGCCTGTGGGGTGATGCAGCCGCTGACGATGCTCATCTCCGGCGACACGCGCCTGCGACTCTCCGATCCCGCGTCCCCGGCGCCCCGCGGGTTCGAGTCCCTTCCCCAGGCATTCATGCCAGAAGTGCAGATCGCCACCGGCACGAGTTCGTTGGCCGATACCCGCCGGGCGATCAACCTGGTGACTGAGCTGCAACGACTGTCCGAGGTGCCCCTGCGTCCGAAGTGGGTCACCGTGGACGAGCTCATCTCCGGCCGCGCGCACGGAGTTCTCATCGCCTCCAATGGTGTTCCCGAGCAGCTGACCCTGCCGCTCGAGCTCACCGGTGGGCGCGCGTTGGAGGTGGTGGCCCGAGGTGAGGAGGACCCGTCCACACTGCGGTTCTACGAGGACATCGACTTCGCGTCTCTGCAGGTGGTCGAGGACGGAGACAGGGCGGTGCTTGTGGCCTCGACGACGTCCGGTTCCGCCGAGCTCGACCGGACCCTCGACTGGCTATCAGATGACAAAGACCGGTGGGGGGCACTGCGCGGCAACGTCGTGTTCACTGCACCGAGCCGCGATCCGTTGTCCCTGTCGACTACCGAAGCGCTCGGCCTGCCAGCGGAGAAGAGCGCCGATGGCGGACCTGTCCGCACCGCTCTCATCGTGGGTTCGGTCACGCTGGTCGCCGGCCTTGCTCTCGGCGGGCTGGTCTGGCTGGCCACACGCAGCGGCCGATCCGGTCGACGGTCGTGACCACCGGCGCCACCGGGCGATCGGTGGTCGCCGAGTACGCCGCTCGCGGCGTCGTGCTCCTGGTTGTCGCCGTGGCAGCGTCGGCCCGGACCTGGGGCCGGGTGGTGAGCGAGATCGGCGTGGGGGCCGGTAGCCCCGTGCTGCTCGCAGGCCCCGTGGGTGCAGCGCTGACCCTCACTGTCCTGGTGTGGTTCAACCGGCCGGAGTTGCCGATCCACGACCGTCAGACGGACAAGATCGTCGGGACTGTCATGATGGCGATCGCGCTCATGATCCAGTGGCTGGTGCTGCCCCGCTTCGCCGGCACGTACGTATTGCTTCACCTGGACATCGCCGCTGTGTGGGCCTTCCTGTTCGGGGGGTGTGTGTTCGTGTTCGGTCTGCGGCGGACCGGCAAGTTCTGGTCGGCCTGGCTGGTGCTGTTCGGCGCGTCTCCAGTCGTGATCCGGTTGGCTACGGCTGTCCTCGGCGGTGGCCCCTGGGCGCTGGCATGCGTCGTCGTCATCGTCGTGCTCGTCGGCCCGGTGGGGGCCCTGATCGGGGCCCGGAGGCGTGGTCGGGGAAGGGGCGCGTCGCCGTGGCCCGGACCGGCGGTGACCCGCCGGGAGGCGTGGCGGAGCGTCCCATTGCTCGTGCTGGTGGCCGTGGTCCTCGCCCTGGCCCCGCTGCCGGCGACGGCCGAGCAACGTCTGGCCCTCGGACCGCCCTCACTGATCGGTCCCGGACAAGCGGTGCCGGTGGGGTGGAGTGAGCGGTCACGTGAGGATTTCGGGTGGGCGACGCGCGTATACGGACCCGCCGCGACCCTGCACCGGCAATTCATCCGAGCGGACCAGCCGCGTGCCGACTGGGATCCACTGCGCCGTCCACGGCAGGCGGTCGTACAGACACTGACCGTGGCCCACCCCGGAACGTTCGACGCGTTTCCCGTCGAGATGACTTTTGACCTGAGAGCCGCACGGATCAGCGCCCCCGTCGTCGTCGACCTTCCGCACGGGGTCCGCGCCCGATACCGGTCCGTCATCAACGACGGCGAACTGGAGACCTGGAGTCTGCTGTCTTTCGTGTGGACGAGGGGGGGAGTCGACCGCTACCAGAGGGTCTCGATCCTCACCGTCGACGATCACGACTTCGATGCCCAATTCCCCGCCACGGTCCCGGGGGCCAGGTCCACAGCCTCGAGGCTGGTCGCGTTGTTGCTACGAGGACAGGCCTCGGTGACGGCGGACGACGACGAACTCAAGGATCTCGATCTGCTGACCGAGCTCGGCAGCGGACTGGTGGAGGCGCAATGGAGCACCCGATGAGTCCGGCCGACGAGCGTGCTCGCAGCGACGCGGCGCTGTACGACTCCGTTCATGGTCTCCGCGAGCGGGAGCCGCTCGCCTCGGCGGCGGTGGCGTTCGTGCCATGGCAGAAGAGGGCGGGTCTCGCGGGACTGCTCGTACTCGTGGTGCTGCTGGTTCTGGCGACGACCCCAACCCTGATTGCGCTGACAGCCCTATGCACGTTCGTCTACCTCGTCACGCTCGCCGACCGGGTGGTGCTGCTCACCCGGGGGCTGGCCCGCGATGCGATCATGACCGTGCCCGACGACCTGGCCCGCGAGGTACCCGACGAGGATCTGCCCACCTACACCGTGCTCGTGCCCGCCTACAACGAACCCGAGGTGATCGCGGACCTCATAGACGCGGTCAGTGCCCTCGAGTATCCCGCGGACAAACTGGAGGTGCTCCTGCTGCTGGAGGCCGACGATGACGTGACGATCGACGCCGCCGAGGCGGCTGGTCTCGGGAGGGTGTGTCGGATTCTCCGGATCCCGCCGGCCGACCCGCGGACCAAACCCAAGGCCTGCAACTACGCGCTGCACTACGCCACGGGCACGATCATCACCATCTTCGACGCAGAGGACCGGCCCGACCCGCTGCAGCTGCGTCGGGTGGCCGTCGCGTTTGCCGAACTCGACAACGAGGTGGCGTGTGTCCAGGCCAAGCTTGCGTTCCACAACGGCTCGCAAAACATGCTCACCGCGTGGTTCACCGCCGACTACGCGCTGTGGTTCAACTTCCTGCTGCCGGGCCTGATGAAGTCCGACTCGCCCATCCCGCTCGGCGGGACCTCGAATCACATCCGCTCCGACGTCCTGTCGGAGATTGGCGCGTGGGACCCGTACAACGTGACCGAAGACGCCGACCTGGGCGTCCGAATCGCCGCTCGGGGATACCGGACCGCGGTCCTGGACTCGACGACACTGGAGGAGGCCAACCCCGACCCGATCAACTGGGTCCGGCAACGCTCGCGCTGGTACAAGGGATACCTGCAGACCTGGCTGGTGCACATGCGACGGCCGGCACGATTGTGGCGCGCACTGGGGCCGGTGGGCATGTTCCGGTTCACAACCCTCCTCGCAGGCACTCCGGTGATCGCCTGCCTGAACATGGTGTTTTGGCTGGTCACACTGTCGTGGATCCTGGGGCAGCCCGAGGCGGTGGCCCAGGTGTTCCCAGCCTACGTGTACTTCCCGGCACTGATCTGTCTGCTGCTGGGAAACGCGACGATCTTCTACTGCAACCTCGTGGCCGTGCGTGAGAGCGGGAACCCGCAGTTGTGGTGGGCGTGTCTGACGGTCCCGCTCTACTGGGTCCTCATGTCCGTGGCAGCGATCAAGGGCACGTACCAGTTGTTCGCCAATCCCTCCTACTGGGAGAAGACCGTCCACGGGCTGGCCTCATGAGGTCCCGCACCGGGGTGCTGTTCGTCGTCGTCACCGTCCTCTACCTGGCGGCCGGGCTCTACCTCTCGCTCGGGGTGGGGTACCTGCAGGGTGACGCCCTCAGCCGCGTCGCGGACACCCGCGCTGCGCTGCTGTCGCGCGACCCCCACCTCGCGGCGATCGGATTCATCTTCACCCCGTTGACGGCGTTGCTGCAGTTGCCGCTCGTGTGGTTGTCGGCGTGGATTCCAGGGCTGACGACCTGGTCGCTCACCGCGGTGGCGGTGAGTGCGCCCGCGATGGCCGGAGCGGTGGTGCAGGTCAACGCCCTCGCCCGCGAGCGCGGCTGCCCGCCCTGGTTGACGTGGGGTCTGACCGCGGTGTTCGCGCTGCACCCGATGATCGTCTATTACGGCGCCAACGGGATGAGCGAGGCGTTGTTCGTATTCCTCGTGGTGTGGGCGGTGCGGCGTCTGTTCCGCTGGATGTCCACCGACGACGTCCACGACCTCATGGTCGCCGGTTGCGCGCTCGGGTTGGCCTACCTCGCGCGATACGATGCGCTGGCGGCCTCCGGTACGGCCACCCTGCTCGTCGGTGCGGTGGCCTGGCGGCGTAGCCGTCGTCCCGCGGTGGCGATTCTCGACGGGTTGCTGGTCGCGGCTCCCACCGTGCTGGCATTCGTGGCGTGGGCGGCCACGAGTTGGCTCATCACGGGCAACGCCATGGCCCAGTTCTCCTCCCGCTACGGAAACGCCGCGATCCTGGAGCAGTCCGGTGGCGGCTCCGGGGGAGGGATGGACGCGCTGACGTTCTCGCTCGCCGAGATCGTGGTGCTGGCCCCGGCCCTGGCGCTGGTGGGCGTCGTGAGTGTTGTTCTCGCCGTGCGGCGGCGCGACCCCGAACCGCTGGTGCTGCTCGTACTGCTCGCCGTCCTCACCTTTGCCGTCCTGACCTATCTGCGGGGGATGACGTTCCCGTTCCTGCGGTTCTACATCAGTGCTGTTCCGTTGGCGGTGCTCTGTGTCGTCTTCATCGCGCCGCGTCGGGGGGGAGTGCGGGCCAGGAGACTCGGACCGATGCCCGCAGAGCGTCGACCTGATCCGATGGTCGGGGTCCGACCGGTTCAGGTTGTGGGCCTGCTCGTCGTCGTCGCCGGACTGCCAGTGAGCGCGTTCGCGATGCTCTCACCTGCTCTGTCCCAGGAGCAGCACGCGCTTCACACCGCCGTGGTCCCGTGGCTCGGTTACTCCGATCCGGACCTGCGGTTCGAGCAGCAGGCCATCATCGCCTCGTTCGACACCGAACGCAGACTGGCGGATCACCTCGACGCTCTCGGACTGCCCGAGGGATCCGTACTCATGGACACCGTCCAGGGCTTCCCGATCATCGCGTCAACGAAACGCCCGGATCGATTCGTCATCCCGTCCGACCGGGACTTCGTGACCATCCTCAACGACCCGGCCGGCCACGGCGTGCAGTTCATGCTGACCGTTCCCAACGAAGGACGGGGGACGTCCGACGCGCTCAATCTTCGGTATCCGACGATTCATGACAACGGCGCGGGGATAGCCACGCTGGTCATGGAGGTGCTGAACTCGGGCAACGACCGTCCGACCTGGCGACTCTGGCGGGTGAACCGCTGACAGAGGGGGACCCGACCACCGTTGCCGACGGCGTGGGCCCAGT
Source organism: Dietzia sp. ANT_WB102 (assembly GCF_008369165.1). Classification (NCBI taxonomy): domain Bacteria; kingdom Bacillati; phylum Actinomycetota; class Actinomycetes; order Mycobacteriales; family Dietziaceae; genus Dietzia; species Dietzia sp. ANT_WB102. The sequence continues at coordinate 1,869,787 of NZ_VOBA01000001.1, forward strand.
GGGCGACGGCTCCTCTACTGTCGACGCATGAGACAGCTCTCGCTGGTCGCCGTCCTGATGGTCGCGGTCGCCGTCGCGGTCTCCTGTGCCGCGCCACCGGATTCGCGTTCGCAGCACCTCTCCCCGCGGGCGACGGTCGCGCAGGGCCAGCTCCGACTCGACGGGAAGCCCTGGTGGCCGACCGGGCTTAACGCCTACCAGCTGGCCACCGACTGGAACGTCAATGTCGGGTGCGGGGCAATGGTCGACCTCGACGAGTACTTCGGGTCGCTTCCCGATGGTGCCCTCACGAGGTTCAACGCCTTCCAGCAGCTCGCGGTCAACAAGAACACCGGTCACCTTGACTTCTCTCCGGTGGACGCCGTGTTCGCCGCGGCGGAACGTCATGGCCAGATGGTCATCCCGGTGCTGGCGGGGCAGGACGGGGCGTGCGAGGACGAAAAATACAAGGACCGGTCCTGGTACACGAGCGGCTGGGAACAGCCGGGCACGATGCCGCTTAGCTACCGGGCCTGGCTCACCACTGCGGTCGAGAGGTGGTCGAGCTCACCGGCTGTCGCCGCATGGGAACCGATCGGGGAGCCCGAGACGGCGGTGTGCGGCACCCCTGACTGCGGATGGCAGCACCGGCGATGCCCCGAGGATTCCGCTCAGGTGCTCCGCGAGTGGACGGATGACGTGGGCAGGCTGATCCGCGATCTGGACCCGGGCCGGCTCATCACGGCCGGGCTGTTGGGTGGAGACCAGTGTGGTCTCGTCGCTGATGGATACCGCCTGATCGCGGAGTCGCCCTACGTCGACGTCCTCCAGTACCACGATTACGACGAGGGCGGGTTCCTGCCCCTGCGTCTCGCGCAGAGCGACAAACCCCTCGTCGTGACCGAGCTGGGGATCGCCGCCGGTTCGTGCCTGCCGCTCGAGGACAGGGCCGTGCGGGTATCCGAGCGAATCGAGGACTACCGAAGAAGAGGTGTCGCCGGGGCCATGCTGTGGTCCTTCGTCCCCGATCCGAGGTCGTCGGAGTGCACCTTCGACATCGGACCGGGAGACCCCATCAGAGACCTACCTCAGATGATGAGGGGCTAGCCCCGGCGGGCGCACGCACCCTCCGGGGCCAGACGTTCGGCCAGTTCAGCGGCCCAGGAGATCGCCCATCGGGACGAAGTCGGTGAACTCGTCGTCGTCGGTCTTCCGTCCCCGGCCCTCGTCCGCGCGCGTCGGCGCCACCGCCCCGGCGGTGACCCCGGCGAACCGCAGCATGTAGTCCGCCAGCTCGGTTCCCACACGCCCGGCTCGGGTGCGTAGCGAGTTCTCGTCACCGGCGGTGGTGACGGCGCCGAAGTCCTCTGCGGCCGCGAACACGCTCGTGGGCACGACGTCGGCCTTGAGGTAGGCGAACAGGGGCCGCAACGCGTAGTCGACCGCGAGCGAGTGCCGCGCCGTGCCGCCGGTCGCGCCGAGTGCCACCGGGACCCCCGCGAGAGTGCCCGGGTCGATTACGTCGAACAGGGATTTGAACAGGCCGGAGAACGACTGGTTGTAGATCGGTGTCACGGCGATCAGACCGTCCGCCCGGCCGATCTCCTCGACCGCCGCGCGCAATTTCTCCCCGGGGAACCGGGTGAAGGTGGCGTCGACGACCTCGTGTGCCAGTTCGCGGGCCTCGAGAACCGTCACGCTGACCTGCTGGCCGTGGCGCGCGAGGGCGTCACTGGTGGCGGAGGTGAGCTGGTCGGCGAGCATCCGGGTGCTGGACGGCACGGAGGTGCCGGCGCTGACGACGACAAGGTTGAGCGACCGTTCCGCTGACTGATCGTGGTGGGTGTTCACTTCAAGTCCTTTCCGGCCGGCGCGTCGCCGAGGCGGACCTGGTCGCGACGCGCGCGGGCCAATGTCTGCTCCTGCGCGCGCTGCCCGCCCTCAGCGGTGAGGCCGGTCCAGTTGTCACCGGTGCCGAAGCGGTAGGCGTCGGAGTAGGCGGGGGCGTCGGCGGCAGCCAGTTCGGCGTCGCGGGCGGCGACCCGGGCGGAATGGGTGGGTCCGTCCGGCACGTGCGCCGGGCGCAGGGCGTCGAGTTCACGACGCAGGGTTGGCACGATCTCGGTACCCAGGATCTCGATCTGCTCGAGCACCGTCGTGCGCGGCAGACCGGCGTGGTCAATGAGAAACAGTTGGCGCTGGTAGTCGCCCACGTGCTCACGCATCGTCATGTAGCGGTCGATGATCTGCTGCGGCGAACCCACCGTCAGCGGGGTCTGTGCCGTGAAGTTCTCCATCGACGGGCCGTTGCCGTAAACCGGGGCATTGTCGAAGTAGGGACGGAACTCGTTGACCGCGTCCTGGCTGTTGGCGCGGGCGAAGAATTGCCCGCCGAGGCCGACGATCGCCTGGTCAGCCGAGCCGTGACCGTAGTGCTCGTAGCGCTGGCGGTACAGCTCGACCATCTGCTTGGTGTGGTGGATCGGCCAGAAGATGTTGTTGTGGAAGAAGCCGTCGCCGTAGAACGCGGCCTGCTCGGCGATCTGTGGCGAGCGGATCGACCCGTGCCACACGAAGGGCGCGACGCCGTCCATCGGCCGCGGGGTCGAGGTGAACTGCTGCAGGGGCGTGCGGAACTTGCCCTCCCAGTCCACGACGTCCTCGTGCCACAGCCGGTGAAGTAGTTCGTAGTTCTCTATCGCGATGGGCAGACCCTGGCGGATGTCCTGGCCGAACCACGGGTACACGGGGCCGGTGTTGCCCCGGCCCATCGTCAGGTCGACCCGACCACCGGAAAGGTGCTGCAACATGGCGTAATCCTCGGCGATCTTCACCGGGTCGTTGGTGGTGATCAGCGTGGTCGCCGTGGAGAGGATGATCTCGGAAGTCTTGCCGGCCACATACCCGAGCGTCGTGGTGGGGGAGGACGTCACGAACGGCGGATTGTGGTGCTCGCCCAGTGCGAAGACATCCAGGCCCACCTGTTCGGCGAGGGTGGCGTACTCGACGATCGACTCGAGACGTTCGTGCTCTGTGGGTATCCGCCCGGTGGTGGGGTCCGGGGTGATGTCGGCGATGCTGAAGATTCCGAACTGCATGATGGTGGCCTCTCGTCTGGTTGCTTCCATTGTAACTTGCTGACATGTCAAACAAAAGGGCGTGGGGTGGTATTCCCCCCTCGCTCGCTGCGTGCGCGTGGCGAAGGTGCGGGTCCGCCTGGACGTGGGGTCTGCTATTGTGTCGGGCATGTCGATCGCTCGCGCCTATTGGCGCTTTATGTGGGCTCCGGGTGGAGCCCGCGCCGCGAGCGCACGCGTCCGCTAGCCGGACGTCTCGACACCCGGAGCCCAGAGGCGGTGACCATCATGGTCGCCGCCTCCCGCCTTTCCAGACGGCGGATCCGGGTGCGACTTTGGGCGCCGACGAGGATCACGGCACCCGGCCCGCCACGACCAAGCATCAGGAGCAACCGCCGTGACCGTGACCGCTGAGAATCCGACCCAGACCGCCGACAGGCGCGTCCTGTCCTACTCGCCGCTGCCGACCCCCACCGAGATTCTCGGCGAACTCCCGCTGGGCGAGGCCCGCGAAGCTCTGGTCGAGCGCAGCCGCACCGAGGTCGCCGACGTGCTCGCCGGCCGCGACGACCGCCTCATCGTGGTGGTGGGCCCCTGCTCCGTCCACGACACCGAGGCCGCGCTCGACTACGCCCGCCGCCTGGCCGCCCTCGCGAAGGAGACGGCCGAGGACCTGCTCATCGTCATGCGCGTGTACTTCGAGAAGCCGCGCACCACGGTCGGGTGGAAGGGCCTCATCAACGATCCGGCACTCGACGGCAGCTACGACATCCCGCGCGGGCTGCGCACCGCCCGCAAGCTGCTCCTCGACGTCCTCGACCTGGGACTGCCCGTGGGCACCGAGTTCCTCGAGCCCACCAGCCCTCAGTACATCGCCGACGCCGTGTCGTGGGGAGCGATCGGCGCGCGCACCACGGAGAGCCAGGTGCATCGTCAGCTGGTGTCGGGCCTGTCGATGCCGGTGGGCTTCAAGAATGGCACCGACGGCGAGGTCCAGGTAGCGGTGGACGGCTGTCGGTCGTCCGCGGCTCGGCACGTGTTCTTCGGCACCGACGCCGACGGTCGTGCCGCGGTTGTCGAGACCGCCGGTAACACTGATTGCCACGTGATCCTGCGGGGCGGCACCGGCGGCCCCAATTACGATGCCGGATCCGTGTCCTCGGCTGTGGCCGCGGCCGGGAAGGTCGGGCTGCCCGGCCTGGTCATGGTGGATGCGAGCCACGCCAACTCGGGCAAGTCGCACGAGCGGCAGGCCGAGGTCGTGGCGGAGCTTGCCGAGCGGATCGGCGCGGGGGAGCAGGGGATCTCCGGTCTGATGATCGAGAGCTTCCTCGAGCCCGGCGCCCAGTCCGTCGATGCCACGGAACTCGTCTATGGCCAGTCCGTGACCGACGCGTGCATCGGATGGGACACCACCGCCGACAGCCTTCGCGCGCTCGCCGCGGCGGTCCGCACCGGCCGGCGCGGCTGAGCGGGCAGGCGGGTCAGGGGCGCCTCAGTGGAGGGGGCGCCGCGCGGTACGCTTTCCGCGTGGACGCCTCCTGCCCCCTGTACTCACTGTACGAAGCGCGACTCCGCGCATCGTTGGACGAGTCGAGGCTGCCCCGACACATCGCCGTGATGGCGGACGGGAACCGCCGGTGGGCGCGCGAAGCCGGGTTCACCGACGTCGCACATGGTTACCGGGCTGGCGCGGTGAAGATCGCTGAGTTGCTGGGCTGGTGCGACGACCTCGGCGTGGACGTCGCCACTATCTACCTGCTCAGCACCGAGAACCTGGGGCGTGACGCCGGCGAGCTCGATGAGCTGCTGCAGGTGATCGCCGACGTGGTCGACGAGATCACCGGGCCCGGGCGGAACTGGGAGGTCCGGATCGTCGGACGTCTGGAAGTGCTGCCTGACTGGATGGCAGCGCGGCTGCGCGCCGCTGAGGAGGCCAGCCGGGGTCGGCCCGGGGTCAAGGTCAACGTGGCGATCGGGTACGGCGGGCGACACGAGATCGCGGATGCGGCCCGAAACCTCGTCGCCCAGCTCATCGGCGAGGGGCGCACCGGACAGGAACTGGTCGACGGCATGACTGTCGAGGCGATCGGCCAGCACCTGTACACCTCCGGTCAACCCGACCCCGACCTCGTCATCCGCACCTCCGGCGAGCAGCGGCTATCGGGATTCCTGCTGTGGCAGAGCGCCTACTCCGAGATCTGGTTCACCGAGGCCTACTGGCCCGAGTTTCGCCGCGTCGACTTCCTGCGCGCGATGCGGGACTACGGGGCCCGCAACCGCCGGTTCGGGCACTGATGACGGCCGCCGTCCCCGCCTCGTTCACCGTGCGCACCGTGTGCGTGGTGGACCAGTTGCTCGAGGTGCCCGGCCGCGTCGGTGTGTCGGCGATCGACAAGCGGCCCGTCAGCGGCCCCGTCCAGGTGCGCGAGTACGGACTCCACGGCGACGTCCAAGCCGACCGGCAGCACCACGGCGGCGTGTGGAAAGCCGTCTACCTGCTCTCGGACTCCGACGTTGAGCAGTGGGAGCCCGAGTTCGGCGGGCCCATTCCGCCCGGGTACTTCGGCGAGAATCTTCGCGTCTCCGGAGTCGACACCTCGGAACTGCAGATCGGCACCGTGCTGGAGGTGGGCAGCCTGCGGATGGAGGTGACCACGCCACGCATACCGTGCCGGACCTTCGCCCACCGCGTGGGCAAACCGCGCTGGGTGCGGCGCTTTACCGAGGGCGGACGACCGGGCGCGTACGCGCGGGTACTCGCCCCGGGACCCGTCGAGGCAGGGGACGTGATCCGAGTGGTCACCGAGCCGACACACGGCGTCACCATCGGGCGGGTCCTCGCCGGGGTCGACGACGACGAGGTGCGCCGCCTGCTCGACGAATACACGCTCTCCGATCTGGCGCCAAGTCTGGTGCGGAAGCTGGATCGGGCCACCGACGTCCGGCCCGTGGACGCCGACTGACACTGCCCGGCCTGACCAGTCGGTCGTGGCATTCATGCCCTCGCCGCGGGGCGATTGTGGGACGCTGACGCGCATGGGACTTCTCCGGCGATACCGTGCCACCGGCGCAGACCTGCCCTTCGGCGATCCGCTCCGGGCGCACGACGTGGCCATGGAGGGGTACTTCCTTCGGGTCACCGACCGCGAGCGCGGGCGCGTCGTGATCGCCCTCGTCGGCGTCAACCGGGGTCCGGGCGGGCACTGGGCGACGCTCGGACTCGCCTCCGACGAGGTGTCCATCCCGATGGAGGCCGGTGGATCGCGCCGGGCCAGCGACGGGGAGACCTCGTCGTCGTCCTCCACGCTGCGCCTCATGGCCGCGCCGCAGGGTTGGGCCGATCCGGACCGGATCGGCGCCCGCTCCGGCGACCTGTTCGAGTACCGGCCCGACGGGGTCCGCGTGGACATGGGGGAGGGCGCTCGCCTGCACGTGGACATCACCGACCAGGTGCAGTGGCCGCACCCCGCCGTCGGCGGCTCGAGCATCTTTCAGGCGGTACCCGCGCTCAATCAGTACTGGCACCCCTGGCTACTCGGCGGTCGCGCCACCGGCTGGGCGGAACTCGACGGCGAGCGCTGGGAGTTCGACGGCGCCGAGGTGTACGGCGAGAAGAACTGGGGCGCCGAGGGCTTCCCCGACTCGTGGTGGTGGGGGCAGGCGCAGGCGTTCTCCGAGCCGAACACGTGCGTGGCGTTCGCTGGCGGGCAGATCCACTCCGGACCGTTGCGCACCGAAGTGACTGCGGTCGTCGTGCGGCTTCCCGGCGGCAAGGTCATCCGGTTGGGCAACCCGGTCGTCTCGCCGGTCCGCGCTGAGGTGACCGACGAGCGATGGCAGCTCGAGGGCCGCGGCTACGGCTGGCAGGTCCGCATCAACGGACGCTCGCCCCTCGACCGAGCGCACGTGCTGCCCGTGCCGCTGCCTTCGCAGAAGCGCAACACAGCCGGGGCGATCGAGCACCTGGCCGGTGAGCTGGAGGTAGAGGTTCGTCGGCACGGTCGCCTGGTGTGGTCCGATCGCAGCTCGCTGGCCGCACTGGAACACGGTGGGCTCGACCGGGCCGAGGCCGAACTGCGGCGGCGCGGCGTCCCGGTGGGTGAGACGGGGGCGCCGCCGACTCGGTAAGTGTGGTGATTAGGCGGGTACCCACGGGTAGTGGGTCTGTCGCGTGAAAAAGATTGGTGGAGATTGTTACTGCGTGGTTGCCGGACTCCAGTTAGGGGCGAACCCACCAGGTGATGGCTCGCCCGTAGCGGTTCGAGCGCGCGGGCGCAACTTGCAGCGAGCACATCCGACCATGTCGGCTCCCAGCTGCTGATCGGTACCGAGCTCGTGGTCGGCAACGGCGGACTGCGTCTGCGCCGCGGGGGACGAGATCCGGTTGGTCATCGTGCCCACGCATGGTGTGACGATAGGGAGGGTACTTTCCGGGGTCAACGACGACGTCGTCCACCTGCTCTCGGCATATTCGTGCGACTGCCCGGGGTCGCGTGTGCCGGTTGGGCGTCCGGGGCATCTCGCCAACGTGTGCTGTGGCATTGGATTTCAGGTTGGTCCAGCGATTCTCGCCAAATTGCTATCAAAGTGAAGTCAGTTCATTTAGGGTTGTGTGAGCTGTCCCACACAGGGCGTTCATTGGGGGCATCCCACACACCGGAAGGCGGGTCATTGATGACTGATACGGCACTGCACGGCAAGGCATTCGACTCGAGAGGGCGGGTCAATCGCGAGGTCCGGCTGGTGCGGCATCCCGACGGCGCACTCGCGGTGGGCGACCTGGAAGTGGTGCCCGCCGAGATGCCCGTCATGGCGCCTGGGCGTGTCCTGATCCGGAATCTTCTCCTGTCGGTGGATGCCGCCACGCGTCTGCGTCTTGATCCCATCTCGCCTCCCGGCTACCTGCCGGCGCTCAAGGTGGGGGAGGCGCTGGCGGGAATGGTGGTGGGCGAGGTGGTCGAGTCAGACGTGGAAGGCTTTGCGCCCGGGGATCTCGTCCACCACGATCTCGGGTATCGCGACTACGCGCTGGTCGACCCGGGAAACCAGGCGCTGGGCGTGGCAGGGTCGCTGGCCAAATTGGACAGCGAGTTGGGTCCGCCAGAACTCCAGGTGGGGCTGCTTGGAATGACTGGCCTCACGGCGTGGGCCGGGCTGTTCGAGGTGGCCTCGCTCAAGCCGGAGGACGTGGTATGGGTCTCCGCCGCCGCTGGCGCGGTGGGCAGTGTGGCGGCGCAGTTGGCCAAGGCGCACGGGTGTCGGGTGATCGGGAGTGCTGGTAGTGCGGAGAAGGTCGCCTATCTCACGGATACGCTCGGGCTGGATGCCGCATTCAACTGGCGTGATGGCCTGGATGGGCCACTGGCCGAGTTCGCTCCTGACGGTATCGATGTGTATTTCGACAGCGTGGGTGGGGAACATCTGCGGGCCGCGCTCGACCAACTTCGCCCGTACGGCCGGGTGGCTCTGTGTGGCGCGATCGCCGGGTACGACGGGCAGCCCCCGAGTGCGCCGGAAAACCTCTTCGCTGCGACAACCAAGGACCTGAACTTGCGTGGCTTTCTGGCGGGCACGTTCGCGGATCGACTCCCGGAGGCGCGGGCGCATCTGGCGGATCTGTGGGGGTCTGGCCGGTTGACGCTGGATCTCGCGCGGTACGAGGGGCTGGAGTCAGCCCCGCAAGCGGTCGTGGACATGCTGTCGGGGCGGACAATCGGCAAATGTGTGGTGGCCCTCGGGTGAGCACATGCCTCGCCGGGCGATCGGGAAGGGTATGGCTCGCAATCTCCACTCGGAAGGCGCGCGCGGGATGCTCCTTGCCTTCTAGTTGCGGGCAGTGTTGTCGGGCACGGAGGGCGAATCCGCCGCGAGCAGAGTGTGACCGCGGCAAGTCCTCGGTGTCGGGCCGGATTGGTGACGAGTCTCGATCGGACTCCTGCGGGGTCACCGCGATGTCGCCTGGCGTGGATTTCGTCGGCGTCGGCATGATCGAGGTCTGGGAGTAGGGCAGGGACTGGCTGCTGTCGCGCGCAGCAGCCGACATGCCTCGTCTAAATCGCACACGTGGCGCGAGCCGATGCGGAGTTGTGGCGTAGCGGAGCCGCTCCGGCGAGACCGAAGCCACCTCTGCTCGACAGGCGAAGCAGTCAGCCCAGGACCCGGGGATCGCTGGCCTGGCAGTTGACTGACTGGCGCCGGAGTGTGCTCTGCCAGCGCTCGGGGCGCCGCTTAATCCGATCGTCGTAGGTTCAGGCGACCGTGAACAGTCCCGGAGCCTCGTTGCGGACGTGCGGGGCGTGAAAGTGGCTCGACACCGTCACTCCGTCTTCAGTCACTTCCAGTAGAGGCGAACTCGCCAGGTGTTGGCTGGACTCCAGGGGGGCGAGAGCCCCGGCGCACACTCCGACGATCTCCGTCGGCCCGGTCGTGGCCGGGATGCCGACGAATTCCATGATCGCGTCGGGCAGGAACGCCGACTCGAGTCGATCCCGGGTCCGCCGGTCGAGCGCGTGGGCATAACGTGAGGTCAAGGACAGGGTCTCGATCCGGTCGTTGGTGGTCAGTGCGGTCTCGTGGCGGGGCACATTACGTCTCCGTTCGGCTTGTGTCGGATGCTGGCGGGGACGGCTTAGCGTGGCGACCAACCGTTGACAATGTGGTGTCACTCACATACGGTAAAAGAAGTGAGTTCAATTCAGTCGAAGGGATGCTGGAATGGCGGGCAGTAGCAACGAGGTGCGGGCCACCTCGGAGATGAAGATCAACGACGACGTAACGATTGACGAGCTCAGGTCGATCGTCGGCGATGTGAGCTCCAGTTCCTCGACAGAGGGAGAGCACATCCGTGGGCACAATTTCTACGTCGACGAAGAGGCCAGGATTCTCTTCGCTCATGAGCACTACGCGGACGCCGTGGCGATGCTCAGGCACCTCAAGGAGATGGACCAGGACAAGGTTGGACGACTCATGGCGTCCGTTGAGGTGCTCGATCTCCGGATCTACGGACCGATGAACGACGAATTGCACGGGCTCCTCGAGGGCTTCGGAAGCGTCCGGAAGTTCGACTTCGTGAGCGGCTTCACCCACTTCGGAGGTGTCAAGTGACGGCCAGCTACGACTACGAGAAGTTCTTCGGCCTGGACGCGGAGCAGCTCAAGTGCCCTCATACCGCTTTCGAGGAGGTGCAGTCGAAGTGCCCCGTCTCCCGCAGTGATGCGTTGGGCTTCTGGGTGGTGGCCGACCACGAGCATGCGCAAAAGGTGTTCAAGGACGCCACGGTGTTCTCGACCAAGAAGATGCTCGGTGAGCAAGTTTCCGACGAGTGGCAGCGCATGATTGACATGGCAGCCCAGCGTCCCGGGGCCAAAGAGGAACTTGGCGAAGACTATGGGACGAGCGACCGGAAGGTCCTGCTCTTCGCCGACCCGCCGGAGCACGGCCGCCATCGTCGACTGATCATGGGCGCGCTCACACCGAACGCGCTCAAATCTTGGGCGCCGCGCATTGAGGAGACAGCCGACATCTTTGTCGGTGGGATCACCTCCGACGAGGAGGTGGAGTTCGTCGACGGCTTCGCTAACAAGTACACGATGACCGTCATCGCAGACATTCTCGGTTTTCCACGGGACATGGTCCCGCAGATGCTCGATTGGGCCGAGGGATTCAACTCGATGGTCGGTAATCCCGACCAGACCGCGGAGCAGATCGAGGCGCTCGTCGACACCAGGTACGAATTCGACGCCTACTGCAACAAGCAGATCGACGATAGGGAGGCGAACCCGACCGAAGACCTCATCTCGAGGATCGTGAAGCTCAATGCCGCCAGCGACACCCCGCTCAGCCGGGACGACTTGTTCCAGATCCTCCAGTTGACCATGGTCGGCGGAAGTGAGACTTCCGCCACCGCGCTGTCCAAGATGATCGAGTATCTCGGCAAGAATCCCGAGATGTGGGCCGAACTGAAGACGGACACCGATCTGATTCCGCAGTTCATGGAGGAGATGCTGCGCATGTTCTCCCCGGTGCAGGGTTCGTTCCGAGCGGTCACCGAGGACATCGAGCTCGGCGGGCAGCAGCTTAAGGCTGGCGACATGCTCTGGGTGGGTATGGGCGCGTCGAACCGTGACCCCAAGGTGTTCGACGACCCCGACCGAATGGACATCGACCGAAAGCAGCTCGCGGCTAGCCACGTTGCGTTCGGTGGTGGTCCGCACGTCTGCCCAGGCACATCGTTGACCCGATTGGAGTTGCGGATGGTGCTGGAGAGGATCGTCACCCGGTTTTCCGGCGTCGAGCTGGTGGATCCGGATCCGGCAGCCAAGAAGAGCTTCAACTTCTATGGGCCCGCCGCACTTCCGGTGCGCTTCACCGCTTAGCGCGGTGCCGGTATCGCGCCCCGATCTCATTCCCGGCCAGCGGCAGGAAAGTCGCCCTTGGTGCCGAACCGAAAGGACTCTCTGATGGCTTCAGTGGAGAATCAGCCAACGTATCTCTTTGCGCTCTACCGTTGGGCAGGTACCTCCCCCGAGGAGTTCCGCGACCACTATTTGAGCAAGCATGCCGACATTGGCAAGTCCATCCCGGGTGTGGCCTGGTGGCACACCTTCCTTAATAACAATCCGATGATGAACTGGGGGCTCCCGGAGGGGGCCCCTAAGCCGGACGCGTTCTCAATCATGGCGTTCGAGTCGGAGGAGGCGCTGCAGAAGGCTCCAGAGAGCGAGGGATGGGCGGCCGCCAACGGCGACAACACCGGCTTCGTACAGCACATCGACGTGTACGAGGTGTCCCGGGTCCAATTGGTGGAGGAGGGGGAGGGGAGTCCGGCTGGGTAGGGCCCCGCATTCGCCGACGCGGCAGACGAGCCCGGGGATGCTTCCTCGGGTTCGGTTGTATTCATTATGAGTCTGCGCACCGGGCCGGAGGGTGGGGCCGGTCTGACCATCCGACTTGTTCGGTGTTTTGTCATCGAGGTGCCACGCCCATCCAGGGCGTTCCAGGCGGCCAGTGGAATGCCTCTTGAACAGGGAACTTGTTCGCCACGCGAACAAACAATGATTTCCAAGTATTTCCTCGATATGCCTTGCATCACACTGTGACAGTGGTTACAGTCAAACCTAAGTGAATTCAGCTCGAACGACTGGAGGAGCACGAAATGTCAGACGATCAGCGCCGAAAGAACGTGGAGTTGGTGCGTGCCTACACGGACGCTCTCAACTCCTGGGACATCGAGACGATGCGGGAACTCTCCACCGAGGACGTGGTCTTCGAGCTCCCGTTTCGCCCGCCTAGCTTCGGCCGTGAGACCGTGGGGCGCGACGCCTACATGGAGGTCCTCGCCCAGGCCCGTGACCACATGATCGATGGGTCCGAGAACCTGCACGATCTGCAGCTGGACACGCTCGCGTCGGACCCCGACACCGTCATCGCCACCTACAAGAGCGATATGACGCTCCGCAGCGGTGTGAGGTACGCGAACGAGTACATCTCGCGGTTCGTCTGTCGCGATGGCAAGGTCTCCCGCTTCGTCGAGTACTACGACTCGATCATCCTGTTCCGCGCGCTCGGCGGGACCCTTCGGGAAGCCGACGAGTCGGAATTGCTGCCCGAGGGGCTCAAGTCCTGATCGCCAGTCGGCCCCGTTGACTTCATCCCTCTTCCCACACATCTGCTAGGAGCCACCCCTCATGGGTAAGGAACTGCCCGATCCGAAGACCGTCGACGCCAACCAGCCGAAGTGCCCCTTCGTCGACATGTGGTCCGACGAGTACAACGACAAGAACCTGGAGATCCTCAAGCATCTTCGCGAGGAGCACGACCTCGCCTTCCACAAGCAGGGCAACACCACCGTCCCCCTGGTCACGCGGTACAACGACCTGTGGAAGATCCACCGCGACTGGAGGACGTTCCAGTCTGGTCGTGCCGCCTCCCATCTGGCCGACCGCCGCTACGACGACCCGAATGACGACCCGACCTTTATCCCACTCGATACCGACCCGCCGGTCCACAGTGAGTGGCGCAAGATTCTCGAGCCGTTGATGACGCTCAAGAAGATGGAGGCGCACGCGGAGCTGATCGAGAGCATCGCAAATGATTTGCTCGAAGGGCTCGAGGGTCGCACCAGGTTCAACGTCATGGACGAGTTCGTCCGCCCACTGCAGGCTCGCGCGATCTTCGCCGTGATCCTCGGCGTGCCCGCGGATAGTGACCGGATTCTCCAGTTCTCGGCGTGGGCACAGGACGCGCTGATCGTCCCGGAGCGCGCGGTTGAGGCCTTCGGCGAGCTAAGTGCCGCGCTGCTCGAAATCCTCCGGGAACGTCGGGAGAACCCGCGAGGTGAGGACGACATCGTGACGGTGCTGGCGAACTGCCGACCCGGTGGTGAGGTCCCGGACGACGGGGACCTCATCAAGATCATGATCGCGTTGACGCTTGGCGGGCTCGAATCCACGGGCACCGTCCTGAGCGGCACTATCCATCACATGGCCACCCATCCGGAGGACCTCAAGGAGTTGCAGGACGACATGTCTCTGCTCGACGAGGCCATCGAGGAAGCGCTACGGCTGTTCGTCAATGTGACGCTCACTCAGCGGACGGTAACCAAGGAGACGACCCTCAACGGCTACGATCTCAAGCCCGGAGACAAAGTCTGGAACCTCCCAGGCTCGGCCAACCGCGACGAATCAGTGTTCCCCGACGGCGACAGCTGGAACGTGCGTCGCGAGAACAAGCGCCATGTCTCTTTCGGCGCCGGCATCCACCGTTGCCTCGGGTCGAACCTGGCTCGGATCTTCCTCCGGGTCGCCTTCACGGCCGTCCTCACCCGGATGCCGGGCGTGAGCCTCGTTCCGGACCAGGAGATCCACACCCACTCCATGCCGACCCGTGGCCTCACCGAGTTCGAGGTCACCGTCGACGAGATCACCCCCGTCGCGACCACCGCCTGAGCCCGGTTACTCATACCCGAGAGGACACACCATGAAGGTCAAGATCGACCACGAGTTCTGCGTGGGCCACGCCCGTTGCTACACGCTGGAGCCCGACTACATCGCCGAGGACGAGCGCGGCCGCGGAGTCGTCCGGGAGGACGCGCCCGAGATGTCACCCGAGACCGCCCGACGGCTGGTCAGGGCGTGCCCCGAGTCCGCGATCTCCATCGTGCGGGAATCCTGAAGAAGACCGATGACCATGCTCCAAGACCCCATGCGGGCCGACATCGTCCATCTCGGAGGCGGTGGCTCCGGTGAACTGTCGACCGACGCGATCGTGACGAGTCGTCGCGACGTGGCGGACGGCGTCGTCGAGCTCGTCCTCGCGGCAGCCGACGGCAGCGATCTCCCACGGTGGGAGCCCGGCGCTCATATCGACATCGTCCTCGACGACGACACGATCCGGCAATACTCCCTGTGCGGGGACCCCGCCGACCGAAAGACGCTCCGTGTGGCGATCTTGCTCGAAGCGGAGGGGAGGGGAGGATCTCGTCGAATCCACGAGCAGCTCCACTCGGGGGTATCCGTCGAGCTGTCCGGCCCCCGCAATCACTTCCCGCTCCACGCGTCCTCCCGCTACCTGTTCATCGCGGGCGGGATCGGGGTGACCCCGCTGATTCCGATGATGCGGGCGGCCGAGGCCGCCGGAGCCGAGTGGCAATTCGTGTACGGAGGTCGGAGCGAAGCGACGATGGGGTATGTCGATGAGCTACGTGAGCTGGGGGAGCGGGTCGTGATCTGGCCGCAGGACACCCACGGGCTGATCGATCTCGAGGACCTACTCGGAACGCCAGAAGAGGGGACCCTGGTTTACAGCTGCGGACCGGAACCCCTGCTTGCGGCAGTCGAGGAGTGGTGCGCGTCGTGGCCCCCGGGAGCCCTTAATGTCGAGAGGTTCTCTGCCGTCGAGATCGACACGTCCGAGGACACCGGATTCGACGTAGAGCTCCGGGAGACCGGCACCACGGTTCACGTCAACAAGGACCAGACGATCCTTGAAGTGGTCACCGAGGCCGGCGTGTACGTGCCGACCTCGTGCACCGAGGGGACCTGCGGATCCTGCGAGACGCCGATCCTCGAGGGCACCGCCGAGCACCGCGACGTCGTGCTGTCCCCGGAAGAGCAGGAAGCCCAGGAAACCATGATGATCTGCGTCTCTCGCGCATCCTGTCCCCGGCTGGTGTTAGACCTCTAGCCATCCGCCCCGGACCATCCGCGGCGCCGGATACCGCCGCACCCCTCGACCCACAGGTAACCAGGAGGATCGATGCTCCCCAGGAGCTACAGCGAGTTCTACATCGACGGTCAGTGGCGGGCAACCGACTCGACCGAGAAGTTCACCGTCGTGTCCCCGTCCACAGGCGACCCGATCGGGGAGGTGCCCCGCGCGACGCGGGCGGACATCGATGCCGCGGTCGAAGCGGCGCGGCATGCCTTCTACGAGACAGACTGGTCGACCCGGCCAGTGGCCGAGCGCGCGGCTCTATGCGAGGCGCTGGCCACGAGGCTTTACGAGGTCAAGGACGAGATGGCCGAACTTCTCGTGGACGAGTTGGGGTGCACCCGGATGCTGGCGGATGTGTACCAGGCCGTCGCGCCGACCTTGCATTGGAATTACAACGCTGAGGTGGGGCGCACCTACCCCTTCCAGGAGGTCCGGACCGCAGATCTTGGGCCGCTGGCCGGAGGATCCGCCGGTGGCATGATCATGCCCTACCAGACCCAGGCGCTCGTCGTGAAGGAGCCGGTGGGTGTCGTCGCGACCATGGTCGCCTACAACTTCACCATGCCGGGGACCTCGCAGAAGGTGGCGCCCGCCATCATCGCGGGATGCACGGTCGTGGTGAAGGTCCCCGAGCCGGATCCGCTCGCAGTGTTCGCGCTCGGCCAACTTGTCCACGAGGTCGGGTTCCCTCCCGGCGTCATCAACATCGTTGCCGCCGGTCCCGAAGAGTCGGCGTACCTTGTCTCGCACCCAGACGTAGACATGGTGAGTTTCACCGGGTCTACGACGGTCGGATCGCGCATCGGGCGCGAATGCGGGGCTCTCGTCCGCCCGGTCGTCCTCGAGCTCGGAGGGAAGTCCGCGGCGATCGTCCTCGACGACGCCGACTTCGATGCCACCGTCCCCACCCTTCTGGGCGTTAGTGTGATCCCCTCGAGCGGGCAGAGCTGCGTGTGCCAGAGCCGGTTTCTGGTGTCCGAGGCCCGGCACGACGAGCTGGTCCACCGCCTGGTCGCCGCGATGGCGGACATCAGGGTCGGGGACCCCCACGACCCGGATGTTGATATGGGGCCGCTCATCACCGAGGCCCATCGGGAGAGGGTTCTCGGGATGATTCGCCGTGCGGTCGAGCAAGGCGCCACAGTGGCGTTCGGTGGCGGGGTCCCGGAGGGTCTCGAGAACGGGTGGTTCGTCGAACCAACCCTGCTGACCGGAGTCACTCCCGACATGGAGATCGCGCAGGAGGAGGTGTTCGGTCCTGTGGTCGCCGTCATCTCGTACAAGGACGAGGACGATGCGGTCCGCATCGCGAACGACAGCCGCTACGGACTCGCAGGGTCGGTGTACACCACCGACGTCGAGCGAGGCTTCGCGATCGCTCGCAGGATCCGCACCGGGACGTTCTCAGTCAACTCGTTCTCGGCGGACTTCAACTCGCCATTCGGCGGTTTCAAGGAATCCGGCATCGGCCGCGAGCATGGTGTCGCCGGCCTCGAGGGCTACCTGATCCCCAAGTCGATCTCGGTCGACCCGTCGATGACCATCCCCGAGTCGGTCGTAGCGCAGGCGGACGTCGTGACAACCGGCGTTCGGAAGGGAGCCTGATCGCCGTGGGCGTCTGACACGTCGAGACAGGACGGTATCGACCGGCTGCTGGCGATCGAGGAGATCAAGGGCCTGAGGCCCGCATACTCGGCCTACTTCGACAGCCAGGACATCGAGAAGCTCGGCTCGATCTTCACCTAGGACGCAGTCTGTGAGTTCGACGAGCAGTACGGCGGCGACTGGGTGGGCAGGGAGACGATTCGTGCGAACTACGCCGCCGTGGCCGAGCAGGTCGGCGCGCCCTACAACGCGATCCATGCGGTCACCAATTCGTGGATCGAGCTGACGGTAGCGGATACGGCCAACGGTCGCTGGTACCTGATCGAATACCTCACTCGACAGGGCGCGTTGAGCTACCCGGGCGGGCACGAGAACCCGCTGTTCTGCCTGGGGATTTATCAGGAGGAGTATCGAAAGGTCGACGGGAAGTGGCAGATCTCCCGTGTCCGGCTCGAGTTCCTCTGGCCGGAACGCTCCTGGTAAAAGGACAACTACTGGACCCTGGTGGTGAACACGAGCCGCAGCCCTCCGCCTCGCGAGGGCTGCGGCTCCGTTGTATATCTGGGGTCGCTTCGCCCCGGGGACTCAGATCTTCCGCAGGCGCAGCCGCTGGATGGAGTGGTCGGAGTTCTTGCGCAGCACCAGTGTCGCGCGCGGCCGGGTGGGCAGGATGTTCTCCACCAAGTTCGGCCGGTTGATCGAGGTCCAGATCTCCCGGGCCGCCAGGCGGGCCGCCTGGTCGGACAGGTCGGCGTAGTGCGCAAAGTGTGAGTTGGGATTGGAGAACGACGTGCTCCGCAACTCGAGGAAGCGCTCGATGTACCACTGCTCGATGTCCTCGATCCGCGCGTCGACGTAGAGCGAGAAGTCGAACAGGTCCGAAACCATCAGGCGGGGGCCGGTCTGGAGAACATTGAGGCCCTCGACGATGAGGATGTCCGGACGCCGGACCTCGATGAACTCATCGGGCACGATGTCGTACTTGGTGTGCGAGTAGACCGGCGCCCAGACCACTGGTGCGCCGGACTTGACTTCGGTGACGAACCGCAGCAGCGCACGCCGGTCGTACGACTCCGGGTACCCCTTGCGGTGCATCAGCCCGCGGCGCTGGAGCTCCCGGTTGGGGTGGAGGAAACCGTCGGTGGTGATGAGGTCCACACGGGGGTGGGATTCCCAGCGGGTGAGCAGCGCGCGCAGCACACGCGCGGAGGTGGACTTGCCGACCGCGACCGAACCGGCCACGCCGATGACGAACGGCATGGGCGCGTCCACCTTTTCGCCGAGGAAGATGTTGGTCGACTGGAACAGCCGCTGCCGGGCCGTGACCTGCAGGTGGATGAGCCGACTCAGCGGCAGGTAGATCTCGGCGATCTCGTCCAGATCGAGGTGCTCGCCCAGGCCCCGGAGGCCCTCGAGGTCCTGTTCGGTGAGCACCATGGGCATCGCACGCCGCAGTCGCCGCCAACTGCGGCGGTCGAACTCGACGTACGGCGTGTAGTCGCCAGCATGTCTGCTCACAACGACTAATTGTGGCAGGTGGGCACGGGGTCGGGGGTGCCAGGGTGGCGGGGCACTAGACTGGCGGGCGACAAGACGAGCCGTGGCCCGACACGATTCGTTCGAAGTGAGAAGCCCACGCGCGAGGAGCAACGATGACCGACCCGAACACCGACGTGTTCACCGCCTCTCTGTCCGAGCTGGATCCCGAGGTCGCCGAGGCGATGGCCGGAGAGCTCGCGCGGCAGCGAGACACGCTCGAGATGATCGCGTCGGAGAACTTCGTGCCGCGCTCGGTCCTCCAGGCGCAGGGCTCCGTCCTCACCAACAAGTACGCCGAGGGTTACCCGGGCCGGCGCTACTACGGTGGGTGCGAGCACGTCGACGTGGTCGAGAACCTCGCTCGCGACCGCGCGAAGGAGGTGTTCGGCGCCAAGTACGCCAACGTCCAGCCCCACGCCGGAGCCCAGGCCAACGCCGCTGTTCTCATGGCGCTTGCGAAGCCCGGCTCCAAGATCATGGGCCTGTCGCTGGCCCACGGTGGTCACCTCACCCATGGCATGAAGCTCAACTTCTCGGGGCAGTTGTACGAGGTCGCCGCCTACGAGGTGGACCCGGAGACCATGCAGGTCAACATGGACACCGTCCGCGAGATGGCGTTGGCGGAGAAGCCGGACGTCATCATCGCCGGCTGGTCGGCCTACCCCCGCACCCTGGATTTTGCGAAGTTCCGGGAGATCGCCGACGAGGTGGGCGCGAAGCTGTGGGTGGATATGGCCCACTTCGCCGGCCTGGTCGCCGCCGGACTGCACCCGAGCCCCGTGCCGCACGCCGATGTCGTGTCCACGACCGTGCACAAGACGCTCGGCGGGCCGCGTTCCGGCATGATCCTCACCAACGACCTCGAGCTGTTCAAGAAGCTCAACTCGTCGGTGTTCCCGGGCCAGCAGGGCGGTCCGCTCATGCACGCGATTGCCGCCAAGGCCACCGCGATGAAGATCGCCGGGACCGAGCAGTTCCGCGAGCGCCAGCAGCGCACCCTCGAAGGTGCGAAGATCCTCGCCGAGCGGCTCACCGCGCAGGACTGCAAGGACGCGGGCGTCTCCGTCCTCACCGGCGGCACTGAGGTGCACCTCGTCCTGGTCGACCTGCGTGACTCCGAGCTCGATGGTCAGCAGGCCGAGGATCTGCTCCACGAGGTCGGAATCACCGTGAACCGCAATGCGGTCCCATTCGACCCGCGTCCGCCGATGGTGACCTCCGGACTGCGGATCGGCACCCCTGCTCTGGCCACGCGTGGATTCGAGGCCGAAGACTTCCGCGAGGTCGCCGACATCATCGGCACCGCCCTGGCCGCCGGCACGAGCGCGGACGTCACCGCCCTGCGCGAGCGCGTGGCCGCGCTGGCTGCCTCGAAGCCTCTGTACGAGGGCCTCGAGGACTGGAAGATCCTGGGCTGACGCGTCCCACCGCATCGACGAGAAACCCCCGCAGCCGGGCTGCGGGGGTTTCTCGTCGATGTCAGCGGTATCGGCGATCGCGCCGGGCGGGGTCAGTCGGTGAACCGGACCCGTGGGGTGCGGCAGATCAGTAACCGGCGGACCTTGTTCTCCGCGGTGAGTTGGGCACTCGCGTTGAAGCTCGCCTCGAACTCGCCGTCGCGTCGGGACTCACCGAGACACAGTTCGGTGTCCCGGCCCGGGCGCCGCTGAGGACGTGATTGTTCAGGACGCTCTTCTCGCGCTGCTCGAGGTAGACCTCGAGGCCCGCGCGGTCGCCGTGTAACTCGGCGGACATGTGGGGTGCTCCGTTCGTCAGGGCCGGGTGGAGGACTCGAGGGTGGGTGACGCCAGTCCGAGCTCGGGGTCGAACGCGACCTGGTAGCCGGTGATGAGCCCGTCGTCGCCGATCCTCGCCGAGGCGAGGAAGTGGCCGGTGATGGTGACCCCGTCCTCCACGACGGCGCCGTAGACGAACTCGAGTTCGCCCTCCCGCGTGGCGTGGGTGGGGACGTGACGGCGGTCGACAGTGCCGCGCCCCTCCAGGTACTCACGAACCCCGTGGCGGTTCTGGCCACGGACCGCGGTTCCGGGGAGGATGATGGCGAACGAGACCTCGGGGGCCAGGAGTTCGAGTCCGGCGTCGAGATCTCCCGCGTCGATCCGCGCGTAGTAGGTGACGAGTGTGGAATCAGACGGCGACATGAATCGAACTTAGTTCGGCCCCGCGCGCTATTCAAGAAGGTTGCGTGATCTGTCTCACTGTGCTGTTATGGGATGAACTGAACTCGGCTCAATTGCCAGCGCAAGTGGAGGCATCTCGTGACACAGCACTTTCGGACTGTCCAGCCGGAGGCCGATCCGTCGATCATCCTCCCCTCGGATGAACGCGAAGAACTACGGTCCGTTGTCGCGCAGTTCATTGCCCGACACGCCTCCCACGAGGCGGTGCGCGCCTCGACCGGGTCCGAGCCCGGATTCTCCGAGCCCAGGTGGGCCACCCTCAACTCCGAACTCCAGATCGCGGCGCTCGCGGTGCCCGAAGAGCAGGGCGGGCACGGTTTCGGTCTCGGTGACCTGGGGGTCGTCCTGCAGGAGGCCGGAGCCGCGCTGCTCCCCGAGCCGATCATCGCCAGTGCGGTGGTGGGTTGCCAGGCGCTGGTCCGCGCCGACGATCCCGGGGCCGTCGGGGAGTTGCTGGCCCGAGTGATGCAAGGGGAGTCGATCCTCGCCGTGGCCCTGGACCGGACCGTCCCGCTCGAGACCGCGGACGGGCAGACGGCCGCCGACGGGCTCGCCGAGGCGGTGCTCTGGGGTGCCGCGGCCGATCACCTCGTCGTCGTCGGCGAATCCGACGGGCACCCTGTGCTCGCGGTGGTCGATCTGGACTGTTCCCGCCGCGAGCCGCGGGAGGTCATGGACCTCACCCGCCGTCGCGCCGACCTGCATCTGGTCGGCGCGCCCGCCCGGGTCATCGTGGGTCCTGACCGTTTCGGAAGAGTGGTGGCCGAACTGGGCCGGATCCAGACCGCGGCAATCGCCGCGGAACACGCCGGCATCGCGTCCCACCTGGTCGACACCACGGTGGAGTACGTGCAGCAGCGCCAGCAGTTCGGTCGGTCGATCGGGTCGTTCCAGGCGATCAAACACCGACTGGCCGACATGCTCGTCGACCGCGAGCGCGCCCTGGCGGCTGCGATGTACGCGCTGGCGGTGCTCGACGAGGACGATGCCGCGGATGTCGAGATTGCTGTGGCCGTTGCGGCCGCCGTCTGTGCCGACGCGGCCACCCGCAGCGCCTACGAGGCGATCCAGCTCCACGGCGGTATCGGCTTCACCTGGGAGCACTCCGCGCACTTCTATCTGCGGCGCGTCCTCGGCGACGAGGGCGCCTTCGGCGGCGGTCGGGAGGCCCGCCGTACGATCGCGGACCTGGTCGGCGTCTAGGGCGTGGCGGACGTGTCGGACACCTCGGACCACGCCGTGCTCGGGCACCTCGGTGCCCACGAGCTCCTCGCCACGACCCGGGCCGTGCGGTTCCGGCTGGACCTAGAGCGCGAGGTCGACCTCGCCGACTTCATCGGTATGTCCAATCGGCTGGAACTCCACCGCTCGGGGTTGGAGCGGACGACCGCGGCCGGGACGGAGCTGCCCCTGCGGTGCGACACGGGAGGCAGCCAGGCAGTCTCGGCACGGCTAAGGCCCGACGACATCACCCTCCACCGCGTGGACGAGGACGCCTCGTCCCGCAAGATCGTGCTAGACGCGACGCTGCTCTCCGCTGAGTTCGGCGGCCGTCACTACGACGTCCAGGTGGGTGCGGGGCGGAGCAGTACCGCCTCCGGGCCTCGTCCGCGGTGCACGGGGACTGGCTCCGCCGCGCGCAGGCGGGGGAGCCCGTCGTCATCAGTTTCCGCTCCGAGAGCCTGAAAATCTATCCCCTCGAGCAGTCCGCTGCGCGGGTCTGACCTCCGGAACGGCCCCGGCTCAGACCAATTCGAACCAAGTTCAACCAAAAGGTTGACGAGACCGACACCACACTGTAGACATGAACTGAATCCAGTTCAGGAACCTTGGAAGGAATGATCATGGTGCAGACCGATCACGTGCTGTTGGAGAAGGACGGCGACGTCGCCCGGGTGTGGCTCAACCGCCCCCACAAGAAGAACGCCGTCACGGTGGAGCTGCTACACCGCCTGGACGAGATCATCAAGGAGGTCGACGCGGATCCCGAGCTCAAGGTGCTCGTGCTCCGAGGCGTGCAGAACCAGTTCTGCTCGGGCTTCGACCTCGACGAGCTGCTGGGCGACTTCGTCGGCACCACCAACGCCATGGACGTCGGCGTCCTCTCGGCCCAGGTGTGCGACCGCCTCTACTCGATGAACACGCCGTCCGTGGCCGTCCTCGAGGGCTACGTCACCGCCGGTGGCTTCGAGCTCATGATCTCGTGCGACTTCGCCATCGCGTCTGACGACGCCAAGATCGGCGACTTCCACATCCGTCGTGCTCTCTTCGGTGGCGCCGGCCCCATCTACCGCCTCCCGCGGATGATTGGGCTACGCAAGACCAAGGAGCTCATGCTCACGGGCAAGCTGCTCTCGGGCCAGGAGGCCAAGGACTTCGACCTCATCAACGACTCGGCCCCCGCCGACAAGCTCGACGAGTGCGTCGAGGAGTTCATCGGCACCCTGACCGACAAGAGCCCGTTCATGATGAAGCTGACCAAGATGGCCGTGAACCAGGGCCTGGACGCCGACATCAAGTCGCTCATGATCATGGAGCACTTCGCCGTCGGCAACTCGCTGCAGTCGGAGGACGGCAAGGAGGGTATCCAGGCGTTCCTCGAGAAGCGCGAGCCCAAGTGGGTCGGCCGCTGATCTGACCGATCACGGAGCGGGAAACGTCAACGGATCAACAGGAGTGCACACGATGGACCAGAACGAGAACGACGCCCCGCGGTTGCGGGGGAGTCGGTGTGACGACTGCGCGACCGTGGCGTTTCCCGCCTCCGTGACCTGTCAGCGCTGCGGCGGCTCGGACACCTCCGAGATCAACCTCTCCACCGTGGGAACGGTGTGGACGGCCACGATCCAGCGTTTCCCCCCGAAGTCGCCTCCGTACATCCCGCCGGCTGGGGGGTTCGTCCCCTTCGCCGTCGGATATGTCGAACTGCCCGAGGGCGTCAAGGTCGAGGCACTTCTCGACGGAACCTCACCCGCAGAGCTCATTGGCCGCGAGGTCGAACTGGTCGAGGCCCACCCGGTGCCGCGCTTCGCGTCGGTCGCCGCCACCACCACCGAGGAGAACTGATGTCGGACGTGTCCATCGTCGGTGCCGGACTGTCGAAATTCGGCCGTCAGGACGGGATTACCGGCCGGCAGATGGCCGTGACCGCGATCCGTACCGCGCTGGCCGACGCCGGCCTGGAGTGGTCGGACGTGCAGATCGCGTTCGGAGGCAGCGACGGTTCGGGCCTGGCCGACACGCTCGTCGCGGACCTCGGGCTCACCGGCATCCCGTTCACCAACGTCAAGAACGGCTGTGCCACCGGCGGCAGCGCCCTGGTGTCGGCCATCAACGCGATCCGGTCCGGTGCGGCGGAGGTCGCCCTCGCCGTGGGCTTCGACAAGCACCCCCGTGGAGCGTTCGCTCCGCGGGCCGAGGAGTGGGGCCTGACCGAGGGGTACGGCACCCACGGGCTCATGGTCACGACCCAGTTCTTCGCCATGAAGATCTCCCGGTACATGGCCCGCCACGGCATCTCCGAGGCCACGCTGGCCCGCGTGGCGGAGAAGGCCTACCGCAACGGCAGTATCAACCCCAACGCCTGGCGCCGCGACCCCAAGACCCTCGAGGAGATCGCGGCCTCACCGATGGTCAACGATCCCCTCACCCAGTTCATGTTCTGCAACCCCGGAGAGGGTGGCGCCGCGATCCTCCTGGCCTCCGAATCCGTCGCCGCCTGCATGGGCGGACGGGCGGTGGCCGTCCGCGCAGTGTCCACCGGGACCCGGCCCTTCGGCTCGTTCGAGGTCTTCAGCCCCGCGGTCCTGGGTGAGGGCGAGCCCAGCAGCGTGAGCACCGAGGTGGCCCGCCGCGCGTTCGAGGCCGCGGGAGTGGCCCCGTCCGACATCGACGTCGCCCAGCTCCAGGACACCGAGTCCGGTGCGGAGATCATGCACCTGGCCGAATGCGGGTTCTGTGAGGACGGCGAGCAGGAACACATGCTCGCGAACGGCGAGACCGAGATCGGCGGGCGACTGCCGGTGAACACCGACGGCGGGTGCCTGGCCAACGGGGAGCCGATCGGCGCGTCCGGACTGAGGCAGGTGTACGAGATCGTCACGCAGCTGCGCGGCGAAGCAGGTGAGCGTCAGGTCCCTGGCGAACCGAGGCTCGGATTCACCCACGTGTACGGCGCCCCCGGGATCAGCGCGTGCACCGTCCTGGAAGGGGGCCGGCGATGACCGCACAGACCACGAGTGAGACCACGGGCCGGGCCTCAGCCCAGCCGGAAGGACTGCCCGAGTTCGTTGACGCCGCGCGGCAGTGGCTGGACACCGTGGCTAGCCCCCGGCAGTCCCGCCCCTGGGGCGAGGGCTCGGACGCCGTCGTGGTGTTCGAGAACTGGACCGCCGAGCAGGAACGCGAGGAGACCGACCGCCGCCGAGCCTACGAGCAGGCCAAGTTCGACGCCGGCTTCGGCGCCGTCACCTGGGCGCCCGAGTACGGCGGCCGCGAGATGCCGATCGCCTACGACCTGGCCTTCCGGCGCCTGGAGGCCGACTACGACCTCCCGCAGCGCACCGAGATGTTCCCGGTGACCCAGCAGCTCATCGCCCCGACGATCGCGCAGTGGGGGACGCCGGAGCAGCGGGCGCAGTACGTCCGGGCGATGCTCCGGACCGACGTCATCGCCTGCCAGCTGTTCTCCGAGACCGAAGCCGGCTCCGACCTGGCCGCCGTGCGTACCCGCGCGGTGCAGAAGGACGGCCGCTGGGTGCTCAACGGGTCCAAGGTCTGGACCTCCGGGGCCCGCGTGGCCGACTACGGCGTGGCCGTCTGTCGGACCGACGCGGACGTCCCCAAGCACCAGGGCCTGACGGTGTTCATCGTCCCGATGGATGCCCCCGGTATCACCGTTCGCCCGATCCAGCAGATGACCGGTGGCACGTCGTTCAACGAGGTCCTCATCGGGGACGTCGAGCT